>CANEZL010000016.1 GCA_947444195.1 Methylobacteriaceae bacterium | reverse complement strand
TCGTCGGCCGGCACGTAGATCGCCTGCACCGAGGTGATCGAGCCCTTGGTGGTGGTGGTGATGCGCTCCTGCAGGGCGCCCATGTCGGTGGCGAGCGTCGGCTGGTAGCCCACGGCCGAGGGGATGCGGCCGAGAAGCGCCGACACCTCGGAGCCCGCCTGCGTGAAGCGGAAGATGTTGTCCACGAAGAACAGCACGTCCTGGCCCTCGTCGCGGAACTGCTCCGCGATGGTGAGGCCGGTGAGCGCCACGCGGGAGCGGGCGCCGGGGGACTCGTTCATCTGGCCGTAGACCAGCGCGCACTTGGAGCCCTCGGCCGAGCCGCCGTTCTCCTTGGGGTTCTTGTTGACGTTGGACTCGATCATCTCGTGGTAGAGATCGTTGCCCTCGCGGGTGCGCTCACCCACGCCGGCGAAGACCGAATAACCACTATGCACCTTGGCGATGTTGTTGATCAGCTCCATGATCAGCACGGTCTTGCCGACGCCGGCGCCGCCGAACAGGCCGATCTTGCCGCCCTTGGCGTAGGGGGCGAGGAGGTCCACCACCTTGATGCCAGTGACGAGGATCTGCGCCTCGGTGGACTGCTCGTCGTAGGCGGGGGCCGGCTGGTGGATGGCGCGGTAGGTGTCGGTGACGACCGGGCCGGCCTCGTCGATCGGCTCGCCGATGACGTTCATGATGCGGCCGAGCGTGTTCATGCCGACCGGCACCTTGATGGGCTCGCCGGTGTCGGTGCACTCCTGGCCGCGGGTGAGGCCCTCGGAAGTGTCCATCGCGATGCAGCGGACGGTGTTCTCGCCGAGCTGCTGGGCCACCTCGAGCACGAGGCGCGAGCCGTTGTTGGTGGTCTCCAGGGCGTTCAGGATCTCCGGCAGGTGGCCGTCGAACTGCACGTCGACGACCGGGCCGATGACCTGGGTGATCTTGCCGACCTTGCTGGAGCCGGCGCCGGGAACTGCGGTGTTGGCCATGGTTGCCTACCCTTCGATGCTGTGCGGTCCGGGCGCCGTCGCGCCCGCTCTCGTTTCGGTCAGAGCGCCTCGGCGCCCGAGATGATCTCGATGAGTTCCTTGGTGATCATGGCCTGACGCGTGCGGTTGTAGACCAGCGTCTGCTTCTTGATCATCTCGCCCGCGTTGCGCGTGGCGGAGTCCATGGCGCTCATGCGCGCCCCCTGCTCGGAGGCCGCGTTCTCGAGGAGCGCGCGGAAGATCTGGACGGTGAGGTTCTTCGGCAGCAGCGCGTCGAGGATGCTCTCCTCGTCGGGCTCGAATTCCAGAGCGGCGTCCGCGCCGGGGCCGCGACCGTCGGCCTGGGGCAGCTCGGCCGGGATGATCTTCTGGGCGGTGGGGATCTGCGAGATCACCGAGCGGAACTCGGCGTAGAACAGGGTCGCCACGTCGAACTCGCCGGCATCGAAGCGGGCGAGGATGTCGTCGGCGATCTCGGCGGCGAACTCGTAATCCACCGGCTTGTTGCCGCGGATGTCGCGCGAGGCGACGATCTGCTCGCGGAACTGCCGGCGCAGCACGTCGAGGCCCTTCTTGCCCACCGTCATGATCTTGACGGTCTTGCCCTCGGCCATCAGCCGGTTGGCATGGTCGCGGGCGAGACGCGCGATGGACGAGTTGAAGGCGCCGGCGAGGCCGCGGTCGCCGGTGCAGACCACGAGGAGGTGGGTCTGCTCGGAGCCGGTGCCGGACAGCAGGCGCGGCGCGCCGACGCCGCCGACGAGGCCGCCGGCGAGGTTGCCGAGCACCGCGGCCATCTTCTCGGCGTAGGGGCGCCCGCTCTCGGCGGCCATCTGCGCGCGCCGGAGCTTGGCGGCGGCGACCATCTGCATGGCCTTGGTGATCTTCTGCGTCGCCTTCACCGAGGTGATGCGGTTGCGCAGGTCCTTCAAACTCGGCATCGGGCGGCGTCCAGATCCGTTCGGAAGAGCCTCTCCTCCCGTGTGCAGGGAGGAGCCGGAGGTGGGGGTGGTTCAGGCTCTCACCTCCCCGAGGGAGGGGAGAGCCCGTCCGGGCTCAGTTGATCGACTCAGTTGATCGACTTGGCGACGCCCTCGACGACGTTCTTCAGCTTCGCCGCGTTGTCGTCCGAGAGATCCTTCGAGGTGCCGATGGCCTCCAGCAGGTCCTTGTGCTTCGAGCGCAGCGTCGAGAGGAGCTGGTCCTCGAAGGGGCGGACCTTGGCGACCGGCAGCTTGTCGAGGTAGCCGTTGACGCCCGCGTAGATCACCGCGACCTGCTCTTCCATCTTCAGCGGCGAGAACTGCGGCTGCTTCAGGAGTTCGGTGAGCCGCGAGCCGCGGTTCAGGAGCTGCTGGGTCGAGGCGTCGAGGTCCGAGCCGAACTGGGCGAAGGCCGCCATCTCGCGGTACTGCGCGAGCTCGCCCTTGATCTTGCCGGCGACCTTCTTCATCGCCTTGGTCTGCGCCGAGGAGCCCACGCGCGACACCGAGAGGCCGACGTTCACCGCCGGGCGCACGCCCTGGTAGAACAGGTCGGTCTCGAGGAAGATCTGGCCGTCGGTGATCGAGATCACGTTGGTGGGGATGTAGGCCGAGACGTCGTTGGCCTGCGTCTCGATGACCGGCAGCGCGGTCAGCGAGCCGTTGCCGGCGGCATCGCCCATCTTGGCGGCGCGCTCGAGCAGGCGCGAGTGGAGGTAGAACACGTCGCCCGGATAGGCCTCGCGGCCCGGCGGACGGCGCAGCAGCAGGGACATCTGGCGGTAGGCCACGGCCTGCTTGGAAAGGTCGTCGTACACGATCACGGCGTGCATGCCGTTGTCGCGGAAGTACTCGCCCATGGCGCAGCCGGCGAACGGCGCGATGAACTGCATCGGGGCGGCATCCGAGGCGGTCGCGGCGATGACGATGGAGTATTCCAGGGCGCCCTGGTCCTCCAGCACCTTCACGAACTGGGCGACGGTGGAGCGCTTCTGGCCGACGGCCACGTAGATGCAGAAGAGCTTGGCCTTCTCGTCCGTGCCCTGATGGGCCGGCTTCTGGTTCAGGATCGTGTCGAGGGCGATCGCGGTCTTGCCGGTCTGGCGGTCGCCGATGATCAGCTCGCGCTGGCCGCGGCCGATCGGGATCAGCGCGTCGATCGCCTTGAGGCCGGTGGCCATCGGCTCGTGCACGGACTTGCGCGGGATGATGCCCGGCGCCTTCACATCGACGCGGCGGCGCTCGGTCGACTGGATCGGGCCCTTGCCGTCGATGGGGTTGCCGAGCGCGTCGACCACGCGGCCGAGCAGGCCCTTGCCCACCGGCACGTCCACGATGGCGCCGGTGCGCTTGACGGTCTGGCCTTCCTTGATCTCGCGGTCGGAGCCGAAGATCACGATGCCGACGTTGTCCTGCTCGAGGTTGAGCGCCATGCCGCGCACACCCGACTCGAACTCGACCATCTCGCCGGCCTGGACGTTGTCGAGGCCGTAGGCGCGGGCGATGCCGTCGCCGACGGACAGGACCTGCCCGACCTCGGAGACCTCGGCCTCCTCGCCGAAGTTCTTGATCTGCTCTTTCAGGATCGCGGAGATCTCGGCGGCGCGGATGTCCATCGTCGGGGCCTCTTACAAATCAGTATTCAATTCGGAGCGTCGAAACGGGAGGGCGCGTCAGCGCGCGTCCCGCATCGCGAGGCGGATGCCGTTGAGCTTCGTGCGGAGGGAGGCGTCGACCATGCGCGAGCCCATCTTCACGACGAGGCCGCCGATCAGGGTCGGGTCCACGTGCAGGTCGATGTCGATCTCGGCCTTGGCGACGTCGCGCAGGGACGCCTTGATCTCTTCGAGCAGGGCGTCGGACGGGCGCTCGGCCACCCGCACCTCGGCGCGGACGATGCCCTTCGACTCGCGCACCAGGGTGCGGAAGGCGGCGATCATGTCGGGCAGCGCGAAGAGCCGGCGGTTGGCGGCGGTGAGGCGGATGAAGTTGGCGGCAAGCCCGGTGATGCCGGCCTTCTCGACGACGGCGCCGATGGCGGCGGCCTGCTCCTCGGCACCGAAGACCGGGCTGCGCACGAGCCGGCGGAGATCGGCGCTTTCCTTGAGGAGCGCGTCGAACTTGCCGAGTTCGGCCGCCACGGCGTCCACCTGGCCCGCCTCGCGGGCCAGTTCGAACAGGGCGGACGCGTAGCGACCCGCCATGCCTGCGACGAGGGACCCTGCCTCGGAACCGTTCTGCGCCACCCGTCGCTCTCTCTTCCTTGCCCGCGGTTCCGCCCTGGGCCGGACCCGCTCGAGGGCTCGGTGGGAGGCCGCAGGAAATGGGATTGTGCCAAGAGACCGGGTGCACGATGCCCCCTTGCCCGGCGCGGCGACCGCCTAGCATGGCAACACGGTGGCATGCAAGGCGATGGGACGCCCGGATGAGGGCGCCCGCCCCGGATCGCGGCGCGGCGGGTCCGGGCGACGCTCAGCGGCGGCGGCGGCCCTCGCCCGCGATGCGGCTCGCCCAGTGGCGGACGGGGGCCTCGATCCGCTCGCCGATCAGGACGCCGGCTATGACGGCGGCGACCGTCATCAGGAGCTGGGCGATCAGAACGTGCATCGACTTTCCACAACTTCGCGGCGAACGGGTCCGGGCCCGCACTCCACAGAATCCTGAAGCACGACCCTTGACCGAAGCTTACGACGCCCTAGCAGGCCAGGGCCAGCGGGCCCGGCATCAGCACGCCAGCTTGTCGCAGCGGCGGGTGCTCGTGATCATGCGGGCGAGGGAGCGGGCGCCGGGATGACCGAGGATCCCGGCATTTCCGAGGACGTAGGAGGGGGTGGCGTAGAGCCCGAGATCGGCCGCGATCCGCATGTGGCTGCGCAGGGCGAGGCGCACCTCCTCGCTGTCGGCCACCTGCTCGATCTCGCCGGCCGGGACGCCGAGCTTGCCCGCCGTCTCCAGGGCCACCGGCCCGTCGATCCGGCCGGGCCGGGCCAGGAGCTGCCGGTAGAAGCCCCAGGCGGCGGCCGAGCCGAGGCGGCGCTGGACGGCGAGCATCACCTTGGCGGCCTGGGCCGATTGCGGCGACAGGATCGGGTTGTGCACGAGCCCGATTCGCAGCGCCGCGTCGCTCTCGTGGAGGGAGGCGACGTCGGCGGCGGCCTTGCGGCACCAGGGGCAGTTGAAGTCGAAGAACTCGTAGAGCGCCGTCTCCGCGTCGCGCGGGCCGGCATAGGTCACGCCCTTCAGCTCGGGAATCTGCCCGGTGATCTCGCCGGGCAGGATCGCGTTGGCCACGGCCTTGCCCTCGTCGTTCTCGACGGCGATGCGCTGGCCGTAGGACTGGGCGAGGCCGGCGCCGGGCGCGAGGGCCGCGCCGGCGGCGGCGGCGAGGACGTGGCGGCGGGTCGGGGGCATAACGGTCCTGCTGGTCTGACGGAGCGGCGCCCTTCTACGCAGTCTCGGCGGCAAGAGTGAGGCCCCGACGACCCGGGCGCCCGCTCAGCGCAGGTTGCCCGGCCGCTCGCCCACCGCCCAGGCCAGGGCGTGTTCCAGCCGGTCGTTGCCCCAGAAGAGTTCCCCGTCCTCCGTGAGGAAGCTCGGCGCCCCGTAGATGCCGCGGGAGCGGGCCTCCTCGCCGGCGACGCGCAGGCGCGTCTTGTTCGCCTCGGCACTCGCCGCCTTCACCAGTTGCACGCCGTCGAGGCCGAGGGAATCGAGGATCGCGATCACCGCCGCCGGCTCGGCGATGGAGCGCCCGCCCGCGAAGCTCGCCTCGTAGACCGCCTTGGTGAAGGGAACGAGCCAGTCCTCGCCCTGCCCGAGGATGGCGGTGCGGGTGGCGCTGAGGCTGTTCTGCGGGAAGGGGTCGGGCTTCGTCAGGGGCGGCAGGCCGAGGCGCGCGGCCTCCCGCTCCACGTCGCGCCACATGTTGCGGCCCTTGGCCGGGTAGAGGTTGAACGGCGAGGAGGTCCACCCTTGCGCCGCGAAGATCGGGCCCAGGAGGAAGGGGCGCCAGCGCACGAGGACGCCGGCCTCCGCCGCCGCCGCCTCGATCCGGCTGGCGGCGAGGTAGGAATAGGTCGAGGCGAACTCGTACCAGAACTCGATGGCTGGCTGGCGGGCCATGGACGCGGCGTCTCCGCTGAAGGCGGGTGGAAGCGAGGGGCGGAACAGGTCGGGGCGGCCTTGAGAGTCGTAGATGGGGCGGCCCCCGTCCAGGGCGAATCCCCACAGGCCCGCGCCGGTTGCAGGCGCAGGGCCCGCGCGATAAGCCGCCCGCGACAGTTCAGCCCGAGACGACGGAACCGCCGATGTCCGCTCCCGACAAGAAGCCCGTGAAGAAGGTCGTGCTGGCCTATTCCGGCGGCCTTGACACCTCGATCATCCTGAAATGGCTGCAGACGACCTACGGCTGCGAGGTCGTCACCTTCACGGCCGATCTCGGCCAGGGCGAGGAGCTGGAGCCGGCCCGGAAGAAGGCGGAGCTGCTCGGCATCCGGCCGGAGAACATCTACATCGAGGACCTGCGCGAGGAGTTCGTGCGCGACTACGTCTTCCCGATGTTCCGGGCCAACGCCGTCTACGAGGGCGTCTACCTGCTCGGCACCTCGATCGCCCGGCCGCTCATCGCCAGGAAGCAGATCGAGATCGCCGAGCGGGTCGGGGCCGACGCGGTCTGCCACGGCGCCACCGGCAAGGGCAACGATCAGGTCCGGTTCGAGCTCGGCTACTACGCGCTCAAGCCCGACGTCACCGTGATCGCCCCCTGGCGCGAGTGGGACCTGCGCTCCCGCGAGCAGCTCATCGCCTTCGCCGAGCAGCACCAGATCCCGATCGCCAAGGACAAGCGCGGCGAGAGCCCGTTCTCGGTGGACGCCAACCTCCTGCACGCCTCCTCCGAAGGCAAGGTGCTGGAGGACCCGGCCGTCGAGGTGCCGGACTACGTCTATTCCCGCACGCTCTCGCCGGAGGAGGCGCCGGACGAGGCCACCGTCGTCACCATCGGCTTCGAGCGGGGCGACGCCGTCTCGATCGACGGCGAGGCGCTCTCGCCCGCCGCATTGCTCGCCAAGCTGAACGAGCTCGGCCGCGCCAACGGCATCGGCCGCCTCGACCTCGTCGAGAACCGCTTCGTCGGCATGAAGAGCCGCGGCATGTACGAGACGCCCGGCGGCACCATCCTGCTGCCGGCCCACCGCGCCATCGAGTCGATCACCCTCGACCGCGGCGCGGCCCATCTCAAGGACCAGCTCATGCCGCAATACGCGGAGCTGATCTACAACGGCTTCTGGTTCTCGCCGGAGCGCGAGATGCTCCAGGCGCTCATCGACAAGAGCCAGGAGAAGGTCACCGGCACGGTGCGGCTGAAGCTCTACAAGGGCGGCGTCCACGTCATCGGCCGCGAGAGCCCGAACTCGCTCTACGACCAGGATCTCGTCACCTTCGAGGAGGGCGCGGTGGCCTACGACCACCGGGATGCCGCGGGCTTCATCAAGCTCAACGCGCTGCGCCTGCGCACGCTCGCCCAGCGGAAGAAGCGCGAGGGCTAGAGCGTTCTCCGCCGACGTGGGCGCCGGTTCGGCGCAAGAGAGCGTGCAAGAACGATAACTTGGAGCCGTGGACGAACGCAACGCGATCGGGACCGGCTCTAAGTCCACCCGCCCTCCTCCGCAGAGGAGGGACGGAGAGGCGGAGAACGCGTCTTACGCGTAGTCCCCCGGCGCGATGTCCGCGTAGCGCAGGAAGATCTGCAGGGCCGGCTGCATCGCGTGGTGCAGCCGGGCCGGGTCGGCGTCGGTGTTGCCGAGGTGGCGGCGCATCGAGGCAGCGAGATCCGTGTCGCCGTAGGGCGCGGCCGGGTCGACCCGCGGCACCCCGAGCGCCGCGTCCCACTGGATGGCGAGGCGCGGGATCAGGGCGAGATGGTCGCCCGTCACGTCGAAGATGATCTGCTCGGGCGCCGCGCCGGTCTCGTCCCGGAACACGTCCCCACCCCGGCCTTGGTCGAGCTTCACCAGCGGGTTGTGATAGGTGAAGCGGCCGGGCTTCAGGCTCGCGTGCCGCACGAAGGCGGCGAGGGCGGCGCCGACCGCGCGGTGCTCCTCCTCCGCCCCCTCGTCGTCGCCGGTGACGTTGGCGATGTCGCCGTCCCGGTCGGTGCTGCCGTAGGGCGCGTCCGGGTGGATCATCGGCGCGCCGTGCCCCGTCGGGTCCCAGGCCACCACGAGACGCCGGATCAGGGCGATCCGCTCCAGGGTGATCTCGGTCTCGGGCATCGGGCTCTCCTCGTGTGCGGCCTCCCTTACCCGATTTCCGGCGCCTGTCGCGCCCCCCGGTTATCGCCGCGGTGCCGCTGTCAGCGGATGTCCGGGATCGAATCGTCGTTCGGGGCGATCAGCACGCGCAGGTCCGAATCCGGCAGGTCGTCCCGTGCCCCCCGGACGAAGGTGGTGGGGCCGGTCTCGCGCGCGCCGCCGCGGCGGACCGGGCAAGCTCCGCCCCGTCGATGTCGGGCAGCGGGAGGGCCACGCGCAGGGTCTTGGGCCGCTGGAACCCGTTGCGGCAGACGTAGTCCACGGCGATCCGGCCAGGGCTGATCCGCAGGCCCTCGCTCGCCAGGGCGACATCCGGATCGCGAATCGGCACGAGGCCGCCCGCATCGAGGGCCGCGGCGCTGTCGTCGGGCCGGGCGGACCCCGCCAGCGTTGCGAGGGCGAGGACGTCGCAGCCCCCCGCCCGATCGATCCGCGCGCCTGCCGCATCCGCGTCTCCCGCTTCGTCTCCCGCTTCCCGCGATCCCGCCCGCGCTCAGGCCGCAACGCCCGACGACGATAGGCGGGCGCCTCACCCCCCGAGGCAGCCCATGAGGCCGTCGACCTGGCCGAACCGCCCCTGGATCCGCGCCGCCATCCGGCGCAGGGCCGAGGTCGGGCGGCCGGCGCTGCGCAGGATCGGGTTCGGCAGCGAGGCGGCGAGCAGCGCCGCCTCCCCGCGCGTCAGGTCGCGCGCGTCCTTGCGGAACCAGTGCCGGGCGGCGGCCTGGGCCCCGTAGATGCCGTCCCCCCACTCCGCCACGTTGAGGTAGATCTCCATGACGCGCCGCTTGCCCCAGAGGGCGTCGAGGGCCACCGAGAGGGGGATCTCGATGGCCTTGCGCAGGTAGGAGGGGCCCGGCCAGAGGAAGACGTTCTTCACCGTCTGCATGGTGATGGTGGAGGCGCCCCGGCTCGGCCCCTCCTCCTCGTCGATCGCGTCGCGGAGCGCGCCCAGATCGATGCCGTTGTGCTGGCAGAAGCGCTGGTCCTCGGAGGTCATCACCGCCTGGACGAGGTTCGGGCTGATCCGCTCCAGCGGCACGCTCTCGCGCGTCACCGGCTGCAGGGTCAGCCAGCGGCCGAGCATCAGGGTTGAGGGCGGCGTCACGGCGCTATAGACGAGCGCCAGCGTGAGCGTGAGACCGAGCGCGATGCCGGGGACGAGCAGAACCAGCCCGACGAGGCGGCGCAAGCCGCGCCGCGGGGGCCGGACCTGCCCGACCGACGGCAGCGGGCGCTCCTCAGCAATCGCCGCCCGTCGCCGCGGCTCCGCTCTGATATCATCGGGCCGCACTGTGCCGCGTCTCACCCTCCCCAAGGCCACGTTCCCATGACCTCGTCCCACTCCTCAACGCAGGCTACCCCCGCTTCGGTCAAGGCAGAGGCAGGCCGGGACGCGTTTTCCCACAGGCTGGCCACCGTCGCCGCCACGGTCGAGCAGTTCATGGTGGATCTCCTCGACGCCGAGGTCCGCCCCGGAGAGATCGCCCGGCCGCCGCGGCTGATGGAGGCGATGCGCCACGCGGTGCTCGGCGGCGGCAAGCGCCTGCGCCCCTTCCTCACCATCGAGACCGCGCGGATGCTCGGCGGCCCCGAGGCCGGCGCGCTGGCGGCCGGCGCCGGCGTCGAACTCGTCCACTGCTACTCTCTGGTCCACGACGACATGCCCGCGATGGACAACGACGACATGCGTCGGGGCAAGCCCACCGTGCACAAGCAGTACGACGAGGCCACCGCGATCCTCGTCGGCGACGCCCTCCAGACGCTGGCCTTCGAGGTCACCGCCGATCCGCAATGGCAGGCGGACGCGACCGCCCGCGCCGACCTCGTGCTCGGCCTCGCCAAGGCGTCCGGCCTCGGCGGCATGGTGGGCGGCCAGCTCCTCGACCTCACGGCGGAAGGCCGCTTCGGCGCCGTCTCCCTCGATGTGGACGACACCCTGCGCATGCAGGCGATGAAGACCGGCGCGATCCTGGCCTTCGCGGTCGAGGCGGGCGCCATCGTCGGCGGGGCCGACGCCGATGCCCGCGCCGCGCTGCTGCGCTACGGCCACGCCCTGGGCCAAGCCTTCCAGATCGCCGACGACATCCTCGACCGGGAAGCCTCGCCCGAGGCGATGGGCAAGGCCACCGGCAAGGACAAGGACGCCGGCAAGGCGACTCTCGTCGACCGGCTCGGCCTCGACGGGGCGCGGGCCGAGTGCGACCGGCTGGTGGGCGTGTGCGACGAGGCGGTGTCGCGCTGGGGCGAGGGCGCCGAGGTGCTGCGCCAGGCGGCCCGATTCACGGTGGCCCGCAAGGCCTGAGCCTCCCGGGATCCACGGAGCGCGGGCTGTCCCTCGACGATGGCCCGCCGCTGACAGCGCCCTCCCTTGGTCTTTGGCGCGGGGTTCGCTAAGGCGAGCACCGTCCACTCCGCTCGCCCTGCCGAGCCCCCAAGACGAGGCCCGCGATGTTCCCCAAGCCGCTGCCTGCGCTCGATCCCAACACCTTCGCCTTCGAGCAGCTGCCGCTGGTCAAGCCCACGGGCTTTCGCGAGTACGACGCGCGCTGGCTGTTCCCGAAGGAGATCAACCTGATGGGTGTCCAGGCGCTGGGCCTCGGCATCGGCACCCTGGTGCACGAGCTCGGGGTGCGGCCCGACATCGTCACCGGGCACGATTTCCGCAGCTACTCCTCCTCGATCAAGCTCGCGCTGATCGCCGGCATGCAGGCGGCGGGCCTGCGGGTGAAGGATGTCGGCCTCGCCCTCTCGCCGATGGCCTATTTCGGCCAGTTCGCCCTCGATTGCCCCTGCGTGGCGATGGTCACCGCCTCGCACAACGACAACGGCTGGACCGGCGTGAAGATGGGCGCCAACCGCCCGATGACCTTCGGCCCCGACGAGATGACCCGGCTGAAGGAGATCGTGCTCGGCGGCACCTACCAGTACCGCGATGGCGGCTCCTACGAGTTCGTGGAAGGGTTCAGTGAGACCTACCTCGCCGACCTCAAGGCGCGGGCGAAGCCCATCTCGCGCAAGCTGAAGGTTGTGGCCGCCTGCGGCAACGGCACCGCGGGCGCCTTCGCGCCGCGCCTCCTCGAATCGCTCGGCGTCGAGGTGATCCCGCTGGACGTGGAGCCCGACTACACCTTCCCGCGCTACAACCCGAACCCCGAGGACATGGAGATGCTCCATGCCATCGCCCACGCGGTGAAGGAGCACGGCGCCGATGTCGGCCTCGGCTTCGACGGCGACGGCGACCGCTGCGGCGTGGTCGACAACGAGGGCGCGGAGATCTTCGCCGACAAGATCGGCGTGATGCTGGCGCGCGACCTCGGCAAGCTGCATCCGGGCTCGACCTTCGTGGTCGACGTGAAGTCCACCGGCCTCTACGCCAGCGATCCGGAACTCCAGTCGCTCGCCGTGAAGGCCGATTACTGGAAGACCGGCCACTCCTACATCAAGCGCCGGGTCAACGAGCTCGGGGCGCTGGCCGGCTTCGAGAAGTCCGGGCACTTCTTCTTCAACGAGCCGATCGGCCGCGGCTACGACGACGGCCTGCTCACCGCGATCAGCGTCATCGAGATGCTCGACCGCAACCCCGGCAAGTCGATGGCCGACCTCTACCGGGCGCTGCCGAAGACCTGGGGCTCGCCCACCATGTCGCCCCATTGCGACGACGAGGTGAAGTACGACGTGGTCGCCACCGTGACCGAGCGCTTCAAGGCGATGAAGGCCGCAGGCGAGCCGATCGCCGGCCAGAAGATCGTCGACCTCGTCACCGTCAACGGCGTGCGCATCACCACCGAGGACTGCACCTGGGGCCTCGTGCGCGCCTCGTCGAACAAGCCCGAGCTCGTCGTGGTGATCGAGAGCCCCGTCTCGGAAGAGCGGCTGCGCGGGATGTTCAAGGCCGTGGACGACGTGCTGCGCGAGCGCTCCGAAGTGGGCGCCTACAACCAGACGATTTAGGATCTGCGCAAACGAAAGAATCAGTCGAAGGAATTAAGAATGCGCACGATCGTAGATGTTTCCACTTCGGTCCGATACATCGGCCGAAATGCAGTAGGGATTGTGCGGACCGAGCGTGAAATTGCCCGGTACGCGATATTTAACATTGAAAATACCGAATTGGTTTATTTCGATCGAGAGACGCAAGATTTCAGAAACGTTGCCAAAAACACTTTGTTGCTTATGATTCCGGATATTTCTGAAAGCAACAACCAGAATATTCGCAACGCTAGCGAAGCAGAAAGGTTATTTCTTTTTCAGGATGACGATGTATTCATCAGCGCCGGTTTGCAATGGGATATCGATTTTATCTCGGCGGTCTATCATAAAAAAATTCAGATTAATATTACCTTCGTGCAAATAGTGTACGATATCATACCTATTATTATGCCGGAATATTGCGTCCCAGGGATGGATGTCCTCTTTCCGAAGTTCATCATGGATACTGCATGGACTGCTGATATCATATACGCCATTTCAGATGCGACCAAGAGAGATCTCGAAAGTTTTGTTGCAACCCTGCAGACACGTAATCGGCCGTCGGTAAGAAAAATAACCTTGGGTTGCGATATACCTCCCGATACCACTAACAAGGCAGAGAATTTAGACCTTAGATCGGGCAAATATGTTCTCTATGTAAGCACGATTGAGCCGCGGAAAAATCACAAGATATTGTTTGACGCTTGGCGAGAGATCTCAAATCGTCCCAATATCGATCTCCCGGATCTGGTTTTCGTTGGAAATACGGGCTGGAATACGAGCGATCTCATATCGATGATCGAAAGTTGTCCGAGACTTTTCCCTGACAAAATAAAAATATTGAATAACGTGTCCGACGGCACGTTGGAATGGTTATATAATAACGCTTTGTTCACGGTGTACCCATCGCTATACGAAGGATGGGGGCTTCCGATCGCAGAAAGCTTGGCCCGCGGCACCCCATGTATCGCTTCCTCGACTTCGTCCATGCCGGAAGTCGCAGAGGGTCTCTGCGAGTTGTTGAGCCCCTATGACGGGGTGGGCTGGCAGGCGAAAATAGCCGATTACATCTCCAACCCTGAAATCCTGAGAAACTTGCGGTCGGACATCAAATCAAATTACAGAATCAAAACTTGGAAATCGGCTATGATCGATTTCTATAGCGATCTGCATGCGGTCGTGAGGGCGTGAGAATAGCTATGATGAAAATCGTCACTCTATCGACCTATCGCGTCAACAACCCGATGCATGGAGGTCAAATCCGACTAAATGCGATACACAACGAATTTAGAAAGAACGGCTGTATCGTCAAGCATGTCTCTATTCATACCGGCAACATTGAAAACCTCGATGACGATGAAATTTCATACCCCTTGTCGATTGATGATCAGATTTTTATAGAAAAGAAACACCTCCGGCAAGACGTTCATGCTTGCATTGGATTTTTGACAGATAAAACGAAATACAGAGATTTTGAAGCCAGGATGGATGAGTTCAAGCCGGATATCTTCTGGCTTGAACAGCCTTGGGCTTGGCCGTTGGTTAAGGAATATATTGCGCGCAACAAATTGCCGTCTGTCGTAATCTATGGCTCACAGAATGTTGAGCAAGATCTGATTTCGTCGGTAAGTGGCACGCTGAGCGCGAGCCATGTTGACCGAATCACAAAAGTCGTTTCGAATTTGGAAGAAGATCTTTGCAGAAACTGTGATGGCATTGTCGCTGTCAGCCAATCCGATTTGGACCAGTTCCAGCGCTTCGGTAAAGCAACGATTTTAGCGAAGAACGGCGTGTGGCCAAAACTGGAGTTCGGCGGACTCGATTATTGGTCGAACGCTCTAAAGTATTCCAACTTTGCTCTGTTCGTTGGCTCTGCACACCCTCCGAATGCCGAGGGTTTTGTGAACATGCTGGGACGAGACCTGAGCTTCATGGCTCCCAACGAGAAGGTTATCGTTGTTGGTGGCGTTTGTCATCTTTTGAAGAATAATAAAGCCTATCGCCTCAACAAAGGGCTCGTGATGCCCCGAATGATGCTACTTGAAGGTCAAGACAACAGTGGCTTGGCGACTTTCTTTAAGCTCTCCAAAGCCATAATTTTGCCCATCACCTCCGGCGGTGGGACGAACCTTAAGACTGCGGAAGCTTTGTACAGTCGAAAGCCGATTGTCGCGACGTCACGAGCTTTCAGAGGCTATGAAGAATATGTCAATTACCCGAATGTGTGCATAAACGACGATCCGGCCGAGTTCAGGAGAAGCCTTCAGGATGTGCTTTCAAGGCCTGAACAGCCGTTTCAATTCTCCGAGGTCGAGCAGCACGGGCTCGACCGGCTGTTGTGGACCGGCGTACTGGGCGAGGTCGTGACATGGCTGACACAGGTCAGAAATAGCGTCGATCGGCTTGGAGGTTCCTCTGGCCGGTCGCGCGACCTTTTCTGGTACGATGACTGGAAAGCTGCTGCAGGGCAACCTACCAATCCTGCCAGCACGGCAGCGAATGATAGTAAGGGGAGTATATTCTCAGATGCTCCGGAAGTCGAAATCCTTCCAGATGGGGCGAAATTCATATCGCTGGATGGCTTCAACCTCCAACCGTGCTTACATAGTGGGTGGCACACTTTCGAGGCCAACGGAACATGGAGCAAAGATCGTGTAGCTACTCTCAAAATCAAGCCCCCATTCGAGCATCAAGACCTTCAAGTTCATATGGACGTCGAAGTCTACATGCCGAAAAACGATAGCAATGCGATCGACGTCTATTCCGCATCCTCTCATTACGTAAGCAAGGTCTGTAATTTCCGCTCGCGGAATTCAACCTTGACCTTCTCTGTCAATTCAAGCGACTTCAATAGGAATGGAGAATTGGAGATCTACATTCAGGTTCAAAAGCTGTTCAGCCCAAGATCGGTCTCAAACTCCGTCGACTTCAGAATGATCGGTTGCAGAGTAAAGAATGTCGTGGTCCGAGACACTGTAGAAACCACGAAACCGGCAGATCGAAATCTATCCAGAATCAAAAGCAACATCATGAATATCGTGAAAAACAGGATATAGAGGAAGCATATATTGGATGTATTAGGATTTTTGCACAACATCAACCGAGAGTGTGGAGCTAATTAGAGGCGGTACGTGTGAGCTAGGTGACTGCTTCCGCGTGATCGGTTGAACCCTGGCTATCGGCCGGCTGCTTCGGGCGACCGGCCGACGACATGCTCGAGCGCTGTCTCGCCTGGTAGATCCACGGCAGCAAACGGGGCCGCTCAGGCCGCAACCCGGCCCTCCAGGGGAAAGACCTTGGCCGGGTTCATCAGCCAGTGCGGGTCGAACACGTTGCGCACCCGCATCTGCTGTTCGAGGTCGCAGGGCTCGTACTGGAAGCGCATGAGTTCGCGCTTCTCGATGCCGACCCCGTGCTCGCCGGTCAGGCACCCGCCGACCTCGACGCAGAGTTTCAGGATCTCGTCGCCCGCGGCCTCCGCCTTCTGGAGCTCGCCCGGCTTGTTGATGTCGAACAGGATCAGCGGGTGCAGGTTGCCGTCGCCCGCGTGGAAGACGTTGGCGACCCGCAGGCCCTTTCCGGCGCAGATCGCGCCGATCCGCTCCAGAACGGGGCCGAGCTGGCCGGTGGGGATGGTCCCGTCCATGCAGATGTAATCCGAGATCCGGCCGGTCGCGCCGAAGGCGGATTTGCGGCCCTTCCAGATCGCGGCCGATTCGGCTTCCGAGCGCGAGACGCGCAGGCTCGTCGGCCGGAAGCCCTGGGCGATCGCCTCGATGCGCGCGAGCATCGCTTCGCACTCGGCGTCCGAGCCCTCGACCTCGATGATCAGCATGGCCTCCGCGTCGCGCGGGTAGCCCGCCTTCGCGAAGTCCTCGGTGATCAGGATCGCCTCGCGGTCCATGTACTCGATCGCCACCGGGATGATGCCGGCCGCGATGATCGCGGCCACGCAGTCGCCGGCATCCTCCACCCGCGAGAAGCCGACGAGGGCCGGCCGCGCGCCCTCGGCCGCGCGCAGGATGCGCACGGTCGCCTCGGTGACGATGCCGAGCTGCCCCTCCGAGCCGCAGATCAGGCCGAGCAGGTCGTAGCCGCCGGAATCGAGATGCGCGCCGCCGATCTCGACGACCGTGCCGTCGTGCATCACCAGGGTGACGCCGAGGAGGTTGTTGGTGGTGACGCCGTATTTCAGGCAGTGGGCGCCGCCCGAGTTCATGGCGATGTTGCCGGCGATGGTGCAGGCGAGCTGGCTCGACGGGTCCGGCGCGTAGAAGAAGCCCTCGTGCGCGACGGCGCCCGAGATCGCCAGATTGGTGATCCCGGCCTGCACGCGGGCGGTGCGGTCGGCGAAGTCGATGTCGATGACCTGCGTCATCTTGGCGACGCCGAGGATGATCGCGTCCTCCTGGGCGATGGCGCCGCCCGCGAGCGAGGTGCCCGCCCCGCGCGGCACCACCCGCACGCCGTTCTCGTGGCAGAAGGCCATCACGGCGGAGACCTCGGCGGTCGTGGAGGGCAGGACCACGGCCAGCGGCATCTTGCGGTAGGCGGTGAGCCCGTCGGTCTCGAAGGCGCGGCGCTCGTCCTCGCTGGTCACGAGGGCCTCGGGGCCGACGAGGGGGCGCAGGCCGGCGAGGATCGCCTCGCGCCGCGCCAGGATCGCGGCATCGGGTTCCGGAAAGCGGATCGTCATGGCGTCGGGCGCTCCTCCGCGGCCGTCTCGCGGCTCGTCGTTCTCTTCAGCGCCCGCTCAGCTTGCCCGGTGCAGGATCCCGGACGGCATGAAGGGGGCGCTCCTGGGGAGAGCCTAGCGGATTCCGGCAGGCTGCGCACGGGCAGGCCGGCATCCGCTGGAACCGCGGCTGCGGAGGGAGGCTTCCCATCGGCGAAACCGCCCTAGATGCAGCGGAACGCACACTCGACCTATTCTAAACGCCGAAGCTCTGCCATAAGCCGCAGCGGCCCTAGCTGCCCAAAGGAGGAAAAATCGATGCGTCACATGATCCTCGGCGCCGCACTCGCCCTGCTGCTGCCCATCGCAGCCCAGGCGGAAGGCGATGCCGCCGCTGGCGAGAAGGCGTTCGCCCCCTGCAAGGCCTGTCATAACTTCGAGAAGAACGGCGTGGGTCCGGATCTGAAGGGCGTCGTCGGCCGCAAGGCAGGCACCTATGAGGGGTACAACTTCTCCGCCGCGCTCAAGAATTCCGGCCTGACCTGGGACGAGGCCAACCTCAAGGAGTGGCTGAAGGACCCGAAGGCCAAGGTGCCGGGCAACAAGATGGTCTATCCCGGCCTCAAGGACGAGAAGAAGCTCGACGACGTGATCGCCTACCTCAAGTCCAAGACCTGATCGCGGCTCCGCTCCGCGGACGCACTCCTTGGCCGCTCCCGCCCGCGCGGGGGCGGCCTTTTTCATGGGTCGATCATCGTCTCCGCACCGTCCTTTCCCGCGAGCCGGCGGCGACCGTTCGGGATGACGATCCAGCGCGCGCCGTCAGGACGGCACCCCGGCATGCAGGCCCTCGCGCAGTTCCACGAGGCTGTCGAGGAGCGCGCGGCGCCCGTCCATGGCAAGGCCCGTCATGCCCCCTGCCCGGTCGGGCAGGCAGGCGAGGCGGTCGTGCAGCGCCCGGCCCGCCTCGGTGAGGAAGATGCTCACCTGCCGCTCGTCCGCGCGGTCGCGCGCGCGCCGGATGCGGCCCGCGGCTTCGAGCCGCTTGAGGAGCGGCGTCAGCGTGCCGGAATCGAGGAACAGGCGATCGCCGATCTCCTTCACCGTCAGACCGTCCTCCTCCCAGAGGACGAGCAGGACGAGATATTGCGGATAGGTGAGGTCGTGCTCGGTAAGCAGCGCGCGATAGGCGCGCCCGAAGGCGTGGGCGGCGGCGTAGACGGCAAAGCACAGCTGATTGTCGAGCCGCTGCAGATCGGACGGGTCCACCGTCCGGCGCGGCGGCGGCGCGCTGCGCAGACCGGACTGACGGACCTTGATCGCTCGCGGTGCCCGGCCCTGAGACGCTGGCCGACCTGACATCCCACAACTCCCGTTCGGCGGTCCGGCCGATCCCATATGCCTTGTGGACCAAGCAATATCTTAGCCAGATAGCGTCTCTCGCACAATGAATGCAGCGCAGCCCTCATATCGGTTGCGCGCAATGCACATCCGGGGCACGAGCGGCTATATCGATTGCGCGCAATCGAGATGCGCGACGCCGGAGCCCGGCGCCGCGCTCCAGCCAGACGGAGTCCATGATGCAAGCTCTCTACACCGCCCACGCCCACGCCACCGGCGGCCGCGAAGGCAGCGCCGCGTCCGACGACGGCCGCCTCGCGATCGGTCTGGCCACGCCGAAGGAGCTCGGCGGCGGCGGCGGGACGGGCACCAACCCGGAGCAGCTCTTCGCGGCCGGCTACGCGGCCTGCTTCCTCGGCGCGATCAAGTTCGTCGCCGCGCAGGACAAGGTGAGGATCCCCGAGGACGCGAAGGTCGAGGCCAGCGTCGGCATCGGCAAGCGCGAGGACGGCACCGGCTTCGGCCTCACCGTGGCCCTGCGCGCGACCCTGCCGGGCATCGAGCCCGGCCAGGCGGAGGATATCGTCCGCCGGGCCGACGTGGTCTGCCCCTACTCCCACGCCACCCGCGGCAACATCCGCGTCGACGTCTCCGCGGCCTGAGGCGAACGGCTCCGCGGACACCGCGCCGCGGAGCCCCTCCCCGGGTCAGGCGGCGGCCGGATCCTCGTCCATGAGCGGATGCAGGTCGCGCACCATGCTCTTCAGGCGCTCGTCAAGGATGTGCGTGTAGATCTGCGTCGTCGCGATGTCGGCGTGGCCGAGCAGTTCCTGCACGATGCGCAGGTCCGCGCCGTTCTGCAGGAGATGGCTGGCGAAGGCGTGCCGCAGGACGTGCGGGCTGATCCGGTCCGCACGGATGCCGGCGGCTGCGGCCGCCGTCTTCAGGTCGCGGGCGAAGGCTTGGCGGGTGAGATGCCCGCTCTCGCTGTCGGCGGGGAACAGCCAGGGACCGTCCTCGCCGCCCGCGCCGTCGAGATGCGCGCGCATCGCCGCGCGGGCGAGGTCGGTCAGCGGCACGAGGCGCTCGCGCCCTCCCTTGCCGCGCACCACGAGGTAGCGCTCCCGCGTGGTCGCCGCCGCCCGCGGCAGGGCCACGAGCTCGGAGACGCGCAGGCCCGTGGCGTAGAGCAGTTCGAGCAGGCAGTGCATGCGGCGCGCCCTGGCCGCCGCCGGGCCCTCGGAAGCGGCGACGGCCTCGCGGGCCACCGCCAGCAGCCGGTCGACCTCGGCGACGCCGAGCACCTTCGGCAGGGCCCGGCCGCGGCGCGGACCGGCCACGGGCGCGCCCGGATCGGTCTCGGCGAGACCTTCCGCATAGAGAAATCTGTGGAAACCGCGCACGCAGGACAGGCGCCGGGCGGCCGAGGACGCCTTGAGGCCGCGCGCCTCCAGGTCGACCAGGTAGCCGCGCAGGGTGTCAGCCTCCACCGCGTCCAGGGCACAGCCCGTCCGGGCCAGGTAGTCCCGGTAATCCTCGAGATCGCGCCCGTAGGCCGCCAGGGTGTTGGCCGCCGCGCCGCGCTCGGCCGCGAGCATGTCGAGATAGGCCGCGCGCCCGGACGCCTCGGCCCCCGGCGCGCTCACCCCGCCCTCACCGGCCGCCCGGCTGAAGCTTGGCCGGCGGGATCGTCACGCTCATCTCGCGCGGGGTCGGCTTCACGAAGGTCGCCAGCGCGAACATCCCCGCGAAGACCAGGCCGGCCAGGATCGCGAGCGTCGCGAAGAAACGGAACAGGGTCGGCACGGGCGGCCATCTCGATCGGGTGAGCGGTGCGGCGGCGGGGAGGCAACCGCAGGGCGAGGGGGTTGCATCATGTGAACGCGGCGATGGCAAGGCCCGGGAGGACACAGGGCCGGCCGGCCCGCCTGCGCCGGATGCCGGCACGCGCCGCGCGAGGCCGCCGCGGGCCCGTTCCCTGGGCTCGGCAAACACGCTAAGACCCGCGGCATTGCGATGTCTGCTGTCACGAACGAGCCCCCGGCGCCGGGCGAAGAACCCATCGAAGCGCGGATCCGCCGGGCCCTCGGGGCGCGGTCGATCGTGCTCGTGGGTCTCATGGGCGCGGGCAAGAGCACGGTGGGGCGCCGCCTCGCCCAGCGCCTCGGCCTGATCTTCAAGGACGCCGACATCGAGATCGAGGCCGCGGCGGGGCTGACCATCCCGGACATCTTCGCGATCTACGGGGAGCCGAGCTTCCGCGACGGCGAGGAGCGCGTGATCGGGCGGCTGCTGCGGGCGGGACCGATGGTGCTGGCCACCGGCGGCGGCGCCTTCATGCGCGACACCACCCGGATGCGCGTCGCCGAGCTCGGCGTCTCGGTCTGGCTCAAGGCCGAACTCGACGTGCTGATGCGCCGGGTGCGCAAGCGCGGCAACCGTCCGCTTCTCGAGACGGAGGATCCCGAGGCGACGATGCGCGCACTCATGGAGACGCGCCACCCGGTCTACGCGGAGGCCCAACTCGTGGTGCTCTCCCGCGACGTCTCGCACGACCGCGTGGTGCAGGACGTGCTCGAAGCCCTCGACGCCTATCTCGCCTCCCCCGCGGCCCCCGCCGCCGCGGCGCTCTGACCGAACCAGCCGCCATGTCGCACCTCACCGTCCACGTACCCCTCGATGCGGGCCGCGCCTACGACATCCTGATCGGGCGCGGCCTCGTGGACGCGGTCGGCGCCCGGGCCGCCGCCCTCGGCGCGCGGGCCGCCGGCATCGTCACCGACGAGACCGTGGCCGGCCTCTACGGGGCGCGCGTCCGCGCCAGCCTTGAAGCGGCGGGCCTGCGCTGCGGGCTGATCGCGGTGCCGCCGGGGGAGGCCTCGAAATCCTACGCCTGCTACGCCGCCGTCTGCGACGGGCTGCTCGGCCTGAAGATCGAGCGGGGCGACCTCGTCGTGGCCCTCGGCGGCGGCGTGGTCGGCGATCTGGCAGGCTTCGCGGCGGCCACCCTGCGGCGCGGCGTGCGCTTCCTGCAGGTGCCCACCACCCTGCTGGCGCAGGTGGATTCCTCGGTCGGCGGCAAGACCGGGATCAACGCGCCGCTGGGCAAGAACCTCATCGGCGCCTTCCACCAGCCCCGCCTCGTCCTCGCCGACACCGCCGCCCTCGACACGCTCTCGGAGCGCGAGATGCGGGCGGGCTACGCGGAGGTGGCGAAGTACGGCCTCATCGACGATCCCGGCTTCTTCGACTGGTGCGAGGGGAACTGGCGGGGCATCTTCGCCGGTGGCCCGGAGCGCGACGAGGCGGTGGCGATCTGCTGCCGCGCCAAGGCCGGCGTGGTGGTGCGCGACGAGCGCGAGGACGGCGAGCGGGCGCTGCTGAACCTCGGGCACACCTTCGGCCACGCCCTGGAACGCCTGACCGGCTACGATTCGGACCGCCTCGTCCACGGCGAGGGCGTCGCCATCGGCCTGGCGCTGGCCTTCCGCTTCTCGGCCCGGCTCGGCTTCTGCTCCGGCCAGGAGGCCGGGCGCGTCGCCAACCACCTCGCCCTCGCCGGCCTGCCGACCCGGCTCGCCGCGGTGCCCGGCGGATGCGGGGACGCCGACGCGCTCCTCGACGCCATGGCGCAGGACAAGAAGGTGCGCGACGGCGCGCTCACCTTCATCCTCGCCCGCGGCATCGGCCGGAGCTTCATCGCCCCGGGCATCGAGCGCGCCGCGGTTCGCGCCTTCCTCGAGGACGAGCTTCGGGCTTGAGCGCGGCATAGGTCTTCCGACCGCGCGGGATGACGGCGCGGCTTCGAGCCCGCTCCAAGCAAGACTAAAGGTCTGCCGACCTGACAGGCCGGGCGTACGCCAGCGTCGATGTCATCGACTCCGTCGGCCGATCTGCGTCCGCGTGTCGTTCCTACAGCCCGCAAGGTCAGCGGCATTCGCGAGCGCATCGAGGCAGGAGACCGGCTGTTCGGCCTTCCCGCCGACGTCGAGACGATTAAGCTGACCTTCGATCAGGCGCCGGGTCCGAGGCGAAGTGCGGCGGCGCGGACCTTCCGGAAAGGCCGGGACATCAGAGAAGGGAACGACGGGGATCGGGCGGTCAGCACGCAAACTTCAGCGATATAACACCTGTTCACGGATCACATCTTCCGAGTGATGTGGGGAGGCGATGGCACAAATGAACCGCTGTGCCGGGCCGATACGGGGGCGGCGAAAGCTGCCAGAACAGCATCCGCCGATTCTCAGCTTCCGTGGCCGAACGGTGACTTGCCTCGGAGGGCGGCGCTGTTTTAGGTACGCCCGGAATTCCACTAAAGAGAAGCCCGTGTGCTGGTCGCAGCACACTCGGACAGTGCCCGAGGGGTCGATCGTTAGCTGGCTTGCGGAATTATATTCGGGTGGAGCGGATTTTGAAATTACAAATCCAGAGCGTGCTGTTCCACAATGATCCGAGGCATATCATTCGCGCAGCCGCCGGTGTCCGACGTGCCGTCGACAGGCTCGCGAGCCAAAAGTCTTGCGAGGTCACCTTGGCTTACGGAGACTGTTCGGCGGAGAAGTGTTTGGACGACGAGGTCCAAGCCGAGATTACCGAGTTGCTCGGACCGATTCGTTTCAAGTACCGCTTTTTCGGACGCAATCTCGGCTCCGCACAGGGGCACAACCTGCTCGGAGCCGATCTCGATGACGGTTTCGTTCTGATCCAGAATCCGGACGTTGTCGGCGAGCCGTCCTATCTCACCGCCCTGGCCGGTTGTTTCAACGATCCCGATTGCGGGATGGCTGAGGCCCGGCAACTCCCGATCGAGCATCCGAAGGAATACGATCCCGTCACGGGCGAGACGCCATGGGCCACCACGGCCTGCGCCATGATCCCGGTACGGCTCTTTCGTCAGCTCGACGGCTTCGACGCGGCCACGTTCTTCCTGTACTGCGACGACTTGGATTTTTCCTGGAGGCTGCGCCTCATTGGCAAGAAGGTCATCTTCCAGCCTGCGGCGGTCGTGTTCCACGACAAGCGCCTGGGCAGACAAGCCAATTGGCAACCGTCCAAGGCGGAGCAATATTACTCCATCGAGGCCGCCATCCTGATGGCGCACAAATGGTCTCGCCCGGATCGGGTACGGGAGCTTCTGGAGTTCTGCGAGCGGACCGGCGGCGACATCTTCGGAAAGGCAGCGCTCGAGTACCGCAAACGTGTCGAATCCGGGAAGATCCCCACCCCGCTTGATCCGGATCATAAGATCTCGGTCTTCGAGGGCGACCTCTACGCCAAGCACAGGTTCGCCCTCTAGGGTCCGATCCCGAGACGGCCTGCCTGGACGGTCTGGAATGGCTTCAATCAACCCGCAAGACCAAGAAGATCGGCGCCTCATGTCACAGTTGATCAAGAACTCCGACGATGGCGTGCTTGTTACGCTCGAGCAGCTCGCGCCGAGCGATCGGGATCAGGCGGGTCGCCCGATGGTGTGTGTCGTGGACTCGCGGCTGGTCGGGTCGGACGAGGATCGGTTCACGATCGCGATCACCGTCGGCGGAATGCGGGAACCGGGTGATTCTGGCCCGTCGCGCAGGATCCTCTCTAGCTACCAGGCCAAGCGCGACAATCTCTGGGACAAGGTCGAGCTCCTGGGCGGTTGGGACGGCGGCCGTTACATGGCCCTGACCCTTCTCGTGAGCGCCGCGAATTTCGACGCCAGTGCCCTGGCATCGCAACTCGCGAACCTGCGGAGCCGGTTCGCGCCAATCCAGCTCGTCGTGATCGGCGCTGTGAGCGAGGGACACCTCTCCGATGCGGCGACGGAACAATGGTTGCGCGAGCAGAACATCGCCCTCGCCGCCCTGGGCGTAGCGAAGCCCTTCCGGATCGAGCATCGGACGAAGGACGGCGCCCTGCCCAACGGCTCTATGGGCATGGCCGCCTTCGCGACGAGCCTCGGCCAAGTGCTGCGGTTGGCCTCGGGGGGCGACGGGCGCGCCGGCCAGCACCTCCTCGTCGCCCAGACGGATCTCGCTCCGGTTCGCGAGCCCGATGCCGCCGTTCCGTTCCTCAGCATCGTGACGCGCACGCACGGCAAACGCTTCCACACCCTCACGGACGTGTTCTGCTGCCTCTCGGCTCAGGAATGCGACGATTTCGAGCACATCATCGTCGCCCACAACCTCGACACGGCCGCGCAAGCCCAGTTGACCGCCCTGATCGAGGCGCAGATCCCGGCTTACCGCGCGCGCATCCGCGTTGTCCCGGTCCGAGGCGGCAATCGCACGCGTCCGATCAATGCCGGTTTCGAGGCCGCGCGCGGGCATTACGTATCGATTCTCGACGACGACGACATCGTCTTCGCCAACTGGATCGAAGCCTTCCGCGAGCAAGCGTTGCGCACCCCCGGACGCATGCTCCGCGCGGCCTCCGTACGGCAGGAATACGAGGAAGTCACGGTCAACGGCCTGCGCGCGTCGCGGGCCGTGAGTGGAATGCACGACGAGTACGGCCGCCTCTATGACCATATGCAGCATCTGCACGGCAACGTGACGCCCCCCGTCTCTGTGGCCTTCCCGCGCTACGTGTTCAGCGAGTTGCATCAGAAATTCGACGAGACGCTGACCACGACCGAGGATTGGGAATACATCGTCCGCTGCACATCCATGGTCGGCGCTGGCAGCATCGAGGAAATCACCTGCATCTACCGCTGGTGGAACAAGGCCTACAGCTCGCGCACGGACCACACACAGACAGAATGGGACGAAAATTACGCGCGCATCATGGAGCGTCTCTGCGATCATCCGTATATCTTCGCCTGCGATTCGATCGACAAGCTTCGCAACAGGCACAAAGAGCTGAATTCCCATGAAAAGTGGGCTTTTCACCTGAAGGACGAGAACCAGCAGTTTCGGGAGCAGCTTCGCGGTCGGGACGAGGAGATCGGTCGCCTCAACGATGGGCTGGAGGATCACGGCCGCACAGCCAAGCGCCTGCATGGCGAGGTCGAGCACTTTCGCCGGGACGTCGAGGCAAGGGATCGCGATATCGAAATCCTTCACGGAATCACCGTGGATCAGAACAGGGAACTCGATCAGCTGCGCGATCGCCTTGCCGAGACGCAGAGGGTGCGTACCCATATCGAAGAGCAGCTGATCTTTTCCACGAAACCGAACAAGGACGGCATCAACAACATCAAGCTCTCCCCGCTGGAAATACTCCGCGGAAAAAGCGTGAAGAAGCGCAAGAAGGTCCGCGCGCGAACCGAGTTCGTTCTAAAATCCGGTCTGTTCGACTCGGCTTGGTATCTGACGACCTATCCCGATGTAGCGCGAGACAATGCAGGTGCCTTGGAGCATTTCGTGATGCATGGAAGCCGCGAGCTGCGTAGCCCCGGACCGCACTTCAATGCCCGTGACTACTATCTGACGAACGAGGATGTTCGTAATTCTCGTATGGAGCCGTTGTTCCACTACGTGCTCTACGGTCGTGCCGAGGGTCGCAATCCGACGCCTTGAGGCTGTCTGCGACCATGTCCGATGCAACCCGGTCGGACATGGTTTCGGTCGGCCTCGACCACCGAAGAACGACCCGAGGCGCCGTCCGCCTCGGTGAAAAACCATGAAGGAGACCGCTGGCGAACAGGGCGGTCTCCGCGCGCCGGCTTCGCGCTCGTCATACGGCCCGCAACGCTCCACCGCTTCGATGACCTCCCTTCCATGATTCCTCCGCGCGCGCGGTAACCACCGTCATGCCGGTGGGGGCATGCCTGCGAGGTTTGGGACTTCCCGACGGCGCGGAGCCGTCCGCTCCCGGCACCGCGTCGGATGGACGGCCGGTGACAGGCCGCCGGATTTTCTCACGCCGGCTCCGTATCCACGGCACAAACGATGCGTATAGTTCGGATGATTCGACCGAACGTCGTGCGGAGGCCGCCTTGCTGAATCGTCGTGCATTCCTGACGCAGACCGCTCTCGTCGCCGGCACGCTCGGCGCCCCGCCGCTCCTGCGGGGAGCCTGGGCCGCGGACGGCGCCCTGACGGTGGGGGCGCCCCTGCCGATGTCGGGGGCCTTCGCGGCGAATGGGAAGTTCGCGGCGCTCGGGGCCGCATTCGCGGCCGAGGAGGCCGGCACCGTGCTCGGCCGCAAGGTGGTGGCGCGCGATCTCGACACGGAGGGCAAGCCGGCAACGGCGGCGCGGCGCGTCCAGGAGGCCCTGGCCGAGGGCACCCGGCTCTTCGCCGGCGGGATCCTGTCCTCGGAAGCCCTCGTAATGGGCAAGGAGGTGACGAACGGCGGCGGCGTGTTCTTCACGACGGCGGGCGCCGACGAGATCACCGGCACGGAGTGCAACCGCGGCACCTTCCGCTGGAGCGTGCCCACCCACGGGGCGATCGCCCAGACCGTGCGCCCGCTGATCGAGCAGATGCCGCAGGCCAAGCGCTGGTACACGATCACGCCGCAATACGTCTTCGGCGAGGGCCTCCTCGGCGCCGCCAAGGCGGTGTTCCAAGAGAAGGGCATCGAGCATGTGGGCAACAGCTACCACGCGCTCGCCGAGAAGGAGTTCAGCGGCTACCTGACCAACGCCATCGCCGCCAAGCCGGACGTGCTGCTGATCCTGAGCTTCGGCTCACAATCCTCCGACACCCTGCGGCAGGCGGTGAGCTTCGGCCTGAAGAAGCGCATGACGATCGTGCTCGCTTGGGCGTCCGGCCTGGAGCAGTTCGAGGCGCTGGGCCCGGATCTCTGCGAGGGCATCTATTTCGGCGCGCAGTACTGGCACGGCATCGATTCGCCGATGAACAAGGCCTTCGTCGCCAAGGTGCGGGAGAAAGCCAAGTTCAGCCCGAACTACTCCTTCGCCGGCTCCTACCTGCTCACCAAGCTCCTCCTCGACGGGGCCGCCAAGGCCGGCTCCGCCGAGGGGCCGGCGGTGGCCAAGGTGCTCGAAGGGATGACCTATGCGGGCCTCACCGGCGAGGAGGAGATCCGCGCCGCCGACCATCAGGTCATCAAGAACTACTACCTGCTGAAGGGGAAGGCCAAGTCGGCCATGGCCGACAAGGACGACTTCGTGGACATCGTCAGCTCCGGCAAGTCGTTCCTCTCGCCGGAGGCGGCCGGCTGCAAGATGGCCTGAGGCCCCTGCGCGACGGATCGGCTCCACCGGCGCGGAGGCTCGCGTGACCTACCTGCTCCAGATCCTCAACGGCATCGGCCTGGGGATGCTCTACTTCCTGCTCGCGGTGGGATTGAGCGTCATCTTCGGGCTGCTGCAGTTCGTGAACTTCGCGCACGGCGCCTTCTACATGCTCGGCGCCTACCTGGCCTACGAGATGGTCGGGCGCGGGGTGAGCTTCTGGCTGGCGCTCCCGCTCGCCTGCCTCTGCGTGGGTGCGCTCGCCGCGCTCACCGAGGCGATCCTGCTGCGCCGGATCTACGCCCAGGCCCACACCTTCCACATCCTCGCCACCGTCGGCCTCGCCCTGGCGGTGCAGGAGATCGTCATCATCGTGTGGGGTCCGATCGGCGGCAACCTTCCGGCCCCCGACGGGCTGTCGGGCGTCGTCATCCTCGGGGACTTCATCTATCCGGAATACCGCCTCTTCGTGATCGGGCTGACGGCCGTGCTCGCCGGCGCCCTGTGGTGGCTGCTGGAGGGCACGCGGCTCGGGGCGATCGTGCGGGCGGGCTCGGAATCGCCCGAGGACATGGCGCTGCTGGGCTACGACACGCGGCGCATCAACACCGCGGTGTTCGGCCTCGGCGCCGGGCTCGCGGGGCTCGCGGGGGCGCTGGCCGCCCCGATCCGCGGGGTCGATCCGTTCATGAGCGTCGAGGCGCTGAGCGTGGCCTTCGTCGTGGTGGTGATCGGCGGCATGGGCAGCTACGCCGGGGCGCTCGCCGCCGGGCTCGCGGTCGGCATCGCCCAGAGCCTGATGGCGACGCTCTGGCCGGAGGGCGCGCGCCTCGTGATCTATCTCGGCATGGCGGGGATCATCGTCATGATGCCGCGCGGCCTGTTCGGACGCGCCTGAGGGGATAGAGCGATGACCCGTCTCCTCGAACGTCCCCTCGTCCATTTCGCGCTGGCCGTGGTGACCGTTCTGGTCCTGCCCCTCGTGCTGCGCTCCGGCACGCTCGCCAGCGAGATCCTGATCTTCGGTCTCGCCGCCGCCGCCTGCAACCTGCTCCTCGGCTATACGGGGCTGCTCTCCTTCGGCCAGGGGATCTTCTTCGGGCTCGGCTCCTACGCGGCCGGTCTCCTGCTCCTGCGCGCGGATCTGCCCGCGGCCGCGATGCTGCCCCTCGTCGCCCTCGTCGGGGCCGGCACCGCCACGGCGGTCGGCTGGCTCTCCATCCGGCGGCAGGGCGTCTACTTCGTGATGCTGACGCTCGCCTTCTCGCAGCTGTTCTACTTCCTCGCCTACACCTCCAGCGACCTGACGGGGGGCGACAACGGCCTGCTCAACATCCCGCGCCCGCGCATCGGGGAGCGGGTGCTCGGCGGTCCATGGGCCTACTACGCCTATGTCGCGGTGCTCTTCCTCGTGCTCTTCGCGCTGCTCCAGCGGGTCGCGCTCTCCACCTTCGGGCGCACGCTTCTCGCGATCCGCGACAACGAGGCGCGGGCGAGCGCCATCGGCTTCCCGGTGCGCGCCTTCAAGGTGGCGGCCTTCGCGATCTCGGGCGCCGTCACCGCGCTCGCGGGGGCGCTCCACGCCATGCTGATCGGCGTCGCGCCGCTCTCCAACATCGAGTACCACACCAGCGAGACGCTGCTGATCATGACGATCATCGGCGGGACCGCGAACCTGTTCGCCTCGGTTCTCGGCGCGGCCTTCTACCTGATCGCCGGCGACCTCCTCTCGGCGATCTGGCCGCGCTGGCTCCTGCTCCTCGGCGCCCTGCTCGTCGCCATCGCCCTGTTCATGCAGCGCGGCCTCTGGGGCCTGATCGAGCGGGCCGCGGCGGCCATGACGCGGTCTCCGGCGCCCGAGGCCGCGCGGCCGGCCGATGCCGCCGTCACCGAGGAGGGCCGCCCGTGACGACACCCGAGCCCGCGCTCTCCGCCGAGGGCCTCGGCGTCCGCTACGGCAGCTTCGTCGCGCTCAAGGACGTCACCCTGCAGGTGCGCGCCAACAGCGTCCACGCCATCATCGGGCCGAACGGGGCCGGCAAGACCACCCTGTTCCACGCGCTCACCGGCCGGATCCGCGCGGCGACCGGGCGGATCACCCTGAACGGGCAGGACATCACCCGCACCCGCGACGACGACCGGGTCCGCCTCGGCCTCGCGCGCTCCTTCCAGGTCACGAGCCTGTTCGCGACGCTGAGCGTGCGCGAGAACCTCCGGCTCGCAGCCCAAGGCCGCACCCCCTGGGCGGCCCTCGCCCCCTGGCGCCGCGTCGCGGAGGGCGATGCGAGCCACGACACCGCGGACGCGCTCCTCCGGCGCCTCGATCTCGCGGGCGTCGCCGGCCGGCCGGCGGGCGAGCTCTCGCACGGCCAGCAGCGGCGCCTCGAGGTCGGCATGGCGATGGCGGCCCGGCCGCGGGTGATCCTCCTCGACGAGCCGACCTCGGGGATGGGCACCGACGATATCGGCGCGATGACCGCGCTGATCCGCGATCTCGGGCGCGATCACACGGTGCTGTTCATCGAGCACAACATGGGCATCGTGATGAACATCAGCGACACCGTCACGGTGATGCGGGCCGGCGAGATCCTGGTCGAGGGCCGGCCGGAGGTGGTGCGCGACGATCCCGAGGTGCGCCGGGCCTATCTCGGCAACATGATCACGGGGGACCTGCGATGAGCGCGGCCCTGCGTCTCGACGACGTCCACGGCTATTACGGCAAGAGCCACATCCTCCAGGGCGTGACCCTCGCGGTGAACCCGGGCGAGATCGTCTGCCTGCTCGGCCGCAACGGCGCGGGCAAGACCTCGACGCTGCGGGCGGCCAGCGGCCTGCTCCCGCCGCGCCGGGGCCGGGTCAGCTTCGGGGGCGCGGAGATCGCCGGCTGGGCGCCGCACCGCATCGCCCGCGCCGGCCTGTGCCTCGTGCCGGAGGACCGCGGCATCTTCGGCCTCCTCACCGTGGAGGAGAATCTGAGGATCGCCGTGCGCAAGGGCTCGCCCTGGGCGATGGCCGACATCTACCGGATCTTCCCGCGCCTGGAGGAGCGGCGGCGCAACGGCGGCGCGCAGCTCTCGGGCGGCGAGCAGCAGATGCTCTCCATCGCCCGCGCGCTCCTCAACGGCCCCAAGCTCCTGATGCTGGACGAGCCGGTGGAGGGCCTCGCCCCCGTCATCGTCGAGGAGATCGTGGCGCAGATCCGCCTGATCCGCGAGGCGGGCGTGCCGATCCTGCTGGTCGAGCAGAATCTGGCGGTCTGCACCAGCCTCGCCGACCGTCACTACATCCTCGAACTCGGCCGCATCGCCTACCACGCCACCGGGCCGGACTTCGCGCAGGACGAGGCGGCCCGCGACCGCTTCCTCGGCGTGAAGGCTCACTGAAGCCTCGTCTCCGAAGAGCCGCCAGAGGGCCGCCATGCGCATCGTGACCGCTCGCCTCAACCACGAGACGAACACCTTCTCGCCCCTCGCCACGCCGCTTGCCGCCTTCAAGCCGGTCTGGGGCGAGGCGGCGCGTGCGGCCGGCACCGGCAGCGCCACCGCGCTCGGCGCCTTCCTGGCCTTCGCGGAAGCCCGCGGGGCCGCGGTCGCGGTGCCGGTGATGGCGCACGCCAACCCGAGCGGACCGGTGGCGGACGCGGCCTTCGAGGCGCTCTGCGCGCCGATCCTCGCCGCCGTGGCGGAGGGGTGCGAGGCCATCCTCCTCGACCTGCACGGGGCCATGGTGACCGAGAGCCACGACGACGGCGAGGGCGAGCTCCTCGCGCGCCTCCGCACCATCGCCCCGGACGTGCCCCTCGGCGTCGCCCTCGACCTCCACGCCAACGTCACCGCCCGCATGGTCGCGAATGCCGACGTCATCGTCGGCTTCAAGACCTACCCCCACGTGGACATGGCCGAGACCGGGGAGCACGTCGCCCGCCTCGTCGGCCGCATGCTCGACGAGGGCCTGCGGCCCCATCAGGCCTGGTGCCACCCGCCGCTTCTCGCCCACACCCTGCGGATGGACACCCGCGTGAAGGGGCCGATGGCCGATCTGGTCGCGGCCGCGCGGGCGATGGAGGCGCGGCCGGGCATCCTCGCCGCCACCCTGTTCGGCGGTTTCGGCCTCGCCGATCTCGCGGAGGTCGGCGCCTCCTTCGTGGTCGCGGCCGAGAGCGCGGATCTGGCGCAGGCCGCGGCGGACGAGCTCGGCGCCGCCCTCTGGGCGCGCCGGGCGGATTTCGTCTACGACGAGGCGCCGCTGCGGACCTCGATCGCGCGGGCGCGGGAGGCCGCCGCCGGGCCGGGCAGCGGGCCCGTCCTGCTCCTCGACCACGGGGACAATTGCATGTCGGGGGGCACCTGCGACGTGATGGACGTGCTCGCCGCCTGCCTGGAGGCCGGGCTCGACGGGATCGTCGCCGGGCCGATCTGCGATCCCGAGGCGGTGGCCGCGCTCTTCGCGGCGGGAGCCGGCGGGGCGGCGGAGATCCGGCTCGGTAACAAGGTGGCGCTGCCGGGCTTCTCCCCCCAGGCGCCCCTCGCGCTGTCGGGCCGGGTCGCCGCGCTCGGCGACGGCGCCTACACGGTCACCGGCCCGACCTATACGGGGCAGCGCTTCTCCATGGGCCGCGCCGCCGTCCTCGACACCGGCCGGGCGCGCGTTCTCGTCACGGAGGAGCCGCACGAGCCCTGGGACCTCGCGATCTTCACCGAGAACGGCATCGCGCCCCGCGAGGCCCGCTTCCTCGTCCTGAAGTCGCGCATGTATTGCCGGCCCGTCTTCGAGCCGATCGCCCGCGCGGTCGTGGAGTGCGCGAGCGCCGGCGTGACCAGTTCCGACTACCGGCTGTTCCCCTTCGCCAAGCTCGCCCGGCCCACCTATCCGATCGACGCCGACACCGTGTGGCAGCCCCGATGAGCGGGACTGCGGCGGAGGCCGCGCCGTCCCTGCGGCGCATCAAGCTGTCGGATCAGATCGCCGAGGATCTGTGCCGCCGCATCGCCCGCGAGCGCATGGAGCCGGGCCAGAGGCTGCCGAACGAGCAGGCGCTGATGCAGCAATACGGCTGCGCCAAGGGCACGATCCGCGAGGCGCTGAAGGCCCTGGAGGTGCAGGGGCTGGTGACGATGCGGCCGGGCCCGAACGGGGGCGCGGAGATCCGGCCGATCTCGGTGGACGCCGCCGCGCAGCAATTGCGCCGCTTCCTGCATTTCCGCCAGCTCGACTTCGCCCAGGTCTACGCCGTCCGCCGCGGCCTGGAAGTCGCCCTCGGGACCAGCGTGGTCGGGCGTCTCGATGCCGAGGCGCTGCGGGGTCTGGACGAGAACATCGCGGCCTGCGAGGCGGCCTTCGCGGCCGGCGAGCACGTCCGTGGCCGCAACCTCGAACTGACCTTCCACGACCTCCTGTGCGACGCGAGCGACAACGCGCTCCTTGCCTTCATGTGCCGTTTCATCAACAGCCTGCTGCGCGACCTCGTGGAGTTCCGGGGCGGCAACAAGACGGAGTACGCGGCCTTCGGCGCGCACAACCTCGACAGCCATCGCCAGCTGGTCTCTGCCTTCCGGGCGGAGGACCCCGAGGCGGCGGGCCGGGTGATGCACGAGCACATGTGCTGCGCCGAGCATTTCATGCGCCGCCTCGACGCGTCCTTCCGCAACGACCTGCTCACGGGGCGCTGACGACGGCGTCGATGTCGCAGCCCGGGGATGCCCTGTCCAGAGACGGAAGATCAGCATCTGCCGAGAGATAATCAGGTGTTTTTCAGCCTCAGGTCAGGTCGAGGCGGGCGTTTGTTCCGTCAAGTCCGAACTCAAGCTGGAACCGGCGCCGTGCAGGACGACTTCCTCTCGAAACGAAGAATTCGGAGGAACCCATGCAGGACCAGTCCCTGATCTTCGGCCTCGCCCTCGCGACCTTCGCCGTGGCGATCGCCGCGCTGCTGGTCATGCGTGCCCGCGTCGCCGCCCGGAAGAAGTCGCCGGAGCGCTCGGCCTTCGTGGAGACCCATGGCGGACCGCCGCGGCCGAACCGGCCCGGCACCGAGCACTGAGCCGCGCCACAGGGAGGCGCTTCAGTCACCGGCATCCGCGCATGCCGGTGACTGAACGCGTGCGCGTTTGCCGGTTGCCTGTCGGTCGGGATCTCCCGATCTCGGCCCGATCCCGGGAGGCGGTGGCATCATCCTGAGGCGCTGCGAAGCAACCTCAGGATCGGGGTGAAGATCGGACGATCGCTGCACCCCCACAGTGCTGCGGGCTCCCGGAGCCATGTCATGCGGGCTCCGCATCATCGCTTCGGTATGCGTTTGCCGCCGTCATTCCGGGGCGCCACAGGCGAGCCCGGAATCCACGAGCACCGCAATCCCCTATCTGGCCGCCTCGGCGTGCCCCGATCCCGGGCTCCGCGGCCCCGGGATGACGGTGAGGGTGTGCCGCGGAGCAATCAACGGGAGCCTGTAGCAAACAGACTTCGAGAACTCCGTCAGCCGCCACCCGGCCAATCCAGTGATCGGCGGCCCTCCCCTCCTCGCGAGGGAAGGCACAAGCGCGCCTCCCTCCACCGAAGCCTTCGACCGACCGGCTCGGCGCCGTCCTTCAGGGCTTGGGCATCGGCCCGGTGTTCGAGGCCCGGCGTTCGGGGTTCTTCAGCTGGCTGTAGACGATGTTGGAGAAGCTGCCGATCACCGCGTGCCAGCCCCGCTTGTCGTAGGCCGGATCGCCGCGGCCGGCCTGGCAGAAGGCCGTGGTGAGGCCGTTCACGATGTCGTCGCCCTTGGCGTTCGGCACCGCCGCCTTGATCGGGGGCAGCAGCGCGTCGATCGTGGTGATGAAATTCTCCTCCGGCAGGCCCTTGAGGCGCTCGGCGGCGCCGGCCTCGGCGATCGCCTTGGCGATGTCGGGCTGGGCGATCTCGGCGCAGGGCGCCGTGCCGGCCAGCATGGTCTGGGTCGCGGCCCGCGCCGTGGCCACGATGCCGCGCTCGCTGATGACCGGGGCGGCGTTGCCCCAGGCGTTGCGCACGTAGTCCGTGACGTCGGCGACCTCCTGGTCGGTCATGCCGGCGCCGATCGCCGGCATCGGCGCGTAGCCGTTCTGGGCGGCGAGGCCGCCGAGGATCACGCGGATCACCGTCTCAGGCCCCCGCGCCTGGACCGAGCTGTTGCCCGCGAGCGCCGGGACGACGCCCTCGATGCCCTTGCCGTCCGGCTTGTGGCAGGAGGAGCAGAAGCTCAGATAGGTGCCGGCGCCCGGCGCCCCGGCCGTGTTGAAAGCCTGCAGGTCCTTGACCTTGTAGCTCTCCTTGGCCTTCTGCGTGCGCAGATAGGCGACCATCGCCTTGAGGTCGGCATCCGTCAGCTTCGAGAGGGATTCCTCGATGGTCTGGCGCATCGGGCCCGCGGCGACCCCGGGCTGGTTGCCGGGGGCGGTCCCGGTCTTCAGGTAGGTCACGACCTGATCGTCGCTCCAGGCGCCGATGCCGGTATGGTCGTCGGGCGTGATGTTGGGCGCGTACCAGCCGTCGATGACGCCGCCGCCGAGCTTGCCCGCGAGGCCGCTGTTGCCGACGATCTTGTTGGCGTTGTGGCACATGCCGCAATGGCCGAGCCCCTCCACGAGGTAGCCGCCCCGGTTGACCTCGGCGCTGGCCTGCGGGTCCGGCTTGAACTCGCCGGCCGTGAAGAAGGCGGTGCGCCAGGTGATCAGCGCGGTCCGGACGTTGAAGGGGAACGGGATCTCGGAGGGTTTGCGCGGCTCGTGCACCGCGGGCAGGGATTTCAGGTAGGCGAAGATCGCGTCGGCATCCGCCCGGGTGACCTTGGTGTACCAGGCGAAGGGAAAGGCCGGGTAGAGATAGGACCCGTCCTTGGAGATGCCGTCGTGGAACGCGCGGTAGAAATCGTCCGCGCTCCAGCTGCCGAGGCCGGTCTCCATGTCGGGCGTCAGGTTCGGCGTCCGGATCTTCCCGATCGGCGTGTTGAGCACGTAGTTGCCGGCGAACGGCTTGCCGCCCGGCGCGGTGTGGCAGGCCACGCAATCGCCGGCGGTCGCGAGGTACTCGCCGCGCTTGATCAGATCCGCGTCCTGCGCCGCGGCCGCGGTCGCGGCGAGCCCCAGCAGGAGACCGGCTCCCACGAGCAGAGGGGTGCGGCGATGCCTCATGGCGTCTCTCCAGTTCGGGACCTTGCGGGATCAGTCGGGCATGAGGGTACGGGTGGAGGGGGTCTCGCGTCGGGGGCCTGCCGGCTCGGGGACGGCGCGCAGGCGCAGCGTCATCTCGGTGCCATGGGCCAGCCCCGCGGCCGCCAGGCAGAGGGCGACGACGGTCCAGTCCGCCCCCGTCAGGGCCGCGCGCAGGGCCAGCATCAGCGCGGCACCGGAGGCGAGGTTGCACAAGAGCGGCAGCGGCGAACCGTCGCGGCGAAACCAGAGGGTGAGGACCACCGCCTCGACGGCGACGAGGACGAGGACGGCGTCGACGATGTGTCCGCTGGAGAACAGGAGGGCCATGGTTCAGGCGCTCCGGAACGGACCGTTGAGCCGGACGATCGCCCGGTTCAGGACGGCCGCGATGCCGACCCAGACGAGGTAGGGCAGCAGAAGCAGCGCGGCGGTGCCGGAGACCCGCGCGGTGACGAGGATCAGCACCGCGATCGACAGCCAGAGGAACACCACCTCGACGAGCGCCCAGTCCGGCCGCCGCAGGCGGAAGAACAGGCCGCTCCAGGCGATGTTGAGCACGGCGTTGACCGCGTAGGCGGCGACGAGGACCGCACGGGAGCCGGGCGCGGGATCGGCGTTCCAGGCCATCACGGCGGAGACCACCGTCAGCGCGAAGATCGTCGTCCAGATCGGCCCGAAGGCCCAGTCCGGCGGCTTCCAGGCGGGGCGTCGCAGGGCGTGGTACCAGGGCCCGGTGGTGGTGAGCAGGCCGCCGGCCAGGGCGACGAGCAGGGCGATGCCCGCCGCGACCAGGGCCGGCCCCCAGCCGCCCGCCGCCGCGCTCACGGGGAGACCCAGCGGAACAGGTGGGCGAGGTCCTTGAAGAAGATCCGCGCATGGGCCGCGGGCTTCGCCCGGACCAGCGCCTTGTTCATGTAGGAATCCCAGGTGAGCTGCTGGACGTCGCGGTCCCGGCAGATCGACACGAAGCGCTCGCGCAAGCCGTCGTTGCGGTACCAGACCGCCTGCATGATGCGCAGGATGAGGAAGACGCGGCCGTGCAGCCGCATGAAGCTGCGCCGCGCGCCCGCGAGCGCCTTGGCGTTGCCGGTGGCGAGGAAAGTCTCCGCCGCCTCGGCCGAGAGGCGGCCCCCGAGCATCGCGTAGTAGATGCCCTCGCCGGAGGCCGGCGCGACGATGCCGGCGGCATCCCCCGTGAGCAGCACGTCCCGGCCGTTGTCCCAGCGGCGCAGGGGCTTGAGCGGGAGCGGCGCCCCTTCCCGGCGCACGGTCTCGCAGCCTTCGAGGCCGGTGCTGGCGCGCAGGGCCCGGATGGCGCCGCGCAGGGAGAAACCCTTGCGGGCGCTGCCGGTGCCGACGCTCACCGTGTCGCCGTGGGGGAAGACCCAGGCGTAGAAGTCCGGCGACAGCTTGCCCTGGTAGTAGACGTCGCAGCGCGTCGCCTCGACGTCGTGCGGCCCTGCCTCGGGAAGCCGGACGATCTCGTGATAGGCGAAGACCTGGCGCATGGCGGCGTGGCCCGGGATCTCGGCCCGGCCGACCGGCGAACTCGCCCCGTCCGCCCCGATGACGAGACGGGCCCGGGCCTGGCGCGGCACGCCGTCGGCGCGGTAGTGCACCGTGATCCCGTCGCCCGTGCGGTCGATGTGCTGGAAGGTGGCCGGGCGCAGGACGGCCCCCGCTTCCGCCGCCCGCCGGCGCAGCCAGGGATCGAAATCGGCGCGGTCCACCATCCCGACGAACCCGTCGCCGATGGGCATGTCCACCCGCTTCTCGCGCGGGGAGACCATCCGGGCCGAGCGGATGCGGGCGACGAGGAGGTGGTCGGGGATCGCGAAGTCGCGGATCAGCCGCGGGGGGATCGCACCGCCGCAGGGCTTGATCCGCCCCGGCTTGTCGAGGAGCAGGACGCTGCGTCCGCCGCGGGCGAGATCGGTGGCGGCCGTGGCGCCCGCGGGGCCGCCGCCCACCACGACGACGTCGAAGACCTCCGTGCCGGGCTGCCTGTCTTCACCGACCATGACGTCACCTCGTGGAGAGCGTGGCCTCGAAAAGCGTCGGCGCGCGCCGGGCGCGCGGAACCCGGGTCGCGGGGGCGTGGGCGATCCGGAGCGCGAGGGCGGCGGCGGCCACGAACAGCACGGCCTCGCCGGCGAAGACCGCCGCGTAGGCGTCCACGGGGCGGGGCGCGGCGAGGCGGGCGAGGTCGACCGCCACCGTGCCGAGGAAGCCGCCGGCCCCGAAGGCGAGGCCCTGCGCCGCGCCCCAGACCCCCATGCGGGTGCCCCGCTCGGCCTCGCCGCCGCTGCCGGCGAGCGCCATCATCGAGCCGATGGCGGCCACCGCGAAGATGCCGTTGAACAGGCCCAGCGCGAAGACCGGCACGCGCAGGGGGAAATCGGCGCCCGCCAGTCCCCCACCCGCGATGCCGAGGAGGGCGAGCGCCGAGCCGAGGCAGCCGAGCGTCGTCCACATCTTCAGGGAACCGAGGACCGGGCCGCCGATGCCGAGGGTCACGCCCGCCACCGTGAGCATGCCGGCGAGCACGCCGCCGTGCTGGAGCCCGGCGAGCTTGGTGGTGCCCCCCGGCGACATGGCGAAGACGAGGCCAGCGAAGGGCTCCAGGATGAGTTCCTGCGCGCTGTGGGCGAGCATCGCCACGAAGATGAAGACGGTGAAGCGGCGCGATTCGGGCTCCGCCCAGACCTGGGCCAGCACCGCGCGGAACGGCGGCCGCTCCGCTCCCGTCTCGCTCGGCGCGACGCGCGTCGGCTCGACGCCGCGGACGGCGAGGCAGGCCACCGCGAAGGCCACGAGGGAGACCGTGCCGGAGACCGCCATCAGGCGGGCGCCGGAGAACGGATCGAGGAAATGCCCGGCCAGGGGCGCGGTGATCGCGAAGCCCGCGATCATCATCACCCAGACGATGGTGGCCGCCGCCCCCCGGTGCCGGGATTCCACGCCGGTGGCGAGGAGCACGAGGAGGGAGGTTCCGGCCGCGCCCGCGCCCATGCCCACCGTGGCGAAGGAGAGCACCGCCAGGGCGAGGCCCGCGGACGGGTGCGTCTCCGTGAGCGCCGTGGCCGCCGCCGCGCCGAACCCGCCGAGGGCCAGCGCCGCCATGCCGCCGACGATCCAGGGCGTGCGCCGGCCGGTCCTGTCGGAGCCGTAGCCCCAGCGCGGGCGCAGCACCTGGACCGCGTAGTGCAGGGCCACGAGGCCGCCGGGCACGATGGCCGGAAGGGCGAGCTCCACCACCATCACGCGGTTGATCGTGGAGGTCATCAGGACCACCACGGCGCCGAGAGCCGTCTGAACGAGGCCGAGGCGGACGATGGCGGCCCAGCCGAGGGCGGATGCGGGCATCAGGGGCCTCCCGTCGCCAGGGGCCGCAGGGCGAAGGCCGCCACCAGCATGCTCAGCACGTAGAGCGTCGTTCCGGTGCCGTTGTACCACGCGGCGCGGGCGCGCGGCTCGGCCAGCAGCCGGCGCATCAGCGCGAGCTGCCCGAGGAGCAGCAGCGCGATCACGGAGGCGTGCCAGGGCCGCTGCCACGCGAACAGGCCGAGGATGACCGCGACCTGCGCCGCGGCCATGACGAGGCAGGCGAGGCGCGCCGCGCCGTCGGTGCCGAGCTGCACGGGCAGGGAGCGGATGCCGGTATGCCGGTCGCCCTCCACGGACTTGAAGTCGTTCAGGGTCATGATACCGTGGGCGCCCACCGAGTAGAGCAGGGCGACGAGGAGGACGCGCCAGTCCGGCACCGCCGCGGCCATCACCGCGGCGCCGGTGAACCAGGGCAGGCCCTCGTAGCAGAGCGCCACCGCCGAGTTGCCCCACCAGCCGTTGCGCTTCAGCCGCAGGGGCGGCGCGCTGTAGATCCAGGCCAGGACGAGGCCGAACAGGGCCGCGCCGAGGATCCAGGGCCCGAGGGCGGCGGCGACCAGCAGGGAGAGCAGGGTCCAGCCGGCGGCGACGTAGAGCCCCCAGCGCCCCGGCATCCGCCCGGACGGGATCGGCCGCTGCGGCTCGTTGATGGCGTCCACGTGCCGGTCGTACCAGTCGTTCACCGCCTGGGAGGTGGCGCAGACCAGGGGGCCGGCGAGGATCACGCCCGCGGCGATCACCGGCCACTGCCCCGAGGGCGAGGACCCCGACGAGACCACGCCGCAGGCGAAGGCCCACATCGGCGCAAACCACGTGATCGGCTTCAGAAGCTCGACAAGGGCGCTGGGTGCGGGCGTTGCCATGCCATGACGCTAGATTTCAACGCCATCGAGTGTCAAGTTTGATTTACAGAGGTGACGGCCGGACGGTGTCGCAGGTGTGCGCATCGCGGCCGGGTCAGGTCTGCTCGAACCGGCAGCCGCCCATGCCTCCGCTCTCCGCGAACGTGTCGGAGGAGCGAAGCGCGCGGACGTGCCCGACCGGCCGCAGGCGAGCGCCAGGAAGCCCTCGGGCGGCTCCCGCGCCACAGACCCGCCCATGAGCATCCGGCCGCGTCGGTGCCCTCCCCTAATGCCCGACCTCGGCCAGGCTGCGGTCTCCCGCCGTCCCGGTAACGGGCTCCGCCTGCGGGGCCGGCGCGGGGCGGCGGCGCGAGAGCGCGAGGATGAGGGCGGGCAGGATGAGCAGGATCAGCACCGGGGCGAGGCTCATGCCGCCCACGACCACGAGGGCCAGGGGCTTCTGGACCTGCGAGCCGACGCCCGAGGAGAAGGCCGCGGGCAGGAGGCCGACGCCGGCCACCACGCAGGTCATCACCACGGGCCGCATCTGCGTGGCGCAGGTCTCCAGCATCGCCCGCATCCGCTCCTCGCCGCGCGCGATCAGATCGTTGAAATGCGCGATGACGATGATCCCGTCCATCACCGCGATCCCGAGCAGGGCGATGAAGCCGATCGCTGCCGAGACGCTGAAGGGCGTGTCCGTGAGGACGAGGGCCAGCACGCCCCCCGCCGCCGCCATCGGGATGACGCTCAGCGCCAGCAGGGTGTCCGTGACGGAGCCGAAGTTCATGAAGAGCAGGATGGCGATGAGGCCGATCGCCAGCGGCACCGTCACCGAGAGGCGCGCCAGCGCGCCCTGCATGTTGTTGAACTCGCCCACCAGTTCCAGCCGGTAGCCCGGCGGCAGCTGGACCTCGGCGGCCACGCGCTCGCGCGCCTCCAGGATGGTGCTGCCGAGATCGCGCTCGCGCACGCTGAACTTCACCGGCAGGTAGCGCTCCTGGCCCTCGCGGTAGATGTAGGCCGGGCCCGAGACCAGCTCGACGCTCGCCACCTCGTTGAGCGGCACCTGCAGTACCGCCCCGTTCGGGCCCTGCCCCGCGATGCGCAGGTTGCGGATCGCCTGCACGCTCTGCCGGAACTGCTGGGCGAGGCGCACGACGATCGGGTAGTGCCGGTCGCTGCCCGAATCGTAGAGGTCGCCCGCGCTGTCGCCGCCGATGGCGGTGCGCACGGTGGCGTTGATGTCCCCCGGCGTCAGGCCGTAGCGGGCGGCCCGGACCCGGTCGACGTTGATCTGCACGGTGGGCTGGCCGAGGGAGGTGAACACGCCGAGATCGGTCACGCCCTGCACCTTCCGCAGCACCGCCTCGACCCGGCGCGCCACGTCGGTGAGCGTCTGCAGGTCGGGGCCGAACACCTTGAACGAGTTCTCGCCCTTGATCCCCGAGACCGCCTCGGCGACGTTGTCCTGCAGGTACTGCGAGACGTTGAACTCGATGCCCGGGAACTCCCGGCGCAGGCGCTCCAGGAGGTCGGCGAGCATGGCCTCCTTCGTCACGCCCTCGCGCCAGAGCTCGGCGGGCTTGAGCGGCGCGAAGAACTCCCCGTTGAAGAAGCCGGCGGCGTCCGTGCCGTCGTCGGGCCGGCCGTGCTGCGAGACCACGCGCTCGACCTCGGGCACCGCCGCGATGATCCCGCGGATGCGGTTCACGTAGCGGTTGCCCTCGGCGAGGGAGATCGTGGCCGGCATGGTGGCGCGCAGCCAGAGATTGCCCTCCTCCAGCTTCGGCAGGAACTCGAGGCCGAGATTGCGCCCGGCCATGCCCACGCCGCCCGCGAGGATGGCGGCGAGGCCGAGCGTCAGGATGCGGTTGGCGAGCGCCACGCGGATCGCCGGCCGGTAGAGCCGGTCGAGGACGCGCACCAGCAGGGTCTCGACCTCGCGCACATGGGCGGGCAGCAGGTAGGCCGAGAGCACCGGCGTCACCGTGAAGGTGGCGATCAGGCCGCCGAGCAGGGCGTAGGCGTAGGTCTGCGCCATCGGCCCGAAGATGTGGCCCTCCACGCCGGTCAGCGTGAAGAGCGGCAGGAAGCCCGTCACGATGATGATGGCGGCGAAGACGATCGAGCGGCTGACGTCCCCCGAGGCCCAGAGGATGTTGGCGAGCTTGCCCGAGAACCCTGTGGGCGGTCCCGCCGTCTGCGGCGGCCCGTGGCCCGAGAGGCGCCTGAAGATCGCCTCGACCATGATGACCGTGCCGTCGACGATCAGTCCGAAATCGAGGGCGCCGACGGAGAGCAGGTTCGCCGATTCCCCCCGCGCCACGAGGATGATCACGGCGAAGAACAGCGCGAAGGGGATCGTCGCCACCACGATGAGGGCGCTGCGCAGGTTGCCCAGGAACAGCCACTGCACGATCAGGATCAGCGCGATGCCGAAGACCATGTTGTGCAGCACCGTGTGGGTGGTGACCGCGATCAGGTCCGCTCGGTCGTAGATCCGCTCGATCTTCACGCCCGGCGGCAGGATGCCCGCGGCCTCGATCCGCGCGACCTCCGCCTTCACCGCCTCGATCGCCGGAGTGCTCTCCTCGCCCCGTCGCATCAGCACGATGCCCTGGACGATGTCGTCGTCCTCGTTCATCCCCGCGATGCCGAGCCGGGGCTGGTGGCCGATGGAGACGCTGGCCACGTCGCGCACCAGGACCGGCGCGCCGCCCGACTGGCTCAGCACCGTCTCCTCGATGTCGTCGGTGGAGCGGATCAGGCCGACGCCGCGCACCACGGCCGACTGGCTGCCGAGGCTGATCCGGTTGCCGCCGACGTTGAGGTTGCTGTCGTTGAGGGTCTTCACCACGCTGGCGAGCGTCAGCCCGTGGGCGGTGAGCCGGTCGAGATCCACCGCGATCTCGAAGGTCTTGGTCTTGCCCCCCCAGCCGATCACGTCGATCACGCCCGGCACGGCGCGGAAGCGGCGGCGCAGCACCCAGTCCTGCAGGGACTTGAGGTCGAGGATGCTGTAGCCCTCGGGGGCGGTGAGCTTGTAGCGGAAGATCTCGCCGATGGGGCTCACCGGGGAGATCGTGGGCTTCGCCCCGTTCGGCAGCGGATCGAGCTGGGCGAGGCGGTTCAGCACCTGCTGCTCGGCCTCGCGGTAGTTGAACTCGAAGCCGAATTGCAGCTTCACGTCGGAGAGGCCGTAGAGCGAGACCGTGCGCACCTGCTTGAGGTTCGGCAGGCCCGAGGTGATCACCTCGATCGGCACGGTGACGTAGCGCTCGATCTCCTCGCCCGAGAGGCCGGGCGCCTGGGTGATCACGTTCACCATCGGCGGGGTCGGGTCCGGGTAGGCCTCGATGTTGAGGGTCCGGAACGCCGCGAGCCCGGCCGCCAGCAGGAGGACGAAAGCCAGCACCACGAGCGCACGCTGGCGCAGGGCGAGCTCGACGATGCCCCTCATGCACTTCCCCTCAAGCTTCGGTCGGGCTTCGGTCAGGCGGGCCGCGGGGGCCTTCAGCCCCGCGTCACCATGCGGTCGACGAACAGCGAGCCGCGCGAGATCACCCGCTCGCCGAGCGTCAGGCCGTCCAGGATCTCGATATTGCCGCCGTCGATGATGCCGGTGCGGACGCGGCGGTTCTCCACCACGTTGCCGGGCTTCAGGACCCAGACGCTGGCCCTGGGCCCCTCCAGCACGACCGCCGCGCGGGGCACGGCGGTCGAGAGGTTCTCGCGCTCGTTGATGATGCGCACGCTGGCATACATTTCGGGCTTGAGGAGGCGCTGCGGGTTGTCGATGTCGGCCCGCACGGTGATGCGCCGGGTCGCCGGATCCACCGAGGAGCCGATGAAGTTGATGCGGCCCTCGAACACCCGGTCCGGGTGCGAGAGCACGCGGAACTGCAGGCGCCCGCCCATCTCGATCCGGGCGAGGTCGGCCTCGCGCAGCTGCACGATCAGCCAGACCTTGGACAGGTCGCCGATGATGTAGGAGGGCTCGCCGCCGCCGGTGGTGACGTACTGGCCGGGGCCGATCTTGCGCTGGATGATGGTGCCGCTGAGCGGGGCGTTGATCGCGGTCTCGGGGTTGATCGCCCCCTTCTGGAGGTTGAGCATCTCCTCGTCGCGCAGGCCCAGGATGCGCAGCCGGTTGCGCACCGCCTCCAGGCCGACCTCGGCGGTCTTCGCGTCGTTGGTGGCGCTGTTGAGGTCGTTCTGCACGGTCTGCAGCTCGCGCAGGGTGGTGACGCGGTTCTCGTAGAGGTCGCGCTGGCGCTTCTCGGCGGCCTGCGCGAAGGCGAGCTGCGAGCGGCCCTTGTTCAGGACGTTGAGGGCGGCGAGGTAGTCGTTCTGCGCCTGGACCATCTCGTTGGCCTGGATCGAGAACAGCCGCTGGCCCTGGCGCACCTGATCGCCGGTGCGGGCGAAGATCGCCACCACGCGGCCGGGATAGGGCGAGAACACGGGCGTGGCCTGGTACTCGTCGACGCCGATCTTGCCCTCGGTGACGATCTCCTCGAAGAACTGGCGCTGCTCCACGGGCTCGCTGGTGACGGCCGCCATCTGCGCCTCCGTCAGCCTGAAGGCGGCCTCGGGCGGGGGCGCCGTCTCGCTCGTCGGCGCGGCGGCGGTGGCCGGGACGGACTGCCAGCGCCAAGCGACGAGCGCGGCTAGCGCGCAGGCCACGAGGATCGCGATCTGGGCCGGACGGCCGAGGCGGCCGGGCGTCGGGTCGGAGTGGTGCGATGCGGTCATTCGGTCCGTCGTACCCGGTTGGCCACGCGACAGCGCATCCAGGCCTGCCGGCCGGAATGGCGCCGTCCTATAACCCCATCATATGCCGGTAGTTCTATGACGATGCCGCAAAAAAAGGAAGAATCTCCAATTTTACATTTTTATGACGCTTGTATTTCGAAAACAAAACAATGCCGGATGGCGGCTCGGATAGACGCGTCGACAGATGATCGGGGCCCGGCCTCGGTGACCTCCCGCCGAGGGCCGAGGGCTCGGCATGGATGCCGGCCGCGTTGCCCGAGGTCGCCGTGTCGCAGGTGCCCGAGGCGTACCGGCCCGCACGGGCATCGCTCTGAATGGGAGCCCGTTCGACCGGGCCATCCGATCAGCCCCGTCATCTGAGGCGCTGCGAAGCGGCCTCGGAAGACTCCGGAACCCGCCGCGCGCCCTGGAGCCGTTCCCGACAGTTCCTCGTCAGGTTGGCGCGCTAGCCTCGGGCGGTTAGAGCGCTCTCCGTCGAAGTGGACACCGGTTCGGCGCAAGAGAGCGCGCAAAAACAATAACTTAGGGCCGTGGACGATTGCAGCGCGATCGGGAACGGCTCTAGCCGACGAGGATGGGCCATGACGTTCCCCATCGGACTGCATCTCGGCCCGGGGCGCCATGCCGATCCGCATGGTGACGGGCCGGGGCCCGGACAGCCCCCGTTCAACCCGCGCCCCAGCCCGGGCAAGGAGCTGGGCAAGGAGCCGGGGCGGCACGACCGCGACGGGCGCCCGGACCATGCCGCCGACCCGCCGGGACGGAACCGGCCCGGGAAGGAGCCGGAGAAGGGGCCGCGGACCGGGGACCGACCGGATGCCGCGCCCGGCGGCGGTCGCGGCCTGGGCCTCGGCCTCAGGGCGGATTTCCGCAACGGCGTCGATATCGGCCTGTCGGCACAGCTCGGGCCGCTGGCCGATCTCGGGCTCAGGCTGAAACTCGGCGGCGCGGACACGGGAACGCGGCCGGATCGCCACGACGCGGGGCCGCGTGCGGACGATCAGCGCCGGGATCCGCCCGACGGGCCCGGGCGGGACACCGCACGGGGTCCGCAGCGGCACGACACGGCGCCGCCGAGGGGAGAGCCGCGACCCGGCGAGAACCGGGGCCCCGCGACACGGCCGACTCCGGAAGGACCGCGCGGTCCGGCTCCCGCCCCTGGCCGGCCCGGGGACGCTCGGCCCGGTCCGCAGGCGCCGTTCGGCCGGACCGATGCTCCACCCGGCCGCAACGGTCCGGCAGCCGAGGGGGCCGCGCCCGGGGACCGGGCGCCCCTCGCCGGGGATCGCCCCCGGATGCAGGCGCCGGCGGGACAGGGCGCGGACGGGCGCGCGGCCGAGCGCGGCCCCCCGGAGGCCGCACCGCGCGGACGGGCCCCTGCCGAGGAGCGCCAAGCGGGCAACGGTCCGCCCCCCGAAACCCCGCCCGCCGACGGAGCGCGACGGGGCGGGCAGACTCCGCGAGCGCCGGACGCGGGCACTGCTCCTGCCGCGAGGCCGGACCCGGCCCGTGGGCTGCCAACCCCGGCGCAGGATGCGGGAAGGCCCGAGGCGCCGGCTCGAACCGAGGGCGCGACGGCGCGCGACGCCGCGGCGCCGCGCGCGGAGATCGCCCAACGTCCCGCCGATGCCGCGGCGGTCCGAACCGCGCCGCAGGCCGGCACGCCGGCGGCGGAAGCCGCGCAGGCGGCCGCTCCGGTGCGGGCGGCCGAGCCGAGCGCCGCCGACGAGGCGGTCGCTCGGCGCACGACCGACAATCCCGCGGAGGCCGCCCCGACGCGCGCGGTTGCGACACCGCCGGCTGCGGCGGCGCGCATTCCGGAACCCGCGGTCGCGCCCCTGGTCGACGCCGCCGCCGACAAGCGGGAATCCGCGGTCGCGACCCCACGGGACACGGCGGCCGGCAAGCCGGAGCCCGACGTAGCGACCGGCAAGCCGGAATCCGCGGGCGCGACGCCTCCCGCGCCGGAGCGGGCCGCCGAGGCGGTGGCGCCCGCCGCCGATCCGCGTCAGGCGCCGGCCGAGGCCGCGCGCGCCGAGCGGAAGGCCGCCGAGCGCGAGCGGGCGGGCACCGCCGCGGCGAGCGAGAGCAGGCCGACGCCGACCACCGACAGCCCGGCGGTCCGGGGCGGCAGCCCCTCCGACACGGATCCGGCACAGCCCCGCGAGAGCACCGGCCTCGCCGCGCCGGCCTCCCCCGCGTCTGCCCGCGCGTCGGAATCCGGTGCCTCGGCGGGGTCGGCTGCGCAGCCGGCGGGTCCGGCGCGCGGCGAAGCGCCGGTGCCGAACGCGGCGCCCGTTCAGGCCGCCGCCTCCGCGATCCAGGCCGCCGTCGCGGGGGCGCCCCAGGCCGGAACGGCGACTCCGATCCTCGTCGCGGCACCGGCCGCCGGTCCGGTAGCCGCCGCAGTTCCGGCCGCGGGCGGATCGGGGGTCGATGCGGGGGGCATCGGAGCCGGCCTGCTCATCGGCGGGGGAAGCGCGGTGGTCACGCCGGCGGTCGCCTCGGGCCTCGGTGCTGCTCCGCTGCCGCTGTTCAACCCTTTCCTCGCCCGCCGCGCGCGACGCGACGCCCGGCGGCAAGCGGGGTTGCCCGAACACGCGGGCGGGCTGTGGGCGATCCTGCGGGTGCTCGGCTGGCGCCGCAGGCACAAGGCCCCCGAGCCGGTGCCGCCCGAGGACGAGGCCGCGGCGACCCTGCGCGCGTGGCGGGCCGCGCTCAGGCGCCGGGGCGAGAACTGATACGATCTCCGCTCGATCGAAGCGGGGGTCGTATCGATCGAGCCCGCGCGGCGCATGAGCGAAGCCCAGATCCGCCATCCCGAAGGGATCAATCGGATCTGGTGTCAGACCTCCTCGCCGCGCTTGGCGAGGCTGACGGCGAGGACGGCGGCGACGACGGCCGCGGCGGTCTCCGGGGGGGACGATTCGGGCAGGCTCGCCGCGATGGCCGCCGGGATGAGGGCGGAGGAGGACTCGCCCTGGCTCGACAGGACGACGGCGACCTGGGCGGCGACCATCGCGGCCTTCGGCACCTCGCCCGGAAGCTCCGGCACGGTGATCGGCTCGTCGGGGGATTCCAGCACGTAGCCGGTGCCGCGCACCGTGCGCACCGTCGCGGTGGCGCCCGAGCCGAGCAGGTGGCCGCGCAGGCGGTAGATCCCGACCTCGATGGCGTTGGAGGAGACCTCGTCCTCGAAGCTGTAGAGCCCCTCCTCCAGCACGCCCTTGGTCACCGTCTTGCCCCCGCGGCGGATCAGCATCTCGAAGATGCAGGTCTCGCGGCGCGGCATGCGCAGGGGCTTGCCCGCCACCCGCACCTCGCGGTTGCCCGGATCGAAGGTGACGTTGCCGGCGCGCAGCACGGGATCGAGGGTGGCCACAGGCCGGCGCATCACGGCGCGGACCCGGGCGACGAGCTCGTCCAGGGGCATCGGCTTGAGCATGTAGTCGTCGGCGCCCGCGTTCAGGCCCTCGACCCGGTGGTCGACGGTGTCCCGCTCGGCGGTGATGATCAGCATGGGCACGGTGCTGCCGGCCCGGCGCTGCTCGCGCACCCAGTCGAGCCCGTCGCCGTCGGGCAGCATGCGGTCGACGAGCATCGCCTCGTAGGTCGCCAGCGAGACCGAGAGGCTGGCATCGGCGAGCGTCGTCACGTGGTCGGCCACGAAGCCCTCGTCCCGCAGGATCTCGATGATGCTGCCGGCACAGGCCCGATTATCGTCGACCACGAGAATCCGCATTCCGAATGCCCCCTTCGGCACCTCAAGCGTGCCGCCCAGCCCTACTCACCAGAACTCACAGATTCATCATCGAACAATTCAGGATTAATCCAGTTTCCGGCACGTGTGAACCCTCACAGCTCAAGACTCATCCCTGACGATAGCCTTGCATCGCGCTAAGTTATTGTGTCTCGGGCTGTTATTATATTTGATTTGCTGGCGAAACATGTCCCTGCGAGGGCCACGAGCGCCCGGCTCGCTCCAGCGCGGCAGCCCGCCCCGGGGGCGGGACTGCCCCCGGGGCGGGCCGGGTCTCGGGGTCGGTTCGATCAGGCCGCGGCGGCCTCGGCCGCGTCGATGATCGACTGATCGACGGCCTTGCCGTCCCGGGTCTGCCACGCGCCGCCGTTCTCGAAGATCGTGGTCGAGCCGTCGTTCTCCAGCTCGTCGAGGGTGGTGCCAGCGTCGGACTGCTTCACTTCGAGGTTGTTCGCCCCGTCATGCGAATCGCCGAGGCCCGTCACCTGCACGGCGTTGTCGCCGTTCGTGATGGTCAGCGAGGACGAGAAAGTGGCGCCGTTCTCGCCGCCCGGCACGGTGCCGACGGTGATCTTGGTGCCGTCGTCGAGCTTGAAGGTCATGTCCTTCTTGAAGTCGAAGTCGTTGTTGCCGTCATTGTCGGTGTCGACATGGGGGTCGCCCCAGACCTTGGTGGTCTTGCCGGTCTCGTTGTTGGTCACGGTCCAGGTGGCGTCCTTCTCGCTCGCCTTCACGGTGTACCTGTCGCCGAGCTGGATCGTGGCTTCGCCGTCCTTGACCTCGTGGCTCCAGGTGCCCGTGTCCTCGCTCGCCGAGGCGTCGTCCGCCTGCGCGGTCGAGGCCGAGCGCCCGCTCGCCTGCGGGGCAGAGGTCGGGGAGCCGGCGCTCGCCGGGCTCGTCTCCTCGCCCGAGGGGGCCTCGGACTGGAGCTTCGACATCAGCGTGGCGATGCCGTCGAGCAGGGTGTTCTTCGCCTTCTTCGACAGGTCCGAATCGGCGACGCGGTCGGCGATCTCCTGGAAGCCGCTCATCAGCTCGGCGGGGCCGCCCGCCTCGTCCTCGCCGCCGGCCTCGGCGGTCTCGCCCGCGCCGTCGGCGGCCGAGGTCGAGCCCGCGTCGGAGGCGGCGCGGGGCTCGTCCGACTCACCGGCCTGGGAGGCGGCCGCGAAACCCTCGGCGAAGCCGTCGATCAGGGCGCGCTTCTGCTCGGGGTTCTTGGTCTCCTTGACGTCGGCGAGGAAGGCCTCGCCGCCGGAGCGGGGCGCCTCTTCCTGACCGAGGAGGGCGTTGAGGAAGTTCTGGGCGGCCACGGCACCGTTGTCCGAGAGGCCGCTGCCCGCGAGCGCACCGTTCGCGCCCGAAACGTTCGAGACACCGAGAGACATGATTCAGCTCCGAATGTTCAGATCGGGGCCGGTCGAGGCCCGTATTCCCGCGCCGCAGACGACCGACGATGAAGCCGTCAGGGGCCGGTGGCCCGGGGCCCCGGCGCCCGTGTCGGCGCATTCCGATGGGTAGGCAGGCGAGCTTTCGACAACCTGACGGGCCGGGCCGATCGATCCGGGAAAGTCACGCATCGATGTCGTCCTGCATTTCCGGGGTCGAACATCGCCGTTCCGGTCGACGGAGCGGTTCTCGGGCCCATCGTGGCGGATGAAGTCCGCATCCCGTCTTCATGAGTGCCGCGGACGATCCGGTCCTGTGCTTCGGGAATCGCGCGGCGCGCGAGGCGCGGCCCGGTTTCCATGCCGCGCGACGCCCCCTCGTAAGGTCGACGTCAGGTCACGCGGTTATCGGGGAGACACAGCGTTCGGCGGCGGCGGGCGGCGCCCGTCCTCGTCCGGCAGCGGTCTTTCCGACGCGGTCTCCCGCCCTTCCGGGCGCCGAGCCGGCCGCGCGACGGCACGGGGGTGCAGCATGCCGCAGATCGTCGACAAGCCGCTCGCGGCGCGGGCCCGGGAACCCGCCAAATCCGACCCCACCAAGTCCGGCACCGGGAGCGGGGGCGAGGCGCAGGCCTGGGCGCCCGCCCTCGAGCGGGCCGCCGCGCCGCCGCCCTCCGATCCCGCCGATCCGGGCAGCGTCGCGGCCGCGGCGCCGGCTCCCGGCGGGCAGGCCGCACCGGCCGGCACGCGGGCCGCCGATCCGGCCAACGACAACGTCGTCCACCACACCGTCCGCGAGGGCGAGTCGATCTGGAGCATCGCGCGGGACTACGGACGCCCCTTCCCGGACGTGGTGAAGGCCAACCCGCAGTTCCGCGATCCCGACCTGATCCATCCCGGCGACCGGGTGAACGTACCCATGGGCGCGCCGCCCGCACCGGCGCCGCAGCCGCCCTCGGGCGGACCGGCTCCGGGCGGACAGGCTCCGGGACCGCAGCCCCCCGGCGCACCGGGCGCTCCGCCGCCCGCGAGCCCGCCGACGCCCGGCACGCCGCCCCAGGCCGGACCGACGGCGCCGCCTTCGTCCTCGCCCCCCTGCGGCGTGGACGGCAGCGTCGCCTCGGCCTGCGCGGCCAACACCAACGTGCCCTGCGGGGTCGATCTCAGTGCCGGCACGGCCTGCGGCGGCAACGCGGCGGTCGCCTGCGGGACGAACCTGACCGCGGGGCGGGCCTGCGGCGGCAATGCCTCGGGCCCCTGCGCGGCCAAGCTCACGGACGGGAGCCTCTGCGGCGGCAAGGCGAGCGCCTGCGCGGCGGATGCGGGGGTCGGCACCGCCTGCGCCGCCAACGCCGCCGCCTGCGCGATGAACGCCAGCGCCGGCACGGCCTGCGCCGCCAAGGAGACCGCCTGCGGCGCCAATGCCGGATTCGGCAATGCCTGCGCCGCGAATTTCGGGGCCTGCGGCGCCAAGACGACCACCGGCAAGGCCTGCGCCGTCGACGGCAGCGTCTGCGGCTCCCGCACCAGCGGCCCCGCCGCCTGCGGCGTCGACGGCAACCTCGCCTGCGGCCAGAAAGGCAGCGCCGGGGCGACCGGAATCGGCGCCGACGCCTGCGGCACGGACAACGCGATCGAGCTCTGCGGCACCGATCTCGGCGCCTGCGGCGGCAACCTCGCCGCGGAGGCCTGCGGCACGGACGGCAACGTCTGCGGCACCGACGCGACGGTGGAGGCCTGCGGGGCCGACGGCAATGCCTGCGCCGCGGACGCGACGGTGGAGGCCTGCGGCGCCGATGCCGATGCCTGCGCGGCCAATGCCGGCGCCGAGATCTGCGGCGCCGATGCCGGCGCCTGCGGGGCGGACGGCACGGTCGAGGCCTGCGGCGCCGACGGCAATGCCTGCGGCGGGAACGTCGCCACCGAGGCCTGCGGGGCGGATGCCGCCGCCTGCGGGGCGGATGCCAGCGTCGAGGCCTGCGGCGCGGACGGCAACGCCTGCGGGGCGGACGCCAATGTGGAGGCCTGCGGGGCGGACGGGAATGCCTGCGGGGCCGATGCCCGGGCCGAGGCCTGCGGCGCGGATGCCGATGCCTGCGCCGCCAATGCCAGTGCCGACGCCTGCGGGGCGGACGCGGACGCCTGCGCCGCCAACGCCAGCCTCGATGCCTGCGGCGCGGACGCCGATGCCTGCGCGGCAAAAGCCGGGGCGGATGCCTGCGGCGTCGATACGGGCCTGTGCGCGGCCAATCTCGGCGGCGTCTGCGGCGTCGACGCGCCGCTCGGCGATCCCGTCTCGTTCTGCGCCGTCAACGTGATCCCGCTGCTGCCGTCATGCTGAGCATCGACCAGCGCGGGGCACCCGCGCGCCTCCCCCTCGCCGAGATCGTCACCGGCGGCAGCCGCTACGTCTCGGCACCCGCCGCCTTCGCGGGCTTCATGGCAGGGCTTCGCCTGCGGGCCGAGTTGCTGACCGAGCCCGGCTGGAACCAGCCGGCGAGTGCGGCCGGTCGCTTCGCGTGGTTCCGCACGCTGATGCACGGGGTGGTCCCGCGCTTCTACGACGTCGCCCATCTGGAGCGTCTCGGCGGGCGGTTCGCCCTGCGCCTCGACGGCGCGGGCGCCAGCGCGTCCGGGATCGGCGACTTCACCGTGATCGCGATGAACCGCCGGGTGCTGACGCTCTCCGGCCTGCCCCTCGACGCGGAGACCGGCGCCCCCGTGATCGACGCCGCGATCCGCGGCGACGCGTACCGCGCCCTCTGGAACGACCTCATCGCCGAGCTTGCCGACACGACGCTGGCGCGGATCGAGGCCGCCCGCGCGGCGCGCCGAGCCGCCTCGTCTGCCGCCTGACCCGAAGGAGACCCTCCATGCTCGACTTCGACACCCCCGGACACGGAATCGCCGACGAGACGGGCGAGGCCATCGAGACGGCCGCGCGGCAGACGCGCGAGCGGCTGGCACCCCGCGGCCCGGCCCGGCCGGCGGCGGCGCGCTACCGCCTGTCGCGCTACGACATCCCGGTGCGGCTCGCCGACGGCGCCGCGCTCCTGTTCAACTCACGGACCCGCTCGCTCATCCTGCTCTCGGAGGCGGAAGCCCGCGCCTATCGCGACCTCGCCGATCACGGCGATTTCGGCCCCGACGACGTGGCCGACCGGCTGCTCCTGCAGGCGCTGATCGGCGGCGGCCACGTCGTCGGCGCGGCGGTCGACGAGCTCGCCCTGGTGCGCCAGAGCTACGAGGCGAGCCGCGCCGCCAAGGGCAGCCTGACGCTGACCATCGCGCCGACCATGGCCTGCAACTTCGCCTGCGGCTACTGCTTCCAGGGGCTCAACAAGCCGACCAAGAAGATGACGCCCGACGTCCAGAACGCGATCATCGACTTCGTGAAGGCGAAAAAAGATCTGAAGTCGCTCTCGATCGTCTGGTACGGCGGCGAGCCCCTGATGGGCCGCGACTCGATCTACCGCCTGTCCGACCGGCTGATCGCCTATTGCGACAAGAAGGGGATCGCCTACAGCGCCGGCATCGTCTCGAACGCGTGGTTCCTCGACCGCGAGACCGCCGCGCAGCTCCACACCCGCCGGGTCCGCTGGGTGCAGGTGACGATCGACGGCGACCGCGACACCCACGACAGGATGCGCCCGCTCACCTCCGGCGGACGCACCTTCGACCGCATCCTCGACAACATTGAGGGGGCGCTGGACGAGACCGCCCTGTCGATCCAGGCGCGGGTCAATGTCGGGATCAGCAACGTCGAGCGGGCCGATGCCATGCTCGACGACTTCGCCGCCCGCCGGCTCGGCCAGCGCGGCAATTTCGGCGTCTACTTCGCGCCGATCGAGGCCTCGACCCCGGAGAGCGGCAGCGCCTTCACCGAGAAGCTGTCGCGCGCCGAGTTCAACCGCAAGGTCCTGGCGCTGGAGGGCAAGGCGCGCCAGCTCGGATTCGCCGGCATCCAGACCCCGCCGAGCGGCTTCTCCGGGATGTGCGTGGCGGCCTCGAACGGCGGCTACGTCGTGGCCGGCAACGGCGACGTGCACAAGTGCTGGGAGACCGCGCACGATCCCTCGAAGCGCACCGGCAGCATCTTCGAGCCCGAGAAGCTCCACGACAGCGTGAACGCGACGCTCTGGTCGCAATGGACGCCCTTCGACAACGCGACTTGCCGCGACTGCAAGATCCTGCCCCTATGCGGCGGCTTCTGCGCCCACCGCTTCATCTACGCCGACCTGGAAGAGGCGGCGCTCCCCTGCCCGAGCTGGAAGTGGAACACCGCCGAGTATGTCTTCGCCCGCGCCCGCGACCTCGGCGTGGTGCGCGACGACCAGTGGCTCGCGAGCGAGGCCACGGTGGAGGCCAAGCAGTCGGGCGAGCGCCAGTCGCCCGATTCGCTGCGGGCCTCGCAGGCGCGGGTGCTGGAGAAGGTCTCGGGGCTTCACGGCCGCACCTTCGACCGCGACCAGCTCTTCGCTGGCGAGGCGGCGCTGGAGCCCGCGGCACCGTGAACGCGATCTCTCCCGCCCGCACCTTCGCCGCGCAGGCCCGCTTCGACACCCTGGTGGCCGAGGCCTTCGCCTCGGACAAGGCGGCTCGCCACGTCCGCGACCGGCTGATCGCCCGCCTCCACCGCGGCGCCTATGACGGGCTGCTCCTGCGCCGCGCCGAGGGTTTCTCGGCGATCCCCGAGGCCACCGAGCGCCGGGCCGCGCTCAACGCCATCGACTTCGCCTTCGAGCCGCTCGTGCTGGCAAGCCTCTCGGTGGCGCAGGCCGACGCCTACTTCGCCGGCATCGAGGCGGTGCTGCGGGTGGGCCAGGCCCAGGGCCTCGACCGGCCAGGACCGCTCTGGCTCGACACCGTGCACCATTCGTCCGTCTTCTCCGTCCTCTACCGGATGGCCGCCTTCCTGAAGGCGCGGCGCGGGGTCAGTGACGTCGTCCTGCTGCACCAGGGCCTGCGGCCTGAGCCGCGGCTCGGCATCGCGGTCAAGGTGCTGGCCCGCGTCCACGGCGTGCGCCTGCACCTCCTGCCCTTGCGGGGCGACTGGTTCGGTGGGCTCGCCCGCCGCGCCACGCCGCAGACCGCGATTTTTTCCCTCACCGACATGCCGCGCGAGGTTTTTCAGGCGGCCCCGCCGCGGCGGGCGCTCGGCCGGATCGAGCTCCATGCGGGCCCCGACGCGCGCCGCACCGTGGAGACCGTGTCGGGCTCGCCCGTCTTCGCCCGCCGCCTCGGCGCCGCGCATCTCGTCCTCGACTATCCGGGCCGGGGCACGATCCGCCTGCGCCCGCACGACGGCGAGCCCGCGCTCTGCTCGGTGGAGGACTGGGTGTTCTGGCCCGTGCTGGCCGCGCGCGGACCCGCCTCGTCCTGATTGAGGAGAGCCCATGCAGCCCGACATCCGAGCCCTCGCGGAGGGCATCGCACGCGCCTTCAACGCCGGCCGCACCGGCGACCTCGCCGCCTTCTACGCCCCCGAGGCCCAGGTGGTGCCGCCCGGCCGGCCGGCGGTGATCGGGCCGGACGGCATCTGCGGCTTCTTCTCGGACATCCGCGCGCAGGGCTTTCGCGACTACGCCATCGAGGTCGGCGACGCCTTCGCCCGCGACGGCGTCTGGGTCGCCTCCGGCCGCTGGCAGCTCACCGGACCCGGTCCCGAGGGCCCGCGCCAGACCTTCGCGGGCAACTGGCTCAACGTCCTCGAATCGGACGGGAGCGGCTGGCGCATCCTCGTCCACATGTGGAACTAAAGCACGATGCGGAAAAGTGGAATCCTGTTTTCCGAGATCATCGTGCGACCACAAAGAGATAGAGCATCGTCCCGAAAGGTGGTTTCCGGCTTTCGGGCCGTTGCGGCACAGGAATCGAAACCCTCGGAGGCCCGGATGACCCTGATCCGATGCCCGGATTGCGGACGCCACATCAGCGACCGGGCCATCTCCTGCCCGAATTGCGGTCGGCCGCGCGCCGCAGGAACCGCCCGCGCCGTGCCGGTAGCGGGCTTCGAGTACCGCTCGCGAGCCACCCTGTTCGGCTGGCCGCTCGTTCACGTCATCTACGGCGCCTCGGACAACGCACCCTTGAAGCCGGCCCGGGGCATCCTCGCCTGCGGCAACGTCGCGATCGGCCTCGTCGCCTTCGGTGGCATCGCCGTCGGCGGAATCGCGCTCGGCGGTGTCACCTTCGGGCCCGTGGCGCTCGGCGGCGTCGCGATCGGCCTGCTCTTCGGCGCGGGGGGCATCGCCACGGGCTATCTCGCGCTCGGCGGCGTGGCGCTCGGTGCCAGCGCGTTCGGCGGCGTGGCGCTGGGAGCGACGACGGCGCCGGCGCGGCGCACCGCCCGCGCCCGATCAGTCCAGCTCGATCGTGCAGGCGCCGAGCGGGACTGAGCGCCCGTCCGACAGGTGCAAGCCGTCCGCCTCGATGCGAGCGCTGACGAGGCCGAGCATCCGGGCGCCCTCCTCGATCTGCCTTTGCCAGCCCTCGAGATCGCCGTGGAACGACAGGGCGTAGAACCGCAGGCCGTCGGCCAGGGTGACGATGCATCCTTCGAGGACGGCGCCGCCCCGCTTCGGCAGGGGCGGCTTCACCGCGCGGGTGACCTCCCGGAAAGTGTCGGACGGGTTGTGCGGCTCCTGAAACGAGACGTAGCGAACCTTGTCGCCCTCGCCAGGCCGCGTGCCGGGGACCGCGCGCTCCCGCTCGATCGGCCCACCGAGAATCTCTTCCATCGACGGCATCAGAGGACTCCTGGGCGAAGGGCCGGTGTCAGGACGAAACGGATATTCTCGATGCCGGCATCACGGAACGCCTGCGCGCAATGAGCGGCGAGCCCGGCCACCGTTGGGGCTTGCCTGATAGCGCAGGGAGTTCGCCCAGTCGTCCACGCATTTGGCCTCGACGGCGGTGCTCTTGCCACCGATCATCGCCACGTTGTCGGCCACGCCGGACACGAAGGCTCCGTCGATGACGGTGTCGAACTGGCGCGCCCGCCGGCCCGGCGAGACCGAAGTTCGATGGTGGAGCCGTCAGGGCGAAGTTGGCGATCGGCGCAAGCGCTTTCCAGGCGAACTGCGAGGTGATGCTACGCATGCCGCGCTTGCCCTGCTTCGGGGAAGACGGCTGAAGGGTGCATCCCCAAGCTGACGGACACCTGTCGGCGGCGCCGGCCGTTCCCGAGCGCGCCGGTGTGCTCAGCGCGAGACCGGCCCGCCGCTGCCGAGCATCGAGCCGCCGGGCGGGCCGTAGGCGAAGCCGTTGTCGATCGGGGCTTGGTTGTTGCCGCCGTCCGGCCGGTTGCGGTCCCCCGCATAGGAGGCGCGGTAGCGCTCGATCCCCCGCGCGGCGTAGGCGCCGTCGGCGGGAACGACCGCGTCGTTGCGCACGAGGTCGCGGGGATCGTTGACCATCGCGGCGAGGTTGGCGCGGTTCGAGCAGCCGTGGGTCGGGTCGAAGTCGTTGTCGTTGGCCGAGGGGCCGACCACGGCGAGCGAGGGGCATTCCGGCGCGACCGCCACGTAGCGCGTCGCGATCACCTCGACTCGCCCGCCCGGGGGGCCGGCATCGACGGCGCGGATCTTGAGCGGATCGACGCCCGCGCGCCGCGCCGTCTCGGCGAGCGCCCGCACGGCGCCGCGGCTGCCCCCGCGCAGTTCGAGATGCAGGGCGTCGAGCCGGCCGCGCCCGGCCTCCGTGAGGAAGGCGAGGAAGCGGCGCCGGTCGTTGCGGCCCATCAGGCCTGTCGTCGGCACGGCCTCCACCAGCGTCTCCTGGCGGGAGCCCGGCGGCGGGATCGGCGGCGGCAGCACGGCCGGCGCGCCGGGCGGCGAGAGGCGGGCCGGCTGATCGTAGTAGACCACAGGGCGCGGCTCGGCCTCGCGCCGCACCAGGACCGCGGCGGCGGGCTCCACCGGCGGGTCGACGATCGTCACCGGCGGCGGGACCGGGAGCGCGGCCGCGGCGACCGGCGGCGGCACCGCGACGGTGGGGCCGGCCACGGGGGGCGCCACGGGCGTGCAGGCGGCGAGCGCCAGGGGCAGCACGACGAGCGGCAGGCAGATCCGCGGCACGAAGCCGATCCGGCGCATCGACGGTCTCCGCACGCTCATTCGACGCCGAGCCCCGCATCGCCCGTGAGGCCGACCGAGCCCTTGCGCGGGGCGAGCCGGGCCGAGGGAGCCTTGGTCTGCGTGTTGAGGAGGATGCGCCCGGCATCCGTCGGGGGCGCCACCCGGTCGCTCGGCACGCTGAGGGCCTGGGGGGAACCCGCCGGCCGCACGATGTAGGGCGTGACGATGATGACGAGCTCGCTCTCGTCCTTCTGGAAGGCGGAGGAGCGGAACAGGGCGCCGAGCACCGGGATGTCGCCGAGGCCCGGCAGGATGCCGATATTGGTGGAGAAGTTCTTCCGGATCAGGCCGCCGATGGCGAAGCTCTGGCCGCTGGCGAGCTCCACCACGGTGTCGGCCGAGCGCGTCGTCAGGCCGGGGATGCTGAGGCCGTTGACCTCGACGCCGTTGGCCGGCGTCAGCTCGCTCACCTCGGGCCGCACCCGGATGTTGATGAGGTTCGAGGACAGGACGGTGGGCTGGAATTCCAGGCTCGCGCCGAAGCGGCGGAACTGCACCGAGGTCTGGCCCAGCGCCTGAGCGATCGGGATCGGGAACTCGCCGCCGGCCAGGAAGCTCGCCTTCTCGCCCGAGACGGCGGTGAGGTTCGGCTCGGCCAGGATCGAGACGAGGCCGTCCTCGGCCAGGGCGTCGAGGGTCGCGGTGACGTTGTTGATGCCGTCCGAGTAGCTGACGCCGAAGCTGTTGCCGCGCCCGGTGATCGGCAGCGTGCCCGGCGAGGCCGCGGAGCCCCCCGAGACAAGCGAGAAGCCGAAATTCCCGGCCTGGCCGGTCGCCCGCAGATTGATGCCGAACTCCTTCAGCACGCGCCGGTTCACCTCGGCGACGCGCACCTGCAGGTTCACCTGGAGCGCGCCCGCGACGCGGATGCGGTTCGTCACCGTGGCGCCCTGGCCGAGGAACTGGGCGGTGACCGCCTTGGCGGTCTCCACCAGCCCGGCATTGGGCAGCGTGCCGCTGATGATCGCGCCGTTGGGCGTATACGACACGCTGAGCCGGTAATCGCCGACCTCGCTGCGGAGCAGGTTGCGCAGGTCCTCGATCGGCTGGACGACGGCCACGCCGTACTCGGCGATGGGATCGCCGCGCTCGTCCAGGGCGAACAGGCTGGTGCGGCCGGGCTTCTTGCCGAACACGAACACCACTTGGTTCGACGGCGTCTGGATGTCGGCGATGGTCGGGTCGGCCACGAAGATCGAGGCGGCCGGCCGCGACAGGCGCAGGGTCTTGCCCCGGGACACGTTGAGGGAGAGCTGCCCGCGGGCGGCCGAGATCGTCTCGGCATCCGGGGCGTTGGGCTGAAACCGGGGCGGGGCCGCCCCGCCAGTGGTCCAGGCCGTGTGCGGGCGGAACCGCGAGGCGTCGTCGACGGAGCGCACGTTGTCCGGCCAGGCCGGGATCATCGGGCGCGCCATCGCGGGCGCCCCGGTGGGAACCGTCCGGACCGCCGCCGGCTCGGCCGCGGCGGGCGCGGCCGCGGCGAGGCCCGATGCGAGGAGGATCGCGACGCGGGCCAGAAGGCGGGGGCGGAACGGCCGATCCATGGATACGCTACGCGCGGACGCGGCGGGGCGGCGTCCCGGCGGCGGGGCGGGCAAACCCGATGGTGTTCGCTCGCATCGGCCGCCTCCCCGTCGCCTCGACGAATGAGGAGACTCCTGCTGAGCTTGTGTGACGGTGCGATTACAGCCGCGACCGGCCCGGTCGGATGAACGGGCCGGTGTCGCCCTTCCATCACAGGTTTGCGAGCGGGCCCGCTCGGACAGGCCGCCGACGGGTCCCGCGCTCACGGAACGGCGGGCTGTCACGGCCTCACGCCTGCCCCGCGGCGTAGATCGCCCGCGCGGCGCGGTCGAAGAAGCGGTTCGGCAGGGGGGCGCCCGGCGCCACCTTCCGGGCGAGCGCCGCGGCGAGTCCGTGGTCGGGGGCGCGGGGGATGCCGAGTTCGGCCGCGGCCTCGATCATCACCTCCGCCCCGGCGCCCTTGGCGCGGCAGACGATGATGGGCACGCCGCCCTCGCCGGGCACGTAGCGCAGGCCCACCGCCACGCCGCGGCCGCGGATCAGGATGGTGGCGCGCTTCAGCCCGGTGCGGGGGAGCTGCGCGCCCTCCTGGCGCTGGCGGCGATGGGCGCCGCGCACGTGCGGATCGCCCTCCTGCTCCTTGAACTCGCGCTTCAGCTCGCTCGCGCTCATCTTCATGTCGCGTAAGAAGAGCCAGCGCTGGATCAGCACGTCGATCAGCCCGGCGGCGAGGAAGGCGCCCACCGCGATGCCGAGGAGGAGCTTGGCCTGCGTGCCGACCACGAAATCGAGGGCGGCGAGCCCGCCCGCGGGCAGCAGCACCAGCGTGTTCCAGGTGCCGAGGAAGACGAGGAACAGCGTGCCGCCGAGCAAAGCCGCCTTCGCCAGCGTCTTGGCGAGTTCCACCAGCGCCTTCACGCCGAACATCCGCTTCAGCCCCTCGATGGGGTTGAGGTGCTCGAGCTTCGGCTTGATCGGATCGAGGGAGAAGACGAGCCCGCGATTGGCAACGACGCTGCCGACGATGCCCGCGGCCACCACGGCGCCCAGCAGCGGCAGGACGGTGCGGGCCGAGAGGCCGGCGAGGGTCGCGGCCACCTGCGGGGCGGCGACGCCGAAGGGGTCGTTCTGCAGCCGCTCGGCATTGAGCAGCACCTGCCGCCACTCGTCCACGAGGCTTTCCGAGCGTGCCCACAGGAAGGCGGTGGCGGCCAGGAGCCCCAACGCGCTGACGAGGTCGCGGCTCTTGGCGATCTCCCCCTTCTTGCGGGCGTCGCGCAGCTTCTTCTGGCTCGGCGGGAGGGTCTTCTCCTCGCTCGAATCGCCGCTCATCGCAGGAACGGCCCGATCGTCGCGCCGATGCCGCGCAAAGTGCCGATCTCGGCGCCCGCGTAGTCGAACAGGTAGCTCGCATAGGCCATCATGAAGAGCACGACGGCGACGTTCTTCACGGTGGGAGCGAGGTCGTTGGCGTTGATCTGGGGCGCGAAGCGGCCGATCAGCATCACGCAGAGGTCGAGGAGCAGCATCAGGACGATGACCGGGCCGCCGACGAGGAGCGCGGTGCGCAGCACCCGGTCGACGAGTCTCGCGAGCCCCATCATCGCCTCGAGATCGGTGGCGGGCAGGAACGTCTGGATCGGCCACAGGCCGTAGCTGGAATAGAGCGCCTCCACGACGGTGTTGAGCCCGTCCGCCGCCACGAAGATCGTGATCGCCAGGAGCCCCAGGAACAGGCCCAGCGCCGAGGATTGCGACTTCGTGGTGGGATCGACCGGGGCGACCTCGTTGGAGATGCCGCGCTGGGTGTCGATCAACTCGCCGACCGACTGGATCGCCCAGAACGGGATCCCCATCACGAAGCCGATCAGCACGCCGACGAACAGCTCCTTCAGGGCCACCAGCACGAGGCGCACGACCTGGATGTCGGCCTCCGCCGGCGCGATGCTCTGCTGGCTGTAGCCGAGGATCGGGAAGGCGAGCCCGAAGGCGAGGCCGAGCCGGATCAGCGTGCCCATCTCGGCGCGGGTGAAGACCGGCAGGATGAGAAAGATGCCCGCGGGCCGCGCCATGCCGAGCGCCGCCGCGGAGACCCAGCGCATCGCCTCCGTGAACAGGGCGGTGAGGCCCGCGACGGTGTTCGGGTCGGGCAGGCTCGCCATCGGGTGAGCCGTCAGCCCGGGCTCGTGAGGGCGGGAAACTCGGAGAAGACCTGCTTGGCGCCCTCGATCAGCGGAGCCGAGAGCAGCGGCACGAACAGGGCCAGCACCGCCACCACGACGAGGAGCTTCACCGTCTGCGGCAGGGTCTGGTCCTGGATCTGCGTCGCGGCCTGGAGGACGCCCACGATCAGCCCGACGACCAGGGCGGCCACCAGGGGCGGCAGGGTGAGCGTCATGAACTGCGCCAGCGCGTTCTTGACGTGCAGCAGGATGCCGGACTGGTCCATCGTCTTCGTCCCTCTCAGCTCGGCAGCGCGTAGCTCAAGACGAGCCCGTGCATCAGCCGCGACCAGCCGTCGATGGCGATGAACAGGAACAGCTTGAAGGGGATCGAGATCACGGTGGGCGAGACCATCGACATCCCCATCGCCATCAGGATCGTCGTCACCACGAGGTCGATGACGATGAAGGGGAGATAGAGCAGGAAGCCGATCTCGAAGGCGCGCTTCAGCTCCGAGATCAGGAACGAGGGCACGAGGATCTGCAGGTCGTCCGGCCCGGCGCTGCCGCGCGCGCCCTCCGGCCAGACCCGCTGGGTCGCGTCGAGGAAGAACTGGCGCTGCTCGGGGCTCGTGAAGCGCTGGAGGTAGTCGCGCACCGGCTCCTGCGCGCGCTTTCCGGCGGCCAGCCAGTCGCCCACGGTCTGGTAGGTGAGCTGCGGATCGGTGGCGCGCTGGAACACCTGCTCGGCCACCGGCGAGGAGATGTAGACGGTCAGGATCAGCGCCGCGCCGTAGAGCACGATGTTGGGCGGCACCTGCTGCGCGCCGAGCGCGTTGCGCACGAGGAAGAGCACGATCGAGATCTTCATGAAGGCCGTCGTCGTCACGACGACGAAGGCCATCAGCCCGAGCCCGAGGGTGACGGCGACGAGGGCGAGGATGCCCGGCTGGACCTCGGTCATCGCGCGCGTCAGTCCCGCCCGAACAGGCGCACCACGCGCACCCCGATGCGCTCGCCGATCTCGACGATCTCGCCCTGGCCGATCCGCGCGCCGTTGGCGATGAGGTCGATGGGGCTCTCGGGGTCGAGGCCGAGGTCGAACACGTGGCCCTCGCCCAGGGCCTTCAGCTCGCCGAGGCCGAGGGTGCGGCGCCCGAGCTCGAAGGTCAGCGCGACGTTGACCGCATCGAGCCCCGGTTCGGACCTCGCCTGCGCCGCCCCATCCGCCTGATCCTGCGCCATGACCGAGACCCCGCTCGCCGCGGGATCTTCCGCGGCCGGACGAAACGGCGTCCTTAGCGTCGAAGTGTGACGGTCCGTGCGCGCCTCGGCGACAAGGTTCTCGCCGAGGGTCAAGCGGGTCTCGCCCCTGGCCGGGTACCACAGGTCGGGCATCACCGCGTCGCCGGGCTCGATGCTCTCGAACTGCCGCAGGGTGAGGCGGGTGTGGCCGGCGACGAACCGGACGGCGAGCGGCAAAGCCGCGACCGGCGCCGCGCGCGCGGGCGCCGCCTCGACCAGGGCGAGCAAGGCTTCGAGCGGGGGCGAGCCCGGGACGGCGAGCGGCCCGGGTCCGAGATCGAGCCGGGCCGGGAAGGGCTCGCCCGCGAGATGACCCTCCACGCGGAGCGTCGGGCCCGGGGCGGCCTCGTGGGCGGGCGCCAGGGACTCGATGGTGATCCGCGCCTGCACGACCCGCTCGGCGGCCTCCAGCAGCGGCGCCAGGGCGAGTTCGAGGAGCAGGGGACCGGCGGGGCCATCGGGCAACCTCTCGAGATCCGGCTGGAGGGCGCGCGCCAGCCGATCCAGCACGGCGCCGGGCAGGCGCAGGGCGAGCCGGCCGCCCGCCACCGCGAGGCCGAGTTCGACCGCATCCGCGATCGGCGGCACCGGTTCGAGCAGGACGGCGCCAGGGGCGAGCCGCAGGGGCAGCCCCTCGACATCCGCCTCGAACGGCATCCGCGGGCGCGCGAGCCGGTTGACGAGGGCTGCGGCGGCCTCGGGCAGCCGGGTGCGGGGGCGGTGCCGCTGCACGGGCGGCGCGTCGATGCGGGGCAAGGACAGGCTCATGCCGTCACCCATTGGATAGGTTGGACAGATGCGGGGGCCTCTCCTCCCCCTTGTGGGGAGGAGGGAGGAGGTGGGGGTGGTGCAGGATGAAGCTCGGTGGTGCCTCCTGCACCACCCCCACCCCTACCCCTCCCCGCAAGGGGGAGGGGAAGCCCGCGCGATCCGAGCGACCAACGAGACAACGCATCATGCCGCCGCTCCCGAGCGGCCGAGCCGCATCAGGATCTCGTCCTCGGCCTCGCACGCGTCGGCCCGCTCCGCGAGGGCGCGGCGCGCGTCGAGGATCCGGCCCTGCGCGCGCTGCCACCGCTGGGTCTCGCGGGCGCGGCGGGCGAGCACCGAGAGGGTCTCCGCATGCGCCGCCTGCGCAGCCGCCGCCGTCTCTGCCTCGGCCGCCACCTCGGCATGGGCGGCCTCGACGGCCTCGCCGAGGATTGCGAGCGCAGCGCGGCGCTCCTCCAGGGCGGCGAGGGGGATGGCGCCGCCCGCGGCCAGCCCGGCATAGACCGCGCGCTCCCCGGAAGCCCGCGCCGCCTCGCGCTCGCGGGCCCCCTGCCGGGCCAGCGCTTCCGCCGCCTCGGCCGCGCGGCGCCGTTCGGCCGCGGCCTGGGCGGCGCGGCCGGCCTCCGCCTCGCGGCGGGCGCGGAGCGTGGCGAGGCGGGCGAGGTCCGCGGGCCTCACGCGGCGAGCCGCTGCATCCATGCCACCGTCTCCTCGAATGTCGTGACCTCGGATTCGCCCTGGCGCAGGAAGCCGCGCAGCTCGCCGATGCGGGCGATCGCCGTATCGGTGAGCGGGTCGGAGCCCGCCTTGTACTCGCCGACCTGCACGAGGAACTCGGCCTCGGCGTAGCGGGCGAGCAATTCGCGCCAGCGCGCGGCGGCCCGCACGTGCTCGGTGGCGGCGACCGCGTTCATCACCCGCGAGCGGCTGGTGAGCACGTCGACCGCCGGATAGTGGCCCGAGGCCGCGAGCGCGGGCGAGAGCACGATGTGGCCGTCGAGGATGCCGCGGGTCTCCTCCGCGATCGGGTCGCCGGCCCCGTCGCCCTCGACGAGCACGGTGTAGAAGGCGGTGATGGAGCCCTGCGCGCCGGGGCCGGCCCGCTCCATCAGGCCGGGCAGGCTCGCGAAGACGGAGGGCGGGAAGCCGCGCCGGGTCGGCGGCTCGCCCGCCGCCAGCCCGATCTCGCGCAGGGCGCGGGCGTAGCGGGTGACCGAATCCATCATCAGCACGACGCGCTGGCCCGCATCGCGGAAATGCTCGGCGATGGCGGTGGCGGCCTGCGCCGCCTGGACCCGCTCGACCGCCGAGCGGTCGGAGGTCGAGACGACGAGGACGGAGCGGGCCATGCCCGCGCGCCCGAGATGTCGCTCGATGAACTCGCGCACCTCGCGCCCGCGCTCGCCGATGAGCGCGATGACGCAGATATCGGCCTGCGTGCCCTTCACGATCTGGGCGAGCAGGGAGGACTTGCCGCCGCCGGGCTCGCCGTAGATGCCGAGCCGCTGGCCCTCGCCGACGGTGAGAAGCCCGTCGATGACCCGCACCCCGAGGGGCATCGGCCGCTCGACCAGCTGTCGCGTGAGCGGGTTCGGGGCGGGGCCGCGCAGGGGCCGCGTCGGCGCGTCCGCGAGGTCGGCGCCCCCGTCGAGGGGCCGGCCGCGGCCGTCGAGGATGCGCCCGAGCAGGGCGTCCCCCACCGGCACCTCGACCATGCGCCCGGTGGGCACCACCTCGACCCGGCCCGACAGGCCCTCGATGCCGCCGATGGGCGTCAGCAGCGCGGTCTCGCCGGACAGGCCGACCACCTCGGCCTCCAGCGAGAACCCGCCGCGCCCGTCCTCCAGCCGGCACAGCTCGCCGACCTTCACGCCCGGCACCACGGCGTGGATCATCGTGCCGACGGCGCGGGTGACGTGGCCGCGCAGGGGCCGCGTCTCCACCGCGCGCGCCGCCTCGCGCAGGCGCGGCAGGGCGTCCGCGAGCGCCGTCACGGCGCCCTGGTGATCGGGCATCGGCGCGCTCACGACACGGCCTCCGCGGACGCGGCCGCGAGACCGGCCCGCAGCGCCCGCAACTGCGCCTCGACGCCGAGCTCGACGCTGCCGATGGCGCTGCGCAGGCAGCACTCGCCGGGCTGGAGCACCGGATCGGCCTCGATGCGCAGGGCGCCGGTATCGCGATCGGCGAGCCCGGCCCGCACCGCCTCCAGATCGCCGGGCGCGACCCGCAAGCTCGCCTCCGCGTCGGGGCGCAGGCGCGCGATGGCCTGGCGCACCGAGCCGACGAGGACGTCGCCGGGCTCGAAGGCGCCGATGACCTCGGCCACGAGCCCGTGGACCAGGGCGGGCAGTTCCCGCTCCAGGGCGGCGAGATGGGCGGCGGCGCGGGCGGCGGTCTCCGCGATGCGGGCCGCCGCCGCCTCCTCGCCCACGGCCCGGCCCTCGGCCTCGGCCCGGGCGCGCTCGCGCTCGACGAGGTCGCGGGCGAAGGCGCGGGTCTCGACGGCGTGCCGGTGCGAGGCGGCGAGGCCCGCCTGCGCCTCGCTCCAGATGCCGATCTCGGCGGCCCGGACGACGGGTCCGGCCGGCCGCAGGCGGGGCGCCGCCGGCTGCGCGCGCTCAGGCATCGGCGATCTCCCGCGATTCGTCGGCCACCAGGGCCATGATGTCGGGCGCCAGCTCGATCAGCGTCGGATCGAGGGGGACGTTCTCCGCGGGCGTGCCCAACGGCAGGGCGAGGAGCACGGCGCGCCGCAGGCGCTCCGGAGACCTCTCGAGCCACGCGCCGAGGCAGGCATGCCCGTCCGCGAGGATCGCCGCGGCGAGGTCGCCGCGGTCGTCCCGCGGGGGAACATGCGCCCCGTGGCGCAGGCCGAAGGCGTGGGCGTCCCGGCCGATGGCGGCGACGAGCGCGGCCACGGCCGGCCCGGCGAGCACCGAGCGGAGCGCCCGCCCATGCAGCACCGCGCCCGCCCGCCGCGCCGCCGCGTCGGGATCGGCGAGCAGCCAGGCGTGGTCGGGGTCGACCGGCGCGCCGTCGCGGCCGAGGCGGGCATCGATCCGCCCGCGCAGCCGCTCGCAGGCGAGGAGCCGCGCGGCCAAGGCGTCCGACAGGCGCGGATCGAGGGCGGCGCGCACGCGGTCGGGATGGACGGAAGCCGGCCCGCTCATCGGCTCAGGCCACGCGCTTGAGCGCCACGGCCGGGCGGGCCTCCGGCGGCGCGAGGGCGGGATCGGCGGGCTCCAGCGTCTCCAGGGCGCCGAGTTCCGCCGCGCGCCGCGCGGGTTTGCGGCGGCGGCGCATCAGCCAGTAGCCGCCGCCCGCGAGCGCCAGGGCGCCGCCCGCCCCGCCGATCCCGGCAACCACCGGATCGAGCCCCTCGCCCGGCCCCGCGGCCCGGACCGGTGCGGCGGTAATACCTGCGCCCGCGCTCTGCGCGCGGTCGACGGGCACGAACACCACCGAGACCTTCTCGTAGCTCAGGCCCTCGATGCTGTTGGCGACGAGCATCTTGATCTGCGGCAGCAGGGTCTTCAGCGGCGCGTCCTGGTCGTGGCGGATGAAGACCGAGGCCGAGGAGGGCGTGGCGTCCTGCTTCAGGAGGTCGTTCTTGGGCAGCACCACGTGGATGCGGGCGGAGAGCACGCCGTCGATGCTGGAGATCGTCTTCGAGAGCTCCTCGCTCAGGGCGTAGACGTAGCGGGCGCGCTCCTCCGTCGGCGAGGCGATGAGGCCGCCGCCCTTGAAGACCTCGCCCATGTTGGTGAAGCTCTGGCGCGGGTAGCCGCCGGCCTTCAGCACCTCCACGGCCTGGGCGAAGCGCCCGTCCTCCACCTGCACGGAGCTGGTGCCGTCCTTGGCGCCGACGCGGCTCGCCGCGATGCCCTTGTCGAGGAGCAGGGCCACCATCTCGTTGGCCTCGCGCTCGGAGAGCTTGGTGTAGAGGTCGGTCTTGCAGGCGCCGAGCACGAGGGCCAGCGCCGCCAGCATCGCCACGGACCGCAGGCGCCGCGGGCGCGGCGTGGGGGCGTTCGGGCGGGCACTCGGCATGGCGGTCTCCTGAGGTTCGGGCGTCTCGGGCGGCGGATCAGCCCGAGGAGAGCAGCTTGTTGAGGGAGCCGGTGAAGCTGCCCGTGGTCTTGGTGACGACGGAGACCTGCACGACCTGGCCGCTCACCTGCTCCAGCTGGCGCACCATCCCGTCGAAGCCGGGATTGCTGCTCTGGCCGGGCTGGGTGGTCGGATGGCCGGCGATCTCGGGGCCGCGATAGGCATCGGGGCGCATGGCCGATTCGGCCGGGCCGGGCTGGCGGGTCGCGACCTTCAGGGTCGGTCCTTCGGGGGCCGCGCCCGCCGGGCCGGACCGGCCGCGCCAGGCGACGTCGCCCCTCTGCACGCGGTCCATGCCGTCGAGCACCCGGTGGCCGATGGAATCCCCCGAATGGCGCGGCGCGGCGCGCACCTCCGGGGCGGGCCCCGGACGGGCCGGCGATTCGAGGCCGCCCGTGCGCGCCTCGAGGGACGCCTCGCGCACCGGGGGTGCCGAGGAGGCCGGGTTCTGCGCCGGGCCCGACGCGTTGCCGAGGGCGGGACCGAAATCGACCGCCTCGACGCCGCGCACGGGGCCCGCCCCGCCGATGCCGCCCAGGCCGCTCGCGACCGCTTCCACTGCCATGGCCTGGACGCTCCCTTGAGACGTGCTGCCGAGGAGATGAACGGCCGCCATCGTCCGTTCGGACGGTGGCGCCGCGATCCCCGGTGAGGACGGAGCGGAGGCTAGCCGCCCGACCTGACGGTCACCTGACGAAGGCCGGACCCCGCGGGGGCTCCCCCTTGGGTTTCCCGTCGTCCTCGACAGCCCGACAGCTCGCCGTCAGGTCGCGGATGCATCGCCGGTGCGAAATCCGGAGCACGAGGAACGGGGCGGCGTGGGGCATTCCGTACAGGCCTTCCGCGGGCGTCTGCTCACGCAGAACGACCGCTGCCTCCTGGCCCTCACAGCCCTCCTGCGCCGCCTCGACCGGGATCGTGCCGATCCCTGGCTCTCCGGGACGGTCGCGCGGTGGCTGCGCGCGGTCGAGGTCGGCGGGCCCGGCACGATCGACCTGGACCTCGGCGCCGGGCTCGGGGGCGAGGACGCGGTGGACAGGCTCGTCGATGCCCTTCGCGCGGTCGCGCGGGAGGTCCGCAGCTACGGCGAGCGCGTGCCGGCGGAGGTGCTGAACCGCGCGGCCCTGCCCACGGGAATCGTCTTCCACGACTTTCCGAGCCGCGACGTGATCGCCTGCATCGAAGCCCTGGAGGCGCTCCTGCGCGGGCCGGAAGCCGGGGATGCGCGAGCGTGACGGCGGACGGCCGGTCGTCCCGCGCCGGCACCGCCGGAGTGGGGTATCGCCTCGAGGTCGAGGGCCGGCCGGCGGTCGACGGCGTCGGCGAGGCCCGGCTGCGCACCGCCCTGTCCCGCCTGCGCAGCGACGGGCCCGCCTCCTTCGCCGCACTGACCGACCCCTCGGGCGGCTATCTTCAGGTGGCCGGGGGCGGGGTCACCTGCATGATCGAGCGGCGCGAGGCGCGCACGCGGCGGCATGTCCGGGCGTATCGGGACAGGGTCTCGCGGACGTTCGCGGACGGGACGCTGCTCGTGTTCGGGGGCGGCAGGATCCGCATGCGGTCCGACGAGTGGTTCACCGCGCAGGATGTCGAGGCCGCGTTCGTCAGCGTCCTGCGCGGGGAGCCGCTGCCCGGGCATATCCGATGGCGCGACATCTCCGGATCGCTGCGGGTCTGATCCCGGGTGGGGCCGACCGCTTCGGGGGGATCGGTCGGCAGCCCCGGCGCGAACCGCGCCGCATCCAGCGGAATGAGCGCCCGTCGGGTCGCGATGGGCCGGGGAGCCGACCTCTCGACCGGAAGCGCTCCGATGACGGCGGCGTCTCCGGCGGCCGGCGGAGCCCGCGGTTTCCACGGGCCGGGCGGCGGTGGGGGCGAGCGCGGCGTCAGCGCAGCGTCGCAAATTCGTCGTAACGCGGAGCCGGCGGGAGAGGGAGTGCCGGAATGCGCAGCGGGATTCGGAACGGCGGACGGGCCCGCCGCGTGCGGCTGTGCGCGCTCGCCGCGGCGCTCGCCGGCCTGTCGCTGCCGCTCGCCCCGAAGCGGCCCGAGGCGGCCGCGCTCAAGCTGCCAGCGACGCCCTACCGCTACACGGTGATCGACCAGGATCTGCCGGCGGCGCTGCAGGAACTCGGCAGCAACCTCGCCATCAAGGTCAATGTCAGCCCCGAGGTGAAGGGCCGGATCCAGGGCCGCATGCCCGAGGGCAGCGCCCAGGAATTCCTCGACCGGCTGGCCGCCAACTACAACCTCGAATGGTACTACGACGGCAGCGTCCTCTACATCACCTCGGCGCGGGAGAGCCGCACCCAGCTCCTGGTGCTGAGCCCGATTCCCTTCGACCGCCTGAAGGCCGCCCTCGACGCCCTGGAGATCGGCGACGCGCGCTTCCCGATTCGGCCCGCGCCGGGCAAGGCGGTGGTGATGGTCTCGGGGCCGCCGCGCTACGTCACCCTCGTGGAGCAGACCCTCGCCGGGCTCGTGGCCGAGGAGCAGGCCCGCCCGAAGCCCGCGGCGGAGGCCGCCAAGGCGCCGCCGCCGCCGAAGGTCACCACGCTCACGGTGTTCCGCGGCGGGCAGATGACCGTCTTCCGCGATGGCCGGCCCGAGCGGCTGATCGGCCCCGAGTCGGAGCCCGCCGCCCGCAGCGAGGCCGCCGCGATTCCCGCCCCCGCGGGTGCGGTCCCGGCGCCCGGCGCACCGGCCTCCGTCCTGCCCGCGCCGGGCGCCGCCCCGGCCCCGCGGCCCTGATCGGCCGGAGGAATCCGGCGCGACGACGGCGCCGTCAGGTTCTCGAAAGCTCGCCTCCCTAGCGTCCCGACCCGTGGCGCCACCGCGGGTGCCGGGGCTCGTCCCCGACCCTCCGCGGAGCGCCATCGCGGTGCCGGACCGTCGCGCCTTGCGCGGGGCATCCCGGCCCGGTGCGTGAACCGCGGCCCGTTCCGCTCGCCCACGGGCGTCGGCAGCGGGCCGCAGGAGGAGTGACGATGCTCGAAACGTTCGGGAACATCGCGGGAACCGCCCTCGGCGGTCCGGTCGGCGGCCTCATCGGCGGCGCGATCGGTGGAGCCCTCGGCGGCGGAGGCGATGCCGGTCAGGCGAAGGCCTTCGAGGACGCGCTCGGCCAGTTCGCCATGCAGGTCGCTGGCGACGCGGTGGACGAGATGAACCAAGCGATGTCGGAGACCGAGGAGGATTTCGCGTAGCCGGCAGGCCGGCGCGGAATATCCGACATCGTCGCACGAAACCATTCAACCTGAGATTGAGGAGTCGAACATGCTCGGTGGACTCGGACAGATTGCGGGCGGTGCTCTCGGTGCCCTGACGGGCGGCGGCGGTGCGGGCGGCGCCGGTGGCGCGGCCGGCGGCGGCGGGGGCGACAGCTTCGCTTCCAACCTCGCCCAGCTCAAGCAGGTGAGCGAGGAGCAACAGCAGAAGAGCATGGAGCTGCGCATGGTCTCGGCCAAGCTCGGCACCGACCAGAACGCGGCCAAGGAGAAGCCGCAGCAGTAATCGGCCGGACGGTCGATCGGGGCGGGGCCGCGCAGGCCCCGCCCCGCGCGGCGGGCCTGGAAGGGGATTTGCAGGGGAGGCGAGCTTGGACAGCGCAGCGACGACCGGCAACGGTGAGGCCGGCTACCGACTCGAGATTCGTTCGGGCCTCTACGCGGGCGTCACCCAGCATGTCGGCGCGGGCCGCCTAGTGCTCGGCAGCGGCGCGGAGGCCGACATCCTGCTGATGGAGCCCGATCTCGCGCCCGCTCACGCGGCCTTCGTCCTGCAGGATCGCACGATCCGCGTCGAGGGGCTGGCCTCCGACGTGGCGGTCGCCGGCGTCGGGCCGGTGCCGGCCGGCGCCGCGCGCACGGTTCGCCTGCCGGCGACCATCGAGATCGGCGACGTGTCGCTCGCCTGGGACCTCGCGCATGCGAGCGTCCCCGAGCCCCGCGCCGCCCGCCCCCTCGGCATCGCGCGGGGCCTGCTCGCGCGCCCGGCGGTGCCCGGCATCGCCGCGGCCGGCATGCTCGCGGTGACCGTGCTCCTGACCCTGGTCAATCCCATCGCGGGAGCCGCGGTCCTGATCGACGGTGCGGGCAAGGCCGCGCAGTCGCAGCCGCACGACCGCTCCGGCGCGGCGGCGGTGCCCGCGGCGGCGCAGGCCGCGCTCGCCCCGCCTCCGGTCGGCGCCCCGTCTCCGGCCGGCGCGAAGCAGGCGACCGCAAAGGCGGATCCCCCCGCACCGGCGCTGGCGCCGCAGAGGCCCGCCGCCGTCGAGGCGGCGGCCAAGGCCCTGCGCGACGACATCGCGGGGGCCGGCCTCCTCAACGTCCACGTCAAGGCGAGCGGGGGCGCCGTCTCCGCCACCGGCACGATCGAGCCGGCGATGACCGCCCGCTGGGAGGGCCTGCAGAAGGCCTTCGACGAGCGCTTCGCGGGGGACGTCACCCTCGTCAACAGCGTGGTGGCCAGGGCCGAGAAGCTGCCCGCCTCGCTCGGCATCGAGGGGGTCTGGCGCGGGGCACAGCCGTACATCGTGGTGCGCGGCCAGCGCTACCTCGCCGGTGCCGTGGTCGACGGCGGCTGGACCATCCGCGGGATCGAGCACGACCGCGTGATGCTGGAGCGCGACGGGCGCCTCGTCGCCATGCGCTTCTGAAATCATGCGCTTCTGAAATAACGAGAGGAACCGCCGATGGCCCGCCGCACCCGCGTCACCTCGTCGATCCCCTCTGCCTCGGAGGGCGCCTACGCGCTGGAGCGCGAGCGCCTCGCCGGCCGCAACCAAGCGGGCGCGGACGCGCGGGTCGGGGCGGCGGACGGCGTCTCCGAGCGGGGCGCCCGCGGCGGCCACGCGGACGGGCTGCCCGAGGAGGGCGTGCCCCTCGATTCGGCCATCGACGCGATGCTTGCGGCGGGCGGCGTCGATGCCGTCACCCGGGTGCGCCTGAGCGAGGCGCGGCGCGCGATTCATGAGGGCGCGGCCGGTGCGGCGGCGGACGGGTTCGACGGGCAGAACCTGTCCCGCGCCCTGTTCCGATTCGTCATGCCGCGCCTGCACCACCCGGAGGTTCTGCGGGCCGAGCGGCACCGGGCGCTCCTGGAGGATCTGGCCGACGGGCTCGCGGCGGATGGCGGCGACGGCGTGGTCCGCGAGGGCGCCCTCGTCGTGCATCGCGAGTTGCGCCGCCTCGCCCTGCTCCGGGCCGGGCGCAACGCGCTGGTGGAGGGATGAGCCCGATGCTCGACTCGGAAGACGACGCGGCCCTCCACGCCCTGCCGGTTCCGGCGCGCTCCCGCCCCGTCGCGGCCTCGCACGAGCGATCGCCGCTGATCGCCCGCGAGCAGCGCGACCTCCTCTGCGCCCTCGCCTATGTCGCGCTCGGCGTGGGCGACGGCGTCCAGGCCGTGACGCTGCTCGACCTCGTCCTGCGCGAGGTGCCCGACGACGCGGGCGCCCTGCGCCTGATGGCCTATGCCCAGGTCGCCACCGGCGACGGGATGCGCGCCCTCCAGGCCCTCGACCGACTCGAGGACCTCCGGAGCGAGGCGGAGGACGGCGAGACGCCCGCGCCGCTCCTCCTCCTGCGCAGCCAGGCGCTGCGCCTCGCCGACCGGCTCGAAGAGGGCCGCGCCACCTTCCGCCGCTTCGTCGCCGCCCGGCGCGGCCGGACCCCGACCCGGGAGATCGCCGCGTGATCGCATCCACGAAGAACTTCCTGCGCCGACTGCCGGCGAGCCCGGACATCGCGGTCGCCCTCGTCGTGATCCTGTCGATCGCGATGATGGTGCTGCCGATGCCGCACCTGCTCGTCGATTCGCTGATCGGGTTCAATCTCGGCTTCTCGGTGCTGCTGCTGATGGTGGCGCTCTACGTGCGCAGCCCGCTGGAATTCTCGGCGCTGCCCGGCATCATCCTGATCTCGACGGTGTTCCGGCTCGCGCTCACCATCACCACGGCGCGCCTCATCCTGGCCGAGGGCGATGCGGGCGACATCATCCGCACCTTCGGCGAGTTCGTGATCTCGGGGAACCTGATCGTCGGCCTCGTGGTGTTCCTCATCATCACGCTGGTGCAGTTCATCGTCATCGCCAAGGGCGCCGAGCGCGTGGCCGAGGTCGGGGCGCGCTTCACCCTCGACGCCCTGCCGGGCAAGCAGATGGCGATCGACGCCGAACTCAGGAACGGCGACATCGATCAGGCCCAGGCCAAGGCGCGGCGCGCCACCCTGGAGCGCGAGAGCCAGCTCTACGGCGCCATGGACGGCGCGATGAAGTTCGTGAAAGGCGACGCCATCGCCGGGCTCGTCGTCATCGCCGTCAACATGATCGGCGGGCTCGCCATCGGCATGCTGACCCGCGGCATGCCGGCGGGGCAGGCGCTCCACGAATACACCCTGCTCTCCATCGGCGACGCGCTGATCTCGCAGATCCCGGCGCTGCTGCTCTCGCTCACCGCCGGCACCATCGTCACCCGCGTCACCGGCGGGCGCGACGTGGCGCTCGGGCGCGACATCGCCGAGCAACTCGTCTCCGATCCGCGCGCCCTGCGGCTCGCCGCCGCCGTGCTCCTCGGCATGGCCGCGATCCCGGGCTTCCCGGCCCCGATTTTCCTCATTCTCGCCGCCGCCTTCGCCGCCGCGAGCTTCCGCCCCCGGCCCGCGCCCGAACTCGAGGAGACGGCCGAGGCCGAGGAGGCGAGCCAAGCCTCGAAGCCCGCGCTTCCGGCCGAGGTCGTGCCGGTGATGCTCAACCTCGCGCCCGGCCTGATCGAGCGCATCGACGCGCAGGCGCTCGCCCGGATGATCGCCGGGACCCGGAGCGCCGTGTCGAGCGATCTCGGCGTGCTGATCCCTGAGGTCGGCTCCACCGTCGATCCGACGCTCAGTGAGGGCGAGTTCCGCCTCGACGTCGAGGGCGTGCCGGTGGAGAGCGGCCACGTCCGCCCGGACCGGCTGGTGCTCGACGACGACGCGGCCAACCTCGAACTCGCCGGCATCCCCTTCACCCGCGAGGCCGGCACCGACGCCACCGTCCTGATCGAGGCGTCCCAGGCCGCGGCTCTGGACGAGGCCGGCATCGGCTACCACGACGCCGCGGGGGTGATCGGGGCGCGGGTGCGCGGCGTGCTGATGCGCCATGCCGGCCGCTTCGTCGGCATCCAGGAGACCCGCGCCCTGCTGGCACGGATGGAGGCCGGCTACGGCGATCTCGTGAAGGAGGTCCTGCGCTCGGTACCGGTGCCGCGGGTGGCGGAGGTGCTGCGGCGCCTCCTCGACGAGGGCATCCCCATGCGCAACACCCGCATCCTGCTGGAATCGCTGGCCGAATGGGGCGAGCGCGAGCAGAACCCGATGCTGCTGACCGAGTACGTCCGCTCGGGCCTCAAGCGCCAGATCTGCCACCGCCACGCCAACGGCCACAAGGTCGTCGCCGCCTACGTGCTGGAGCGCGAGGCCGAGGAGGCGGTGCGCGCCGCCGTGCGCGACACCGCGGTCGGCCCCTATCTCGTCCTCGACGAGCGGGCCTCCGAGGCGCTGCTCTCGCAGATGCGGCGCATCCAGGAGGGGCTCGGGCCCCGCAACGCGGCGGACGAGGCCGGGCGCCCGGTGCTCCTCGCCTCCATGGACATCCGCCGCTTCGTGCGCGGCTTCCTCTCCCGCAACGGCATCGGCATCGCGGTGCTGTCCTACCAGGATCTTGCCGACGAGTTCACGATCCAGCCCGTCGGATCGATCAACCTGTCGCGGGCGCAGGCGGTACCGAGGCCCGCCTCCAAGGCGCAGGTGAAGGCGCGCGCCGGCGCACCCGACGCCCTTGCCGCCGCCGGCTGAGCGACCCCCTCCCCGGCTCGGCCCCCGAGGGCTCGAGCCCGACGCAACCCGGGGCGGCGCCCCGCTCGCACGAGGAGACCGACGATGGCCTCATCCGCTTCCGTCGCCCCGCGGACCACGCCCGCGCCCGCTTCGCCGCCCCCGGAGAAGCCGGAGACCGCGTTCCCGCAGGCCGCCCCCGCCGAGCCGGCCGCCGAGGGAACGCCCGCCGCGCCCGCGAGCGCCAACGAGAACGCGCCTGCCGCCGCGCCCGAAGCGGCGGAGCCGCCCGCGCCCGCCGACACCCTCCCGCCCGAGCGCGCGAAGGCCATCGCCGACTGGGCCGACCGGGAATCCGACCGTAGCGGCGGCTTCCTCGGCTTCGGCGGCACCGATTCGAGCGAGAAGGTCCGCGACGCGCTGGCCGGCCGCTCGGAACTCGGAGCCCTGGACGCCGACGAGCAGCGCGCCCTCTCCGACCGGATGATCGCCCGCTGGGAGGCCGGCCAGGGCGACGGCGCGGGGGGGCCCGCCCGCCTCGTCGACGCGCTCGCCGAGGCGCCCGAGAGCCGGGCGCTGGTGGGCGAGCGCCTCGCCGCGCGCGCCTCCGCGATCACCCGCGAGACGCCGTTCGATCCGGAGAAGCCCGACGAGAACTGGGAGAGCCGCGCCCGCGCCCAGGCCTACGCCAACAACGCGGTGCGGGCGGCGGGCGAGGCCGACGATCCGGCGGCATCGGGCCGGCTGCGCGCGATGACCGAGGCGCTCGGCCCCGAGGGCGCGGGCGGCTTCGCCCGGACGCTCGCCGGACGCGACGGGCTCATGGCCGGCGGCCTCTACGCGGAGGGCGGCTCGCCCCTCGCCCGCACCCTGGAGGCGCTGAACGGCGGGGCCCCGAGCGCGACGCGCAGCAGCTTCGTCCAGAACGCCTTCGCCGAGACGCCGGCTTCCGCCTACGACGAGCCGGAGCTGCAGGGCGCGATGGGCACGGCGCTCGCCCGGGAATGGAACCCCGACGATGCCGGAGCCGCCGCCCGCGACGCGGAGCGCCTCTCCGGCATCCTCGCCACCGACCAGGGCCGGCGCCTGCTCGGTGACGGCGGCGGGGACGGCCCGGCGCTGGAGACGCGGGTCAACGCGCTGGCCACCGTGCGGGCGGACGCCGCGATCACCGGCGACAGGCTCGAAGAGGCGGACGATCCCTGGACCAATCCGGCGATCATCGCGCCGAGCGCCCAGGCGGGCGCCCGGCAGTATCTCGACACCCGGGGCGACGCCCCCGTGGCCCTCGCGGGGACGGACCTCGACAACACCGTCGGCATGGCGCCGGCCCTGCCGCCGGGCACGGATGCCGCCGCGGCGGAGGCCGCCGCCGCGCGCGGCGCCTTCAACTTCTACGGCACGGGCGAGGCCGCCGAGCCGGTGAAGGCGGTGGCCGACCAGATCCGCGGCATCGCGGGCGACGGCCCGGCCAACGTCGCGGTGCTGCCCGTGACCTACTCGGACGGCGAGACCGGGCCGGTGCAGCTGCCCCTGTTCCGCGTCACCGATCCGTCGGGGGCCGAGCGCTACGTCGACAATACCGGGCGCCGCTACGACGATTTCGAGGACTGGCGCACCAACAACAAGCTGCCCCCGGGCACGCAGGTCTATCCGGAGGGCGGCCATCTCACCGCGGGCGCGGACGGAGAGGTCGCGCTCGGCCAGGGCAACACCCCCGAGACCGTCGACACCTTCGGCGAGCACGTCGCTGGCGTCGTGGACAAGGCCGCGCTCGTCGGCGGCATCGTGGCCGGCGGCGTGCTCATCGTCGGCACGGGCGGCCTCGCGACGCCCGCCGTCGTCGCGGGCGCCGGCGCGGTGGCAGCCGGCGCGGGCGCCTGGGGCGCCTATCGCAGCGGCAGCGAGCTCGTGGACCGCGGCCAGCACGGCCAGTCGCTGAACCCTGTCACCGACGCGCAGGCCCGCGGGCTCTGGCTCAACCTGGGCGCGAGCGTCGCCTCGGTCGGCGCCTTCGGCAGCGCCGCGCGCCTGTCGCAGCTCGGCCAGGCAGGCCGGGCGGTGGCGCCCCTGGAGGCCTCCCTGCACGCCTACACCCAGGCCGGCGCCTTCGCCCTCGACACCGCCGCGGTCGCCGACCAGGGCATCGCCACCGCCCGGAACTGGGACCGGATGAGCGGGGAGGAGCGCGCGGGCTCGATCCTCCAGATGGGCTTCTGGGGCGTCGGCGCGGGCCTCGGCATGCGCGCCTCCGGCACCCGCAATCCCGGCGACATGTTCAACCCGGTGACCGTCCGCGACAACATCCTGGCGGCCAACCCGCCGCCGGTCGCGGCCGATCCGACCCTGCGCGGCGACGCGGTGACGATCGACTTCGATCCGGCTTCCGGGGTCGTCCAGGGCATCCGCCACGGGCCGCAGGCGACCCCGGACGACATCGCGCTGCACCAGCGCACCGCCCAGAACATCCAGCGCAGCCTGACCCTCGAGGGCCAGGTGAGCCGCCTGTTCGCGGGCACGGACGCCCCCCCGCCGGGCAGCGTCGGCTGGGCCGCGCGCCACGACATCGCCAAGGTGCGCGAGCGCCTCGACACCCGGCTCGCGGAACTCGGCGAACCCGGCCTGACGCCGGGGCGCCGCGCCGAGATCGAGCACGCCAACGCGGTCGACCGGGCCCATCTCGACGCGTTGTCGGGGGAGGTCTCCTCCTTCGTGCGCGATCCGGCGAGCGCCACGATCGAGGCCCGCAACACCCGGCGCCTCGCGGTGGACGACGCCCTCAACAACCCGAGGCGCCTCAGGACCGCCGAGGACGTGCGGGCGGCCCGCGCCAACCTGCGCGACGAGACCGTGGCCGTCGAGACCGAGAACTTCTCCGCCACCTGGCACCTCGACGGCGAGGGCCAGCTCAAGGTCGCCGACGCCTACATCACCGACCTGACCTACGGGAAGTCGCGCTCCTCCACCGAGAGCGGCCTGACCAGCGCGGTGAGCCGGGAGGGCGGCAACGGGCGCACGGACGCGGCCAAGATCGTCAACGCCAAGGGCAAGGAGGTCTACGACCTCACCCGCGTCGACGACGGCGGCCACGGCATCGGCCACCGCTTCTTCGGGGATATGGGGCTGGCCAACCTGTTCCCGCAGAACGCCCGCTTCAACCAGCAGGACTTCCGCATGCTGGAGGACGACATCGCGGGCTGGCTGGAGGCGGGCGGGGAGGTCCGCTACCGCGTGGCTTTGGGCGACAACCCGTCCTTCGACGCCAGCGTCCGCACGGAGAACGGCTGGGGCGCCGACAACCGTCCCGACAAGGTCTTCGTGGAGTACGAGGTGTTCCGCCCCGGCGATCCGCCGGTATCCGTCCTGACGCAGCGCTACCGGTTCAAGAACGATACGAACGCGCGCTACGAACCCTTGCAGGACGCCTACGGGGCGACGAACCCCGACGATCTGCAGCGGGTGATGCGCGACCGGATCTTCGGAACCGAGGGCCCCGGCTGATCGGAGGCGGCGCCCGATCCGCGTCGCGCCGCGGTTCCACGGAACCGGCAGCACGCTCTATCCTCTTCTGATCGCACGATGATTTCGGAAAGCCGAGTTCCCCTTCCCCGCATCGTGCTCTAAGGACCTCGAACGCGACGCTCGCGCGCGCCGGCTCGAAGACGGCCTCGGCGGGACGCGCGCCCGGCGGCCGCGCGGCCGCGGACCGACGACAGGAGTCAGAGACCCATGGGCGACATCCATCCCCCGACCGACATCGTCCAAGAGGTCGGCCGCCTGCTCGTTCAGGACAAGCGGATCAACGCCCATCCCTGGCAGGCGCTGTCGCTGGTGATCGTCCTGGACGGCGCGGACTCGATCACCGGCTACGTCTACGACGCGGAGGGACGCGCGAAGCCGGAACTGCCCGACAGCAACGAGATCTTCGACGTCTGCGAGCGCCTGCGCGACGCGATGCAGCAGGACAACCCGACGAAGCGGCCCTGGAAGGCGGCCCTGTTCCAGATCCGCCGGTCCGACATGAAGGCGACCTTCCAGTTCGAGTACGACGACGCGTCCCGCTGGAAAGTGACACCGCGCAATTTCGAAACGATGCCGGAAGAGCTGCGGCCGAAGGGTTAGCGCGCCCTCCAGTCCGGGGGCTTCCGTTCCGGCACGAGAGGGCGCGCCGGAACGGGGAGAACCGGCACCGCGGTCGCGCGATGAATCCAGTCCGACAGGTCTTCCGCCTCGGCGACTTGAAGTCCACTCAAGACGAGGTTGAGTTTTTCCGAACAAGTCCGAAATCGCTTGCCACCAACTCGGGCGTGATGGGATATCCCTGAACCGCTGAAGATTTGGCGCCGTATCGGAAGCAGGGGCTGAGCGTGATGGGTGGATCGCAGCGTCCTCCGCGAGGTGGTTCTACCGCCGACGGCGATCCTGCGGCCCCGGAACGCGAGGCGGATCGATCGCGGCGGCGCTTCCTGGGCGGCGCGGCGGCCGTCGCCGGCTCGATCGCCGGCGGTCTGGCGAGCGGCGGCGCGAAGGCCGCGGAAACGGCCGCGCCGCTGGGCGTGCCCGACGCGATGAAGGCGCCGGGCGCCGATGTGGGGAGCCAGCCCTACGGGACGCCCTCGCCCTACGAGAAGCGCCTGATCCGCAACATTCCGAAGAACCTGAAGCAGTACACCTCCGCTTCGAGCCGCACCCCGCTGCAGGATCTCGACGGGATCATCACGCCCAACGGCCTGTTCTACGAGCGTCACCACGGCGGCATCCCGGAGATCGACCCCGCCCGGCACCGGCTGATGATCCACGGCCTCGTGGAGAGGCCACTGGTCCTGACGATGGACGAGATCCGTCGCTTCCCGTCCGAGTCGCGGATCTACTTCATCGAGTGCTCGGGCAATCCCGGCTTCGAGGCGATGACCGGGCGCACGGCCTCCGACCTCGTCGGCCTCGTCAGCTGCGCCGAGTGGACGGGCGTCCGCCTGCGGACCGTGCTGGAGGAGGCGGGCCTCGAACCCGATGCGCGCTGGGTCGTCGCCGAAGGGGCCGACGCCGCCGCGATGACGCGCAGCATCCCGATGGAGAAGTGCCTCGACGACGCGATGCTCGTCTACAGCCAGAACGGCGAGCGCCTGCGCCCGCAGCAGGGCTACCCCTTCCGCGTGCTGCTGCCCGGCTACGAGGGCAACATGAGCGTGAAGTGGCTGCGCCGCCTCAACGTCACGGCCGAGCCGATCCACGCGCGCGAGGAGACCGCGAAATACACCGACCTGATGCCGGACGGCACGGCGCGGCAGTTCACCTTCGTGATGGAGGCGAAATCGATCATCACGCGGCCCTCCGGCAGCCAGCGGATCGCGGCGGGCTTCAACGAGATCACCGGCCTCGCCTGGAGCGGCCACGGACGCATCGCGCGGGTCGAGGTGTCCGTGGATGACGGACGGAGCTGGACGGAGGCGCACCTGCAACCCCCCGTGCTGACGCGGGCCCTGACGCGCTTCCGCCTGCCCTGGACCTGGGACGGCACGCCCACGACCATCCTCAGCCGTGCCACGGACGAGACGGGCTACGTGCAGCCGCATTTCGCGGATCTCACCGCGGTCCGCGGCACGAAGTCGTTCTACCACAACAACGCGATCATCCCCTGGCGGATCGCGGCGAGCGGGGAGGTCGCGAATGGCTTCGTCAAGGCTTAAGGCCGCCCTCTGCGCGGCGTTCCTGGCCACGGCCACCCTGGCCGCCTCCGTGGAGGCCAGCCCCCGCTTCGGGTTCGGCCGGCCGGCCACCGCGGCCGACATCGAGGCTTGGGACCTCGATATCGACCGGGACGGCCGCAAGCTCCCGCCCGGGAGCGGCAGCGTCGCCCAGGGTCGGACGGTCTTCGCGGACCAGTGCGCGAGTTGCCACGGCGTGAAGGGCGAAGGGGGCGTCGGCGACCGGCTGGTCGGCGGCCAGGGCAGCCTGGCCTCTGCCAAGCCGATCAAGACGGTCGGCAGTTTCTGGCCCTACGCGCCGACGCTGTTCGACTACATCCGCCGGGCGATGCCGCTCAACGCGCCGCAATCGCTGACGAACGGCGAGGTCTACGCGGTCTCGGCCTACGTCCTGAACCTGAACGGCCTCGTCCCCGACGACGCCGTCCTCGATGCGGCCTCGCTCGCGGCGGTCCGGATGCCCAACCGCGACGGTTTCGTGGCCGATCCCCGTCCCGACATTCGACGCTGAGACGGAGCCCGCGCGGCGCGTCCGGACCCGGCCCGTGCGCTGGGCGCAGGCCGCGCCCGACGACGGAGGCGGGCCCGCCGGCGCAGGCGCGCCCTGCAGGCTGCCGGCGCGAACTGCGGGATGGCCCTGAACGGGCGCGAGGGCGGAAGCGCGCGCGAATCCCGGTCGATGCGCAGCCGGGTCTCGCGGGCGAGAGGCGTCTCGCCGGTGCCGGACTCGAGCGCGGGATGGGGATGGCCCTCCGACGGCCCGAGCAGGGCGGCGAGCCGCACCGGCCAGTCCAGATGGTTGCGGACGTGGTCGTCGATGCGGGCGAGTTGACGCGCCGTCAGCGGGGCGGACCCGGTACCGGGCCGCCCGCGGTCGCGGCCTTAGCGGCCGGGGCTCATTCCCGATCTACGGGGTCGGATCGGCCGCCATCCCCTCATGACATGCCGCTCCCGTCACGGCTGGGGAAGGCGCCCAGCGAGACGCGGGCCACCTCCCGCAGCGCGTCCCGGTCGGCGCCGGAGGAGGCCAGGACGCCCATGCCGGAGGCGACCGTGGACAGGAAGCGGGCGAGCGCCGCCGGGTCGGCCTCCGCGGCGAGGTCGCCGTCGTGCTTGGCCTGGACGAAGCGCTCGCGCAGTTCCGTCTCGCCCTGGGCGCGGCGCGAGGCCAGCTCGAACGGGATGTTCTCGGAGCCCTCGCCGCAGGCGAGCCCCCCCTGCACCAGCAGGCAGCCGGGCGGGTTGGCCGGATCGGTGTGGCTCTCGGCGATGCTGCTCAGGAAGCGCTCGGCCACCTCGCGCGCGGTCGCCCCCGCCACCACGTAGCGCATATGCGCGGAGCGGCGCTCGGCGTAGCGGTCGAGGGCGGCCTTGAGCAGGCCCTCCTTGCTGCCGAAGGCCGCGTAGAGGCTCGGCGGCTTGATGCCCATGGCCTTGGTCAGCATCGCGAGGCTCGCCCCGTCGTAGCCGTGGCGCCAGAACACCTCCATCGCTTCGTCCAGGGCCTTGTCCGCGTCGAACGACCGGGGCCGTCCCATCGCCATTGTCTGCGGGCTCCAACTTTTGTATCGAATGGTAGATAAGTCCCTTGACGCGCCGCGTCCAGATCGACATGTGTAGCGAACCCTACAGATGTCGGAGCCGGCCGTGGACCCTCATCGCGACGTTTCCCTCCCCATGTTCCTCCGGCGCGGCGCCGGGATCGGCCTCGCCGTCGCCCTGCTGGCGGGCGCCTCCTACCATTTCGCCGCAGGCCCGCTGGCCCGGGGGAATGCGGCGGTCGCCGCGACGCCGCAGCCCGAGCAGGCCGCCCCGGCCTCCGTCGCCACCGTCGAGCCGCGCGACGTGGTCCTCTGGGACGAGTTCTCGGGCCGGCTGGAGGCCGTCGAGCGCATCGACGTGCGGGCCCGCGTCGGCGGCGCGATCCGGGCGACGCATTTCGTCGAGGGCGATCTGGTCAAGGCCGGCGACCTCCTCGTGACCATCGATCCGGCGCCCTACGCGGCCGAGGTCCAGCGCCTGGAGGCGCAGGTCGCGGGCGCCGAGGCCCGCGTCGCCCTGACCGCGGGCGATTGGGAACGCGGGCGCCGGCTCTCCGACCAGCAGATCGTGACGGCGCGCGACCTCGACGTGCGCGCCAACGCGTATCGGGAGGCGAAGGCCGGCCTCGACGGGGCGAAGGCCGCGCTGGAGGCGGCCCGGCTCAACCTCGGCTACACCGAGGTGCGGGCGGCGGTAGCCGGGCGCGTCGGGCGCCGCGAGGTGACGCCGGGCAACCTCGTCGCCACCGGCGCGGGGGCGGCGGTGCTGACCACCCTGGTCTCGGTCGATCCAGTCTACGCGAGCTTCGACGCGGACGAGGGCGTCGTCCTCAAGGCGCTCGCCTCCATCGCCGGGCCCGCGGGCGGGCGGGGCAAGCTCGACCGCATCCCCGTCGAGATGGCGACGGTGGCGGGCACGCCCGCCCGCGGGCATCTCCAGTTCATCGACAACAAGGTCGATGCCCGCAGCGGCACGGTGCGGGTGCGCGCCACCTTCGCCAACGGCGACGGGCACCTCATCCCCGGCCAGTTCGCGCGGATGCGGCTGGGCCAGGCCGCGCCGGAGCGGCTGATCCTCGTGGACGAGCGGGCGGTGGGCACCGATCAGGACAAGAAGTTCGTGCTCGTGGTCGGAGCCGACGACCGCGCCGCCTTCCGCGCCGTTACCCTCGGCCGCTCCGTCGAGGGCCTGCGGGTCGTGACCTCGGGACTGTCGGGCGGCGAGCGCATCGTCGTCAACGGCCTGCAGCGCATCCGCCCCGGCACGCTCCTGCGCCCGGAGCCGGTGGCGATGGGCGAGCGGGCACCCGGCGCCGCCGGAGCGCGCCGGCTCGCCAGCGCCGACGCGCCGTAGCCGCGAGCCGCTTCTCCCCCTCACGACCCGACGCGCGCGACCGCCCTCCCGGGCGGCCGCCCGACGCCGCGCGCCTGAAGCCCGACCCCGGAGGGCGACATGAACCTGTCCAAGTTCTTCATCGACCGCCCGATCTTCGCGGGCGTGCTCTCGGTGCTCATCTTCATCGGCGGGCTGATCTCGCTCTTCGCGATGCCGATCTCCGAGTACCCGGACGTGGTGCCGCCCTCGGTCGTCGTGCGCGCCACCTTCCCGGGCGCCAACCCGAAGGTCATCGTCGAGACGGTGGCGACGCCGATCGAGGAGCAGATCAACGGCGTCGAGGGCATGCTCTACATGTCGAGCCAAGCGACGACGGACGGCATCATGACGCTGACCGTCACCTTCCGCCTCGGCACCGACCCGGACAAGGCGCAGCAGCTCGTCCAGAACCGCGTCGCCCAGGCGGAGCCGCGGCTGCCCGCCATCGTGCGCCAGCTCGGCATCGTCACGGTGAAGTCCTCGCCCGACCTGACCATGGTGGTGCACCTCGTCTCGCCCGACGGGCGCTACGACATGACGTATCTGCGCAACTACGCGGTGCTGAACATCAAGGACCGCATCGCCCGCCTCGACGGGGTGGGCCAAGTGCAGCTCTTCGGCTCCGGCGACTATTCCATGCGCATCTGGCTCGACCCGCAGCGGGTCGCCGAGCACGGCCTGTCGGCGGGCGACGTGGTGCGCGAGATCCAGGCCCAGAACGTGGAAGCCGCCGCTGGCGTCATCGGCGCCTCGCCGGCCGTACCGGGCCTCGACCTGCAGCTCTCGCTCAACGCCGAGGGGCGCCTGACCAGTGAGGAGCAGTTCGGCGACATCGTCGTCAAGACCGGCGAGAACGGCGAGATCACGCGGCTGCGCGACATCGCCCGGATCGAGCTCGGCGCCTCGGACTACGCGCTGCGCTCGCTCCTCGACAACAAGTCGGCGGTGGCGATCCCGATCTCGCAATCGCCGGGCTCGAACGCGATCCAGATCTCGGACGAGGTCCGCCGAACCATGGCCGAGATCAAGCGCAACATGCCCGACGGCATCGACTACAGAATCGTCTACGACCCGACGCAGTTCGTGCGCGCCTCGATCGAGGCGGTGATCCACACGCTGCTCGAGGCGGTCGCCCTCGTGGTGCTGGTGGTGATCCTGTTCCTGCAGACGTGGCGGGCCTCGATCATCCCGCTTCTCGCCGTGCCGGTCTCCATCGTCGGCACCTTCGCGGTGATGCACGCCTTCGGCTTCTCCATCAACGCGCTGAGCCTGTTCGGCCTCGTGCTCGCCATCGGCATCGTCGTGGACGACGCCATCGTCGTGGTCGAGAACGTCGAGCGCAACATCGAGGCCGGGCTGTCGCCCCGCGAGGCCAGCTACCAGGCCATGCGCGAGGTCTCGGGGCCGATCATCGCCATCGCGCTGGTGCTGGTGGCCGTCTTCGTGCCGCTGGCCTTCATCAGCGGGCTCACGGGCCAGTTCTACAAGCAGTTCGCGCTGACCATCGCGATCTCGACGGTGATCTCGGCGATCAACTCGCTGACCCTCTCGCCGGCCCTCTCGGCGCTGCTGCTCAAGGACCATCACGCCCCGAAGGATCGGCTGACACGGGTGCTCGACGGGCTGCTCGGCTGGTTCTTCCGCCGCTTCAACCGGGCCTTCGGGCGCGCCTCGGACGGGTACGGGCACGGCGTGCGCGGGGTCATCGCGCGAAAGGGCGCGATGACGGTGCTCTACCTCGTCCTCGTCGGCGTGACCGTGGTGCTGTTCCAGAAGATTCCCGGCGGCTTCGTGCCGGGCCAGGACAAGCAGTACCTCGTCGGCTTCGCGCAACTGCCCGACGGCGCTACCCTCGACCGGACCGAGGAGGTGATCCGGAGGATGAGCGAGATCGCCCTGAAGGAGCCCGGCGTGGAGAGCGCGGTGGCCTTTCCCGGCCTGTCGATCAACGGCTTCACCAACTCGTCGAATTCGGGAATCGTGTTCTCCACGCTGAAGCCCTTCGCGGAGCGGAAAGGTCCGGGGCTCGACGGCGCGTCGATCGCGCAGTCGCTGAACAAGAAGTACGCGGGCATCCCCGAGGCCTTCATCGCGATGTTCCCGCCGCCGCCCGTTAACGGGCTCGGCACCATCGGCGGCTTCAAGCTGCAGATCGAGGATCGCGCCGGCCTCGGCTACGAGGCGCTGAACGAGGCGACCAAGGCGTTCATGGCGCGTGCCGCGCAGGCGCCGGAGCTGGCGGGGCTGTTCTCCAGCTTCCAGATGAACGTGCCGCAGCTCTTCGCCGACATCGACCGGACCAAGGCGCGCCAGCTCCGCATCCCGGTCACCGACGTGTTCGACACGCTGCAGATCTATCTGGGCTCCCTCTACGTCAACGACTTCAACCGCTTCGGCCGCACCTACTCGGTCCGCGTCCAGGCCGACGCGCCGTTCCGCGCCCGCCAGGACGATATCGGCCAGCTGAAGGTGCGCGCCGGATCGGGAGAGATGGTGCCGCTCTCGGCCCTCCTGAAGGTGCGCCAGACCGCGGGCCCGGAGCGGGCCATGCGCTACAACGGCTTCCTGTCCGCCGACATCAACGCGGGCGCCGCCCCCGGCTACTCGTCGGGGCAGGCGCAGGCGGCCGCCGCGCGCATCGCCGCCGAGACGCTGCCGCGGGGGTTCAGTTTCGAGTGGACGGACCTGACCTATCAGGAGTTCATCGCCGGCAATTCCGGAATCTGGGTCTTCCCCCTGGCGCTGCTCCTCGTCTTCCTCGTGCTCGCGGCGCAGTACGAGAGCCTCGCCCTGCCGCTCGCCATCCTGCTCATCGTGCCGATGGGCCTGCTCGCGGCGATGTTCGGGGTCTGGCTGTCAGCGGGCGACAACAACGTCTTCACGCAGATCGGCCTGATCGTGCTGGTGGGCCTGTCGGCCAAGAACGCCATCCTGATCGTGGAATTCGCCCGCGAACTGGAATTTTCCGGCCGCACCCCGGTCCAGGCCGCGATCGAGGCGAGCCGCCTGCGGCTGCGCCCGATCCTGATGACTTCCATGGCCTTCATCATGGGCGTGCTGCCGCTGGTGACCGCGACGGGGGCCGGCGCGGAGATGCGCCGCGCCATGGGCGTCGCCGTCTTCTCCGGCATGATCGGTGTCACCGCCTTCGGCCTGTTCCTGACGCCGGTCTTCTACGTGCTGCTGCGCCGCCTCTCCGGTAACCGGCCCCTCAAGCAGCACGGCGCGGATGCGCCGCTCCCCGCCGGGGACGATATGGAGCAAGCCGCGTAGGGGAGGTGCCGCCGGGGTTCTGGCGATCGAGCAGGCCCGCCTCCGCCAGCACGAAGGCGCCCAGGCACAGGCCGGCGAGCTGCCGCGCGGATCGGGCCGCCTCGTGCAGGTAGACGACGGACCGCGCGCTCGGCTTCGGGATGCCGATATCGGCCGCGACGAGGATGGTGTCGAACTCGGAGGCCTCGCCGAGAGGCTCGGTGCCGATCACCGCGCCCGGGCCGGACAGGACGAGGCCGCCTGTCTCGGACAGAAGTCGAACCTCGTAGGCCGTCCCGTCGGCATGCTTGTTGGCCACGGTGAAGGGCGAGGCCCATGAAGTCGAGATCCGGGCAGATCACGAAGCCGATGGGCCGAGTCCTGGCCCGAAAGCCGGACCTCGGAGCAGGCCCTTCGTGAAGGCGGATCGGCAAACCGGCTCACGCCGCGGGCGGTCACAGGACTGTGATGAAGCGTGAGTAGCGAGAGCTAGGCCGGTAACAAACCGAGACCGTGTTTCCGCGACCGGTCGCCCAGTTGGCGATCGGCTCGGCGGGGCGTCGTCGGCTTCCGATCGGTACACACGTCCCTGCCGCCGTGCGGCCCGCGCCTCCCGCGGACCGTCTGGAGACGCTCATGGCCGCCACGCCTGCCGCCGGCGACATCGCGATCAAGGCCGCCGCCGCGACCGCGACGGGCACCGTCGTCAACGACGACCTGACCCTGATCTCGGCGGTGCAGGGGGCGGGGGCGGCCAGTCCGCTCGCCGGCCGGACTGTCACGGTCGAGGCGGTCGTCGTCGGCGACTTCCAGAACGGCGACGCCGACGCCAGGCGCAGCATCGGCGGCTTCTATCTCCAGGAGGAAGCGGCCGACCAGGACGGCAATCCGCTGACCTCCGAGGGCGTCTTCGTCTACGAGGGCACGGGCAACCGCCTCGCCGACGTCGCGGAGGGCGACCGGGTCCGGGTCACCGGCACCGTGACGGAGTTCAGCGGCGAGACGCAGATCACCGTCTCGAACGCCGCCGGGATCCAGGTCGTCCGGGCCGGGGCGCTGACGCCGGCCGAAGTCAAGGCCGCGGCGGTCGCCGTGCAGCTCCCCGCGGCCGGCACGATCGGCACGGGCGCGACGGCCCAGCCCGACCTCGAGCGCTACGAGGGCATGCTGGTCCGCCTGCCCCAGACCCTCACGATCACCGAGCAGTTCAACCTCGACCGTTTCAACGAGATCCGCCTCGCAGCGGGCGGGCGGCCCGAGACCTTCACCAACGCCTTCGAGCCGAACGCGGCGGCCTACGCGGCCTATCTCGCCCAGACGGCGGCGCGCTCGATCACCTACGACGACGGGCTCAACGCCCAGAACCAGCCGGTGGAGAACCTCGACGGGTTCGGGCCGACCTACGGCACCGCCACGGCCCCCCGCATGGGAGACACGGTCACCGGCCTCACCGGCACCCTCGGCTTCGGTCCGAGCGGCGCCTACCGGGTGCGGGCCATCGACGACGACGACAACCGCTTCGCGGTCGCCAACCCGAGGCCCGCCGAGCCCGACGCGGTGGGGGGCACGCTCACCGTCGGCAGCCTGAACGTCCTCAACTACTTCACGACCCTCGACACCGGCGCGTCCGCCCGCACCGCCATCGGCCAGCAGCCCCGCGGCGCCAACAGCGCCCAGGAGCTCGCGCGCCAGACCGAGCGGCTCGTCACCACCCTGATCGCCACCGGCGCCGACGTGCTCGGCCTGACCGAGCTGGAGAACCAGTTCCGTCCGGGCGATCCGGGCAACGCCCTCGAATACCTCGTCGGCCAGCTCAATGCCCGGGCCGGGGCGGGGACCTACGCCTACGTCAATCCGGGCGCCCAGCTCGATCAGGGCCAGTTCCTCGGCGGCGACGCGATCGCGGTCGGCTTCATCTACAAGCCGAGCAAGGTCAGCGTGGCGATGAACACCACGATCGAGCGGCTCGACGACGCGGACGTGGCCGCCTTCAACCCGGCGCTGCTGCAGCAGAGCACCACCGGCCACATCTTCAACGGCGTCAACACCAGCCGCGCCGCGCTCGCGGTGACCTTCAACGAGATCGCCACCGGGGAGACCTTCACGGCGGTCATCAACCACCTGAAATCGAAGAGCGGCACCGGCACCGGCGCCGATGCCGACCAGGGCGACGGCCAGGGCGCGTGGCAGCAGCAGCGCGAACTCGCCGCGACCGCGCTCGCCCAGTGGGTGGCGCTCCGCCCGACCGGGACGCGGGACAGCGACACGATCCTGCTCGGGGACTTCAACGCCTACATCAAGGAGGATGCCCTCGACATCCTCAAGGCCGCCGGGTTCACCAACCTCGCCGAGGACCGGCTCGCCAACCCCTATTCCTACGTGTTCGACGGGGCCTTCGGCGCCCTCGACCACGCCCTCGCCAGTTCCAGCCTGAACCGGCAGGTCACCGGCGTCACCGAGTGGCACATCAACGCCGACGAGGCGGACGCCATCGACTACAACCTCGATTTCGGCCGGCCCGCCGGCTATTTCGACGGCCGCTCGCCCGCCCGCGAATCCGACCACGACCCCGTCCTCGTCGGCCTGCGCCTCGACCAGACCGCGCCGGTCCTCGTCTCCGCCGCCCCGGCCGACGACGCCGCGCGCGTGGCGCCCGGCGCCGACATCGTGCTGCGCTTCAGCGAGGCGGTGCGGGCGGGGACCGGCAGCATCACGCTGACCGACGGTGCGGGCGACGTGCGCAGCATCGCCGTCTCCGACACCGCCCAGGTCCGCTTCGGCGGCGACACCGTCACCCTGAACCCGAGCGCCGACCTGCGGCCGGGCACCGCCTACGACGTGATCGTGCCGGCCGGCGCCTTCACGGACGCGGCCGGCAACGCCTTCGCCGGGATCGCGCAGAACCAACTCGACTTCACCACGGAGCAGGCCGCCCCGATGACCTACACGCTGCAGATCCTCCACGCCTCCGACTGGGAGGCCGGCCTGCTCGCCACGCGGCGCGCGGCGAACTTCGCGGCCATCGTCGACCGGCTCGAGGACTCGACGCCGAACTCGATCACGCTCTCCACGGGCGACGGCTGGATCCCGAGCCCGTTCTTCATCGCGGGCGCCGACCCGCAGCTCGCGGCGACCTATAACGGGGTCTACAACCAGTTCTACGGCCTCTCCGGCGCCAACGCCTATTCGCGGCTGACCGCCTCGGCCGGCCGGGCCGACGTCACTATCCAGAACCTCATCGGCGTCCAGGCGGCGGTGTTCGGCAACCACGAGTTCGACGCCGGGCCCACCGAGGTCTTCAACATCATCGGCGCCAATCTCGGCACGGCGGCGGGCGCGGCGGACGACACCTGGGTCGGCGCGCAGTTCCCCTACCTGTCGGCCAACCTGAACTTCTCGCGGGAAGCCGCCCTGTCGGGCCTCGTCCACCGCGACGGCGACCTCGCCACCTTCGCCCAGACCGGGCCGACCTCGACGCAGACCGGGACCGGCGCGGACAAGATCGCGCGGTCGACGATCATCGTCGAGAACGGCGAGCGGATCGCCTTCATCGGCGCCACGACCCAGCTCGAGCCCCTGCTCACCACGCTGGGCAACGTCACCGTCGACGGCTTCACCGGCCGCGACGAGATCGCGCTCCTCGCGAGCCAGATCAACGCCGAGGTCGATCGGGTGCTGGCCGCCAATCCCGGCCTCAACAAGGTCATCGTCGGCACGCACCTGCAGCAGCTCGCCAACGAGCAGGCGCTGGCCCCGCTCCTGCGCAACGTCGACGTGCTGATCGGCGGCGGCTCGCACACCCTGCTGTCCGACTCGAACGACAGGCTGCTCGCCGGCGACACGAGCGGCGGCGCCTACCCGCAATTCTTCACCAACGCCTCCGGCCAGACCCTGGCGCTGGTGAACACCGCCTCGGAATACGCCTATGTCGGCCGCCTGACGGTCACGTTCGACGACCAGGGCAACGTCATCCGCAACTCGATCACGCCGCAGAATTCCGGCGCGGTCGCCGTGGACGACGCCACGGTGGCGCAGCTCTGGGGCTCGACGGCCGCGGCCTTCACGCCCGGCAGCCGGGGCTACCTGGTGCGCGAGGTGATCGAGGGTCTCGACGTCAACAACGACGGCGTGCAGGAGACCGCGGGCGTCGCCGACATCATCCGCCAGCAGGACGGCAACATCCTCGGCCGCAGCAGCGTGTACCTGGAGGGCCGCCGCGGCGAGGTGCGCACGGAGGAGACGAACCTCGGCGACCTCACCGCCGACGCCAACCTCTGGTACGCCCAGCAATACGACCGCTCGGTCCTCGTCTCGATCAAGAACGGCGGCGGCATCCGCGACTCGATCGGCTCGTTCTCGACGGCCGGCGGCGGCACCGCGGAGCTTCCCCCGGCGGCCAACCCCGAGGCGGGCAAGGCGGCCGGCGACATCTCGCAGCTCGACGTCACCAACTCGCTGCGGTTCAACAACGCGCTCGCCATCGTCACCGTCACCGCGTCCGAGCTGGAGCGCGTCCTGGAGCACGCCGTCTCCTCGGTGGCCCCGGGCGCGACGCCCGGCGCCTTCCCGCAGATCGGCGGCATCAGCTTCTCCTTCGACGCGACCCGGCAGGCCCAGACCCTGGACGCCAACGGCAACGTGACGCGCGAGGGCCAGCGGATCGTCTCGGCGGCGATCGTCGACAGCAACGGCTTCCTCGTCGACACCCTGGTCCGCGACGGACAGCTCGTGGGCGATCCGAACCGCTCCATCCGGACGGTGACCCTCGACTTCCTGACGACAGGCACGAGCGCGGCGCCGGGGCTCGGCGGCGACAACTACCCGTTCCCGGCCTACGGCGAGAACCGCGTCGCCCTGAGCGGCGCGACGCCGACCTCCCTGCCTAATTCCGCGACCTTCGCGGCGCAGGGCACGGAGCAGGACGCCCTGGCCGAGTACCTGAGGGCCTTCCACAGCGTGACGCCCTACGCGCAGGCCGATGCCGGCCCGGCGGCCGACACGCGCATCCAGAACCTCGCGCTGCGCTCCGACGGCGTGCTCGCCCGCGGCGTCAACCTGACGGGCACCGACGGCAACGACACCCTGCGCGGCACGGCCTTCGCCGACCGGATCTTCGGCGGCGCGGGCGACGACGTGATCTTCAACAGCGCGGGCGACGACATCCTGATGGGCGGGGCGAACCTCGCGGGGCGCGGCACCGACACCCTCGTCTTCAATTCGGCCTTCTCGGCGGTCACCGTCAGCGAGGTCGGGGGCCGGACGGTGATCACCGGGCCGGAGGGCCGCGACATCGTCGGCGGGTTCGAGCGCTACCAGTTCACCGACACCACGATCACGGTGGACGACGGCAACCCGCTCGTGGATGACCTGTTCTACCTCGCCACCAACAGAGACGTGTTCCGGGCGGGCGTCGACGCCGACACGCACTACGCCGAGTTCGGCGTGCGCGAGGGGCGCGACCCCAATCCCTACTTCTCGACCTCCGGCTACCTCGCCGCCAACCCCGACGTGCGGGAGGCCGGGATGAACCCGGTCCAGCACTACCAGCAGTTCGGCTGGCGGGAGGGCCGGGATCCGGGCGCCGGGTTCGACAACGAGTTCTACCTCACCGCGAATCGGGACGTGTGGGCGGCGGGCATCGATCCGCTCAAGCACTACATCGAGTTCGGGCGCGACGAGGGCCGCCCGGTCCACGAGGCGGTCGGGCGCACGAACGAGATCCGCGGCGGCTTCGACGCGCAGTACTACCTGCTCGCCAATGCCGACGTCGCCCGTGCCGCTCCGGAGAAGGACGCCTTCGGCTTCGCGGCTCGCCACTTCGACGAGTTCGGCTGGCGCGAGGGGCGCGACCCCAACTCGGTCTTCGACACCGCGGGCTACCTCGGTGCCTATGCCGACGTGCGGGCGGCCGGGGTCAACCCGCTCGGCCATTTCGATCAGTTCGGCTGGAAGGAGGGGCGCGACCCGGCGAAGACCTTCGACAGTTCGAGCTACCTCGATACCTACCGGGACGTGGCCGCCGCCCAGATCGACCCGATGCAGCACTTCCTGCAGTACGGGCTCTACGAGGGCCGCTCCACCTTCGCGGATGCCAGCTTCGGCATGGGCAGGATCGGCTAGGGCCCGACGATAGCGAGTGTGCGGCGCCTCAGCGAAGCGGCCGCGCGCTCCGGAGCGCTCTGCGCCGACAGGGACGCCGGTCCGGCACCAGAGCACGCGTCGACCGGGTCACGCCCCCTGCGGGGCGTATTCGCCGACGCGCATCCGGACCCGGCCCGCGCACCGACGCGCGGGCCGGGCTCCGTGAACACAGGACCCCCGTGAGGACCGCGTGAACCGTTCGCAGAATTCCCAGCCCGAGCTCGCGGCCTCCCTCGGCCGGAGCCGCGCCGCCTTCCTCGGGGTCGGGGCGATGAGCGGGCTCATCAACCTGCTCTACCTCACCGGCTCCTTCTTCATGCTGGAGGTCTACGACCGCGTCATCCCGAGCCGCTCCATCCCGACCCTGGTCGGGCTCAGCCTGCTCGCGCTCGGGCTCTATCTCTTCCAGGGCGCGCTCGACATCGTGCGCGCGCGGATCCTCTCCCGGGTGGGCGCGGCGTTCGACGCCGAGCTCGGCCACCGCGCCTTCGACCTCGTGGTCCGGGCCCCGCTGAAGGGGACCGGCTCCGGCGACGGCCTCCTGCCCCTGCGCGACCTCGATGCGGTGCGCGGCTTCCTCGCGGGATCGGGCCCCGGCGCCCTGTTCGACCTGCCCTGGATCCCGGTCTACCTCGCCGTCTGCTTCCTGTTCCATCCGCTCATCGGCGTCGCGGCCCTGTGCGGCGGCCTCGTCCTCGTCGTCGTCACCCTGGCGACCGAGGCGACCACCCGTGCCCCGACTCGGGCCGCGACGACGCACGGACAGGCCCGCACGGCCCTGGCCGAGGCGGGGCGGCGCAACGCCGAGGTGCTCGCCGCCCTCGGCATGCAGGACGGCATCGGCCGGCGCTGGAGCATGGCCAACGCCGCCTTCATCGACGCCAACCAGCGCGTGGCCGACATCGCCGGCGGTTTCGGCTCGGCCGCCCGGATCTTCCGCATGGTGCTGCAATCGGGCGTGCTCGCGCTCGGCGCGTGGCTGGTCATCCGGGGCGAGGCGAGCGCGGGCGTGATCATCGCCTCCTCGATCCTCGTCTCGCGGGCGCTCGCTCCGGCCGAGCTCGCCGTGGCCAACTGGAAGGGCTTCGTGGCGGCCCGCCAAGCCTGGCGCCGGCTGTCCGACCTGATGGGGCGCCTGCCCCCCGAGGCGCAGCCCCACCCCCTGCCGCCCCCCCGCGCCTCGCTCGTCGTGGAGGGGCTCGGCGTCGCGCCGCCCGGCGTGCCGCGCCTCGTGGCCCGCGACCTCTCCTTCGGCCTGCGGGCCGGGCAGGCGCTCGGCGTGATCGGCCCCTCGGCCTCGGGCAAGTCGAGCCTCGTGCGCGCCCTGGTCGGCGTCTGGCCGGCTTCCCTCGGCTGCGTGCGCCTCGACGGCGCGAGCCTGGACCAGTGGACCCCGCGCCCCCTCGGCCCCCATCTCGGCTACCTGCCGCAGGAGGCCGAGATCTTCGCCGGAACGATCGCTGAGAACATCGCGCGGTTCTCGCCGGATCCGTCCGCGGAGGCGGTGGTGGCCGCGGCCCGCGCGGCCGGCGCGCACGAGATGATCCTGCGCTTGCCCGAGGGCTACGACACCCGCCTCGGCGAGGCGGGGGCCGGCCTCTCGGCGGGCCAGCGCCAGCGCGTGGGCCTCGCGCGCGCGCTCTACGGCGATCCCTTCCTGGTCGTGCTCGACGAGCCCAACGCCAATCTCGACGCGGACGGCGAGCATGCCCTGACCCGCGCGATCCTCGGGGTGCGGGCCCGCGGCGGGATCTGCGTGGTGGTGGCCCACCGGCCCTCGGCCCTCGCCGCCGTCGATCTCGTGCTGATGATGGCCGAGGGCCGGGCGCAGGCCTTCGGCCCGAAGGACGAGGTGCTCCGGCGCGTCCTGCGGCCGACCGAGGTGGCGGCACAGGCTACGGCCCAGCCCGCCCCGCCGGTCGGGGCGGACGCCCCGGAAGCCCTGCAGGAGAGCGCCTGATGTCGACGGCCTCCGCCATCCTCGACGCGCCGGGCCTGCCGGGCGCGGCCCGGCGCGGTCCGCGCGCCTCGATCCGATTCCACCTCATGGTCGCCGTCGGCTTGTCCGCGGTCCTCGTCCTCGGCGTCGGGGGCTGGGCCACGCAGACGGAGATCGCGGGCGCCGTGATCGCGCCGGGCCAGCTCGTGGTCGAGTCCGACGTGAAGAAGGTGCAGCACCCGACCGGCGGCGTGGTCGGCGCCCTGCTCGTGCGGGAGGGCGCGCGGGTGAAGGCCGGCGACGTCCTCGTTCGCCTCGACGCGACGCAGACCCGGGCGAATCTCGACATCGTCCGAAAGGCGCTGGACGAACTCGCGGCCCGGCGCGCCCGGGCCGAGGCCGAGCGCGACGGGACGGACGGCCTCGACGTCCCGGCCGACCTGCTCGCGCGCCGCGCCCAGGAGCCGGAGGTGGACCGGCTCGTCGACGGGGAGATGCGCCTGTTCGCGGCGCGCGCGGAGGCGCGGGAGGGCCAGCGTGCGCAGCTGCGCGAGCGGATCAAGCAGCTGCGCGAGGAGATCGCCGGCCTGACCGAGCAGACGGCCGCCAAGACGCGGGAGATCGGCCTGATCCAGAGCGAGCTTCAGGGCGTGCGCGAGCTCTACGCCAAGAACCTCGTGCCGGTCTCGCGCGTCACCGTGCTGGAGCGGGACGCGACGCGGCTCGAAGGCGAGCGCGGCCAGCTCGTGGCGGCCACCGCGTCCGCCCGCGGCCGGATCGCCGAGACCGAGCTGCAGATCCTGCAGATCGACGGCACCATGCGCACCGAGGTGGGCAAGGATCTCGCCGAGATCCGCTCGCGCTGGTCGGAACTCGTGGAGAAGCGGGTCTCCGCGGAGGACCAGCTCAAGCGCATCGACCTGCGCGCGCCGCAGGACGGAACCGTCCACCAGATGACCGTGCACACGGTGGGCGGCCTCGTCGTGCCGGCCGAGCCCGCCATGCTCATCGTGCCCGACGCGGACAACCTCATGGTCGAGGTGAAGGTACATCCGCAGGACATCGACAGCGTGCGCGCGGGCCAGCGCGCGATCCTGCGCTTCCCCGCCTTCAACACGCGCACGACACCGGAGATCGACGGGAGCGTGGCCCGGCTCTCGGCCGATGTCAGCACTGACGCCAAGACCGGCCAGAGCTTCTACGTGGCCCGCATCGCCATCGCCCCGGATCAGCTCGCCCGCCTGGACGGGCTGCGGCTCGTGCCCGGCATGCCCGTGGAGGCGCACCTGCAGATCGGCGACCGCACGGTGCTGAGCTACCTCACCAAGCCGCTCACCGAACAGATCGCCAAGGCGTGGAAGGAGCGCTGATCCCCGGCCGCCGCGCGGCGGCCGGTCGCGCAGGCCGGTACCGCAAAGCTCACGCATGTCTGCCTGCGTCGAAGACCTTCTATGGTGGCCATGGCGGATGCTCCGGGGTCGGATCATCCCGCGCCGGCAGCGGGATGTACGGGACGGCGGTGTCGGTGCAGCGTCCAGGACGAAGCTTCGACCGTGATCCCGGACGAAGCCCCGCTGATGGTCAGCGCCAGCCGAGCGCGGTAGGCACCTGCGTCAGGATCGCATCGACGACGTGGGTATCGTAGGCGACGCCGAGTTGGTTCGGGATCGTCAGGAGGATCGTTTCCGCCTGCTGGATCGCTTCGTCAGCGTGCAGCAGCCTGACGAGTTCGTCGGGTTCGGCCGCGCAGGAGTGGCCGAAGACCGCCCACATGTTGTCGATGATCCTGATCCGATTGCTGCCTTCTCCACGACCGAAGAAGGCCCGGTCCTGGTCGTTCACGCGGGCAAAGATCGGCGCGAGACGGACACGCGCGGGCTGCGCCCGTGGCCGGCGTCCTTGTAGGCGCGGATCTGCTTCGCCTGCTGGACGTGGAACCGCTCGCCGCTCTCGTCAACCTTCAGGGTGGAGCTCTGGAGGTTCATGCCCTGCCTAAATGTTTGATCCTGGGGTTTGATGGTGCCGACTTCACGCCTGCGTGGAGGGACGCGCCATGGGCCAGGTTCTTCGCGGCAGCGCCACCACGGAGGCGGTCCGTCGCGCGGTCCAGCACAGTCAAGCGAGCCTGAGGGCGCTGGCCAAACGCTACGGCATTGATCCGAAGACCGTGGCCAAGTGGCGGGCGCGCAGTTCGGTCGCCGATCGGCGCACCGGGCCGAAGGTGGTGCACGCGACCGTGCTGTCGGGTGAGGAGGAGGCCATCGCGGTCGCCTTCCGCCGACACACGCTGCTGCCGCTCGACGACTGCCTCTACGCCCTCCAGGCCACGATCCCGCATCGGGCCCGATCCTCGCTGCACCGCTGCCTCCAGCGCCACGGGATCAACCGGCTGCCCGAGTTGGACGGGGACGAGCCGAAGCGGTCGCGGTTCAAGGTCTACCCGCCCGGCTCCTTCCATATCGACATCGCCGAATCGACATCGCCGAGGTGCACACGGCGGAGGGCCGGCTGTACCTGTTCGTGGCCATCGATCGCACGACCAAGTTCGCCTTCGTCGCGTTGCACGAGCGAGCCACGCGCCGCGTAGCCGGTGACTTCCTGCGCCACCTGATCGCCGCCGTGCCCTGCCGGGTGCACAC
>CANEZL010000015.1 GCA_947444195.1 Methylobacteriaceae bacterium | reverse complement strand
CTTCCGCAGGCTCGTCAAAGATTACGAGCGCTACGCCACAACGTTGGCAGACCTGCACCGCGTCGCCTTCGTCTGCATCATGCTCAAACAGGCCGCTGCAATCGCCTCAAGTTCATAACACCCTCTAGCGCATCGTGCTGGAAATCAGATCCAGGACGATGCGCCAGGCTCTTGATTTTGCATCGTCTTTTTCCGAAAGCCGGCAACCACCTTTCGGGACGATGCTCTAGATGTTCGGTCCCGGCCTCCGCCGGGACGGCCGGGCGCGGGCGCGCCGGCTACCAGCCGCCATACCCGTCGCGGTCGCAGTCGCGCTCCCAGTGCCGGGGCGCGTAGCGGGGCGGGGCGTAGCGGGGCGAGGCGTAGACCGGCTCCTCCACGTAGCCGCGCGCCACGGGGCGATAGCCGTCGGGGTCGCCGTAGCCGTAGGCCGGGGCGGCCCGCGCCTCGGAGAGGGCGGAGCCCAGGAGCGCACCCGCGGCGAGGCCGCCGATCACGCCGGCGGCTACGGCCCCGCCGCGTCCGCGGGCCTCGGCGGCGGAGGGGTTGAGCGCGCCGAGCCCGATGAGCGCGGCGGCGGAGAGCGCGGCAAGCCTCTTCATGGCCTTGTCCCTTGAAAGATCCCGCGCGGCCGGAGGGGCCGTGCGGGACCGTTCTAGGCGCCCGCCCCTGCACGGCCGCTGAAGCGCGGCCGCGGCCGCCGTTCAGCTTCGGCGGTGTTTCGGGAAGGCTCCGCGCGGCGCCTACCAGAGATCCTCGGGCAGCAGGCCCGCGGCCGGGCCGCCCCGCCGCCGCACGGGCCGCTCCGCGAAGCCCCCGCCCAGGCCCATCTGCATGCCCGCCGACATCGCGGCGGCGCCCGCGTCGTCGGCCGCGTCGGCCATCCCCCCGGGCAGGGACCCCTCCACCGCGATGCGGGTGCGCGCGGGCCCCGCCGCCGTCACCAGCCGGAACAGGGCCGCCGCCTTGCCCGGGGCCAGCCGCACGCAGCCGTGCGAGGCCGGCCGCCCGAGCCGCCGGACCTGGCCCGAGCCGTGGATGGCATGCCCCTGGCCCGTGAAGAAGATCGCGTGCGGCATCGGCGCGTCGTCCCATTCCCGCGAGAAGTGGCTGCGCGCCATGCGCAGGGGGCGGTAGCGGCCGTTCGGCGTGTCGTAGCGCGCGGTGCCGGTGGAGACCGGCCAGTCGTGGCGCGGCTGCCCGTCGACGCTCACCGTCATGCGCTGCGCGTCCTTGTCGACCCGGATCAGGACCTCGGCCCGGGCCGGGGCGGCGAGCAGCAGGAGCACGGCGAGGAAGCGCATGGGACCCCCGGGGGAGGCGGCCGTCCGGACGCGGTCGGCCGGCCGCAGCTTGGCAGCCGACCCCGGCCCCTGTCTCCCACAAAACGCCGCCCCGTGGCCGGAGGGGCGCTTGTCCCCTTCTCCTTGCGGGGAGGGGCGGCCCGCGATCCGGCGGAGCCGGGCCTCAGGCCCGTCCGACCCAGCCGCGCCACGTGAAGGCGCTGAAGAACGGCTCGACCGCGTGGAAGCCTCCCGCCCGCAGGATGACCTCGTCCGCGTCGGGGCCGATCAGCGGGAGGCTGGCCTCCACCGCCGCCCGCGCCCGTGCCGCCTGCTCGGGCTCGGCGCCGGAGGCCACCGCGTAGGCCTCGTAGCGCGCGAGCCAGCGCGCCCGGCTCCCGTCCCCGGGCGGGAGGCTGCCATGGGCCGCCACGAACGGCGCCCCCGGCCGGAGGCGCCGGTGGATGCCGCGCACCGTCTCCGTCCGCGCGTCCGCGGCGAGGAAGTGCAGCGTGAGCAGGCAGGTCGCGGCGTCGAAGGGCCCGGGGGGCGCGTTCGCGATATAGCCCTCGACGAGGGTCACCCGCTCCATCAGGGCGCCGAGCATCCGCTCGGCCTGGCGCAGCATTTCCCCCGCCGGATCGACCCCGACGAAGCGCCAGCCGGGCTGCGCCTCGGCGAGCGCGCGCAGCTCCAGCCCGCCGCCGGCACCCAGCACCAGGACCCGCGCATCGGGCGGGGCGTGCTCGGCGAGGAGGATGCCGGTCATCCGGTGCAGGGCCTCGAGGCCGGGCACGAAGCGGCGCGGGCCGTCGGCGTAGCGGGCGGCGGCCTCCGGATCGGAGAAGGCCGCCACGAAGTCGAGGGGCTGCGGCGGCGCGTCAGGCTTCATCGGTCGGCTCCGTCCGGCCGCAGAGGCCGCGCCCGCTCAGGCGCGCGTGGAAATCGGCGCTGAGCCGGCCCAGGGTGACGGCGCCGAGGCGGGCGCGCAGCAGGCTCTCGGCCTCCCGGAAGGCGTCCGCCAGGGCGGCGTTGACCGCCTGCTCCACGAGGCAGTGCGGCGCCGCGCTCCGGTGCCCCAGGGCGAGGATCTCCGGCGCGCCGAGGGCGCGGTAGACGTCGTCCAGGGTCACGCGGTCGAGGTCGCAGGCGATGGTCCAGCCCCCGCCATGGCCCTTGCCCGAGGCGACGAGGCCCATGTCGCGCAGGCCCGCCATGATCCGGCGCACCACGACCGGGTTGGTCCCCATCGCGGCGGCGAGCCGCTCCGAGGTCACGGGCCCGTCGGTCTCGGCCATGTGCAGGAGGACGTGGAGGACGCCCGACAATCTGCTGTCCCGTCTCATGTAACCGATCATGTTACATGAATGCGCCCCGCGTCAACCGCGCGCCGTCGGTGTCGGCGAGCCCGCACGCGCAGATGTGATCGGCGGGTGCGGTCTCCGCCCGGCCGCTTACCCCAAATGGGTCATGCGGCGCGGGTACGACCCCTGTTCAGTCGAACTGAATGCAATCTGGCCGGTCCGGCCCCTGGAGAGGATGCCTGACCTTGAGCGGACCGCTGTCGAGCCTGTTCCTGCTGAGCGCCGCCGGGCTCGTGGCCGGCCTCGTGGCGGCGTTGCGGGCGACGCGCCGCCCGCGGGAGCGCGCCCGCTACGAGATCGCCGCCGGCCTGCTCCTCACCGGCGGGCTCTTCCTCATCGGCCTCGGCCTGCCCGTCTTCCGCTAGAGCATGCGGCTTTTTCACGGAAAACAGCAGCCTGCTCCATCTCTTCGTGGTCGCACGATGATGTCGGAAAACCGGATTCCACTTTTCCGCATCGTGCTCCAGAGCGCGCTGCCTTTTCACGGAAACAGCGGCACGCTCGATCCTCTTGTGGTCGCACGATGATCCCGAAAAACATGACGCGGGCGCCCTCACGGACGCGGCGGCATGCTCCATCCCCGCTCGGATCGCGCTGAGGATCGCGGACGACCGGATCCCGCCTCTCCGCACCGCGCTCAGGGGAGCCACCCCATGACGGGCCTGTCCGCATCCGCCGCCCAGATCTGCGCCTTCGCCCTCGGCCTCGCCCTGATCCATGCGGGCCGGCGCCACGCCGCGCGCCTCACCGCGCCGCTCGCCGCCCTCGCGGTGCTGGCCGCGCTCCTCCTGCTCCTCGGCGCCTCCCTGTCGGCCGCCCCCGATCCGGACCGGGCGCTCGCGGAGATCGCCGCCTACGAGGGTCTCTGAGGCCCGGGCCGCATACCCCATCCGGGGGATGTGACCGGCGCGGGCCGAGCGCTACCATCGGTCTCCCAAGACGCGAGAACTGGCCCGTCCGGCACCCTGCCGGGCGGGCTTTTTCGTCGGGCCGGGCCGCCATCCCGCGGTGGAGCGCGCGCCGGCCGGAGCGCCGCCCTATCTCCGGCGGACCGAACCGGAGCCCGCCTTGATCCGCCTCCTCACCTACAACATCCGGCACGCCCGCGGCCTCGACGGGCGGATCGCCCCCGAGCGCATCGCCGCCGTCGTGGCGGCCTGCGCGGCGGACGTGGTGGCCCTGCAGGAGGTGGATTGCGGGCGGGCGCGCACGGGGGGCCTCGACCAGGCGGCGGAGATCGCCCGCCATCTCGGGATGCACCACCATTTCCACCCGGCCCTGGAGATGGCGGGCGAGCGCTACGGCGACGCGGTGCTCTCGCGGCTGCCCTCGCGCCTGGTGCGGGCGGGGGCCCTGCCCGGCCATCCGCGCCGGCCCCGGCTCGAGGCGCGCGGCGCCCTCTGGGTGGAGGTCGAGGCCGGGGTGCAGCGCCTGCAGGTGTTCAACACCCATCTCGGCCTGTCGGGGCGGGAGCGGATCGCGCAGGCCGAGGCGCTGCTGGGGCCGGACTGGCTCGGCAGCCCCGCCGCCCGGGCGCCGCTGGTGCTGATGGGCGACCTCAACGCCACGCCGTGGTCGCGGGCCTATCGGCGGCTTGCCGCCCGTCTCAGCGATGCCCGGCGCCTCGCCGCCGAGACGGCGGGCCGGGGCGCGACCTTCCCGACGCGCTGGCCCTGCCTGCGCCTCGACCACGTGCTCGTCGGCGCGGGCGTCGGGGTGCGGCGGGTCGCGGTGGTGCGCAGCGGGCTCGCGGCCGTCGCCTCCGACCACCTGCCGCTGCTCGCCGAGATCGAGATCGGCGCGGGCTGAGAACCCGTCTCTCGGGCCGCCTCTCACGCCTCCGGCAGGGTCCGCGCCATGCGCCGGATCAGGCGCCGCCGGCGCCAGGGTCGCCAGGCATCGCCGATCCCGACCGGATCGCCGATGTGGAAGGCCTCGATGAAGCGGGCGAGCAGGGAGCGGTGCGAGGCGACGAGACCGCACAGGCGCCGCGTCGGGGCGAGGCCCGGATCGTCCAGGGCGGCGCAGAGGCCGTCCCGCGCCGCCGCCGCCGCGAAGCTCTCGGGGGGGCAGGCGGCGTGGTGGGCGAGGAGCCGGTCGCGCAGGCGGGCGATCGCGGCGCGGGTGGCCGCGCCCGCGGGGCCGTCGGCGGCCTCCACCACGAGGTCGCACTCGCTGTCGTAGCCGAAGGAGCGGTTGTTCAGGTTGGCCGAGCCCACCCGCAGCACGCGGTCGTCGAACACCGCCACCTTGGAATGGACGAGGATCGGCAGGCCGCGCTCGGTATGGGGCGCGCGGATGCGGAAGCGGTCGTGGCGGTCCCTGGATCTCAGCCAGCGGATCAGGCCGCGGCGGGCGCTGTCCATGGTGAGGCGGTCGAACCCGTTCGGGCTGCAGGCGGCCAGCACCACCACGATCTCGGGCCCGTCCGGCTCGGCCAGCCGGCGGGCGAGCGCCCGGGCGATCAGGGGAGAGGTGAAGTACTGGTTCTCCAGGTAGATCGTCCGGCGCGCGGCCCGGATCTGGTCGAGGTAGAGCGCCTCGCATTCGCGGATCTCGGCGCGTCCGCCGATCCCGGGCGCGGTGCGGGCGAGCGCCACGCCCACCCCTTCGAGATCGGGCACGACGGCGCCCGGCCAGGGATCGTGCTCCGGACCCGCGTCCGGCGTCTCGGGCGCGGCCGGGGGCTCGGGCGCGAGGGTCTCGCCGGTCGCCTCCAGCCAGCGCCGGCGGGCGAGGTCGCCGAGCGCGCGGGCGGCGGAGCCGTCCACCAGCATCATCACGTCGTGCCGGGGCGGGTAGGGCTCGCCGGAGGGCAGGCGGCGCCGGGTCTCGCGGTCGCGGTGGGCGGGGGTGTCCCAGCGGTTGGCCTCGAAGTCGCTGCCGCCGCAGAAGGCGACGCGGTCGTCCACCACGAGGATCTTCTGATGCTGGCAGGCGCCGTAGGGCAGGGCGGCGTCCACCCGGTAGTCGATGCCGGGGCCCAGCTGCGCGCGCACCGCCTCGGGCTTCATGTCGGTGTTGGCCGAGAGGGGCCAGGGCAGGGTCCAGACCAGGAGGCGGACGGCGAGTTCCGGCCGCTCGGCCTTGAGGCGGACGAGGAGGTCGCCGAGGCTCTCCCCGTCCGTGCCGGGGCGCAGGCGGGTGCGCGGATCGAAGCTCCAGCCGATCAGGAGGATCGAGCGGCGGGCGGCCAGGAGCGCGGCGCGGGCCGCCGCGAAATAGGCCGCGCCGTCGTGGAGGAGGGCGGCGCGGGCGGCCTCCTCCCGCCGCCAGACGGATCGCCCGAGGGCGGGGGGCGCCACGGGATCGGCGGCGCGGGGCGGTTCGACGGCGATGGTCATGCGCGGGCCCCCCGTGCGCTCAGCTTGGCCTGGACCCGCCGCCGGGTGAGGACGACGAGGCCGACGGTGGCGGCGAGGCCGAGGCCGAGGGAGAGCCAGTGCACCGGCCCCTCCTGCCCCGCCGCGCGCCCGATCACGCCCAGATAGACGCAGAGCACCGTGCCCGGCAGCATGCCGAGCACGGTGGAGACGAGGAAGGCCCAGAAGCCCACATCGGTGATGCCGAGGGCGTAGTTCTGCGCGTTGAAGGGCACGAAGGGGCTCAGGCGCAGGAGCACGAGGAGGCGCCAGTCCCCGTCGCCGACCGCCTCCGCGGTGGCCCGCCAGCGGGGCCGGCGGTCGATGAGCCGCCGCACCGGCTCCCGCAGCAGCGAGCGCCCGGCGAGGAAGGCCAGGAGCGAGCCCAGCGTCGCCGCGGCGAGCACGACGGGCATCGACCACCAGCCGAAGGCGACCGCGCCGGCGATGGTGAGGGGCGTGCAGGGGATGACGAGGAGGGTGGCCAGCACGAAGATCCCCGCGAAGGCCAGGGGCCCGTAGGCGCCGAGCCCCGTCGCCCAGGCCCCGAAGCCGCGCAGCCACGCATCCACCGGCAGCAGGTACCAGATCGCCACCGTCACGGCCGCGGCGGCGGTCACCACCAGCCCGTCGCGCCAAACCCCGTTGCCCAACACGCGCTCGTCCCCGCCCGCATCACCCTGCTCACAAAGCCGCGAAGGGCCCGCGGGTTTCCTGAGCCGGCATGGCACGCGGGCGGGCCATGGCGTCCCGGAAAACCCGACCGATCCGCCGAGGCACGCAGTCTATTCAATCCTCGCACCCTGTCAGGGAGTATCCGCGCGCGGGATTTACGCAAGATCCGCAGCCCGTAAACTGTCTTCGTGGCACGGATTCGGCCACGCAATCATCGGGAGGACATCGTGATGCGCACCAGACTGACCGCCTGCGCGTTCCTCGGCACTGCACTCCTGCTGAGTGCTCCCGTCCGCGCGGACCAGAACCTGCGCGAGGCGCAGACGGCGGCCGATACCTGGGACGCCGCCTACAATGCCGGCGACATGGACGCGTTGTCCAAGCTCTACGCCGCGGACGCCGTCGTCGTGACCAAGGGTCAGCCCCAGAGCGGGGAGGGCATCGCCAAGTTCTTCTCGGGCCTCAAGGCGAAGGGGTGGGACGGGCACAGGACCGCCGTGAACGCGGTGCAGCCGAGGGGCGACATCCTCGTCGCCACGGGGCGCTGGGCCATGTCGGGCCCCGGCGAGGGCGGCGCCCGCAAGACCTTCGAGGGCAACTGGGTCAACGTCCTCGAGCGCCGCGACGGCGCGTGGCGGACCGTGCTGCACACCTGGAACTGAACCGGAGGGCGCGGCGGCAGGAAGCCGCCGGCGGAACCGGGAGCCCCGCGCGCGATTGCCGTCCGATCGGGGAGGCCCGCGGCACGGAGGCTTCGATGCAGGATCGCGACGGCACGGCGGACGCCCTCGCCGCCAAGCGGGCGGAGATCGCCGCCGCCCTCGCGCGCGGGCCCGGCGGGCCGGAGACGGCCGAGGCGCGGGCGGCGGACCTGATCGCGGGGCGGGGCGCTGCCCCGGCGGACCCGGACCTGCGCCGCCTCGTCGCCGAGTACCGCGACCTCGCTGATACCCGGCTCGCCGCCGAGGGCGAGGTCTTCGCGCCGCAGGACGACGCCTGATACGATCTCCGCTTGATCGAAGCGGGGGTCGTATCGACCGAGCCCGCGCGGCGCCTGAGCGAAGCCCAGATCCGCCGTCCCGAAGGGATCGATCGGATCTGGTATGACCCGTCACGGGGGCGGGCGTTCGGACCCGGGCTCGACGCGGCGCGCCCGTCTGCGCGGGCCTCGCTTCCCCCTTGCGGGGAAGAGCCGGAGAGGGGGGGGTGCAGGGTGGGGCGCAGCGCTGCCTTCCGCCCCCTGTCCCTCGGATCCCGAACAGGACCGGATCTCACCCGGCCGCGACGGCGAGATAGGCCGAGACCGTGCCCACCGAGAGCACCGTCGAGACGAGGATGGTGTCGGCGGTGACCGCGCCCTCGCGCCGGTAGAACTCCGCCAGCATGAACGGGCCGGTCCCGGTGGGGAGGGCCGCCATCAGCACGGCGGTGTGCAGCAGGATCGGCGACAGGCCGAGCCAGCGGCCGAGCGCGTAGGTCAGGACCGGATGCACCACGAGCTTCAGGGCGACGAGGAGGGCGGTGGCGCCGGCCTCCCGCCCCGGCCGCGGGGCGCCCGCGCCGCCGCTCCGGGCGAGGAACAGGCCGAGCGCCACCAGGGCGCAGGGGGAGGCCGCCCCGCCCAGCAGCTTCAGGAAGGTCTCGGCCGGGGCCGGCACCGCGAGGCCGGAGGCGGCCAGCATCGCGCCGGCCAGCGGCGCCAGGAGGAGGGGGTTGCGCGCCAGCGCCCGCGCCACCGCGCCGACGAGCCGGGCGCCCCCCGGCCCCGCCCTCAGGCCCGCCTCGATCAGCACGATCGCCCCGGCGAAGACGAGGCAGACGGTGAGGATGGTGGCGATGGTCGTCGGCGCCAGCGCCGCCGGCCCGAGCGCCACGAGCGCGAGGGGGAAGCCCATGAAGCCGGTATTCGGATAGGCCGCGTTGAGCCCGTCGATGGCCGCGTCCGCGAGGGGCCGCCCGCGGCGCAGGCGCAGGGCCACGGTGAGGGCGAGCAGCGCGAGGCTGCTGCCCCCGAAGGCCGCGATGAAGCCCGGCTGCCAGATCTCGCTCCAGGCCGCGTGGGCCATCACGTCGAAGAGGAGGGCGGGCAGGGCGAGGTAGACGACGAAGCGGTTGATCTCGCTCGTGGCCTGGGGCCCGAGCAGGCCGCCGCGCCGGGCGAGCCAGCCCGTGAGGATCAGCGCGAAGATCGGCAGCACGACCGGGAGCGTCGCGAGCATGGTCGGGACCGGGGCGCGGGAGGGGAGACGGTTCGCGGGCGGGCTGCCATGTCCGCGGAAACGGCGGCACGCCCCGTCTCTTTACGGTCGCCCGCGGATCTCGGGAAACGGATTGCGCATCTGCGCGGTGGGCCATCGCCGGGAGCGCCCTCAGGGGAGCGGGACCAGCCAGCGCAGGGAGCGCCGCAGGGCGGCCCCCGCGTCGCGGGCGAACCACGCGCCGTGGGCGAACAGGACCCGCTCGGGGGCGAGGGCGAGGAGGGTGCTCGCCGCCCGCGCCGCCTCGGCCCGGCGCATCCGCACCACCGCGCGCAGGTAGAGCGGGGCGCGGCCGTCCGGCGCGGTCATCCCGGCGAGCCGCGCGGGCAGGCGCATGGGCCAGGGCAGCTTGCCCGGCTCCAGGTTCACCACGAGATCGGTGAGGACGAGGCTGCGCGAGGGCTTGTGGAAGAAGGCCACCTCGCGGAAGCCGAGGCCGCCCGGAACGGTGACGAGTTCCAGGTCCGCCGCCCAGTCTGGCGGGGCGGTCCCGGGCAGGTCCCGGTCGATGCGCAGGGCCGCCCGGCGCACCGGGCGGCGGTGCCGCAGGTTGGGCGCGCCCCAGGTCAGCGCCTCCGGACAGGCCCGCTGCCAGTCCTGCAGGTAGCGCCAGTGGGCGATGTTGGGCGCCGCGAGGTGGCGGATCGGGCCGAGGGCGGCCACGGCCCGGTGCAGGTCGGGCGTGTGGCGGGTCGGCGAATGCAGGAGGATGGAGCCGTCGCGCAGGCGCAGCACGGTCATGCGCACGGGAAGCGGCAGGCCGTAGACGGGGAGGGGGCCGCTGTCGACGATCCAGAGATCGGGGGCCAGGGGCTTCAGGACGTCGAGGGGCGGGTAGGTCGTCGCGTGCATCGGGCCTCTCCCCGGCGCGCCCCGAGCGGGGACGGTCCCCGGGAGAACCCGCATCGGCCCGGGAAGGCCGCAAGGACACGCCGCAAGAAAAAGACCCGCTCGGCGGGGGCCGGGCGGGTCGAAGGGGGGCGGGTCTGCCCCTGGGAGGATGCGCGCAGCTTAAGCTTTGCCGGGAACGGCACAATCGCGCTGGACGCCGGTCTGGTATACCTGAGCCGCCTGGATGAAAACCGCGCCTCGTTCGATGCTCAGACCACGCCCGCCGTCAGCAGGTCGTGGACGTGGATGATGCCGACCGGGCGGCCCCCCTCCACCACGAAGACCGCGGTGATGCGCTTGCGGTTCATCACCTCCAGGGCCGAGCCCGCGAGGCTGTCGGGCTCGATGGTGACGGGGCGGGGCGTCATCACCGCCTCGACCGGGGTGGCCAGCAGCGCCGGGCCCATGTGGCGGCGCAGGTCGCCGTCCGTGACGATGCCGACGATGGCCCCGTCCGCGTCGACCACGCCGGCGCAGCCGAAGCGGTGCTCGGCGATGCGCACCAGCACCTCGGACATCGGCGTGCCGCGGGCCACCACCGGCATCGCCGCGCCCGGATGCATGAGCTGGCGCACGGTCTTGAGGCGGGCGGCGAGCGTGCCCCCCGGATGCAGGATGCGGAAGCGGGACTGGGTGAAGCCGCGCTGCTTCAGGAGCGCCACGGCCAGCGCGTCGCCGAGCGCGAGCTGGATCAGGCTGGAGGAGGTGGGCGCCAGATCGTGCGGGCAGGATTCGCGCACCTTCGGCAGATCGAGCACCACGTCGGCGGCCCGGGCGAGCGAGCTCTCGGCCCGGGCGGTGACGGCGATGAGCGGGATCGAGAAGCGGCGCGAGAAGTTCGTGAGGTCGCCGAGTTCGGCCGTCTCGCCCGACCAGGACAGGGCGAGGATCGTGTCCTGCGGCGTGATCATGCCGAGGTCGCCGTGGCTCGCCTCGGTGGGGTGGACGAAGAAGGCCGGCGTGCCGGTGGAGGCGAGCGTCGCGGAGATCTTGCGGCCGATATGCCCGCTCTTGCCGACGCCGCAGACGATGACGCGCCCTTCCGTGGCCAGCAGCCGCTCCACCGCCGCCGCGAAGGCGGGGGCGAGCCGGCCACCGAGCGCGCCGGACAGCGCGCGCATCGCCTCCATGCCGATCTCCAGGCTCTGGAGGCCGGTCGCGCAGATATCCGCCGCCTCGCCGGGCAGGGCCGGCGCGTGCTCGGGAACGGATTCGTGCGCGCGTGCCGCCATGCTTCAGGATCTCGCTGCCGGTGAAGGGGTGCGGCGCGGAGGGCCCCCGCGGGCCCCGTGCCGCCTGAACCCCGTTTAAGCGCGCCCGAATACGGCCGTTTGATGGTTCGTCCGTGAGCCGGCTCAGGGCAGGGCGCGGATCCGTTCCAGGAGCGCGGCGTCGGCGTAGCCGTCCGGCGGCAGGCCGGAGGCGGCCTGGAAGGCGCGGATCGCCGCCTGGGTGCGCGGGCCGATCTTGCCGTCGGCGGCGCCGGGGGCGTGGCCGCGGGCGGCGAGGCGCTCCTGCAGTTCCGTGCGCTCGGCGGTGGTGAGCGCCCGGTCGCCCCGCGGCCAGTCGCGGACCAGGGGCGGCTCCCCGCGCAGGCGGTCGGAGAGATGCGCCACGGCCAGCGCGTAGGCGAGGGCGGTGTTGTAGCGCAGGAGGCCGCGGAAATTCGGCAGCAGCAGGAAGGCGGGCCCGCGGGCGCCCGCCGGCAGCAGCAGGGTCGCGGGCGTCGCCGGATCGGCGGGGGCGGTCCCGTGGACGGGCCGCACGCCGAGGGCGGCCCAGTCGACGAGGCTGCGCGCGGTGGTCTCGTCGGCGAGGGCGAGGTCGAACCCCTCGGGCAGGGCGGCCTCGGCGCCCCAGCGCTCCCCCCGCCGCCAGCCCGTCGCGGCGAGGTAGTTGGCGGTGGAGGCGAGCGCGTCCGCCGCGGAGGTCCAGATGTCGCGCCGCCCGTCGCCGTCCCCGTCCACCGCGTAGCGCTCGTAGACCGTCGGCATGAACTGGGTATGGCCCATGGCGCCGGCCCAGGAGCCGGTGAGCTGACCGGGCGGGGCCTCGCCGCGGGCGCGGATGGCGAGGACTGCGGCGAGCTCGTCGCGCCAGTAGGCGGGGCGGCCGGGATCCCGGCAGGCGAGGGTGGCGAGGGAGCGGATCACCGGCCGGACCACGTTCGCGTCCGCGAGCACCGCGCCGTAGCTCGACTCGACGGCCCAGATCGCCACCAGGGTGAAGCGGTCGACGCCGAAGCGGTCCTCGATCCCGTCGAGGAGGGGGGCCAGCGCGTCGAGCCGGCGCCGTCCCTCCGCGATCCGCCCCTCGCCGGCAGCGGCGTCGATATAGGCCCAGATCGGCCGGACGAACTCCGCCTGGCCCCGGGTGGCCGCGAGCACAGCGGGATCGGGGGCGAGGCCGGTGACTTCCCCGGCGGCCAGGGTCCCGGGCACGCCCCGCGCCTCGGCCGCCGCAACGAGATCCTCCAGGCAGAGGGCGAAGGGTCTCTCCGGAGGCGCGGGCTCGGCCGCCGCGGGCCGCGGCAGGGGAGCCGCCAGCGCGGCGAGGCCGAGAAGCGCTGTCCGGAGCAGCCTTCGGAGACGCGCTCCGCGGCGGGCTTTGCGCATGGGGTCCTCGTCTACCCTCTCCGGCGAGGCGGGCACCGTCGCACGGGGGCGGCCCCGATGCGAGGGGCGATCCCGTCGCGCCGGGCCACGCGGGTGCTGCCGTGTGTCGTCGCTCTGTCCGTCGCTCTGTCCGTCACCGGGCATCCCTGGCCGACCTCGCATCCCGGACCCCGTTCCGGGCGGGCCCGGGCCGGGCGAAGCTGTCGCAGGCCGGCGGCCTGAACCGTCCCGGCGCGGCATCCATTTCCCCTTGGCCCGCCACGGAGAGCCGCCATGACGTTCCGATCCGAGGACCCGCCGCCGCCCGGCAACCTGCGGGTCGACCCGCCGCCGGCATCGGACCGGCCGACCACCGCCATGCTGAAGGCGGACATCGACAGCGGGGCGACCGGCGACAGGATCGCCCATTACGATCCCGGCATGGCCCAGCTCGGCACCTGCGACGAGGCCGGCGGCACGCCGCCGACGCCGGAGCGCGTCGCCCTCGCCCGCGCCACCGAGGCGGCCCCTGCGGGCGCGCGGAAGGCGGCCGATCCGCACGGGCGGCGCGGCTGGGTCATGCCCGCCTTCGCCGGCTTCATCGCGCTCACGATGGCGGTGATCGGCGGCGCGCTCTGGTTCGTCCGCTGATCGGACGGGGCCCGCCCGGCGGCGCCCGTCGACGGGGTGGCGAGGAAGTCTTGGGGTAGGCGAGGAGGTCCTGGCGGAAGCGGATGGGAATCGAACCCACCGTACGCTGTTGGCGTACCACTGGTTTTGAAGACCAGGGGGGCCACCAGACCCCGTTCGCCTCCGCCGATCGGACTAGCACGGGGGGCCTTCCGCTCAAAGCCGGAGCCCCTGCGGCACGGGCGCCCGGCCGGCATCGGATCCGGCCGTGGCCGGCCCGGCCGTATTAATTTCGCCACACTGTTGTGGCCCCGCATCAGCCATGCGGCTTCTGCGCAGAACGCCTCCCCGAGAGGAGCCCGGACCGGCCGGTCCCGCCGCCGAGGGCGCGCGGCCGGATCCGCGCGGTCCCGGCTGGATCGGCGCCGCCGTGGTGGTGACGGCGCTGGTCTCGGCGATCGGCACCTTCCTCGTTCTGGCCGGGATGATCCGGCTCACGCCGACGCCGACGATCGGGCTCACCCTGCTCGCCGTCAACGTGGCGCTGGTGCTCGGCCTCGTGGTGATCATCGCCTGGGAGGCCCGGGTCTTCCTCCTGGCGCGGCGGGCGCACGCGGCGGTGGCGCGGCTGCACACGCGCATCGTCGGCCTGTTCTCGCTGATCGCGATCCTGCCGACGATCCTGCTCGCCGTCGTCGCCTCGGTGACGATCGACCGCGGCCTGTCCCTCGGCTTCACCGACCGGGTGCGCGACGTGGTGCTGAAATCCGTGGAGGTGGCCGACGCCTACCAGGAGAACCAGTGCCAGTCGCTCGCCCGCGAGATCCGCATCCTCAACGACGACCTGACCCGGGCGCGGCCGAACTTCGACGTGAACCGGGACTGGTTCCAGAACTTCCTCACCACGCGGGCGACGAATCTCGGGCTGCCCGTCGCCCAGATCATGCGCGGGCCGACCGAGGTGGTGGCGCGTGCCAGGATCGACGTCCTCCAGAGCACGCGCCTGCCCTCGGCGGCGGCCTTCGAGGACGCGGCGAAGTCCAACGACCCGATCTGCCTGCTGCCCACCGAGGGCCGCGTCTTCGCGGCGCTCCTGCGCATGCCCGCCTACGACGACGCCGTGCTGATGGTGCAGCGGGAGGTGAGCCAGCTCGCCATCGAGTTCCCCGGCGTCTCCCGCGCCGCGGCGGCCGAGTACCTCACCTACGACTCGCTCCGGCGGCAGATCCAGGTCACCTTCGCCTCGATCTTCGTGCTGATCGCGCTCATCGCGCTCCTCTCGGCGGTGTGGTTCGGCCTGAACTTCGCCAACCGCTTCGTCGCCCCGATCCGGCGCCTCATCAACGCCGCCGATCAGGTGGCGTCCGGCAACTTCTACGCGCAGGTGCCGGCCAAGAAATCGGACGGGGACCTCGCGCATCTGGGCGCGAGCTTCAACAAGATGACGCAGGAGCTGCGCCGCCAGCACGACGGGCTGACCGCGGCCAACGACCTGATCGACCGGCGCCGCCGCTTCACCGAGGCCGTGCTCTCGGGGGTCTCGCCGGGCGTCATCGGCATCGACGCGGGCGGCTTCGTCACCATCGCCAACCCCGCCGCCGAGCGCATGCTGGACCTCGCGGGCGACGCCCTGATCGGCGAGCGGCTGGCCGCCTCCGTGCCCGAGCTCGCCCCCGTGCTCGCCGAGGGCGAGAGCCGGCAGCGGGCGGTGCAGCAGCAGATCCAGCTGACGCGGGCGGGCCGCGAGCGCACGGTGACGGTGCGGGTCACGAGCGAGCAGGCCCACGGCGCCGCCCGCGGCTTCGTGGTGACGCTCGACGACATCACCGACCTCGTCTCGGCCCAGCGCACCTCGGCCTGGGCGGACGTGGCCCGCCGCATCGCCCACGAGATCAAGAACCCGCTCACCCCGATCCAGCTCTCGGCGGAGCGCATCCGGCGGAAATACGGCAAGGTCATCGTCAGCGACCGCGAGGTCTTCGACCAGTGCACGGCCACGATCGTGCGCCAGGTCGACGAGATCAAGCGCATGGTGGACGAGTTCTCCTCCTTCGCCCGCATGCCCAAGCCCGCCATCGCCGAGAACGACCTCACCGAGATCGCCAAGCAGAACCTCTTCATGATGCGGGTCGCCCATCCCGACATCGACTTCGCCTTCAAGGCGACGGGGGCGGGGCCCAACGAGCGCATCACCGCGGCCTTCGACATCCGCCTCCTGTCCCAGGCGATCACCAACATCCTGAAGAACGCCGTCGAGGCGGTGGCCGAGGTGCCCCCCGAGGTGCTGGGCAAGGGCAAGATCGGCCTGGACCTCGCCGTCGACGAGGGCTACGCGCTGATCTCCGTCACCGACAACGGCAAGGGATTTCCCGCCGAGGGGCGCCAGCGCCTGCTCGAGCCCTACATGACGACCCGCGAGGGCGGCACGGGCCTCGGGCTCGCCATCGTCAGCAAGGTGCTGGAGGAACACGGCGGCGGGATCGAGCTCAACGACAACCCCGCCGGGCGCGGCGGCCAGGTGCGCATGCGGGTGCCGCGGGCGCAGGGCGATCCCCCCGGCCAGGGCGGGCCGGGTGAGGCGCCGCACCGCGCCGGGCCGTCGCAGGGTTCACCCGAGACGACAGTGGAGAAGGGTGCCGCGCGGACGGCCCCCCAGATCGCGGAGATGCACTAGATGAGTGCCGACATCCTGATCGTCGACGACGAGGCGGACATCCGCGACCTCGTGGCCGGCATCCTCGACGACGAGGGCCACCGCTGCCGCACGGCCGGCGGCTCGGACGAGGCGCTCGCCGCTATCGAGGCGCGGCGCCCCCATCTGGTCTTCCTCGACATCTGGCTGCAGGGCTCGCGCCTCGACGGCCTGCAGGTGCTCGACCTGATCAAGGCCGGCCATCCGGACCTGCCGGTGGTGATGATCTCGGGCCACGGCAACATCGAGACCGCGGTCTCGGCCATCAAGGCGGGGGCCTACGACTTCATCGAGAAGCCGTTCAAGGCCGACCGGCTGATCCTGGTGGCGGAGCGCGCGCTGGAGGCCTCGCGCCTCAAGCGCGAGGTGCGCGACCTCAAGGCGCGCTCGGGGCATGCCAACCGCATCGTCGGCGGCTCGGTGGCCGCCAACCAGCTCCGCCAGACCATCGACCGGGTGGCCCCCACGAACGCCCGCGTGATGATCACCGGGGCGCTGGGTTCGGGCAAGGAGCTCGCCGCGCGCTCCCTGCACAAGGCCTCGGCCCGGGCCAACGGCCCCTTCGTGCTGCTCAACGCCGCCGCCATCCTGCCCGAGACGATGGAGGCGGAGCTGTTCGGCGTCGAGGGCGAGGGCGGGCGCCGCGTGGGCGCGCTGGAGGAGGCGCACGGCGGCACCCTCTACCTCGACGAGGTGGCCGACATGCCCCGCGAGACGCAGAACCGCATCCTGCGCGTCCTCGTGGACCAGAACTTCCAGCGGGTCGGCGGCACCACCCGCGTCCACGTGGACGTGCGCATCATCTCGTCCTCCTCGAAGGACCTGTCCGAGGAGATCGCGGCGGGCCGCCTGCGGGAGGACCTGTTCCACCGCCTCTCGGTGGTGCCGATCCGCGTGCCGGCGCTCTCCGAGCGCCGCGAGGACGTGCCCGAATTGATCCAGTTCTTCATGGACAACATCTCGGCCCAGACCGGACTCCCGAAGCGCCGCATCGCCGAGGACGCGATGGCGGTGCTGCAGTCGCACAACTGGCCGGGCAACGTGCGCCAGCTCAAGAACAACGTCGAGCGGCTGATGATCCTCACCCAGGCCGACCCGGAGCAGGACGTCACCTCGGAGATGCTGCCCTCCGAGATCGGCGCCCTGGTGCCGACGACCCCGGCGGGCTCGGGGGGCGAGAAGCTGATGAGCCTGGCGCTGCGCGAGGCCCGCGAGATCTTCGAGCGCGAGTACCTCGTCGCGCAGATCGCCCGCTTCTCGGGCAACATCTCGCGCACGGCCGAGTTCATCGGCATGGAGCGCTCGGCGCTGCACCGCAAGCTGAAATCCCTCGGGATCGGCCCCTGAGGGCCCTCCGAGGACCCCGCGCGGCCCGGGACACGCTGGTATCGGCGGCCGTTTCGTCACGCGACTCTGGGGCCTCGGTCTTGCATCCGCGCCGGCTTTGGCCGTGTACTGACCCCTCGGGATGCCGGGCCGCGCGGGCGAGGCGGGTCCGGGATGCGGGAACGGGCAACCGGGACGACCCAACAAGACCAAGAAGCCTGGACGACAAAGGATCAAGAAAAAATGGCGGCCGAGCGTGCACAGAACCTTCAGGACACCTTCCTCAACCATGTCCGCAAGAACAAGATCCCGCTGACGATCTTCCTCGTCAACGGCGTGAAGCTGCAGGGCGTGGTGACGTGGTTCGACAACTTCTGCGTCCTCCTGCGGCGTGACGGGCATTCCCAGCTCGTCTACAAGCACGCGATCTCGACGATCATGCCCGGCCACCCCGTGCAGCTCTTCGAGCCGGACGAGACGGCGGCCGACAAGGGCTGAGGGCGGCGGGCGGGCGCCGCCCCGACCGGGATCCGCCGCCCGGGCGATCCCCACTTGGCCGCGGGACTTGACCTTGGGCCTTGGGACTTGGCCGCGGGGCGGCGGGACCCCATTCTCTCGGGCAGGACGAGATCCCGAACCGTCCCTCGCCCAAGAGGGGCGCAAGAAAGGCTTCATGAGCGAGACGCTGACCTCCGGCGAGGCAAGGCTCCAGGCGATGGCCGCGCCCGAGGGCGAGATCGCCGCCGCCACCCACACCCTCGTGGTCGGCCCCTACCTCGCGCGGAGCGCCGGCGGCACCGATCTGCCCGCGCGCTCGACGCAGGCGCGCCTCGACGAGGCGGTGGGTCTCGCCGCCGCGATCGAGCTCGACGTGGTCCAGTCGCTCGGCGTGAGTTTGGCCAGGATCCGGCCCTCGACCTATCTCGGCAAGGGCCGCGTGGAGGAGATCGCCGGGCTGATCCGGGCCGAGGAGATCGGCCTCGTGGTGATGGACTGCGCCCTCTCCCCCGTGCAGCAGCGCAACCTCGAGAAGGCGTGGGGCGCCAAGGTCATCGACCGCACCGGCCTGATCCTGGAGATCTTCGGGCGCCGCGCCTCGACACGGGAAGGAACCCTTCAGGTCGAGCACGCCCATCTCGCCTACCAGAAGTCGCGGCTCGTGCGCTCCTGGACGCACCTGGAGCGCCAGCGCGGCGGCTTCGGCTTCCTCGGCGGCCCCGGCGAGACCCAGATCGAGGCCGACCGGCGCATGATCCAGGAGCGCATGACCCGGATCGAGCGCGACCTCGACGCGGTCACCCGCACCCGCGGCCTGCACCGGCAGAGCCGGGCGCGGGTGCCCTACCCGATCGTGGCGCTCGTCGGCTACACGAACGCGGGCAAGTCGACCCTGTTCAACGCGCTCACCAAGGCGCAGGTGGTGGCGCAGGACATGCTGTTCGCCACCCTCGACCCCACGGCGCGGGCCACCAAGCTGCCCCACGGGGAGACCGTGATCCTCTCCGACACGGTGGGCTTCATCTCCGACCTGCCGACCTCGCTGATCGCCGCCTTCCGGGCGACCCTGGAGGACGTGATCGAGGCCGACATCCTGCTCCATGTCCGCGACGTCTCCCACGGCGACACCGAGGCGCAGGCCGAGGATGTCGGCGCGGTCCTGCGCGAGCTCGGGGTCGACGACGCCCCCGAGCGCGTCATCGAGGTCTGGAACAAGGCCGACCTGCTGGACGAGGCCGAGCGCACGCGGCTGCTCAACCTCAGCCGCAAAGGCGGCGAGAAGGGCGGCGGGGCGATCCGCAACGACCGCGACAGCAACGCCCCCGTCCTCGTCTCGGCGCTCACCGGCGAGGGGCTCGCCGCGCTGGCGAGCCGCATCGAGGCCCGCATCGCGCGCACCCGCTCGACCTTCGCGGTGGTGCTGCCGCCCGAGGACGGGGCGGCCCTCAACTGGCTCTACGAGAACGCCGAGGTGCTCGACCGGCGCATGGAGGAGGGCGGCACCCTGCATCTGGCCGTGCGCATCGCCCCCGAGAAGGAGCCGCGCTTCCTCAACCGGTTCGGCGCGGCCCGGCGGCTGACCCGGGCCGAGTAGGCCCCGGGTCCGGATCCATGCCCGACGCGCGGCAGCACGCCCGCGCCGCACGGCGGCTGATGCGGTCCGCCAACGGCGGGCGCCTCCTGGCCCTGCGCGCCGTCATCGTGCTCGTGCTGCTGATGACGGCACAGGCCTATGACGGCTCGCTGCACGACCTCAGCCACTGGATCATCCTCTCCCTCTACGCCGGCAGCTCCGTCTGGTTCGCCCTGGCCGAGCGGGGCGGGGGCCGGCGGGCGGAGAGCTACGCCTGGGCGGGCACGCTGCTGAACGCGGGGCTCGCCGCCTACGTCGTGGTCGAGCACCTCGTGGCCGGCGCGGACGTGCAGGGCGGGGCCGCCGACGTGGTGAGCCACCTGCCCGCCTTCCTGCTGCTGCTGCAGACGGCGCTCTCCGCCCGGGTCCGGCACACGGCGTTCTACGCGGGCCTCGTCTCCCTCGCCTGGGGGGGCGCGCTGCTCCTGGCCGCCCTGAACCCCGCGGGCTTCCTCGGCCCCCATGTCGACCTCGCCGAGCAGGTGCCGGGCCTGCTCACCTTCGCGGTGGCGAGCCTCGTGGTGATCGACGGCGTCGCGCGCCTGCGGGCGGCGGTGACCGAGGGCCTGCGCCTGGAGCACCAGCGCACCCTGCTCGCCCGCTTCGTGCCGGAGGACGTGGCCGACGACCTCGCCCGCGAGGGGGGCCTCGGCACCGTGCGGCGGCGCCACGCCTGCCTGATGGTCCTCGACATCCGCAGCTTCTCGCGCCTCAGCCGCGAGCACGCCCCGGAGGCGATGGTGGAGGCGCTGCTGGCCTTCCGGGCGCTGGCGCAGGGGGCGGTCTCCGCGCATGGCGGGCTCGTCGACAAGTATGTGGGCGACGCGGTGCTCGCCCAGTTCGTGGTGGGCGCGCCCGACGCGCAGGCGCAAGGCGCGCTCGCCTGCGCCCGCGCCATCCGCACCCGGCTCGCCCTCCTGAACCGGGCCCGGACGGCGCGGGGCCAGTTTCCCCTCGCGGTGGCGGTGGCCCTGCACGCGGGCGAGTTGCTGATCGGCGTCTTCGACGACGGGGCGCGGGCCGAGTACACCGTGCTCGGGCCCGCCATGAACACGCTGGCCCGGATCGAGGCCCGCACCAAGGCCGCCGGCCGCGACGTGGCGGCCTCCGAGGACTTCCTGCGGCTCCTGGGGCCGATCCTGCCCCAGGGCGTGGCGCTCGCGCCCGTGGACGATGGCGGCCATCCGGCCCTCTACGCGGTGGGCGAGGGCGGGCTGTCCTAAAGGAGCGGTAAGGCCGGCCTCCGCTCCCAGCGACAGGGTCCGGACTTTTCACGAACCCGACGCCTGATGCACGTCGATCGCCCCGTTCGAGACCAGCCTAACCGTCGATGCGGCCCATGACCGAAGGTCAATCATTCATCCATCGTCTCGATCGAGCGATAGATCGTTTCAACAAATGGGCTCTCCGTCTGGTCCAGCCAGATCCGCACTGGATAAAAAAATCCATACGCATTGGATTTTTCATGATCTTTTACGGATTTATCCTGCAAACGGCGCTCACAATAGCCTTTCCAGGGCTGAATGAAAACCTGGAGACAGATTACGACCGCAGCATCGCACGAATGCTTATCGGAAACGTGTTACTGGCGCCGATATTGGAAACCCTATGTTTGGTCATCGTTTACAAATTGACTTGGCCTTGTCTCAGGCTGACAGGCTTCGTACTCGTCGCTGCCGTTCTGGCATCTCTGGCGCACGCCCCCGGGAAGGGCTGGTTGCCCGTGACGGCCATGGGCGCGTTCATGATCATGGCTTATCAGTATGTCGCTTTTCGCCAACGACTCGATCCTGATCGAGCATTCTGGGGCACTGCGTTGACCCACGCCATCAATAACGGGGTCGCGACTGTCATTCTCGTCCTCGCTCAGCTTCTCGACGGCTGAACGACCTTCCTGCATACGATCGATAAGAGCACCATTGACCGCATCGACGGACCGCACCGCTGCCATCTGCGGGGAGGAGCTTGAGAATCGGCTTCTCCACCGGCCGAGAGTGGGGGCCCAGCCGGCTACGGCGTCCAGCGGTACAGCCAGGTCTCGCTCACCGGCCGGCCGCCCCGGCGCAGGGACAGGCGCAGCTCGCTCGCCCGCTCGCTGCCGGGATCGAGCTCGAAGAGCACGCGCGCGGTCCGGGCGGCGGGATCGCTCACGAGCTGCTGGCGGGTGACGGTGCCGGGCGCGACCGAGAGGGCGACGTCGATGCCGCCCGAGCCGGCGAGCTCCTCCCCGGCGAAGTCCACGAGGAACAGGCGGCGGGAGCCGGCGCTGCCGCGCCCGCCCCGGCTCCCGGTGACGCGGGCCAGCGGCGGCGGCTCGGGCCGGTCCCAGGACCAGTGCTGGCGATAGGCGAAGCGCAGCTCGGCCCCGGCCGCCAGCGCCTCCTTCGGGCGCCAGTAGGTGAGGATGTTCTCGTTGAACTCGGAATCGCTCGGGATCTCAAGGAGCGTCACCGCGCCGGGCCCCCAGCCGTCGCGCGGGGCCAGCCAGAGGGAGGGCCGGCACTCCCAGCGCTGGGCGTCGTCCTCGTAGTCGCCGAAATCGCGGGCCCGCTGCATCAGGCCGAACCCCTTCGGGTTCTCGTCCACGAAGGCCGCGATCTGCAGGGTGTCCGGGTTGTGGACCGGGCGCCAGATCGCCTCGCCCGCGCCGTTCAGGATCGCGAGCCCGTCGGTGGCGTGCACCGCCGCGCGGGCATCGTCCACGTTGCGCCGGTCGAGGGGGCCGAACAGGTAGCTCGCCTGGCAGCCGCCGAGGCCGAGATGGTCGAGGGTCTGGCGGGCGAAGAGCGCGGCCTCCACGTCGCAGACCGTGTCGCGCTCCCCCGGCCGCAGGGCGAAGCGCAGGGCCGCCACCGCCGAGGCCGATTCGATCAGGGCGTGCAGGACGAGGACGCCGTCCGCCCCCGGCCGCTCCGCGAACAGGGCGCGGAACAGGGGGAATTCCTCGCCCCGCGCATCGGCCGGGCGCAGGGTGAGGGCGCGGGCGGTGACGCCGAAGCGCTGGCCGCGCGCCATCATCCGGAAGAAGGAGGCCCCCTGGAACAGGGCGGCCTCGAACAGGTCGGGCCCCTCCGCGCGGGCGCGCACCCGCAGGCCGGAATAGCCCGCCTCCGGCGGCAGGTCGGGCAGGGCGAGGCCGTCCGCCTGGAAGCGGTCGCGGGCGTAGGGCAGGGGCTGCACGCGGCCCCCCTCCACCAGGAAGATCTGCACCGGATCGGCGTAGATCGAGCCGCGCAGGAGCGGCTCCAGGGTGAAGCCGAGCCCCTCGCCCTCCCAGATCGCCCGGCCGGGGGCGGTGCGGATCGCCGCGTACGCCTCGCGGCCGAGATTGCGCAGCAGCGCCGGCAGATCGTCGCTGCGGGGCGCCGCGTAGGGCGCGCCCGCCCGGGCGCGGGCCAGCGCGATCAGGCCGTCCCGGTCGAAGGGCGCGCCGGCCTCCGGCAGCGCCTCGGCCGCGGCGGCGCGGCCGCCCGCGACGAGGCCGGCGCCGAGGCCCGCCATCACGGCGCGGCGGGTCGGCGCCCGGAATCCGGTGGCGCCGGGGGTGGGAGCGTCGCTCGGCAGGGTGGCGGACCTTTCGCGGGAGGAGTTCCGGCGCTCCTTTACCATGTCCCTCCCTGAACCGGCCGTTAAGGACGCCATGCGGGCCGGATCCGCGATCGGAATCGCGGCCCTCGAGCGGGGCCGGGACTTGCACGCGGGGCCCGAAGGCCTCATCCGTCGCGCGGGACGGGCCCGCCGGGCGGCGGACGGGCGAGGCCGGGGCGGGCGGCGCTTCGGCGGGCGCGCCGGCAGGATCGTGGGGACGAGCGGGATGAGCCGAGCCGAGGAGAGCCGACGCAGCCTGACGGCGATCGTGCTGGCGGCGGGCAAGGGCACGCGCATGCGCTCGGCCCTGCCCAAGGTGCTGCACGGGATCGCGGGGCGCTCCATGCTCGGCCACGTCCTCGCCGCGGCGCGGTCAGCGGGCGCCGACCGGATCGCGGTGGTGGCCGAGCCCGGCCGCGCCGACGTCGCCGCCGAGATCGCGCGGGAGGCGCCGGGGGCGGAGGTGTTCGGGCAGGCCGAGCGCCTCGGCACCGCGCACGCCGTGCTCACCGCCCGCGCCCTGCTGGAGAGCGGGGACGACGTGGTCGTGGCCTTCGGCGACACCCCGCTCATCACCGGTGAGACCCTGGCGCGGCTGCGCGCGCCGCTGGCCGCGGGCGCGGCGGTGGCGGTGCTGGCCTTCGAGAGCGAGAACCCGGCGGGCTACGGCCGCGTCCTCACCGCGGAGGGCCGCGTGGTGGCGATCCGCGAGGAGAAGGACGCGAGCGCGGAGGAGCGCCGGGTGCGCCTGTGCAATGCCGGGCTGATGGCGCTCTCGGGGTCCCACGCCCTGGCGCTGCTCACCCGCATCGGCAACGACAACGCGGCGGGCGAGTACTACCTGCCGGACGCGGTGGCGCTCGCGGTGGCGGACGGGCTCGCCGTCGCGGTGGTGCCGGTGGACGAGGCGGAGGCGCAAGGGGTCAACGACCGCGTGCAGCTGAGCCAGGCCGAGGCGGTGATCCAGGGCCGGCTGCGGCGCGCGGCTATGCTGAACGGGGCCACGCTCGTCGCGCCCGAGACGGTTTTCCTCAGCCATGACACGGTGTTGGGCCGGGACGTTCTCGTGGAACCTCATGTGGTGTTCGGCCCCAATGTGACCGTGGCCGAAGGCTGCGTCGTCCACGCCTTCGCCCATCTCAGGGACGTGCGGCTGGAGCCCGGCGTCGCCATCGGGCCGTTCGTGCGCCTGCGCGGGGGGGCGGTGCTGGAGGCGGGCGCGGCGATCGGCAACTTCGTCGAGATGAAGAACGCCCGCCTCGGACCCGGCGCCAAGGCCTCCCACCTGACCTATCTGGGCGATGCCGAGATCGGGGCGAAGGCCAATATCGGCGCGGGCACCATCACCTGCAACTACGACGGCGTCTCCAAGCACCGCACTACGATCGGGGCGGGCGCCTTCATCGGCTCGAACTCGGCCCTCGTCGCGCCGGTCACGGTGGGGGCGGGCGCCTACGTCGCCTCGGGCTCGGTGATCACCGACGACGTGCCCGACGGCGCCCTCGCCGTCGCCCGCGGCCGGCAGGCGGTGAAGCCGGGCTGGGCGGAGACGAAGCGGGCGGAGCTCGCGGCCGCCAAGGCCGCGAAGCAGAAATGAATTAACCACGCCAGAGCCTTGCGCCGATCGCCTCAAGCCTTTGTTGAGGCGGAAGCGCGAGCCTTGCGGCCGTATCGGAGCGCTGCGCTCACGGGGGCTGGTCCCGGGCCGTCCCGTTCCGGTACAAGCGGGGCTTTGCGGCCCCGCGGTGCGGCGGCCCGGCTCTTGCGGTCGGCCCGTCACGGCGGCGGCAGGTGTCTCCACCGGGCATCCGGGCGGATGCCTCGTGTGCTGCGTCAGGATCTTGGAGAGGGCGCGCTTCATGTGCGGCATCGTAGGCATCGTCGGGCGCGACGCGGTGGCGGACCAGCTGATCGAGGCGCTGCGGCGGCTCGAGTACCGCGGCTACGATTCGGCCGGCATCGCCACCCTGGAAGGGGGCCGGCTGGCCCGGCGGCGCGCGGAGGGCAAGCTCGCCAACCTCCAGGCGCGGCTCGCGGAGGAGCCCCTCGCCGGCGCCACCGGCATCGGCCATACCCGCTGGGCCACGCACGGGCGCCCCAACGAGACCAACGCCCACCCCCACGCCACGGCGCGGCTCGCCGTGGTCCATAACGGCATCATCGAGAATTTCCGCGAGCTGAAGCAGGAACTGGAGGCCACCGGCATCCGCTTCGAGAGCGAGACCGACACCGAGGTGGTGGCCCAGCTCGTCAGCCACGCCATGGACGGGGGCCTCGGGCCGGTGGACGCCGTGGCGGCGTGCCTGCCGCGCCTGCGCGGCGCCTTCGCCCTGGGCTTCGTCTTCGCGGGCGAGGACGGCCTGCTGATCGGCGCCCGCCACGGCGCGCCGCTGGCCATCGGCTTCGGCGAGGGCGAGACCTATCTCGGCTCCGACGCGCTGGCGCTCGCCCCCTTCACCGACGCGCTCACCTATCTGGAGGAGGGCGACTGGGCGATCCTGACCCGGGACGGGGCCGAGATCCGCGACGCGGACGGCGCCGTGGTGGAGCGCCCGCGCCAGAAGATCGCCACCCAGGCCTACCGGATCGACAAGGGCAACCACCGCCACTTCATGGCCAAGGAGATCCACGAGCAGCCGGAGGTGGTCGGCCGCACGCTCAGCCACTACGTCGACATGGCGGCCGGCCGGGTGGCGCTGCCCGAGGGCCTGCCCTTCGATTTCGCCGCGCTCTCGCGGCTCTCGATCACCGCCTGCGGCACCGCCTACTATGCCGGGCTCGTCGCCCGCTACTGGTTCGAGAGCCTGGCGCGGCTGCCCGTCGACATCGACGTGGCCTCGGAGACGCGCTACCGCGAGGCGCCCCTGGAGCGGGACGGGCTCACCCTCGTGATCTCGCAATCGGGCGAGACCGCCGACACCCTGGCCTCGCTGCGCTACGCCAAGGCGCAGGGGCAGCACACGCTGGCCGTGGTCAACGTGCCGACCTCGACGATCGCGCGGGAATCCTCGGCCGTGCTGCCGACGCTCGCCGGCCCCGAGATCGGGGTGGCCTCCACCAAGGCCTTCTCCTGCCAGCTCACGGTGCTGCTCTGCCTCGCCCTCCATGCGGGCCGGGCCCGGGGCGTGCTCTCGGCCGAGCGCGAGCGCGCGCTCATCGACGCGCTCATCACCGTGCCGGGCCTGATGGCCGAGGCGCTGACGCGGGAGGCCGAGATCGAGGGGCTCGCCCGCGAGGTCTCGAAGGCGCGCGACGTGCTCTATCTGGGGCGGGGCACCTCCTATCCGATGGCGCTGGAAGGGGCCCTGAAGCTCAAGGAAATCAGCTACATCCACGCGGAAGGTTATGCGGCGGGCGAACTGAAGCACGGCCCCATCGCCCTCATCGACGAGAGCGTGCCGGTGATCGTGATCGCCCCCCACGACGCGGTCTTCGAGAAGACGGTGTCGAACATGCAGGAGGTCGCCGCCCGCGGCGGGCGCATCGTGCTGATCGGCGACGCCAAGGGCGCGGCCGAGCACGGGCTCGATACGCTGGCCACCGTCACCATGCCCGATCTCGACCCGGTGGTGGCACCCATCGTCTACGCGGTGCCGGTGCAGCAACTCGCCTACCACACCGCCGTCTTCATGGGGAAGGACGTCGACCAGCCGAGGAACCTCGCCAAGTCCGTGACGGTGGAGTAGGGCGTTCGGCACCCGTCCCCGCCGGTCCCCGTCACGCAACCCTCGTCCGGCCGCGCTACGGCCGGGGGGACGGGGGAACGGACCATGCGGAACGACGGGCGCATGCGCGGCGCGGCGGCCCTGATCGCGCTCATCGCGGTCGCGGGGCTGGCGGCGGGCTACGGCGCGGTGCTCGGGCGGACCGGCGCGCCCGCGAAGGCCGCCGGGGCCATGCTGAGCTACTTCACCAACATCGCCGGTCTGGCGACCGCCGTCCTGTTCGCCGGCATCGCCCTGTCCCCGGCGGCGTGGCTGCGTCCCTGGCTCGTGGCCGGGGCGGGGCTCGCCCTCCTCCTCGTCGGCCTCGTCCAGCAGGCCCTGCTCGCGGGCGCCCGGGTGCTGCAGGGGGGCGACCGCGTGGCCGACCTCCTGCTCCACCTCGCCCTGCCGCTCGCCGTGCCCCTGTTCTGGCTGGCCTTCGTGCCGAAGGGGCGGCTGCGCCCCGTCCACGCCCTGCTCTGGGCGCTGTTCCCGCTGGCCTTCCTCGCGGCGACGCTCCTGCGCGGGGCGGCGACGGGCTGGTATCCCTATCCCTTCCTCCAGGTGGGCCGGCTCGGCTGGCCGCTGGTGCTGGCCCATCTCGGCGTGATCGCGGCCGGCTTCCTCCTCGCCGGGTTCGGCACGGTCGCCCTCGACCGCCGGCTCGGACGCGATCGGGCCGCGCACCCTTGAGGCGGGCAAGCGCAGCCGCTACCTCTCACGGGACGGCCCGTGGCGGGCCATCCGTCGGACAAGGGCAGCCGTGGCCCCACCCATCCCGCCGATCCCCGAGATCGACCAGGCCAACCCGCGCAAGCGCGTGAGCGCGCGGGGGCGCCTGCGGACCTATTTCCTCACCGGCATCATCGTGGCGGGGCCGCTCGCCATCACCGCCTACATCACGTGGTGGTTCATCGCCCTCATCGATTCCTGGGTGAAGCCCCTGGTGCCGGCGAGCTACCTGCCGGACCACTACCTGCCCTTCTCGATTCCCGGCATCGGCCTCGTCATCGCCTTCCTGGCGGTGACGCTGCTCGGCTTCCTCACGGCCAACCTCGTCGGGCGCTCGGTGATCGAGTTCGGCGAGGTGCTGCTGGCGCGCACGCCCGTGATCTCGGGGCTCTACAAGGGCCTGCGCCAGATCTTCGAGACCCTGTTCTCGACCACCGGCACCTCGTTCCGCACCGTGGGCCTCGTGGAATTCCCGGTGAAGGGCACGTGGTCGGTGGTGTTCCTGTCGGCGCCCGCGGCGAGCGAGGTGCAGGAGGCCCTGCCGCGGGGCGAGGGGGCGGGGCACGATTACGTGGGGGTGTTCCTGCCCTGCGCGCCGAACCCGACCACGGGGTTCTTCTTCTACCTGCCGCGCAGCGCGATCATCGAGGTGGGCATCAGCGTCGAGGACGCGGCCAAGCTCGTGATGTCGGCGGGGGTGATCCAGCCGGAGGATCCGCAGGGACGCCTGCACGCGATGGCGGCGGGGCTGCGCACACACGGCGAGGCGCCCGGAAAGGTCTCCGCGGCCGCGCGCCAGGACGCCTGAGACGGTCGCGGGCGGGGGACCGGGTGGTCGGGGAGCGTCCGGATGCCGGACGCCCGCGACTTGGCGCGTCGTCCTTTTCCGATCAGACGATGCCCTGGAGCCGTTCCCGATCGCGTCGCAATCGTCCACGACTCCAAGCTATCGTTGTTGCGCGCGCTCTTGCGCCGAACCGGCGGCCACTTCGGCGGAGCGCGCTCTAGCCCATCGTTCTGGAAATCGGATCTAGGACGATGGGCTAGGCTTTTGGTTTGACATCGTCTTTTTCCGAAAGCCGGCAACCACCTTTCAGGACGATGCGCTAGGAGGCGCTGGCGGTGACGACCGGGGCCTTGGCGACGGGGGCGGCGTGCATGCCGCCCATCCAGCCGGTGGCGGTCTCGGCGGCCAGCAGGAGCGCCAGGGCCAGGGCGAGGCCGTTGGCGGCCATGAAGAGCGGACGCGAGGCCACGCGCACGGTGTCGGCGGCATCGGCGCCGCCCGAAGTCTTCGCGCTGCCATCCGTGATCGGCAGTAGCCACGGCTCGTGCGCGGTCCAGCCCTCGGAAGAACCCAGGCCTTGGAACGGTCCGTTGAGCATCGGCTGACCCTCCGTCTTTCGCTGTCGACGACCAGACTGGCCGGCCTTCGTTCATCTTGAGTTAAGGTTGGCGCCCAAACGCTACAAGGGATCATGCCCCCTTCGCGCCCTCGGCACAAGCCGAAACATGAACGGCACCTGAACTGCGAAGCGGCTGGAACCGTTCCAGACCCGCATCCGACGCCCGTTCACAGGGCCGTGATAGCAGGGGAGCGTGGCATTTGCGGGGCGGACGTTCAGGCGGCGTTCAGCCCGCTTCCAGGAGCCGGATCGCCGCCTCGCGCTCGAACAGGTAGAGCAGCACCCGCAGCGCCTGCCCGCGCGGGCTGCGCAGGGAGGGGTCCCGCTCGACCACGAGGCGGGCGTCGTCGCGGGCCGCCTCCAGAAGGTCGCCGTCGCTCTCGAGGCGGGCGAGGCGGAAGGCGGCCACCCCCGACTGGCGGGTGCCGAGCACCTCGCCCTCGCCCCGCAATTTCAGGTCGGCCTCGGCGATGCGGAAGCCGTCCTCGCTGTCGCGCATCATCGCGAGCCGGGCGCGGGCGACCTGGCCCAGCGGCCCCCGGTAGAGCAGCAGGCAGGAGGAGGCCGCCGAGCCGCGCCCGACCCGGCCGCGCAGCTGGTGGAGCTGGGCGAGGCCGAAGCGCTCGGCATGCTCGATCACCATGATCGTGGCCTCGGGCACGTCGACGCCGACCTCCACCACCGTCGTGGAGACGAGGAGCCGCGTCGCGCCCGCGGCGAAGCGCGCCATGGCCGCGTCCTTGTCGGGCCCCGCCATCTTGCCGTGGATCAGCCCGACCGCGTCGCCGAAATGCTTCTGCAGATCCTCGAAGCGGGCCTCGGCCGCGGCGAGGTCGACGAACTCGGATTCGGCCACGAGCGGGCAGATCCAGTAGGCGCGCTCGCCGCGGGCGAAGGCGCGGGTGAGCCCCGCCACCACCTCGTCGATGCGCTCGGCGGGCAGCGTCACGGTGCGGATCGGCTGGCGGCCGGCGGGCTTCTCGTCGAGGATCGAGACGTCCATGTCGCCGAAGAAGGTGAGCGCCAGCGTGCGCGGGATCGGGGTCGCCGTCATCACCAGGAAGTCCACCGCCTCGCCCTTGGCGCCCAGCGCGAGGCGCTGGTGCACGCCGAAGCGGTGCTGCTCGTCCACCACCGCGAGGCCGAGATCCTTGAACTGCACGCTCTCCTGGAACAGGGCGTGGGTCCCCACCAGCACGTCGATCTCGCCCGCGGCCAGGTCCCTCAGGGTGGCCTTGCGCTCGGCGGCCCGGTCGCGCCCGGTCATCAGGCGCAGGCGCAAAGGGCCGGCGAGCGGCTGCAAGCGCTCGTAGTGCTGCCGGGCCAGGATCTCGGTGGGCGCCATCAGGGCGACCTGGCGCCCGGCCTCCACCGCCGAGGCCATGGCGACGAGGGCCACCGCGGTCTTGCCGGAGCCGACATCCCCTTGCAGCAGGCGCAGCATGCGCCGCCCCGAGGCGAGGTCGCCCCGGATCTCGGCCAGCGCCCGCGCCTGGGCGCCGGTGAGCGCGAAGGGCAGCGCCGCCGCGATGCGCCCGCTCAGGGCGCCGTCGCCCGCGTTCACCCGGCCGGACTTGCGGCGCTGGCGGGCGCGCAGCAGGGCGAGCGCGAGTTGCGAGGCGAGGAGTTCGTCGTAGGCGAGGCGGCGGCGCGCCGGGCTCGCGGGCGGGGGCTGCAGGGCATCGTCGGGCTTCGGGGGCGCCTCGGCCGGGCGGTGCTCGGCCCGGAGCGCCTCGGCGAAGCTCGGCCAGCCCTGGCGCCGCAGCCAAGCCTCGTCCTGCCATTCGGGCAGGACCGGCAGGCGGTCGAGGGCGGCGAAGGCGAGCTTGCCGATCGCCCGCGAGGTCAGCCCCTCGGTGGCGCCGTAGATCGGCTCGACGGCGGGCAGCGCCGCGAGCCCCTCCGCATCGGTGATGCGGGCGGGGTGCACCATCTGGCGCTGCCCGTCCCAGAGGTCGATCCGGCCCGAGACGTAGCGGTGCGCGCCCAGGGGGAGCATCTTCTCGATGCGGGCCGCGGGCATCCCGAAGAAGACGAGGGTGACGTCGCCGGTGGCGTCCTCGACCACCACCCGGTGCGGGCGCCGGCCGGCACCCGCCTGCGGCGGCCGGTGGGCGGCCACCGTGACCCCGAGGGTCACCGGCTCGCCCGGCGGTGCCTCGGCGATGGAGCCCTTGAGCGCCCGCGCCACGCCCCCCTGCGGCAGGTGGAACAGCATGTCGACGATGCGGGCGGGCTGCTCCGGCGTGCCGAGCAGCCGCTCGATGAGCGGCGCCGCCTTCGGCCCCACCCCCGGCAGCCCGCGGGCGGGCGCGAAGAGCGGATCGAGGATGGCCGGGCGCAGGGGCGGGGCCTCGGCGTCCTGGGGGATGGGGCGGGACTCGGTCATCGTCACGGGCGGGAGGGTAGGGGCTCGCGCCTTACTATCCGGTGGCGGCCCGCCCGTCCCGTGGCCGCCGCGTCGCGTCCGTGGGCCGGGATCCGGCTTCAAGGACGGGGTGACGCCTTCCTACCATTGCTGGTTGGTCGCCTCGGTCACAGGCGGGCCTCTCCTCCCCCTTGCGGGGAGGAGCCGGAGGTGGGGGTGGTGCAGGCGGCACCGAAACGATCGATCCTGCACCACCCCCACCCCGCAAGGGCTACCGTATTCACACATCTCGGGCGGTCGTCTCCGCGCTCTCCCTCCCCCCTCTGCGGGGGAGGGTGCCGAGCGAAGCGAGGCGGGAGAGGGGAACCCGGCTTCCAGATCAGGCGCCGCGTCGATGCCGAGCGCTATCCTGCACCGTCGCACCCCTCTCCCGACCCCCTTCGGGGGCCACCCTCCCCCGCAGAGGGGGGAGGGAGAGCGCGCACCGCATGCGTTGTGTGAATCCCGTAGCCCGCAAGGGAGACGGGACAAGGCCCTTCTGCCCGTCTGAAGCGATCGACCGGACCGCGCCGGATCCCTATTTCCGCCCTGCCGCCCCTGCGACGTAGAGGGAGACGGATTCGATTTCCTCGGGGCTCAGATCCTCGAAGGCCGGCATCACGCCGATGCCGTTGCGGACGGCGGCCTTCACCCGCTCCGCGTCCGGCTTCAGGGTGTCGAGGTTCGGCCCGATCTCCCCCGTCGTGCCCGCCTCGCTCAAGGTGTGGCAGACGCCGCAGCGCGGCTCGGCCTTCTCGAGGAAGACCGTGCGGCCCGCCTCGGCCGTGGGGGCGGCCTGGGCAGGTAGGGCGAGGGGCAGGAGGAGGCCGAGGAGGCGGGCTGTCGCGCGCATCGTCCCGCCTCAGGCCAGCGTCAGCGCCACGGACGGCCCGCGCCAGCCGTTGTGGCTGTAGCCGCCGCCGTTCACCGGGGTCTCCTCGGGCTGGACGTTGCCGGCCGAATCGGTGGCGCGGCTCGCGAGCACGTGCTCGCCGGGGCCTAGATCCACGGGGAGCGCGAAGAGCCGCCAGGCGAAGCGGCCGAGATCGGGCCCGACGAGATCCGCCTTGCGCCAGGTGGCGCCCCCGTCCGTCGAGACCTCGACGCCGGCCACCGCGTTGACGCCGCCGAAGGCCACCCCCGTGACGACGCTGCGCCCGGCCCTGCCGCCCTCGAGGGGCGCGGTGATCCACGAGCGCACCGGCTGCTCCCAGATCGGCGGCTGGCTCGGGGCCGCCTTCTCGCCGAGCCCGTGCATGCGGTAGCTCCCCGCCTGGATCTTGGCGTCGGTCTCCTCCGCGGTGAGCGCCACGCGCTTCACGTACTTGACGTTGTTCACCCCCGAATAGCCCGGCACGATCATCCGCAAGGGACCGCCATGGGCGAGGGAGATCGGCTTGCCGTTGATCGCCCAGGCCAGGATCACCGTGTCGAGGGTGGAGAGCGGCACCGAGCGCTCCACCATCACGTCCCTGGGCTTCAGGCCCTGCGGGATCGCCTCGCCGCCGGTGCCGGTGACGAAGCGCGCCTCGGCGGCCGGTCCGCCCATGGCCTCGACCACGGCCTTCAGGGGCACGCCGGTCCAGAGCACGCAGCCCGCAGCCCCCACCGTCCAGGGGGTGCCGCTGATCTTCTCGCCCGGGGCGAGCTTGTCCTGGAAGTATCTGCGGCCGTTGCCGGAGCATTGCAGCACGGTGGCCACCGTGACGAGGCCGAGCCGCTTGAGGTCGGCGACCGTCAGGGTGCCGGGCCGGGCCACGCCCGCGATCTCGACGGGCCAGGCGTCCCGGTCGGCCACGATCGATTCGGGGGGCGGGCTCACGTTGTTGCGGATGTAGAGGATGGATTCGTCGGTGATCAGGCCGCTGCCGAAGGCGGCGCGGCGGGTCTCGATGGTCTGGTTCGAGTGGACGATGAGGGCGTCCGCATCCTTCCAGGCGACGTAGAGAGGCAGGGCAGGGGCCTTGGCAGGGGCAGGGGCAGGCGGCGAGGCGGCCGGGGCCGCGGATGGGGCGGGGCTCTGGGCCTGGGCCTGGGATGCGCCGAGGCCGGCCGCGGCGGTGGCCGCCAGGAAGCCGCGCCGGTGCAGGATGCCGGGTTCGGGCCGCGTCTGCGTCATCGTTGGTCTCCTCCGGATCGGTGCGGGCGCTCGTGCCGGCGCCTCGCCTGCCTGGGGCAGGGGCAAGTCTTATATCATTTACAAGTCTCTCCGAAACCGCTTTCGGTCGATGGCGGGCCCCGCCCGCGGCGGCGCGCCGCTCGCGCCGCGCACCTCAGGCGTTGGCCCCCGCCGCGGGAGGGCTTACATGCGGAGCGTCGCCCGCTCCGGATCCCGTCCCGGGATTCTTCCCAAGATCCGCAAGGTCCCCGATGTCCGGCACCACCCGTTCCAGCGCGGATCTCGATCCGCGCCGCCGCCGCACCCTCTACCGCGCCTGGCACCGGGGCATCCGCGAGATGGACCTCATCATGGGCCGCTTCGCCGATGCCGAGATCGGCACGCTGACGGAGGCCGAGCTCGACGTGTTCGAGGCGCTGATCGAGGTGCCCGACCGCGACCTGTTCCGCTGGATCACCGGCGAGGACCCGGTGCCCGAGAACTACGACACCGGCGTCTATCGGCGCCTCGCGGCGTTCCACAAGCACGACGCGCCGATCCACGGTTAGGACGCGACGCCCTCCCTCCCCCCCTCTGCGGGGGAGGGTGGCCCGCGAAGCGGGTCGGGAGAGGGGAGCCCCGCTCCCGAAAGATCCGATGCGGTTCATGACGGTCGCCGCCTCCGGCACCGTCGCACCCCTCTCCCGACCCCCGCTGACGCGGGGGCCACCCTCCCCCGCAGAGGGGGGAGGGAGAGATGCGGAAACGGACAGACCTACACATCCATGGCCAAGCCCCAACCCAAAGCCCCCGCCCCGAAGCCGCAGGTCGCCCGCTTCGCCCTGCCGAAATCGGCGCCGCTGACCAAGGCGCTGGATGCGCTCAAGGCCGGGGACAGCCCGGTGCTGGCCGGCGTGCCGGAGGGCTTCGACGCCCTCGTGGTGGCCGATCTCGCCCGCGCGCTGAGCCGCGGCTTCGAGGGCCCGGCGGTGCTGGTGCACGTCGCCCGCGATTCCGGGCGCTCCGCCGCCTTCGTCAACGCGCTGCGCTTCGTCGCCCCCGAGATCGAGGCGATGGCGGTGCCGGCCTGGGACTGCCAGCCCTACGACCGCACCTCGCCGACGCCCGCCGTCTCCGCCCAGCGCATGACCGCGCTCTCGCGCCTCACCCGGGCGCGCTCGACGGAAGAGGCGCCGCGCATCCTCTGCACCACGGTGAACGCCCTGGTGCAGCGCGTTCCGCCGCGGGACAGGATCGCGGTGGAGACCTTCTCGGCGGCGATCGGCAACGTCGTCGCCATGGACAAGGTGGTGGCCTGGGTCGAGGCCAACGGCTTCCTGCGCACGGGGACGGTGCGCGACACGGGCGAGTACGCGGTGCGCGGCGGCATCCTCGACCTGTCGCCGCCGGGGCTGCCGAACCCGATCCGCCTCGACTTCTTCGGCGACACGCTGGAATCGATCCGCGCCTTCGACCCGGAGACGCAGCGCACGGTGGGGCAGCTCCGCTCCCTCGACCTCGTGCCGATGAGCGAGGTGCAGCTCACCTCCGAGACGATCCGGCGCTTCCGCCAAGGCTACCTCACGAGCTTCGGCGCGGCCACCCGCGACGACCGCCTCTACGAGACCGTGAGCGAGGGCCGGCGCTACAGCGGCCTGGAACACTGGATGCCGCTGTTCCACGAGAAGCTCGACACCCTGTTCGACTACGTGCCGGGCGTGCCCCTCGTCCTCGATCCCCAGGTGGAGGAGGCGGTGGCCGAGCGGATCAGCCTCGTGCAGGACTATTTCCAGGCCCGCGAATCGGCGCTGAAGACCCCGCAGGCGGGCGTCGCCCCCTACAAGCCGCTGCCGCCGCGCGCCCTCTACCTCACCCCGAACGAGTGGCGCGAGCGCGTCACGGCCGCCCGCACGGTGCAGCTCAGCCCGTTCGCGGAAGCCGAGGCGCCGGGGCGCGCCGTGATCGATTGCGGCGCCAAGGCGGGGCGCAGCTTCGCCCCCGAGCGCCAGAACGAGCAGGCCAGCGTGTTCGACGCGGCGGTCGCCCATATCCGCGACCTGCAGGGATCCGGGCATCACGTGATCCTGGGCGCGTGGTCCGACGGCTCGCGCGACCGGCTCTGCGGCGTGCTCTCCGACCACGGCCTCAGGAAGCCCGTGGCGATCACCCGGCTCACCGACATCTACGCCCTGAAGCGGGGGGCGGACGCCGCGGTCGCGGTCTGGGGCCTGGAGGCGGGCTTCACCGCGGGCGAGCTCGCCGTCGTCTCCGAGGGCGACATCCTCGGCGACCGGCTGGTGCGCCAGAAGCGCAAGGCCAAGCGGCCCCAGGACGTGATCCTGGAGGTGCAGGCGCTCCAGCCCGGCGACCTCGTGGTCCATGCCGACCACGGCATCGGCCGCTTCGTCGGCCTCAAGACGATTCACGCGGCCGGCGCCCCGCACGACTGCCTGGAGCTGCAGTACACCGGCGGCCTGCTGCTGCTGCCGGTGGAGAACATCGAGCTCCTGACCCGCTACGGCTCGGAGGATTCCGAGGTGGCGCTGGACCGTCTCGGCGGCGGCGCCTGGCAGGCCCGCAAGGCCAAGATGAAGCGCCGCATCCTCGAGATGGCGGGCGAGCTCATCAAGGTCGCCGCGCAACGCTTCGTGAAACAAGCCCCGCGCCTCAACCCGCCGGACGGGCTCTACGGCGAGTTCGCCGCAAGATTCCCCTTCGACGAGACCGAGGACCAGGCGGGCGCCATCGACGCGGTGCTCACCGATCTCAATGCGGGCCGCCCGATGGACCGGCTCGTCTGCGGCGATGTCGGCTTCGGCAAGACCGAGGTGGCGCTCCGCGCGGCCTTCGCCGCGGCGATCTCGGGCAAGCAGGTGGCGGTGGTGGTGCCCACCACGCTCCTCGCCCGCCAGCATTTCCGCACCTTCGCGGAGCGCTTCAAGGGATTGCCGGTCCAGGTGGCGCAGCTCTCGCGCTTCGTCAGCGCCGGCGACCTCAAGCAGACGCGCGCGGGACTCGCCGCCGGCACCGTCGACATCGTGGTCGGCACCCACGCGGTTCTGGCCAAGAACATCGCCTTCAAGGATCTCGGCCTGATCATCGTGGACGAGGAGCAGCATTTCGGCGTCGCCCACAAGGAGCGGCTGAAATCGCTCCAGGCGGACGTGCACGTGCTCACCCTCTCGGCGACCCCGATCCCGCGCACGCTGCAACTCGCCATGACCGGCGTGCGCGAGCTCTCGATCATCGCCACCCCCCCGGTGGACCGGCTCGTGGTGCGCACCTTCGTGACGCCCTTCGATCCCCTCACCGTGCGCGAGGCGCTCCTGCGCGAGCGCTACCGCGGCGGCCAGTCCTTCTACGTGGTGCCGCGCATCGAGGACCTCGCCGAGGTCAAGAAATTCCTCGACACCGAGATGCCCGAGACCAAGGTCGCGGTGGCCCACGGCCAGATGGCGGCGGGCCAGCTGGAGGACGTGATGACGGCCTTCTACGAGGGCAAGTTCGACGTCCTGCTCTCGACCACGATCGTGGAATCGGGCCTCGACATCCCCACCGCCAACACGCTCATCGTGCACCGGGCCGACATGTTCGGGCTGGCCCAGCTCTACCAGCTGCGCGGGCGCGTCGGCCGCTCCAAAGCGCGGGCCTACGCCCTGTTCACCACGCCGGCCAACCGCCAGCTCACCGCCCAGGCCGAGCAGCGCCTCAAGGTGCTCCAGAGCCTCGACACGCTCGGCGCCGGCTTCCAGCTGGCGAGCCACGACCTCGACATCCGGGGTGCGGGCAACCTGCTCGGCGACGCGCAGTCCGGCCATATCAAGGAGGTGGGCTACGAGCTCTACCAGCAGATGCTGGAGGACGCCGTCACCGCGCTCAAGGCCGGCATCGAGGACGTGCCGGAGGAGGCGTGGTCCCCCACCATCGCGCTCGGCGCCCCCGTCACCATCCCCGAGGCCTACGTGGAGGATCTCGGCGTGCGCCTCGCCCTCTACCGGCGGCTGGCGACGATCGAGAACGATGCCGAGATGGAGAGCTTCGGGGCCGAGCTCATCGACCGCTTCGGGCCGCTGCCGCCAGAGGTGGAGCAGCTTCTCAAGATCGGCACGATCAAGCTCCTCTGCATGGCGGCCAATGTCGAGAAGGTGGAGGCCGGGCCGAAGGGCGTCGTCGTCCATTTCCGCGACCGCGCCTTCGCCAACCCGCAGGGGCTGGTGGCGCTGGTGGCCGAGCAGGCCTCCTTCGCCAAGGTGCGCCCCGACATGAGCGTGGTCTTCATCCGCGAGCTGAACACCATTCCCGCCCGCCTGAAGACGGCGACCGAAGTGCTGCGCAGCCTCGCCGCCATCGCGCGGAAAGCGAAGAAGGCGGCGTGATCCGATTTTCAAGGTTGGCAATATGGAAGAGATCTGGAAACCTGAGATTTCCGGCCTGAACGATACCGATCCTGATTCGATGGGCAACACGAACATAAACGTCGCGTCCGAGAACCTTACGTCCGGCCGGATGTTTCTGGGCAGTTCGGACGACAGCGTCACGCGTCATCCGTGGGACGATATGTCCACCGATACGGATGCACTCAACAAGACGCTGATCTACCACGCCCTGCTCGGACCGAGAATCTGTTCTCGCTTGGGGAACATCATCTATCACGAGCCTTACCTGCACGCGCTTTCGGAAAATAAATCTCCCCTCCTCCCGATGTGTAGATCAGGATTTTACCAAATTCACCTGCGCAGCGAGAGTATTAATCGCAACATTGAATCCAGATTGGAAGAAGGCACCAATAGTACGACACGATTCAAGAAATATTATGACTGGCGCGCAGGGTCGCAGCTATATTGGAGATTTGAGAATATCGACAGTCAGATCGTCCTCGGAAAAGGCAAAATCGTCTACAATCCATCGTTCCGAGGTATTTTTCGGAAGTTGGCAGAATTATGCTATGAGAGAATTCCGGGAGAGTACTCGGAGGCGTACAAAATACTCATAGAGAAATTTGATGAAAAAGACCGTACCCGCAGTAATTTCGAAGAGGTTTGCATCGCGCATTTTTCAGACCCTACTGCCATTGCTCGTGCGATGTCGGTCATGAACTCGATCAACCACTACGCCTATGGAATCGCGCTCTCGCAACATCCCGCCTCGGAAACCAATGCCTTCATCGAAACGAGCGAGCTGGCAGCCATAAATGCTCTGACGAAACCGCTGTTGAGCGAAATTTCAGATCAGAATGACGAAAGCTTGATGGACGAAGTGATAAGATCCCAGGCACTCGATGTAGTGGAGAAAAATCTTTTCGTGACGACCGACATTTTCAGAAGCCCCGATAAATGGCGAAGCCTGGAGCCGCTTCTGGATATCGCCAGTTCGACAGCCGATGCAGAAGAATTCAACGAACTGAAGAAGATTGCCGTGCTAAGTATTAAAAGAACAATTCTCAGCGGCGGCGACGAAGATAAGAAAAATTTACTCAGAGAGAGTTGCAGAAACTACAGTAAATTCCTTAACGACAGACTAAAAAGCAAGAACGACGAGCAGATCCCTGTGTTCGTGAAGTTGCGGGCGCGTTCGATGAACTTGGCCAACAAGGTCGGTGACTCAACGGCTGGCGAGTTCGTCGGTGATGCCGTGGAACTTCTGGGTGGCGGGAAGCCCGCGAAGATCTTGGTCGGTGCCTTGTTCTCAATCGGATCGAGGGCGCTGTCGCATCACGTTTCTAGGAATGTGGGAAGCTGGCGCTCGGCACGACGTGTCAGGGACGGGCGGCGAGCAGCGGATCTCAGGGCCTTGGATTCGTGCCTGAGCATACGCCGCATGGATCCGATCGCCCTTAAAGGCAGCGGGCTCCTGTCCCCGTGAGTTCGTCATGCGGTCAGGGTGAGCCGGCTCAGAAGCGTGACCCCTTCGGATTCGCGCACGGCACGATCGCGGCGCGTGCCGGCGGATAGGTCATCCTGTAGAGCCTGCTCCTGTTTCGAATCCAGGAGGAACGCCCATGTCCGACGAGGCCCTGTTCGAGAAAGGCCTGCCGATCCGGCGGGAGGTGCTGGGCGCCGAGTACGTCGACGGCTCCATGGCCAAGGCCGACGATTTCATGATGGCCTTCCAGCGCGCCACCACGTCCTGGGCCTGGGGCTGGGCCTGGGGCGACCCAACCCTCGACCGGAAGACGCGCTCGCTGATCAACCTCGCGATGCTCACCGCACTCGGCAAGCCCGCCGAGCTGAAGCTCCACGTGAAGGGCGCGCTCACCAACGGGGCGAGCGTGGAGGAGATCAAGGCCACGCTCCTGCACGCCACCGCCTATTGCGGGATCCCGGCGGGGCTCGAGGCCTTCAAGGCGGCGCATGCGGTGCTGGTCGAGGCGGGCGCCCTCGGGGACGCCCCGTGAAGACCGGACCCGTGAAGACCTGCCTCATCCTCGACGATTATCAGGACGTGGCGCTCGGCTGCGCCGACTGGGGCCGGCTCGGGCCCCGCGTCGCGGTCTCCGCCCTGCACGACACCGTGACCGACCCGGACGCCCTCGTCGCCCGGCTCGGGGAGGCCGAGATCCTCGTCGTCATGCGCGAGCGCACGCCCTTCCCGGCCGAGCTCATCGCGCGGCTGCCGAAGCTCGAACTCCTCGTGACCAGCGGCATGCGCAACGCGGCCATCGACGTGGCGGCGGCCCGCGCGCGGGGCATCACCGTCTGCGGCACGGGCAGCCATCCGGCGCCCCCGGCCGAATTGACCTGGGCCCTCATCCTCGGCCTCGCCCGGCATCTCGTGCCCGAGAACGCCGCGCTCCGGGGCAACGGCCCCTGGCAGTCGAGCCTCGGCCGCGACCTCGCGGGCGCCCGGCTCGGCCTGATCGGCCTCGGCAAGATCGGCGCCCGCGTGGCGCGGGTGGCCCGCGCCTTCGACATGCACGTGTCCGCCTGGAGCCCGAACCTGACGCCGGCCCGGGCCGAGGCCGAGGGCGTGGCCTTCGCCCCCAGCCGCGAGGCGCTGCTCGCCGAGAGCGACGTCGTCAGCCTCCACCTCGTCCTCGGGCCGACGACCCGCAACGTCTTGGGGCGGCCGAGATCGCGCGGATGAAGCCGGGGGCCGTCCTCGTCAACACCGCCCGCGCCGGCCTCGTCGACCAGGACGCCCTGGTGCAGGCCCTCGCGGAGCGGCGGATCGCGGGCGCCGGCCTCGACGTGTTCGAGACCGAGCCCCTGCCCGCGGACCACCCGTTCCGGCACCTGCCGAACGTGCTGGCGCTGCCCCATCTCGGCTACGTCACGCGCGCCAACTACCGGACCTATTTCGAGGAGGCCGTCGAGGATATCGCGGCCTGGCTCGACGGGGCGCCGGTGCGGGAGCTGGGATAGACCATGACGGACGGTCGTGCGGTGTCCCAGGCGGAGGGCGCCATGTCCTCTGCGTCCTCTGCCGTCGCGCGCGCCCGGCGATTGCGGTGCGCACAGACGCGTGCCGAAGCGAACTCTGGCACGTCTTGCGCAGGCGGTCCCTCAACGGCTGGAAATTCCGGCGCCAGCATCCGATCGACCGATACATCGTCGATTTCGTCTGCATCGAGGCCAAGCTCGTGGTCGAGGTCGACGGCGCCACGCACGCCACCGAGGCTGAGCGCACCTACGATCACGTCCGGACAGGGGTGATCGCGGCTCGCGGCTTCGAAGTGCTTCGCATTGCCAACGCCGACATCGACGAATCCATCGAGGCCGTGCGCGAAACGATCCTGGCCGCTCTCGAACAGCGCGAGACGATATGATTCCGTATCCCCTCCCTACGAGGAAGGGGACCTGTGGATCCGCCTCCAGCTTGTTCGGGTCCTCGTCGGGACACCGACCTCAGATCCCGGCTCGCGGGAGAACCGCACCGCGGCTCCCTCTCCCGGGCGGGAGAGGGTTGGGGTGAGGGATGAGAACTCTCCGGAGGAGGCGCAAAACTGCCGCGGAAACAGAGCGGTTCTTCCGGCACGCTTCGGGCCCCTCACCCTGTCCCTCTCCCGCACGGGAGAGGGGACCCGCGCCGCGTTCGTGGAGCGTCGAGGAGTCCCTGGGCTCCATCATCGGTGAGCGCCCTATCGGTAAAGAGAGGGCGTGTGTCCCCTTCCGGCAGAGGCGGCAGTTCGCATAGGCTTCCTGACGCTGCGCGGAGGGTCCTACCGCCGCGCGAAGGTCTGCGGCGTCTCGCCCTGGGCGGCAGAACCCGCAGCCGTCGCGAAGGCGGCGCCGTCGCGCCCCAGCGTCTCGGCATGGGCGTAGAGCGCCTGCATGTAGCGCTGGTCGAAGGGTCCCGGCGAGACCGCCTTGAAGCGCCCGTCGATCTCGGCGACCCGCAGGTCGAGGCCCTCGCGCCGGCTGAAGGCCCCCGCGAGCGCCAGGGCGTCCTGCAGCTGCGCCTTGATCGCCGCGGACATGGTGCGGCCGAGCACGGACAGGGTGGAGCGCCGGGCCATGTCGAAGCTCGGCGTCGCGCTGTTGTTGACGACGAGGTAGACCGTGCGGGCGGGGATGCGCACGAGCTGCGCGCCGGTGAGCGCGGCGGTCAGGGCGGGCTTGGGCGCGAGGTAGAACGGGCCGGTGGTGCCGCCGTCGGCATGCATCTCCTGGATGCTGCGGCCGTCCGGCAGGGTGGCGGCGATCTCCACCGGCGGGAAGATGCCCGGCACGGCGGAGGAGGCCAGCACCACGGCCCGGAACAGGCCGAGCGCCTTGGGATCGCTGCCCTTCGGCCCGGCCGCGGCGGCGAGCGCCCCCATGTCCCACAGGGTGGGCCGCCCGCTGTCGATCTCGGTGGTGGCGACCAGCAGGCGCCGTCCGCGGGCGTGCTCGGCCGCCACCGCCCGCAGGAGCTGCGGCGTCACCGCCTTGTCGATCCGGCGCTTGAGAGGCCAGGTGTCGGTGAGCGCCACGTCCGAGCCGCCGAACTCGAACACGTCCGCCGCGGTGATGGTGGTGTAGGCCTCGCGCAAGGGGGCGTCCCCGGCCCGGCCGATGAAAGCGAAGGGCGCGATGAGCGCGCCCGTGCTCACCCCCGTGATCACGCCGAATTCCGGCCGGTCGCCGGCCGCGCTCCAGCCCGCGAGCAGGCCGGCCGCGAAGGCGCCGTCCTCGCCGCCGCCCGAGAGGACGAGCCAGGGCTCGCCGGCCCGGGGCGCCTCGTCGATGAGGCTCTGGAACGCTTTCGGATCGTCGCCGGCCACCCGGACGGCGCCCTTGAGCCCGGCGGGCCGGGCCACGGCGAGGTCGGCCGCGGTGAAGGCCGCGCGCTCGGCCGGCCGTGCGGCCTCGCCGACAGTATTGGAGCCGGCAAAAGCCAGATTCGGCGCGCCGGACGACAACAGGCAGGCCGCCAAGGCGATCGCGATGGGCCGCCGCGTCGATGCGGACATGGCTCTCTTCCCGTTCTGAAACACCCGCCTCGCCCGAAGAACGCCAGGACTATTGCCAAGTTCCCGTCGCCGCGGGTGATTCGGGTTCGGCAGAGAGCCCCGACCAACGGGCGGCTTTACCCGGGGCGAAGCCTTGCCGTAACCAAGCCTCCGGGAAACCCCGTCCGCGCCGGACGGGGTTCGCCCGCGCGGCAACGCCCGCGCGGGCGCTTCAGGTCTCGAACGGGACGGGGAAACGCTCCATGAAACTGCCGCGCCGATTCTTCCAGCCGCTCGCCACGGGCGCGCCGGCCCCGTTCCGCGAGCTCCCCGTGAAGCTCGAGCGGATGATCCACTTCGTGCCGCCCCACGTGGAGAAGGTGCGCGCCCGGGTGCCGGAGCTTGCCGGCAGCGTCGACGTGGTGCTCGGCAACCTGGAGGACGCGGTGCCGATGGACCAGAAGGAGGCCGCGCGCAAAGGCTTCGTGCAGATGGCGCAGGCCACCGACTTCGCCGCCACCGGCACCGGCCTGTGGACCCGGATCAACGCCCTCAACTCCCCCTGGATTCTCGACGACCTGTTCGAGATCGTCGCCAACGTCGGGACCAAGCTCGACGTGGTGATGGTGCCCAAGGTCGAGGGGCCCTGGGACATCCACTACATCGACCAGCTGCTGGCCCAGCTGGAGGCCCGCCACGGCGTCGCCAAGCCGATCCTCGTCCACGCCATCCTCGAGACGGCCGAGGGCGTGGCCAATGTCGACGCCATCGCGAGCGCCTCGCCGCGCATGCACGGCATGAGCCTGGGGCCCGCCGATCTCGCGGCGTCGCGCGGCATGAAGACCACCCGCGTCGGCGGCGGCCACCCGGACTACCGGGTCATCGCGGACCCGGCGGGCGACGCGCCGCGTGCAAGCGCCCAGCAGGACCTCTGGCACTACACGATCGCCAAGATGGTCGATGCCTGCATGGCCAACGGTATCAAGGCCTTCTACGGCCCGTTCGGCGACTTCGCCGACGGCGATGCCTGCGAGGCGCAGTTCCGCAACGCCTTCCTCATGGGCTGCGCGGGCGCCTGGACCCTGCATCCGAGCCAGGTCGCCATCGCCAAGCGCGTCTTCGCGCCCGATCCCGGCGAGGTGGCCTTCGCCGCCCGCATCGTCGCGGCGATGCCCGACGGCACGGGGGCGGTGATGCTCGACGGCAAGATGCAGGACGACGCCACCTGGAAGCAGGCCAAGGTCATCGTCGACCTCGCCCGGCTGGTGGCCGACAAGGATCCGGACCTCGCTGCCGTGTACAAGCTGGACTGACGGACCAGCGCGCTCTGTCCCGTTTCCCGCAGGCAAGTACCGGCTTCGCGCATCTTCGGCGGAGCGGCGCAGGGACTTCCGCGCTCTCCCTCCCCCCTCTGCGGGGGAGGGTGGCCCGCGCAAGCGGGTCGGGAGAGGGGAACCCCGCTTCCGGAGAGGCGCGACCTTCATGCAGGGCACAGCCCAGCCCTGCACCGTCGCTTCCCTCTCCCGACCCCTGCTGACGCAGGGGCCACCCTCCCCCGCAGAGGGGGGAGGGAGGGCCCGTGTCCGATCCGGAAGCCTTCCTCTGGTGAACGACCGAGAGGCAGGGCCACCGCCAGCGATGCGTGAACACCGTAGCCGCCATCAGAGGAAGGAACGGCCGAGGCCTGCGGCCCGCGCATCCGCGGCTTGCCGCCCCGATGACAGCGGCGCGACTTGCGCTTATCTGACGCCCCATGACGCACCAGGACACGAAGGCGGATCAGGCCGTGGCGGCCCCGGCTCTCCGCACAGCGAAATTCGGCATCGGCGCGGTGGTGCGCCACCGGATCTACCCGTTCCGCGGCATCGTGTTCGATGTCGACCCGGTCTTCGACAACACCGAGGAATGGTGGCTCGCCATTCCCGAGGCGGTGCGGCCGTCCAAGGACCAGCCCTTCTACCACCTGCTCGCCGAGAACGCCGAGACCGAGTACGTCGCCTACGTCTCCGAGCAGAACCTCTTGCCCGACACCTCCGGCGAGGCCCTGCGCCATGCCGGCGTCAGCGAGATGTTCGTGCGCGACGACCGCGGCGGCTACCACATGCGCGACCGCGCCGCGAACTGAACCGGCGCATCGGCGAACCGAACCGGCGTATCGATCAAGGAAAAGGCCGGGCGCGCGGGCCCGGCCTCTTCCTTCAGGTCCGGCTCGGTCCTCCCCCGCCGGAGCGGGGGAGGACCTCGAGCCTCACGGCTTCGGCGCGGCGGCCGGGGCGGCGCCCTTCTCGGCCTCGAGCTTCTTGCGCATCTCCTCGGAGCGCTTCTCGAGCTCCGACTGGAGCTTCTTCTGCTGCTCCTCCAGCACCTTCGGGTCCATGGCCGGGCCGTCGAAGGCCTTGCCGAAGCCCGCGAGCGGCACGGCGAAGGTGACCTCGCGCTGGGTCTGGTTCTGCACCGAGACGTTGAGCGTGGTGCCCTTCTTCATCGCCGCGATCAGGGCGGGCTCGACGCCGCCGGCCTCGGCGAAGCAGCCGTTCGGGAAGCAGACCGCGAACTTGCCCGGGGTCGCCTGCTGGCCGTCCACGGTGAAGCGGATGCCCGGCTGCAGCAGGAGGCCGAGCGGCAGCAGGTAGCGCACCACGCGCACCTCCTGCTTCTGGGCGGCGTTCTTCATCTCGTAGACGGCGACCGCGAGCACCGGCTGGCCCTGGTCCGACACGAAGTCGCGGGTGGTGTAGCAGATGTCGGTGCCCGAGGCCTGGTCCTTGCCGCAGACCTTGGTCCAGTCCGCCTGGCTCGGCTCGGACTTCACGGTGATGATCTGCGGGCCGGTCTGGGCCGTCTGGTTGGTCGGCGCGGCCGGGGCCGGCGCGGTGGGCGCGGGAGCGGCCGGGGCCGCCGGCTTCTTGGGCTGGGCGAGCGCCGGCCCGGCGAGGCCCGCGAGAAGGGCGGCGGCGCAGAGCAGCGCTGGGCTTTTGGCGAAGGACATCGGCTTCAGACCCCTTGAGGTTTCGTTCGGGCTTCTCGGTTCGTCGGGATGACGAGGAACATGACGCGGTCTTGGGCGGGCGCCGTCGGGCTCCGGTTGCGCCTCACGAAACCCCCGTCTCCGGGCGTTCCCCTCCGGCCACGACGGCGCAGCGGGCGTTTCGTGAGAGACACCGGGCCCCGGCGCGCCGGGCCGGGCCGCGGGCGGAGCCTCTCGAACTCCCCCCGGGCCGCCGGGCGGCCTGCTTTCCCCCCGAATGCGGCGAAGGCATGACACCGTCGCCGTCGCGTGCCGGGGAGTGGCAGGCGCCGAGGCGCCCCCGTTAGCCCGTCCTTAACCATACCCGGCCATCGATGGGAACACGTGATATCGCCAGCCGAGAGAGGTCAGAGGTGCAGGCGCAGGCACTGGCCAGGACCTTGCCCGCGGATCGGCAGGCCGAAGGGCGCCCGGCGCTCGGGCTGCCGACCCGCCGCTGCGGGCTCGGCGCCCTGCTCGCCGCCACCGCGCGGCGCCATCCGGCCCGGCCCCTCCTCACCGATCTCGGCGACAAGCCGGGCTGGTGCGGGCGCCCGGCCATGGGCTGGAGCTACGGCGCCGCTGCCGAGATCGTGAACCGCCTCGCCCGCGGCATCCGCGCCTGGCGGCTGCCCCCCGGCAGCCGGGTCGGCCTGTGGTTTCCCGGCGGCAGCGAGGGCCTCGTCGCCCATCTCGCGGTGGAGGCGGCGGGCCACGTGCCCTGTCCCATGCCCGCCGCCTGGGACGAGGCGCGGCTCCTCGCCGGGATCGAGGCCGCCGGCATCCGGGCCGTCCTCACCCAGGGGCGGCTCGGCGCCCGGCGCCCGGCCGAGATCCTGTGCCGGGTGGCGCTCGGCTGCTTCGCCCTGCGCTACCTCGCCGCCTTCGGGCCCGACGTGCCCGACGGGGTGATCAATCTCGACGCGATGGCGCTGGAGCGCGGGGCGCCGGATCCGGCGCCCGAGGGCGGCGGCGGCCTCGTGAGCTTCGCCGGGCGCGATCCCCTGTGCCCGGTCCTGCGGCCGGGAGACGCCCTGCTCGCCGCGGTGGCCGCCCATCTCGTCGCCGCGCGGATCGGCCCGGCCGAGCGCCTCGTCACCCTGCTGCCTCCCGACGACCTGCGCGGCCTCGTCACCGGCCTCGGCGCCGCCCTGGTGGCGGGGGCGAGCCTGGAGACGATGCCGGTCTTCGACCGGACCGCCCTGGCGCGCGCCCTGGCGCCGGAGCCGGCGGGGCGGAGCCCGCACCTCGTGGCGCCGGCCTTCCTCGAGGGGCCGCTCGCGGACTTCCTGCCCGGGCACGGCCGGCCCGCCTCCCTCACCCTCGTCCACCGCGCGCCCGCGAAGCTGACGGGGCGCCGCCTCGACCTCGGCGCGCGCAGCGGGGCCCGCATCGTCGACGCCCTCGTCCTCGGCGAGGCGGCCGTGGTCTCCCGGGCCCGCGGCGCCGACGACATCGCCCTGGCGCTGGCCGACCCGGAGGCCGCCCGGTTCCCGGCCGGCCTGCTGGAACTGCGCCGCGACGCCGAGGGCGGCCTCTGCCTGCGCGGACAGGCGGCCCTGCCGGCGGCGGAGGGCACACGGGAGGTCGGGCGCGCGCCGCAGCCGGAGGCCGAGCTCTGGCGGCCCGCCCCCTACCGCATCCCCCTGTTCGCCGGGACGGCGACCGCCGTGCTCGAGGCCTGAGCCCCGGCCCTTTCGCAGCGCGGCGAGCGACGCCGCCCACAGGGAATCACCCCCGCCGGGGCGCCCCGATCCCGCGGTTCATCCTCCGCTCAGATCCGCGGATCCATCTTCGCAGTCGCAATCGTGCCGGCGAACCAAACCGCGGTCCGGCGGGTTATCGGCTCGGCCCTCTTCCATCGGGGCATCGGATAGGATACCGCTCAAGCTTATGGTTGCGCTGCAGCAAGTGCTCGTGGTCGATGACGGCGTCCGCGCCGTGGATCACTCCCTCGCGGGGGAGCTGGCGGAACTCGGCTATGCCAGCGTCACCGCCTCCCTGGAGGCCGCCGACGACGTCCTGGCCGTGATCGCCCGGCCCGCCGCCGTGCTGTTCCAGAACTCGAATCGTCGCGACGCAACATACCGCTCCCTCGCCGAGCGCCTGCGCACGCAGATCCGCGACCGCGGCATCCCGATCATCGACATCGAGGCCGGCCGCACCCGCCGCTCGGGCGGGCCCGTGGACCTCCAGAGCCGCATCGGCGCCTACGTCCTCCAGGAGCCGGAACGCTGAGCGGCGCGATCCCGCGTCGTCCCCGAGAATTCTCCTGATACGATCTCCGCTTGATCGAAGCGGAGATCGTATCGACCGAGCCCGCGCGGCGCATGAGCGAAGCCCAAATCCGCCATCCCGGAGGGATCAACCGGATTGGGTATGAGACTTCCTCGAGACCTCAGCGCGCCCGCATGAGTTCCGGCGTGCCCCGCCGCGGCAGTACCCCCTCGCGCATCACCGCCCGCCGCAGAGGCCCGACCGCCTGAAGGGCGAGGAGGCCGAGGCCGCGCAGGGCATCCACCGGCAGGAGATCGGCGAGCAGGCTGCGGTTGAGCCCGTCCACGGCCGCCGTGCGCAGGGCCGCGTCGCGCCGCCGGGCGCGGGCGAAGCCGGCGAGCGCCGCGCGCGAGCCCGGATCGCGCCGGTCCTCGGCCGCCGCAAGCACCGCGTCGCGCAGGGCCGCCGCGTCCCGCAGGCCGAGATTGAGCCCCTGCGCCCCGATGGGCGGGAAGACGTGGGCGGCCTCGCCGATCAGGGCGAGGCGGTGGGCCACGGGGCTCGCCACGGCGAGCCCCCGCATCGGCACCCGGCCCCGCGGGCCGTCGATGCGCATGGCCCCGAGCATGTGCTTGGCCTGGGCCTCGACCGCGGCGGCGAGGTCGGCGTCGCCCAGGGCGGCGAGGTCCTCGGCCCGCGCCTGCGCCGTGACCCAGACGAGGCTGGAGCGGTGGCCGCCGGGCAGGGGCACCAGGGTGAAGGGCCCCTGGCGGGTGTGGAACTCGGTGGAGACGTCCCGGTGCGGCCGGGCATGGGCCAGGATCGTGGTCAGCGCCGCCTGCGGATAGGACCAGTCGCGCACGCCGATGCCGCTCGCCCCCCGCAGGCGGGAGCGGGCGCCGTCGGCGGCCACCACGAGCCGGGCCTCGATGGCCCCGCCCTCCGCGAGGACGACCCGCGCCGCGGCCTCGCCCGCCGCGAACGATTCGGCGTCGCTCTCGATCAGGGTCAGGCCCGGCATCGCCCGCGCCCGCGCGCGCAGGGTCTCCACGAGGCCGGCATTCTCGACGTTCCAGCCGAAGGCCTCCAGGCCGATCTCGCCGGCATGGAACCGCACCGGGGGCGGACGGAACAGGCTGCCGGTGTCGTCGACGATCTGCAGCACCGCGAGGGGCGCCGCCTGGGGCGCCAGCGCGCGCCACGCCCCCAGCGCGTCGAGGAAGCGCACGGACCCGTCCAGCAGCGCCACGGTGCGCCCGTCCGCCACCGGCGCGTGGCGCCCGACGAGGGCGGTCGCCACCCCGGCCTGCGCCAGGGCGAGGGCCGCCGCGAGCCCGGCCGCGCCCGCACCGACGACGGCGACCGCGAAGGTCTCTGGGGCGGGGGAGGGTGGGGAAGAGGTCGCGGGCATCGGGTCTCGGCCGTCGGGCGGGTGAACCGGCGCGGCGCCGGCCTCAGCCAAGGCAATGCGCGCGATTCCCGTCCGGGTCCATGGCCCGCCTGCGACCCAGAGCGCGGGCTCCGTTGACAGGAGCGGGCCGGCCGTGATCCCTTCCCGCCGCGCTCGATGCAGCCGCCCGCTCGCGCCCTTCCAGGGTGTGGTGAATGCATCGCGGACGGACCCGCCCCCGCCCCCACGGATCGGCCGCCAGCAACGCGAGCACTGACGGGACGCCGATCCGATCTCGGGGATCCGCCCATGCACAGCCACCGCCCCACCACCCTCACGGACGCCAAGCGCATGGCCCGTGCCCTCGCCGCAGCCCTGCGGGCCAGGGACATCGCGCTCTCGCACGGGGAGAGCCTGGACCTCGTCGCCCGCCAGTTCGGCTGCCCGGACTGGAACATCCTCTCCGCCCGGCTGCGGCGCGGGGCGCCGGAGCCCGTCCGGAGCCGGCCCGCGCCGAAGGCCTGGGATTTCCTCGCCGAGCACCCGGCGGAGTTCGAGCACGGCGTCGAGCGGGGAACCGGCGGCAACGTCGCGCTGATCCGCCACGCCGTGGCCCCCGCGGCGACGGGCTACCGCGATCCGGCGGCGATCTTCGGCTGCTACCTGCAGACCGTCTCGGCCGTGCCCTTCCACGGCCGCCGCCTCGTCCTGGAGGCGTCCCTGCGCACGGCGGGGATCACGCACGGCGCGACGATCTGGGCGCGGGTGGATGCGCGGCCGGGGGCGGCGCTCGCCTTCGACAACCTGAGGGGCGCGGAGGCCGGCTGGCTGTTCGGCGACCGGGACTGGACGCGCCGCCGCATCGTCATCGCGGTCGCGCCGGAGGCGGTGAGCCTCAGCTTCGGCTTCTTCGCCAAGGGCACGGGCGCCCTGCGGGCCCGCGGCCTCGCCCTCGCCGAGGCCGATCCGGCCACGCCGCTCACCGCCGAGCCCTGCCCGGGTGCCGGCGCCGCCCCCGGCTGGCGCGCCCCGGAGAACCTCGACTTCGCCGCCCTCGCCGGAGGCCCGCCGCGCTGAGAGGACCGGGCGGGGCGTCAGCGCCGCCGCCCCGCCCGGCATTGCCCCGTGCGCTCCAGCGGCTATCTCGGGGCGGACGGGGCCATTCACGACCGAGGACGAGACGATGCCGAAGGCGATCCGGGTTCACGAGTACGGCGGCCCCGAGGTGATGGCCTACGAGGAGGTGGAGCGGCGCGAGCCCGGTCCCGGCCAGATCCGGGTGAAGCTCACCGCCATCGGCGTGAACTTCATCGACATCTACTTCCGCTCCGGCGCCTACAAGGCGGCCCAGCTCCCCTTCACCCCCGGCAAGGAGGGCGCGGGCACCGTCGAGGCGGTGGGCGAGGGCGTGACCGGGTTCAAGCCCGGCGACCGCGTCGCCACGGCCTCCGCCGAGGGGAGCTACGCCGAGGAGATGATCGTCCCGGCCGCGGGCTGCGTGCACATCCCCGAGGGCGTGGACGACGCCACCGCCGCGGCGATGATGCTGAAGGGCCTCACCGCCGAGTACCTGCTCCACCGCACCTACAAGCTGAAGGCCGGCGACACGATCCTGTTCCACGCCGCCGCCGGCGGCGTCGGCCTCATCGCCTGCCAGTGGGCCAAGCATCTCGGCGCCACCGTGATCGGCACGGCGGGCTCGCCCGAGAAGGCGGAGCTCGCCCGCCAGCACGGCTGCGACCACGTCATCCTCTACCGCGAGGAGGACGTGGCCAAGCGCGTCCGCGAGATCACGGGGGGCAAGGGCGTGCCGGTGGTCTATGACGGCGTCGGCCAGGCGACCCTGATGGGCTCCCTCGACAGCCTCGCGCCGCTCGGCCTGCTCGCGAGCTTCGGCGCGTCGTCGGGCCCGATCTCGGGCCTCGACCTCGGCCTGCTCGCCCCGCGCGGCTCGCTCTACGTGACGCGGCCCACGCTCTTCACCTTCGCGAGCCAGCGCCCGGTGCTGGAGGAGATGGCGAGGAACCTGTTCTCGGTGGTGGCGAGCGGTGCGGTGAAGATCCCCGTCCACGCCAAGCGCCCGCTCGCCGAGGCGCAGGCCGTCCATCGGGATCTCGCCGGCCGCGAGACCACCGGCGCCACCGTGATGCTGCCGTGATCCGGGGAACCCGGGATCACAGGATACCGGTGCCGCGGTGAGGGTGGCGCCCACGGACGTCCTGCTCGTCGTCGACGTGCAGGTCGATTTCCTGCCCGGCGGCGCGCTCGCCGTGCCCGACGGCGCGGCGGTCGTCGGGCCCTGCAACCGGCTCCTGCGCCTGTTCCCGCACGCGGTGCTGACGCAGGACTGGCATCCGCCGGGCCACGCCTCGTTCCACACGAGCTATTCCGGCCGCGCCGCCTTCGAGACGGTGGCGATGCCCTACGGCGCCCAGATGCTCTGGCCGGAGCACTGCGTGCAGGGCTCGCCCGGCGCCGCCTTCGCCCCCGGCCTCGACGCGGCCCGCGCCGAACTCGTGATCCGCAAAGGCCACGGGCGGGACGTGGACAGCTACTCGGCCTTTCTGGAGGCCGACCGCGCCACCCGCACGGGGCTTGCCGGTGCCTTGCGCGAGCGCGGCTTCACCCGCGTCGTGCTCTGCGGCCTCGCCACGGATTTCTGCGTGGCCTGGAGCGCCCTCGACGCCCGCGCGGCGGGCTTCGAGGCCGTGGTGGTGGAGGACGCCGTGCGCGGCATCGACCGGGACGGCACGGCCGCCGCCTGGGCCCGGATGGGGGCAGCGGGCGTGGGGCGCATCGGTCTCTCCGAGATCGCATCGGGGCGAACCGACGCAGCGCCGTGACGGGCCCCGACCCGTCGCGTTGACCCCCGGCAACCGAACAGGAGGCCGCATGTCGACCAAGCACCCGAAGACAGAGACCCCGACCGATGCCGACCTCGAGGGCAATCCGGGCATCGGCACCTCGAAGGGCATGACGGGCCGCGATCCGGAAGACCTGGAGGCGGATTCGACCTTCGAGGGCGATGTCGAGAACGAGACCACGCCGGAGGGCGGGGTCGACCCGAACCACCGCCCGCGCAAGAACGCCTGAGGCGGCGTCTACACCACGCTGCCGCGCAGGTCGTAGGCGTCCGCGTCCTCGATCCTGACGGTGACGATGTCGCCCGGCCGCACCGGGCGGCGGAAGCTGGCATGGACGCTGCCGTCGATCTCGGGGGCGTCGTACTTGGTGCGCCCCACCGCGACGTTGCCGCCGACCGAATCGATGATGACGGGCAGGCGCCGGCCGACCTTGGCCTTCTGGAGCCGCAGGGCGACGCCCTGCTGCGCCTCCATGAAGCGATGCTTGCGCTCCTGCTGAAGCTCGGGCGGCACCGCGGCGGCGAGGTCGTTGGCGGGCGCGCCCTTCACCGGCTCGTAGGTGAAGCAGCCGACGCGCTCGAGCTTCGCCTCGCGGATCCAGGCGAGAAGCTCCTCGAACTCGGCCTCGGTCTCCCCGGGGAAGCCCACGATGAAGGTCGAGCGGATGGCGAGGTCCGGGCAGGTCTCGCGCCAGCGCCGGATGCGCTCCAACTGCTTCTCCTGGTTGCCGGGCCGGCGCATGCGCTTGAGAACGCTCGGGCTCGCGTGCTGGAGCGGCATGTCGAGGTAGGGCAGAACCTTGCCCTCGGCCATGAGCGGGATGACCTCGTCCACGTGCGGGTAGGGGTAGACGTAGTGGAGCCGCACCCAGGCGCCGAGCTCGCCCAGCTCCTTGGCGAGGTCGTAGAAGCGGGCCCGCACCTCCCGGTCGCGCCAGGGGCTCGCGGCGTAGCGGGTGTCGACCCCGTAGGCGCTGGTGTCCTGCGAGACGACGAGGAGCTCCTTGACGCCGGCCTTGACCAGCTTCTCGGCCTCGCGCAGCACGTCGCCCGCCGGGCGGCTGACGAGATCGCCCCGGAGCGAGGGGATGATGCAGAAGGTGCAGCGGTTGTTGCAGCCCTCCGAAATCTTCAGATAGGCGTAGTGCCGTGGCGTCAGCTTGACGCCCTGCGGCGGGATCAGGTCGAGGAACGGGTCGTGGGCGGGCGGCACCGCCTCGTGCACCGCGGCCACCACCGATTCGTAGGCCTGCGGGCCGGTGACCGCGAGGAGGTTCGGGTACTTCTCGCGGATCTCGTCCGGCTGCGCGCCCATGCAGCCGGTGACGATGACCCGGCCGTTCTCGGCCATGGCCTCGCCGATCGCTTGGAGCGACTCGGCCTTGGCCGAATCGAGGAAGCCGCAGGTGTTGACGATGACGACGTCCGCCCCGTCATGCTTGCGCGCCAGCTCGTAGCCCTCCGCGCGCAGATGCGTGAGGATCCGCTCGGAATCGACCAGGGCCTTCGGGCAGCCGAGGGAGACGAAGGAGATGCGGGGCGCGCCGGCTTTCGCGGCGGGGGAGGGGGTGGCGGTCATGGATGTCCAACGGCGCCCGCGTCCTGCGGAACCGGACCGGCCCGCGCCGCGCGCTGATCGCGTGAGATCTGGAGAATCGTGCGTCCCTATACAGGAATCGGCCGGCGGTTGCGAGCCCGGGCGGCGCGGGGCCCGGATCCCCCCGCTTCCCCCGCGGCACCGCCTGTGCGAGGCGTGAGCGCGCGAAGGCCGCGCCGCCGCCCGGAGACCCGAGAAGCCGATCCGATGTGGACCCGTGAGATCCCGTTCGTCGATCCCGTCGCGGCGGCAGCCCGGCTGCGGCCCCTGCCGGGCCTCGCCTTCCTCGACAGCGCCATGCCGCACGCGACGCTCGGCCGCCTCTCGATCCTCGCCGCCGACCCCTTCGCCCGCTTCCGCGTCCGCGACGGCGTGGCCACCCTCGACGGCCGGCCGGTGCCGGGCAGCGCGATCGAGGCCCTGCGCGCGGCGCTCGCCCCCTACCGGCTCGAGGCGGAGGCGGACCTGCCCTTCCCCGGGGGCGCCATCGGCTACTTCGCCTACGATCTCGGACAGGCGCTGGAGCGCGTCGCGGCGCCCGCCCGCCGGGCCGGCCTCACCGACGACATCGCCTTCAACCTCTACGACACGGTGCTCGCGGTGGACCACGCGGCGGGCACCTGCCGCCTCCTCGCCACGGGCTTCCCGGAGCGGGAGGCGGGTGCCCGCGCGGCCCGCGCCGCTGCCCGGCTCGACCTGTTCGGTGACCTGCTCGGGCAGGGCGGGGCGGAGGCGCCGGCCGAGCCCGTCCCGGCGCTGACCTGGCGCTCGAACTTCACCCGCGCCGGCTACGAGGCGGCGGTGGAGCGGGTGCGCGCCTATATCCGGGCCGGCGACATCTACCAGGCCAACATCGCCCAGCGCTTCAGCGCCGACCTGCCCGAAGGCTTCGACGGCTTTTCCCTCTACCGTCGCTTGCGCGCGACGAACCCCGCCACCTTCGGCGCCTATCTCGCCTTCGAGGGGCTCACCGTGGCCTCGAGCTCGCCCGAGCGCTTCCTGAAGCTCGACGGCCGGGACGTGGAGACCCGGCCGATCAAGGGCACGGCCCGGCGGGTGGCCGATCCCGAGGCCGACCGGGCCCTGGGATCGGCGCTCCAGGCGAACCCGAAGGAGCGGGCCGAGAACATCATGATCGTCGACCTGCTGCGCAACGACCTCTCGCGGGTCTGCGAGGCCCACAGCGTGCGGGTCCCGACCCTGTGCGGGCTGGAAACCTATGCCGGCGTCCACCATCTCGTCTCCGTGGTCACCGGCACCCTGCGGCCCGGCCTCGACGCCCTCGACCTCGTGGCGGCCACCTTTCCGGGGGGCTCGATCACGGGAGCGCCGAAGATCCGCGCCATGGACATCATCACCGAGATCGAGGGCGACGCGCGCGAGCTCTATTGCGGTGCCATCGGCCGGATCGGCTTCGACGGGGCCCTCGACACCGCGATCGCCATCCGCACCGTGTTCATGGACGGGCGCACGGCCGTGCTGCAGGCGGGCGGCGGCGTCACCCTGCTCTCGGAGCCCGGCCCCGAATACGAGGAGACCCTGACCAAGGCGGCCCGCGTCTTCCAGGCCTTCGGGCAAGGCTTGGGGCAAGGCTTGGGGCAGGGCTTCGAGCAGGGCTTCGGGACCGGGGAGGGCGCATGAGCGCGGCCGGGAGCTCGACCGCGGGGACGCGGCGGCCATGATCCTCGTCCTCGACAACTACGACAGCTTCGTCTTCAACGTCGTGCGCTACCTCGAGGAACTCGGCGAGACGGTGCGCGTCGTGCGCAACGACGCCCTCGACGTCGCGGGCCTGCGGGCGCTCGCCCCCGAGGCGCTGGTGATCTCGCCGGGGCCCTGTACCCCGGCCGAGGCGGGGATCTCCCTGCCGGCGATCCGCGCGCTCTCCGGCGCGCTGCCGATCCTCGGGGTCTGCCTCGGCCATCAGGCGATCGGCGCGGCCTTCGGCGGCACGGTGGCGCGGGCCACGCGCCCGCTCCACGGCCACGCCACGCCCATCGACCACGGCGGGGAGCGCCTGTTCCGCGGCCTGCCCGCGCCGATGCAGGTGGGGCGCTACCACTCCCTGGTGGTGCGGCCCGAGCCCGGCATGGAGCGCCATCTCAGCGTCGACGCCCTGTCCGCGGACGGGGAGGTGATGGCGCTCTCGCACCGGAGCCACCCGACCTACGGCATCCAGTTCCACCCGGAATCGGTGCTCACCGAGGACGGCCACGCCGTCTTCGCGAACTTCCTCGGATTGGCCCGGGCCTGGGCCGCGGGCGAGGGGCGGAACACCGATGCTGTGGCTTGAGGGGCGGCTGCGCACGGGAACGACCGCGCCCTTCGACCTCTCCGACCGGGGCCTGAGCCTGGGCGACGCGGTGTTCGACACCGCTCTCGCCCTCGACGGCCGCGTGGTCTTCGAGGGCGCGCACGTGGAGAGGCTGGTGGCCGCCGCCGGCACCCTCGGCTTCGCGGTCGAGCCGGACGCGGTCCGGCAGGCCATGCGGGCGCTGGCCGCGACGGGACCCAGGCTCGCGATCCGCACCACCGCCACCCGCGGCACGGGCCCGCGCGGGCTGAAAGCCCCGGCCGCGCCGCGGCCCGTCCTCTACGCCACGGCGGCGCCGAGCGCGGCTTCCCTCGCCTTCGCCCCCTTGCGCCTGTGGCCGACGGATATCGCCCGCAACGAGACCTCGCCCGCCGCGCGGCTGAAGACGCCGGCCTATCTCGACGCCGTGCTCGCCGCGGGGGAGGCCGCCGCGCGGGGCTTCGACGAGGCCCTGTTCCGCAACACGCGCGGGCAGGTGGCCTGCGCCGGCACGGGCAACCTGTTCGCGGTGTTCAGTGATCGCCTGGTGACGCCGCCGCCGGCCGACGGCGTGCTCGCCGGCATCGTGCGCGCCGAGATCCTGGCGCTCGCCGCGGGGGAGGGGTTTTTACCGGAGGAGCGCTCCCTCACGCTGCCCGACTTCCTGGGGGCGGATGCCGTGTTCCTGACGAACTCGCTCCGCCTCCTCGCCCCGGTCGAGGCCGTGGGCGCGACCGCCTTCGCGAGCGCCGCGCATCCGGGCGTCGGCCAACTCGCACAGGCCCTGCGCGGGCGGGTGGGATGAGCGGGGCAGGGGACCGGGACGACCGGGCGCGGATCTTTCTGCGCTACGCCCTCGCCCTGCTCTATGCCGGCATCGGCCTCGTCCACCTCGCGCGGCCCGACCTCTTGATGCCGATCATGCCGGACTGGGTGCCCGCGCCCCGCCGCGTGATCCTGGCCACGGGCCTGTGCGAGATCGCGGGCGCCCTCGGCCTCATGCATCCGCGCCCGCGGCCCGCCGCCGCCCTCGGCCTCGCCCTCTACGCGGCCTGCGTCTACCCGGCGAATCTCAAGCACGCCCTGGAGCACGTCCCCGTGCCGGGTATCCCAGATACGTGGTGGTACCACGGGCCGCGCCTCGCCTTTCAGCCGGTCCTGATCTGGGCGGCCCTCTACGCCGGCGGCCTCACGGACTGGCCCTTCCGCCGGGCGCGGTAGATTCGGGTTTCGAAAGGGCGAGCCCTTTCGCAGGTCCAGGGCGGAGCCCTGGAAGGCCGGGGCCCTGCCCCGGCACCCCACCGAAGGGACCCGTCCCTTCGGGATCCCGTCAATCCGCGCGCTCGGCCCGCTTCACGGCGGTCCAGGCGGCTTCCATGGCGTCGAGGTCGCTGTCGGTGAGCGTGGCGCCCGCCGCCGCGAGCCGGTCCGCCATCGCCGTGAAGCGGCGCTCGAACTTGGCGTTGCCCGCGCGCAAGGCCGCCTCGGGATCGACGCCCGCATGGCGGGCGAGGTTGGCCACGGAGAAGAGCAGGTCGCCGATCTCCTCGGCGAGGTGCGCGGGATCCCCCGCCGCGAGGGCCGCCTCGACCTCGTCCGTCTCCTCGCGGACCTTGGCCACCACCTCGACCGCGTTCGGCCAGTCGAAGCCGTAGGCGGCGGCCTTGCGCGAGATCTTCTCCGCGCGGGTGAGGGCGGGCAGGGCCTGGGCGATCCCGGCGAGGGGCCCCGGTGTCGACGCGTCCAGGCCCGCCCTCGCCTTCGCCTTGGCCGCGCGTTCCTCGGCCTTGATCGCCTCCCAGAGCCGCGCCACCGCCTCCGGGTCCCGCTCAGGCGCGTCGGCCGCTCGCAGGTTGCCCTCTCCGTCGAAGACGTGGGGGTGGCGCCGGATCAGCTTGGCGCAGAGCCCGGCCGCCACGTCGGTGAAGGTGAAGGCGCCGGCCTCCTCGGCCATCCGGGCGTGGAACACCACCTGCAGGAGCAGGTCGCCGAGTTCCTCGCGCAGGTCCTCCATGTCCCCCCGCGCGATCGCGTCGGCCACCTCGTAGGCCTCCTCCAGGGTGTAGGGCGCGATGCTGGCGAAGCTCTGCGCCACGTCCCAGGCGCAGCCGCGCGCGGGATCGCGCAGGGTCGCCATCAGCCGGAGCAGGCGGTCGGTCTCGGATTCGGGCATCGGATCGGGCTCCGGCTGGGGACAGGACGGGCATATTCCCTGAATTCCATTGGGAAGAAGACGGGATCAGGGTGTGTTCGCCAGACCGAACGCGGCTCCGGCGCCTTAGGATAACTATCTGGTAAGATTCTCTAGAGAGTCAGTTCAGCAAGTTATATGGGGGGCGAAATTCCTCAATGCGACCCGTGACTTGAAGGGTGTTCGCGCATCGAACTCTGCGCGGTCGCGCATCGGACTCTGCGTGTCCGCGCATCGGATTCTGCGCGGGATCCGGGCCCTCGCGTATCGGACTCTGCGCGCCCGCGCATCCGATTCGGCGTGGATCGGCCCCGTCGGCGGTGCGGAACGGGGACAAGTCCGGCGGCAGGGGGGCGTATCGGACTCTGCGCGGGCCCGGCCGGCCGCGGACCCCCCGTATCGAACTCTGCGCGGTGGCGTCCGGCACGGTTCGGCACCGGCACGGCGGGCCCGGCACGCGCGGAGAAGCGGCGCGGGCAAGCGGCGCGGGGAAGCGTGGATTGCCGGGATAAGGCCGCCCTGCCCCGCCGGGGCCCGAGACTCGCGGGGGCCGAATCGTGCCATGGCTGTTCGATGGGCGCTTCCGCCCCGCGAGACCTCCTGGACCCCCCGTGACGGGCATCGAGCAGAAACTGGCCGGCATCCGCGACGCCGACCTCCTGGCGGAGGTCGAGGCGGCCCGCGGCGGCTTCCTGTTCGCCCAGATCGTCGAGCACATCCTGCACCGCCAGCGCGAGCGGGACGCGGCGGCGGCGGCGGCGGACGCGGAGACCGCCCGCCGGGCCGGGCTCGGCCGCGACCAGCGCCGGCGCGACGCCGTGCGCCTCGTCATCGAGACCCAGCCCGCGGGCCCGGAGAACCTCCAGCACATCCACTCGGTGCTGGCTTTGTGCGGCCTGCCCTACCGGGATCCCGGGCCGGTGCGCGAGTTCAGCCGCACCTACGGGCGCAACTCCCTGAGCCTCGTGGCCGGGCGCCTCAAGAACCCCGCCACCGGGGCCTGGGAGCCGCAGGGGCTGCCCTACGGGCCCAAGGCCCGCCTCGTGCTGCTCCACCTCTGCACGGAGGCCGTGCGCCAGCGCAGCCCCACCGTGGCGGTGGCCGACACCCTGTCCGGCTTCATGCGCGAGATGGGCTTCGCGGTCACCGGCGGCGAGCGCGGCACCATCCGCCAGTTCAAGGAGCAGGTGCACCGGCTCGCCGCCTGCGGCATGCAGATCGGCCTCTGGGACGGGCGGGGGGAGGCCAGCACCCTCAACGTGCCCCCCTTCCGCAGCCTCGATCTCTGGCGTGCCCGCGCGGGCGAGGAGACCTGGTCGCGCAGCGTGCAGTTCCACCAGGATTTCTACGACAACCTGATCCGGCACGCGCTCCCCGTCGACGTGCGGGCGGCCCGGGCCTTCTCGGGCTCGGCCCGCAAGCTCGATCTCCTGTTCTGGGTCGGCTACCGCCTGCGGGCGCTCCACCGGCCCCTGCGGCTGACCTGGGAGAACCTGCACGGGCAGTTCGGCGCCGAGAACGCGAGCCTGCGCAGCTTCCGCCAGGCCTTCAAGGCCGACCTCGCCCATCTCTGCGAGGTCTTCCCGAAGCTGCCCCTCAGCCTCGACGAGGGGGGCCTCACCCTGCAGCCGGCCGATCCCGGCGCCCTCCTGGTGCCGCCGCGCCAGGGAACGAAGAGCGCCCGGCAGGGAACGGACGTCCGGGCCTGAGGCGCATTCCATAAGCCTCAGGGAATTTGACGGAATGCTGCCTAGTCATCATTTCATCCATGTAGGGAATAGAATAGACTCCGGGCACGAGGAATATTCCGGACGCCGTGCATGGTCCTTTCCGAAGCCGAGATCGAGGCGCGTCTCGCCGCCCTGCGCCGCCGCCGCGAGGCCCTGGACCGGGAGATCGCCGACCACCTGCTCTATCTCGAACTCGGCCGGCGCCTGCGCGCCGGCCCGGCGCCGGAGGGCGGCGAGCCGGAGCCGGAGCCCGAACCGCGCGGGCAGGCCCGCCCCGGAACCGAGCCCGCTCCCGGGCCCCGGCCTCCGGCCCCGGCGCCAGGCCCGCCCGCGGGGCCGCCGCCCCCGGTGCCCTTCGCGCAGGACCCCGCCGCCGCCCGCCGCTACGGCCGCGCCCTCGTCGAGGCGGCGCAGGCGGTGCTCGCGGGCGCCGGGCGGCCGATGCACGCGGGCGAGATCCTCGAACGCCTCGTGGCCCAGGGCTTCACCGTGCCGGGCCAGGACCCGGTCGCCGCCCTCAACACCCGCCTCTGGAAGCGCGCCGGATCCGGCGGGCCCCTGCGCCGGCTGGGCGAGGCGGTCTATGCCTGCGCCGGGATCCCGGGGACGGAGGAGGCCTGAGCCGCCCGGCATCCCGCCCGTCATCCCGCGCGACGGCCGGACCGGCCGTGCGGATCGTGCCGGAATACAATTCCCGATTGCACGAGTGCTGCCGCCCGCCCTGCCGGTCCGCGGGCCGGGACGGGTCGGGAATGCGGAGCCGGCCCCGTTTCGCGCGTGCGCTGAAGGTCGTGATTTCGCGCGTGCGCGGAAGGTGTTGCGCCGGACGGCCCCCCGGCGCGGCGGGATCCGGACGCGCCCGCGCGGGTCTCCGGGGCGGCGGGCACGGACAGACCAAAGCAATTCTCGAGCCCTGTTCCGGTGGCGTTCCGGCGCTGCTGTGAGAAAAACGGTCTACAGTTGCAGGAATTCAGCAATGTATCCTTGACCATGCGCGAACTCGGATCGATGTTCCGCCGCACCGGAATTTCCCGTCGTGATGGATGAGGTCATGGAAGAGCAGACCGCCGATCATATCGGCCTGACGGTCGAGATCGTCGCCGCCTACGTCTCGAACAACTCGCTGCCCTCCGGCGAATTGCCGGCCCTGATCGCCGGCATATACGCCGCGCTGGTCGGGATCTCCCGGCCCTCCGCGGAGGCGGCGCCTGCGGTCGAGAAGCTCACCCCGGCCCAGATCCGCAAGTCGATCACCCAGGACAACCTGATCAGCTTCGAGGACGGCAAGCCCTACAAGACCCTGCGCCGGCACCTCACCCTGCGCGGCCTCACCCCCGAATCCTACCGGGAGAAGTGGGGCCTGCCGCGCGACTACCCGATGACCGCGCCGAGCTATTCCGAGCAGCGCTCGCAGCTCGCCCGCGCGCTCGGCCTCGGCCAGCAGCGCCGCAAGTCCCGGACCTCCGAGGCCGCGTCCGAAGAGGCGCAGGAGACGGCCGCCGAGGCTACCTCGGAATCCGCCCCGGAGGCCGCCGCCAAGCCCCGCCGCGGCCGCAAGGCCCAGGGCGCCCAGGCGGCCGAGTAACGTCCCGCCCGGCCGGCCCGGCGGTCGCCCGGGCCGGCGAGCCCTGCCCGACGCGCGGCCCTGCCTCCCGCTGGCGGCGGTAGGCAGGGCCGCGCGCTTCGCCATGTCTGGTCCATCCCGCACCGCACAAGCCGCCCCCGCGGCCGTGCCTTCCGCAAGATGCCGGCATGCTCTCAGCCCCCATCCTCGCGCTCGCCGTCGCCTCCTTCGGCATCGGCACCACCGAGTTCGTCATCATGGGGCTCCTGCCCGAGGTGGCGGCGAGCTTCGGGGTCAGCATCCCGCAGGCAGGCCATCTCGTCTCGGGCTACGCGCTGGGCGTCGTGGTCGGCGCGCCCCTGGTGGCCATCGCCACGGCGGGCCTGCCGCGCAAGACCGCGCTCATCGCCCTGATGGCGACCTTCCTCCTGGGCAATCTCGGCTGCGCGCTGGCGCCGAGCTACGGCCTGCTGATGCTCGCGCGCATCGCCACCGCCTTCGCGCACGGGGCCTTCTTCGGCATCGGCGCCATCGTGGCGCGCGATCTCGTGGTCCCTGAGCGCCGCACCCAGGCCGTGGCGCTGATGTTTACCGGGCTGACGCTCGCCAACGTGCTCGGCGTGCCGCTCGGCACCGCGCTCGGCCAGGCGCTCGGCTGGCGCGCCACCTTCTGGGCCGTGGTCGGCATCGGCGTGGCCGCGCTCGCGGCGATCGCGCTCTGGGTGCCCGCGGGCCTGCCCGGCACGCGGGGCGGGCTCGTGCGCGAGTTCCGGGCGCTCGCGCGCTGGCCGGTGCTGAAGCCGATGCTGATCTCGACGCTCTCCTCGGTGAGCTTCTTCACCGTCTTCACCTACATCGCCCCCTTCCTGACGGAGGTGTCCGGCTTCAGCGCGCGGGGCGTCACGGGGGTGCTGTTCGCGGCCGGGATCGGGCTGACGGTGGGCAACCTCGTCGGCGGGCGGCTCGCCGACCGCAACCTGCTCGCCACCGTGGCCGGCGGCTTCCTCGGCATCGTCGCGGTGCTGGCGCTGCTCGCCGGGATCGCGCCCTTCGCGGGCCCCAGCGTCGCGGCGCTCGTGCTCTGGAGCGGGCTCGCCTTCGCCCTGGTCTCGCCCCTGCAGATCTGGGTGGTGGAGGCGGCCCGCGACGCGCCGAACCTCGCCTCGACCCTGAACCAGGGTGCGTTCAACCTCGGCAACGCGGTGGGCGCCTGGCTCGGCGGCACGGCGCTGACGCTGGGTGCCAGCTACCGCGAACTCCCGCTGCTGGCCGCAGCGGTGTCCTGCGCGGGCCTCGCGCTCGCCGCCACCGCCCTGCGGAATCGGGCGCTGATGCCGGCCCGGACCTGAGTCCCGGGTGTCGAGAGGGCGAGCCCTCTCGCGGGTCCGGGGCGGAGCCCTGGAGGCGGCCGGGGCGCTGCCCCGGCACCCCGCCGAAGGGATGATCCCTTCGGGATCCCGGATCAGGCCGGGACCGGCTCGCTCCGCCCGGTCTCCGATCCGCGGCCGATCATCAGCGCCATCGCGGTGGCCACGAGGCAGAGGAAGCCCGCCGAGACGAAGGCCGAGGCGTAGTCGCCGGTCCCCGTGCGCACGAGGCCCGCGCCCCAGGCGGCGCTGGCCGCGCCGATCTGGTGGGCGGCGGCGATCCAGCCGAACATCAGCGCGGCGTTCTCCTCACCGAAGGCCTTTCCGGCGAGCGCGACCGTCGGCGGCACCGTGGCGATCCAGTCGAGGCCGTAGAATACGGCGAACAGCGACAGGCCGTAGAGGCTGCCGTCGAAGGCGTTCGGCAGGAAGATCAGCGAGAGCCCGCGCAGGCCGTAATACCAGGCGAGCAGCTTGCGCGGGTCGATCCGGTCGGTGAGCCAGCCGGAGGCGGTGGTGCCGAGGAGGTCGCAGATCCCCATGAGCGCCAGCATGCCCGCCGCCGTCACCTCCGGGATGCCGCGGTCGAGGCAGGCCGGGATCAGGTGCGTGCCGATCAGCCCGTTGGTGGAGGCGCCGCAGATGAAGAAGGTGCCGGCGAGCAGCCAGAAGTCGCGGTGGCCCACGCCGGTGGCGAGCCCCTGGAGGGCGCGCCGGGCCGGGTTCACGGTGCTCTTCGGGGCGGGCTGCAGGGTGCGCTCGCCGTAGCGGGGCAGGCCGAGATCGGCCGGGCGGTCGCGCATCAGCAGGACGACGAGCGGCACGAGGCCCAGCGCGGTGGCCGCCACCGTCAGCGCCACCGCCCGCCAGCCGTGATCCACCACGATGCGGGCGAGGAGCGGCAGGAAGACGAGCTGCCCCGTGGCGCTGCTCGCGGTGAGCAGGCCGACCACGAGGCCGCGATGCCGGGCGAACCAGCGGCCGGCCACCGTGGCGCCGAGCACGTTGGCCACCATGCCGGTGCCCGACCCGACGAGGATGCCCCAGAGGGCCACCATCTGCCAGGAGGCCCGCATGAAGATCGTGGCCGCGGTGCCCGCCGCCAGCACGAGGAGCGCGCAAGCGACCGAGCGGCGCAGGCCGAAGCGCTCGATGATCGCCACCGCGAAGGGGCCGATCATCCCGTAGAGGAAGATGTTGACGGCGACCGCCGCGCTGATCGTGGCCGTGGACCAGCCGAATTCCCGCTCCAGGGGCACGATCAGGATCCCGGGGGTCGCGCGGATCCCGGCCCCGATCAGGAGGACGAGGAAGGTGATGCCGGCCACCACCCAGGCGTAGTGAAGCCGGGGCGTCGGCCCGGATCCCGGCCCTTCCGGCGCGGCTGTCGTGACGGGTGCGGGCATGGCGGGATCTCTCGGGATCAGGGGGCGGCGGGGTCCGGCGCGAAGGCGGCACCGAGGGCGGCGAGGGCGCCGGGGGCGAGGCGGGCGTCGATCCGCGCCTGCGCCGCCCGCCAATGGGGCAGCGCCTGCGCGAGGAGCGCCCGGCCCGCCTCGGTGAGCAGGACGATGCGGGCGCGCCCGTCCCCCGGATCGGGGGCGAGGCGCACGAGGCCGCGCCGCTCCAGCGGGTCGAGGTTGCGGCCCATGGTGGAACGGTCGAGGGCGGCGGCCTCGGCGAGCCGGCTCACCGGCAGGGGGCCGCCGCGCTCGAGGATGCGCAGGATCGCGAATTGCGTGACCCGCAGGGCGGCGGGCTGCAGGGCGGCGTCGTAGGCCGCGGTCGCCGCGCGGGCGGCCCGGCGCAGGGCGGTGCAGGTGCAGGGGGGATCGTGCAAGGGTTCGGACGAGGGCATGGATGCGGGCATATACCCGCATCACGGCGGCCGCAAGGGCCGGGAGCGGCACAGGGGCGCGCCCATATCGGAACCGCGCCCGATCACGTCGCGATCGGACACAGGTCAGAATCCGCGTTTCGACGCGCTCCCTCTCGCGGAACCGGCAGCCGGTTCCGGCGAAAGAACGCTCCGGCTCAGCGCAGCAGCAGGGCGATCGCCGCCACCGCCATCACGCCGAAGGTCGCGAGGATGCCGCCGCCCCGGCAGGCGAATTGCTGGGGTGAGTTGGCGGGCGCGAGCATGCCCACCGGATGGAGCAGGCGCGCCACGAGGAGCACGACGAGCAGGCCCGTGACGAGGCCGTGGCCGCCCCCGCCCGCCTCGAGGAGGGCGATCAGCAGCAGGGCGAAGGGGACGAACTCGCCGAAATTGGCGTGGGACCGCACCCGCCGGGCGAGCGCGTCGTCGCCGTTGCCGATGAGAACGCCGCCGGACACGCGCCCGGCCACCACCCAGCCGGCGAGCCCGAGATAGAGGAGGGCGAACAAGCCGGCGAAGAACGCCGTGGTCGTCGGATAGATCACGCGGAGGGCTTTCCTGCGGCCATGGATGGAAGGCACCTCCGCCGGCCGCGAGCGGCGGGTGCCGATGTCTTGTACGCCCGCTTCCGGGAAACCGGCGGGCCCGCCTCAGGGCAGGCGCCGCGGCTCGTGGATCGGGCAGCCGTTCTGCGCGGCCCGGAAGCCGGCCGAGCGGGGATAGACGGCGCGGCGCGCCCGCATGATGGAACCGAGCGGCCGGTGCGCGGCGAGCCCGTGCCAGGGGTTGAAGGCGAGCCCCTCGTCGAGACTCCGCACTTTCTCCGCGTCCCAGCTCGCCTGGGGCGGGACCTCGATGCGGGCGACGGCGACGTAGGGGCTCTCCGTCTCGGGCCAGGGCACCGAGGCGTCCTCCACCGGCATGGTCGCGGGGTCGGTGAGGAGCTGCACCCGCAAGTCCCAGATGCCGCCGCGGGTCTCGAAGAAGGCCGAGACCGCCTCGCGCAGGCCGTCCGGGCGGCCGTTGACGTCGAGGCTCGCGCCCGTGAGCGCGGTCAGATCCGGCGCGACCGGCGCGACGGCGATCTTCGCCACGTAGTCGCCCCAGCGCAGGGGCACCTGACTGTAGAAGGTCTCGCCGAGGATATGCGTCTCGGGATGCCCCCCGAGGCTGATCACGGTCGGGCTCTTGGTGCCCACCGCCTCCAGCGCCGCCTCGACCCCGCGCAGGAGCCCGGAGAACGCCTTCTTGAACACCTGCGGCGTGTCGGTTGTGGCGGCGAGCAGCTTCAGGCTCTTCAGGAAGGCCTTGCCGTCCGGCGCGGTGAAGGCTGGGGCGTTGGCCATCACGAAATCCTGGGTGGTCGCGTCCGTCGCATCCTCCAGGCGCGCGCCCGCGACACCGAGGATCTTGAGGGCGAGCCCGCGGGGCGTCGAGACGCTGTCGTCGAGGATGTCGCCGGGATTGGTGGAGAAGCGCAGCACCGCGTCGTAGCTGCCGGGCGCCGCGCACAGGCCCTGGGCGAGCGCCGGGGGAAGGCCCGGCAGCACGGTCAGGCGGCCGGTGAGCAGGCCGTGGGCCTTGGCGTGGACGCCGCGCACCGCGCGACCGTAATCCTTCAGGGTGATGCCCTGGATCTTCTCGAACTGAGCGATCATCCCGGCCTGGACCTCGGCCTCGTCGGGCGTCGGGCGCTCGAGGTCGGGGCTGTAGCGGACGGGATCGGGCATATCGGTTCCGGTCGTTGGCATCCTGGGATGCGGCGCTGGGGCCGATCCGGACCTCAACCCGGCATCCGGCGCGGCCGTTCCGCCCCGGCCTCCCCAGTCTCTGCCCGGTAGACTCGGCTTCCTGAAACCGCCGCCTCTGTCACCGGGCTTCATCGAAGCGTCGAGGGCCGACACTATCTGAGGCCACGTTTGCCGTCCCGATTCGGGAGAGACACGATGCCCCTGGAAACCGCCACCGCGCTGGCGAGCGCCGAGGCTAAGACCGCGCGCTCGGACCTGATCGACGCGGCCGTGGAGCGGGTTTCCGGGGCGGGGGGGCCCGGCGGCTTCGTCCGGGACCTGTTCGGGCGGGTGCCGCCGGAGGATCTCGCGCCCTATCCGGCCGAGGCGCTGGCCGAGCTGGCGCTCCAGGCCAGGGCGCATCTCGCCGGCCCGCGCCGGCCGGGCGACCCGGCCCATATCAGCATCCGCGACGTCACCGTGACCCGCGAGGGCCGGGCGCGCGACCTCACCGTGGTCGAGATCGTCAACGACAACCGGCCCTTCCTGCTCGATTCCTGCCTCGCCGAACTGACGGGCCAGGGGCTCGCCCCCCTGCTGGTCGCCCACCCGATCCTCGGGGTCGAGCGCGACGGGGCCGGGGCGCTCGGCCGCGTCGTCGGCGAGACCACCGCCGAGGCTCAAGGGGCGCTCGCCCGCGAGAGCCTGATCCACCTCCATCTCGACCGCCTGGACGCGGGCGAGGCGCGGGACCGCCTCGCGGAGGGGCTGGAGGCGGTGTTCCGCGACGTCGCCCTGACGGACGCGGACAGCGCCGCCATGCTGGAGCGGCTCGCCGGCTTCGCCGCCGCCTACGGGGAGGGCCCGACGCCCCTGCCCGCGGACGAGATCGCGGAGGCGCGCGCCTTCCTGGTCTGGCTCCTCGACGGGCACTTCACGGTGCTCGGCCTGCGCGAGCAGGACCTCGCGGGGGGCGAGCCCAGCGCGAGCCTCGGCCTCCTGCGCGATCCCGGCCTCGCCGTGCTGCGGCGCGGGCGCAACCTCGTGGACACGACCCCGGAGATCCGCGCCTTCCTGGAGGAGCCGCAGGCCCTCATCATCACCAAGGCCAGCGTGAAGTCCCGCGTCCACCGCGCCGCCCATCTCGACTATGTCGGCCTCAAGCTGTTCGGCGCCGACGGGCGGCTCGCGGGCGAGGTGCGGGTGGTGGGCCTGTTCACGGCCTCGGCCTACACGGCGCTCGCCCGCGAGGTGCCGGTGCTGCGCCGCAAGGTGGCCGCGGTGGCCGCGCGCGCCGGGCTCGACCCCACGAGCCATGCGGGCCGCAGCCTCGTCGCCGTGCTGGAGACCTATCCCCGCGACGACCTCTTCCAGATCGACGTGGAGCGGCTCACCCGCTTCGCGCTCGCCATCACCGACCTCGCCGACCGCCCGCGGGTGCGCGTGCTCTCGCGGGTCGACCGCTTCGGCCGCTTCGTCTCGCTCCTCGTCTACGTGCCGAAGGACCGCTACGACACCGCCGTCCGGGCGCGGATCGGCACCTACCTCGCCGCGGAATACGGCGGGCGCCTCTCGGCGAGCTACGCCGACATGCCGGAGGGGCCGCTGGCGCGGCTCCACATCATCATCGGCTTCACCGAGGCGGGCGCCCCCGAGCGCGACCCGAAGGCGCTGGAGGCGGGCGTCGCCGCCCTGGTGCGGACCTGGGGCGATGCCCTGCGCGCGGCCCTCGGCGAGGTCCGCGACGGGCCCGAGGGCCGGCGCCTCTACGCCCGCTACGCCGAGGCCTTCTCCGCCTCCTACCGCGAGAACTTCTCCCCCGAGGTGGCGGTGGCCGACATCGCCACCCTGGAGCGGCTCGGGGCCGACAATCCGCGCGCGGCCGACCTCGTCCGCCGCGACGGCGACCCGGGGGCGCAGGTGCGCCTCAAGGTGTTCTCCCGCGGGGGGGCGCTGCCCCTCTCCGACCGGGTGCCGGCGCTGGAGAACATGGGCTTCCGGGTCATCAACGAGCGCACCTACCGCGTCGCCGGCGCGGACGGGACGCGGGTCTGGCTGCACGACATGCTCCTGGAGCGGGCCACCGGCGCCGAGATCGACTTGGCGAGCCTGGAACGGCCCCTGGAGGAGGCCCTGATCGCCCTGGGCTCGGGGGCGGCCGAATCCGACGGCTACAACCGGCTCGTCCTGGAGGCGGCCCTGCCCTGGCGCGAGGCGGCGCTGCTGCGCGCCCTCGGGCGCTACCTGCGCCAGCTGCGCGTGCGCTACGGGCAGGACTACCTCGCGGCCACCCTCAGCCGCCATCCCGCGATCGCCCGCGGGGTCGTCGCCCTGTTCCGGGCCCGCTTCGACCCGGCGGCCGAGGGCGACCGGGCGGCGGCGCAGGCCGCCATGCGCGCGGATCTCGAGGCGCAGCTCTCCGCGGTGACGAGCCTCGACGAGGACCGGATCCTGCGCCGCTTCGTCAACCTCGTCGAGGCGGCGATCCGCACGAACTTCTACCAGACCGCCCCCGGCGGCGCTCCGCGCGAGACGATCGCGTTCAAGTTCGCCTGCGCCGCGGTGGCGAACATGCCGCTGCCCCGGCCCTTCTTCGAGATCTTCGTCTACGCCCCCCGCGTCGAGGGCGTGCATCTGCGCTACGGATACGTGGCGCGCGGTGGGCTCCGCTGGTCCGACCGGCCGGAGGATTTCCGCACCGAGATCCTCGGCCTCGTGAAGGCGCAGCAGGTCAAGAACGCGGTGATCGTGCCGGTGGGCGCCAAGGGCGGCTTCTTCCCCAAGCGCCTGCCCCCGGCCTCCGACCGCCAGGCCTGGCTCGCCGAGGGGACGGAGAGCTACCGCGTCTTCATCCGCTCGCTCCTCGACCTCACCGACAACATCGTGGACGGGCAGATCGTGCCCCCCGAGCGCACGGTGCGCCACGACACCGACGACGCCTATCTCGTGGTGGCCGCCGACAAGGGCACCGCCACCTTCTCGGACATCGCCAACGCGCTCTCCCTCGACAAGGGCCACTGGCTCGGCGACGCCTTCGCGTCGGGCGGCAGCCAGGGCTACGACCACAAGGGCATGGGCATCACGGCCCGCGGCGCCTGGGAGGCGGTGCGGCGCCACTTCCAGGAGATGGATGTCGACGTGCAGGCGGACCCCGTCACCGTGGCGGGCGTCGGCGACATGTCGGGGGACGTGTTCGGCAACGGCATGCTGCTCTCGGAGAGCCTGAAGCTGGTGGCCGCCTTCGACCACCGCGACATCTTCCTCGACCCCGCCCCCGACCCGGCCGCGAGCTACGCCGAGCGCCGCCGCCTGTTCGATCTCGGCCGCTCCTCCTGGGCCGATTACGACCGGGGCCTGATCTCGGCGGGCGGCGGCGTCTTCTCCCGCAGCCTGAAATCCATCCCGCTCTCCCCCGAGATCCGGGCGGCGCTCGGCTTCGACCGGGCCGAGGCCGCGCCCGCCGAGGTGATGCAGGCGATCCTGAAGGCCCCCGTCGACCTGCTCTGGTTCGGCGGCATCGGCACCTATATCCGCGCCGGCAGCGAGACGGATGCGGATGCCGGCGACCGGGCGAACGACGCCGTGCGCATCACCGGCGCGGACCTGCGCGCCAAGGTGATCGGCGAGGGGGCCAATCTCGGCCTGACGCAAGCCGGGCGCATCGAGGCGGCCCGGGCGGGCGTGCGGCTCAACACCGACGCCATCGACAACTCGGCCGGCGTCAACACCTCCGACGTCGAGGTGAACATCAAGATCGCCCTGATGATCCCTGAGCGCGACGGGCGCCTCGGCGAGGCCGACCGCAACGCGCTGCTCGCCGCGATGACCGACGCGGTGGCGCGCCTCGTGCTGCGCAACAACGAGCTGCAGACGCTCGCCCTGTCGCTCGCCCTCAAGCGCGGCCCCGGCGAGACCGCGTTCTCCACCCGCACCATGCAGGTACTGGAGGCGGAGGGGCGCCTCGACCGGGGGGTCGAGTTCCTGCCCGACGACGCCGTGCTCGCCGAGCGGGCGCGGCGCGGCGAGGGCCTGACCCGGCCGGAATACGCGGTGCTGCTCGCCTACGCCAAGCTCTCCCTCTACGACGCGCTGCTGGACAGCCCGGTCCCGAACGACCCCTATTTCGAGCGGGAATTGCAGCGCTACTTCCCGGACGCGCTCCGCGAGCGCTTCCCCGACGCGGTGAAGGGGCACCGCCTGCGCCGGGAGATCATCGCCACCGCGCTCTCGAACATCATCGTCAACCGGGGCGGGCCCTCCCTCGTCACCCGGCTCGCCGACGAGACCGGGGCGGACGCCGCCGCCATCGCCAAGGCCTACGCGGTGACCCGCGACGCCTTCGGCCTGATGGAACTGAACCTCGCCATCGACGGGCTCGGCGGCCGGATCGGCGGACAGGCCCAGCTCGACCTCTACGCCGAGGTGCAGGACCTGCTCACCGGCCGCATCACCTGGTTCATCCGCGAGATCGACCTCTCGGGCGGGATCAGCCCGGTGGTGGCGCGCTACCGCGACGGGGTGAGCGCGCTGCTCGCCGCCCTCCCCGAGGTGCTGGACGAGGGCGCGCGGAGCGAGCTCGCCGCGCGCACCGCGGAGCTCGCCGGATTCGGCCTGGCCCCGGCGGCGGCGGGGCGGCTCGCCGCGCTGCGGGCGCTCACCGTCGCCCCCGACATCGTGCGGGTGGCCGAGACCAGCGGGCGCGCCGTCCCCGAGATCGCCGCGACCCACTTCGCCCTGGAGCGCGCCTTCCGCCTCGGCGACCTCGCCGCGCAGGCCCGCGGCGCGCCGGTGGCCGACACCTTCGACCGGGTCGCCCTGGAGCGGGCCGTGGCCGGCATCGCCCGGGCGCACCGCCAACTGACGGCGGAGGTGGTGAACGATGTGGGCGCCGGTCCCGAGGCGGTCGAGGCCTGGACGCGGGCGCGGGGGCCAGGGCTCGCGCGCATCCGCGACGCGGTCCAGGGCATCGCGGCCTCGGGGCTCACCGTCTCGAAGGCGACGGTGGCCGCGAGCCTGCTCGGCGACCTCGTCCGGGGCTGAAGCCGGACACGAAAAAGGGCCCGGCCTCGTCGGCCGGACCCCCTTTCCGGATCGTGATGCGGATGGAGGCCGCCGCGTCAGAACGGCTCGAGGCCGTGGTCCAGCATGCGCTGGCCGTGGTCGCACCAGGCCTGCAGCATGCGGGCGAACAGGCCGGGGCCCTCCGCGGAGGCGGAGAGGCGGGGCAGGGCGAGGCCGAGGACGCTCATCGGGACTTCTTTCGGGAATGGCGCGCGGGGATGCGCGCCGCGCTGCCCGGAAGATGCGCCGCATGCTGCACCGCAACAACCAGCTCGGCCGCGGAAGTGATATGTTGTGAGCGCATGTATCTGACGAAATAATCGCGAAATCACGCGGACCCATGCAAAATCATGCGCGGTCCCGGGCTCGGCCGGGCGGGTGCGCGGCGAGGCGGTAGAACACGGCGAGCCCGCAGAGGAAGACGAGGAGCCCGGCCCAGGCGGCGGGCGCCCCCGCGAGGCCCGCGAGCGCCAGGGAGCCGGAGCGCCCGGCCAGCGTGTCGGCGGCGGCGAGCAGCACGCCGATCCCGCTCTCGCCGACGAGGAGCCCCGAGGCGAGCAGCACCCCGCGGCGGCGCGCCGCCTCCACCGCCTCCGGCCCGGCGCCGTGCCGGGCGAGGCGCCGCCCGGCGAGCCAGCCGAGGACGCCGCCCAGGGCGATCGTGACCTCGACGCTGAGGGGCAGGTACATGCCGATGCCGACCGTCAGCGCCGGGAAGCGCAGGCCCCGCCGCCCGGCCCAGGCCTCCGCCGCCACGAGGACGGCGCCGAGGCCGAGCCCGATCAGCACCATGGACCAGGGCAGGCTGTTCGCCACGATGCCGGTGGCGATCTGCGTGATCAGGGCGGCCTGGGGCACGGCGAGCGCGTCCGCGGGCACCATGCCCGGCCGGGGCAGGGCGCCGACGAAGCCGTAGGCCTCGTAGAGGAGCGCCATCAGCGGCGCGATCACCAGGGCGCCCACGGCGACGCCGAGGACGAGCACCGCCTGCTGGCGCCAGGGCGTCGCGTCGACGATCTGGCCGGTCTTCAGGTCCTGCAGGTTGTCGTTGGCGATCGAGGCGGTGGTGACGATCACCGCGGCCAGGAGGAGGGCGGCGGCCACCGCGAAGCGGCGCCCCTCCGGGCCCGCCTCCGGCCCGAGGAGCCCGGGCAGCAGCAGGGCGGCGGCCATGGCGGTGAGGATGCCGATCCCCGAGATCGGGCTGGTGGAGGAGCCGAGCAGGCCCGCGAGGTAGCCGCAGGCCGCCGCCATCAGGAAGCCGAACCCCATCACGAACAGGACGCAGGCCGCGACGAAGCCCGGCCCCGCCAGGGGGCCGGCGAAGGCGTGGACGAGCCAGGCCAGCGGCAGGGCGAGCGCCAGGGCGCCCCCGGCGACGAGGGGCAGGGGCAGGTCGCGCTCCTGGCGGGGCAGGGTATTGCGGACATCGCGGGCCGCGGCGAGCCCTGCCCGCACCCCGCCGAGGATCGGCCGGACCAGGGTGCCGATCGTCCAGACGCTGCCCGCCGCGATGATCCCGGCCCCGATCAGGCGGACCTGGGATTCCCAGACCGCCTGCGCTGCCTCGGCCGGGGCGAGGTCGGCGTGGTGGCCCAGCGCGGTGAGCACCGGCACGGCGATGCCCCAGGCCAGCACCACTCCGGTGAGGATGGCGAGGCAGGCGCCGATCCCCACGAGGTAGCCGAGGCCGACGAGGGCCAGGGAGAAGCCGGAGCCGAGGCCGAACACCGCCGGCCCGGCGCTGAGGGTCGTGCGCACCCCCTCGGCCAGCACCCGCAGGCCCCCGGTGAGGAAGCCGACCGCGGCCGCGCCCGCGGCGCCGGCGAGCAGCACCGTGAGCCCCCGCTCGCCCGCCCGGCCGGGATCGGTGCCGGCCTTCAGCACCTCGGCGGCGGCGACGCCCTCGGGGTAGGGCAGGCCCGCCCCCATGACGAGGGCGCGGCGCAGGGGAATCGAGAAGGCCACGCCGAGGAGGCCGCCGATCAGGGTGATCCCCGCCGTCTGCCAGAACGGGAAGCCGTGCCAGTGCCCGATGAGGACGAGGCCCGGCAGGACGAGGATGACGTTGCAGAGCGTGCCCGCGGCCGAGGCCTGGGTCTGCACGATGTTGTTCTCGAGGATGCCGGAGCCCCCCGCGAGGCGCAGGGCCCCCATCGCCAGCATCGCGGCGGGGATCGAGGAGGAGAAGGTCATCCCCGTCTTCAGGCCGAGATAGACGTTGGCCGCCATGAACAGGACGGTGATGAGCGCGCCGAGCACGAGGCCGCGGGGCGTGATCTCCACCCCGTGGCGACCCGCATCCCCGTGGCGGCCCGCATCGGCGGGCGGCGTCCTCTGGTCCACTGAGCGCCTCCGGGCAGGAGCGCGGCCTGCCGGGGCGGAGCCCGCCGGCGGGCGGCGCAGGTCGAAACGAGAATGCGGGGCCGCGGACGCGCGCGGCGCGACCGGCCGGGGCAGGGGAGCATCCCGCCCGCCCCGCCGCAAGGGGCGGGCGCGGGCCCGCGGCGCGCGCATCGCCGCGGGTCCTGCCTGATTTCCTAGGCTTATGGTCTCAGTTTATTAGTCCTAGGTATTTGTTCTGAGCGCGATGTCGCCCTGCATCGACGCCCCGCAGCCCCGGGCCGGCCCGCCTCGACGCCCCCGCGCCGAGCCTGTAGGCGGAGCCAGCCCCACCGATCGCGCGCTCGCGGAGCATCGCGCGCTCGCGCAGCACCGATCGCGCTCTCGCGGAGCCCCGTCATGAAGCAGCTCGAGGCCATCATCGCCTGGACGCCGGTCCGCTGGGCGGAGCTCAGGCCCGAGACGGCGGGCCAGATCGCGGTCCTGCCCCATCCCGACGGCGCGGACGCGGCCAAGCGCTTCATGATGCGGGCGGGCGCCAGCTCCTCGGCCCTGCACGCCCTCTCCGAGGAGGCGCGCATCGCCCGCCTGTTCATCGACTTCCAGACCATCGTGGTGCGCGACGGGCTCGATCCGCAAGCGGTGCACCGGGCCTTCCTCGCCATCGACGAGTACCGCTTCCGCATCGCCCCGGACACGGAAGGCGCCGCGTTCGAGGATCCGCCCGAGGAGGATTGAGGGCGGCCCTTCGCTCTTTCGCCGAACCGGCATCCCCTTCGGCGGATCGCGCGCTAGTTGTGCCTTCCCGATCTCCGTCGCGGAGGCCCCATGCCCGGCATCCACTCCCTGTCCCGCCGCGCCCTCATCGCCGCCGGTGCCCTGGCACCCCTGGCCCTGCGCGCCCAGGCCGCCGAGGGGGCGTTGATCCGCCGGCCGATCCCGAAGAGCGGCGAGATGCTGCCCGCCATGGGCATCGGCACCTCGCGCCGCTACGAGGTCGAGCCGGTTCCGGAGAAGATCGCCCCGCTGGAAGAGGCGGTGCGCCGCTTCGTCGCGCTGGGCGGTTCGGTGATCGACACCGCCCCGAGCTACGGCACCGCCGAGGAGGTGCTCGGCAGGATCTTCGCCAAGGGCGACCTGCGCGACAAGGTCTTCCTGGCGAGCAAGGTCAGCGCCTCGGGGGCCGAGGCCGGCCGGGCCGAGATCCAGCGCTCCTTCCAGCGGATGGGCGTCGCCGTGATCGACCTGATCGCGGTCCACAACCTCATCGACACAAGGACGAACCTCGCCACCCTGCGCGACCTCAAGGGGCAGGGGAAGATCCGCTACGTCGGCGTCACCGTCTGGCGGGACGGCCAGTTCGAGGCCCTCGAACCGGTGCTCCGGGACGAGCCCCTCGACTTCCTGCAGGTGAACTACGCCGTCGACAACCGCGCGGCGGCCGAGCGCGTGCTGCCGCTGGCCGCCGAGAAGGGCGTCGCCGTGATGGTGAACGTGCCCTTCGGGCGCGACCGCCTGTTCAAGGCCGTCCAGGGCAAGCCGGTGCCGGACTTCGCCAGGGCCTTCGGCTGCGAGACCTGGCCGCAATTCTTCCTGAAATACGTCCTCGGCCACCCGGCGGTGACCTGCCCGATCCCCGGCATGGCCAAGGCAGCTTACGTCGAGGACAATCTCGGCGCCGCCCGCGGGCGCCTGCCCGACGCGGGCGAGCGGCGGCAGATGGAGGCCTTCATCGATGCGCTCTGAGATCCCGCGCCGCGCCGTCCTGGCGCTCGCCCTCGCGACCGCGCTCGCGGCCCCCTGCGCGATCCCCTGCGCCGGCCCGGCGGCCGCCGAGCCCCTGAAGATCGGCGTCATCGGCGGCGGCAATATCGGCGGCACCATCGGCCCGCTCTGGGCCAAGGCCGGGCATCCGGTGATGTTCGCCTCCCGCCACCCGGAGGCGCTGAAGGCTCTCGCCGAATCCGCCGGGCCGCAGGCGCGGACCGGCACCCCGGAGGAGGCGGCGGCCTTCGGCGACGTCGTGTTCCTGGCCGTGCCCTACAAGGCCTATCCCGACCTGTCGAAGACGATCGGCCCGGCCCTCAAGGGCAAGGTGGTCATCGATGCGGGCAACGCCACCAAGGCCCGCGACGGGGAGCTCTACGACGCGGTCCAGGCCGACGGGCTCGGCGCCACCTCGGCGAAGTTCTTTCCCGGGGCGAAGCTGGTGCGCGCCTTCAGCACGGCGAACTACAGGATCTTCGCCAGGAACGGCGCCAATGGCGGCGCCGACCGCGAGGGCGGGCGCATGGCCATCCCGATCCTCGGCGACGACCCGGAGGCGCTGAAGGTCGTCGAGGGGCTGGTGCGCGATGCCGGCTTCGACCCGGTGGTGGCCGGCGGCCTCAAGGACGCCGACCGCTTCGCCATCGGCGCCCCCGGCTTCGGCCACGACGTCACCGCCCCGGAACTGCGCCAGAAGCTCGGGCTGGCGCGGTGAGGAGCACCGGCTCCCGCGTCCCTGGCGAGGCGGGAGATGCGCGATATCGCCGGACACCCGCACGAACCGCGACACGAACCGCGACGCGCGACCCCTCCCGTTCGCCGTCGGATTCGCACATCCCGGGCGGTCGTCCCCGCGTATGCCCTCCCCCTTCTGCGGGCTACCGTATTCACACATCTCAAGCGGTCGTGCCCGCGCTCTCCCTCCCCCCACCGATCTCGGGCCTGCCCGAGATCGGCTTACCTCTGCCCAAGTCGGACAAGCCCGACTTGGGTCGGGGGAGGGTAGCCCCTGCGTCGGCAGGGGTCGGGAGAGGGGAGCGACGGTGCAGGACCGCGCGCGGCATCGCCGCCGGGCCTCCTCCGGAAGCCGGGCTCCCCTCTCCCGCCTCGCTACGCTCGGCACCCTCCCCCGCTTCAGGGGGAGGGAGGGCGCAGCGGCTTCGGCCGAGCCCTGTCCTGAGCGTTCTCGCCCCTGTCCTTCTCCCGAACGGGAGCGGGAGCCCGCCCCGTGTCGGGACGGCGCGCGCCCGCGCGAGCCGGATGGGTGCCCATGCCTGAGACCGCCCCGCGCCCCCGCCTCGCCCGGCTGATCGGCGTGCGGCCCGGCGAGGGGCCGGCGCTCGCGTGGTCCTGGGCCTACATCTTCTCGCTGCTGGCCGCCTACTACGTGCTGCGCCCGATCCGCGACCAGATGGGCGTGGCGGGGGGCCTCGAGAACCTGCCCTGGCTGTTCACCGCGACGCTGCTCGGCATGCTCGCCCTCAACCTGCCCTTCGGCTGGCTGGTCAAGCGGCTGCCGCGGGCCCGCTTCGTGCCGCTGACCTACCGCTTCTTCGCGAGCCACATCCTCCTGTTCGCGCTGTTCCTCTACGCCGCACCGCCCGAATGGGACGTCTGGATCGGGCGGGTGTTCTTCGTCTGGCTGTCGATCTTCAACCTGTTCGTGGTGTCGATCTTCTGGGCCACGATCGTCGACGTGTTCTCCACGAGCCAGGGCAAGCGCCTGTTCGGCTTCATCGCGGCGGGCGCCACGCTCGGCGCCATCGCGGGATCGAGCCTCACGGCGGGGCTCGCCCGGTCCGTGCCGACCTGGGGCCTGATGCTCGGCGCCGTGGTCCTGCTCGAATGCGCCGTGTTCAGCATGCGCGGCCTGAGCCGCCTGTCCGAGCGGCTGCACCGGGTGCCCGCCGAGGCGGCCCGCGCGGGGGAGGCCATCGGCGGCAGCGTCTTCGCGGGCGTGACGCGGACCCTGGCCTCGCCCTACCTGCTGAACATCGCCCTGTTCATGCTCCTGTTCTCGGTGACCTCGACCTTCCTGTATTTCGAGCAGGCGGGCATCGCCAAGCGCAGCTTCCCCGACCGGGCGTCCCAGACCGCCTTCTTCGCGAGCGTCGACCTCGCGGTGAACGTGCTCACCCTCGGCGTGCAGCTCTTCCTCACCGGGCGCATCGCGCAGGCGATCGGCATCGGCCCGGCGCTCGCCATCCTGCCGGCGCTGAGCATCCTCGGCTTCGGCCTGCTCGCGGCGACGCCGACGATCTGGGCCATCGTCGCCTTCCAGGTGCTGCGTCGGGCGGGCAACTTCGCCCTGAGCCGGCCGCTGCGCGAGGTGCTGTTCACGGTGGTGCCGCGGGAGGACCGCTACAAGGCCAAGAGCTTCATCGACACGGTGGTCTACCGCCTCGGCGATCAGGTCGGCGCCTGGTCCTTCGCGGGGATCGCGGCGCTGGGCCTCGGCTCGACCGCGGTGGCGCTCGCCGCCGTGCCGCTCTCGGCCGCCTGGCTCGTCAACAGCCTCTGGCTCGGCCGCGCCCAGGCCGCCCGCGAGCGGGAGGAGGCGGGGAGCGGCGGGGGCAGGCCCTGGGGCGGCGGCGCGGGCATCTGAACCCCGCGCGGGCGGCAAGGGCGGCCAAGGCTGGCGGCAAGGGTGGGCGGCAAGGGTAGGCGGTCCGCCTCAGCGGCGCGGGCGGACCCGGATCCGGATCCGCTGCGGGCGCAGCACGGTCCGGCGCAGGTGCAGCATCCGGGCGAGGGCGAGCGCGCCGGCGGCGAGGATCAGCGGAACCGTGGCGGCGCCCGCCGACTCAAGGGACATGAGGATCGTCATGGAACCGCCCTCCGCCGATAACCGGGACCCCGAGGCTGCGCCGCGGGCGTTAACGCATGGTAAACGGCGCGCCCGCGTTAAGCTTCGATTCACCCTGCCCGGCCAATCTGACCGGCCGGGGGCGACGACGAGGGGAATCCGTGACTGAACCAGGATCGGCCGCCGCATGAGATCCCGCCTGCCGACCCGGCGGGGCGCCGCGCGCGCAGGGAGCGCCGCCCTCGCCCTCGCCCTGGCGAGTCTCGTCCCCGCCGCGGCGGAGGAGCCCCTGTTCCTGCGCATCCGCCCGCAGGGCGCGGCCCTGCCCGAGATCGGCGCGGGCGGCGCTCAAGGGCCCTCGGAGGCGGAGGTCGCGCGCGCGGCCCGGGCGGCGCGCGAGGCCGTGTGGGAGCGGGCGAACGCCCGCGCCCGCATCGTGATCGCCTCCGTCTGCACCGGATGCATGAAGCCCCTGCCGCCGGCCCCCTCCGACCCGATCGGCGCCCGCGCCGCGTCCGCGCCGGCCACGGCGTCCGCGCCGGCCGAGGCGCCGAGCCCACGACCCGAGTGATCCCGAGGTGATCCCATGACCCAGTCGCATCCGACGAGCGGCGCCGAGCCCGACGTCAACTGCCCCGTCTCCATGGAGCTTCTCGGCTCCGTCTACCGGGCCGACGACTACGACCTGCCCGAGATCCTGGAGGCGATCCCGCCCCTGAAGCGCTCGCAGCTCGCGGTCTATCTCTACGGCAAGAGCCACATGCACCAGCTCGGCCTGAAGGTGGCCCGGGCCTGCACCCGCGAGGACCTGATCCGCGTGGCGGGCGAGATCGGCTCGGTGATCCACGGGCAGGCGCATCTCAAGCCCGCCCGCGTCGCCGCCCCCGATCCGGCCCAGGCGGTGCAGAAGCCGGGCCAGAAGAAGGTCAGCCTCGCGGGCGCGCCGAAGAAGATCAGCCTCGGCGGCTCGGGGGCCAAGCGCAGCTTCGATTTCGACTGACGCGGGCCGCCCCTCGATCCGAGCGGGGAGGGGGGAGCGGGGCCGGGAGCGGGGCCTTGGGCGCCATCGTCCCGCCGGACCGGCGCGAGAGGGTACAGGCAAGGCGCTTCGACGGCGCGGGTTCGAGGAGAGAGGCGCATGTACGGTTTGTGGAGGCTCGGGATGGACACGGCGATGCTCGCCTTCGAATCCCAGCAGGTGATCGCCATGCGCTGCGCGATGTTCGCCACCGGCGGCGCGGCCGCGCAGGCCGAGGCGCAGCGCATGGTCACGGAGAAGTTCATGGCCGCGGGCGAGGCCGCCCTCCTCGCCGCGACCGGGGGCACCCCCGCCGGGATCGTGGCGGGCTACCGCAGCCGGGTGCGGGCCAATGCCCGCCGCCTGTCCCGGCCGCGCTGAGACGGGGTTCCGGCCCGTCTCGTCGATCCGGGCCATTAATCCCCTCTTAACCATGGCTCTCCATCGTTCCCGCCGGGTCGACGATTGGGGAACGCGCATGGATATCGAGGAACATCGGGTGCGCGAGCGCGCCTATTACATCTGGGAAGGCGAGGGCCGCGTGCACGGCCGCGCCGAGGCCCATTGGCTGCTGGCCGAGGCCGAGCTGCGCACGGCCCCGGCCGTGCTCGAGGCGGTGAAGCCCGCCCGCAAGCCCGCCGCCCGCAAGAGCGCGGCCGAGGCGCCGGTCGCCGCGAAGGCCGCCAGATTCGCCAAGCCCGTGGAGAAGGCTCCCGCCAAGGCCGCGGCCGAGGCGACCGCCAAGGCAGCGACAAACGCCAAGGCAGCGACCAAGGGGGCGTCCAAGCCCGCCGCTGTCGTCGCCAAGCCGGCCAAGCCGGCCGGTCCGGCCAAGACGCCCGCCCTGCGCGGCGCCGCCAAGGCGGCGGCGAGCCTCGCCAAGGCCGGCCGCGCCGCCACGCCGGCCGCCGCGATGCACTGAGGCCGGATCGCGGCGGGCCGGGCCTGCCGCGGACCGCCGGACGCTGCGGAAGCCCGCTCTCCTCAAGGAGGGCGGGCTTCCGGCGTTCTGGAACCACGTGAAGGGCCGCGGCTACGGAACGGGAGCGCGATCCGGCCGGTTGTGCCCGAACCTGGGCCGCATCGGATGGGCCCGCGGGTCGAGGGCCGCCCTCCGGAGGGATCCATGAGAACCGTCGCCAGAACCGTCTCCGCCTGCTGCCTCGCCCTCGCCCCGCTGACCCTGCCCGCGCAAGCCGGGCCGATCGCGGGCATCGCCGGCGTGCCCGTCGCGGCGACGGTCGGCGGGCGCGCTCCGTGGCAGCCCGCCTGGGCCTACGATTCGGGCGGCGACAACGACCGCCGGCCGGAACTGCCCTACTACCAGCAGGGGCGCGGGCAGCAGACCGGCGGGCCTGCCCGCAACCTGCTCCCCGACGACGGCCTGCAGCTCTTTCCCCGCTGACGCTCATGCGGGCGGCGATCTTCGACATCGACGGCACCCTGCTCGACAGCGTGGACCTGCACGCCGCCGCCTGGGTCGCCGCCTTCCGGCATTTCGGGGTCGAGACCGAGCCGGCGGCCGTGCGCCGCCAGATCGGCAAGGGCGGCGACCTGCTGATGCCGGTCTTCCTCCCGCGGGAGCGCTGCGCGCGCGAGGGCGCGGAGATCGAGGCCTACCGCTCCGACCTGTTCAAGCGCGACTACCTGTCCCGCGTCCGGCCCTTCCCCGCGGTGCGGCCCCTGTTCGAGCGGCTGCGCGCGGCGGGGCTCGCCGTGGCGCTGGCCTCGTCGGGCAAGAAGGACGAGGTGGCCCACTACCAGGAGATCCTCGGCATCGCCGACCTCGTCGCCGTGGCCACGAGCTCCGACGACGCCGACCGCTCGAAGCCGCATCCCGACATCTTCGCGGCGGTGCTGGAGCGCCTCGGGACCGGGGATGCGATCGCCGTCGGCGACACGCCCTATGATGCCGAGGCCGCCGGCAAGGCGGGGATCGCCACCATCGGCGTCCTCTGCGGCGGCTTCCCGGAAGCCGATCTCTCGGCGGCGGGCTGCATCGCCATCTACCGCGACCCGCAGGATCTCCTCGACGGTTTCGACGCCTCGCCCTTCGTCCGCCCCCCGGGCGGAACGCGCTGAGGCCCGGCGCGGCCCGTCAACCCTGCCGCAACGAAGCGGTGGACGTTGGCGTGCCGGCTACGGATTTTTACGCAAGGGGCTGGCTTTCCGGATGTGAAAGGCGTATCGCGCCGCCCGCAGTCCGGAATCATTCGAAGGCGAGCAGACCCGTGCCTCACTCGATCGATGGCGTGCAGGGCCGTCCCGCGCCCGACAAACCTCTCACCCAGCTGGTGGCGGAAGCCGTCCAGAGCCGGGGCACCCCGATCAGCCAGCTCCTGCGGCTGATGTGGCGCGTGAACGCCGAGGCCGGCGCCAACGAGAACCTGCGCGCGCAGCTGCGCGCCCGAATCGGTGCGCCGCTCCAGGCCTGACGCCCGCCGTCGCCGGTCCGCGACGGGGTCCCCGCGTCCTGCGCTCAGATCATGGCGGGCCTGTGTCCTCCGCCCGGTCGGAGCGCCCTCCCGGCCCTTCTGAAGGTCCCGCGCGACGCGCGTATGACGCCCCGCCGAGCGCGATCCGCTTCAGCGCCGGCGCTTCTTCGCCTGCCGCATGCAGGCATGGTAGATCCGGCGGCCGATCACCTCCGGCTCCAGCCCGCGCGGGTTCGGCACCGAGAAGACGCGGGCGCGGGCCTCGCCCCGGCAGGCGGCGTCCTGGGCGCTGCGGACGGGCGGTTCCGCCTGCGCCGCACCCGCGTACAGGGCCACGCAGAGACCGAGACCGGCCATCACCGCACGCACCGCCATTCCGTTCCTCCGGGTTCGCAGGCCCCCGAACCGGGCCACCGGAGCAAGCTAGGGCGCCCGGCCGCCGCGGGAAGCGCGGCCCTTCGACCGGCCTCCGTGCGGGCGGCGCCCGGGGCACGATGCGGGACAGCGGAGACCGGTTTCCCGGGATCATCGCGCGACCAGCACGGGATAGGGCGTGCCGCGTCCTTTCGGGACGATGCCCTATATCCGCCTCCCGTCCGCCGCGGAGGCCGCCATCCATGAACCGTCGTCTGCTCGGCCGTGCCGGCCTCGTCACCGTCCTGCTCGGTCTGGCGGCCGGCGCGCGCGGGCAGGGGCGGGCGCAGGAGGCGGCCGGGCCGCGCCACCGCGTCGCCCTGCAGGTCGGCGTCAACGATCCGGCCCTGATGAACCTCGCCCTGACCGGCGTCGAGGACATCCTCGCCCACTACGCCGCCGCGGGGGAGGGCGTCGCCGTCGACCTCACCGCCCTCGGGCCGGGCTACGCCATGATGCGGGCCGACCTCTCGCCGGTGGCCGCGCGCCTGCGCGACCTCAAGGGGCGCCACCCGGCGGTGCTGTTCTCCGCCTGCCAGCGCGCGCGGCGGGCGCTGGCCGCCCAGGCCGGCAAGGCGGTCTCCGAGATCCCTCAACTGCCGGAGGCGCGGGACGTGCCCGTCGGCGTGGTGCACCTGTCCGAGTTGCAGGAGCGGGGCTGGAGCTACCTGCGCCCGTAAACGACGACGCCGCCCGCGGGGAGCGGACGGCGTCGGGAAGGTCGGTCGCGGGCGCGGACATCGCGCCCGCGCACTCAGCGCTCGCGGCTCAGCGCTTCGTCTTGGCCTTGGCCTTGCGCGCGGCGTAGCGCGCGTCGCGGGCTTCCTTCTTGGCGTTGAGCTCGGCGGCCTTGCGCTCCTGCGCGGCCTGGAACTCCGCCTGCTCGCGGGCGATCTTGGCGGCGAGTTCCGCCTCCTCGCGCTGGCGCTTCTCCTCGGCGGCCTTCAGCTCGGCGGCGATGCGGGCGGTTTCACGCTCGCGGATCCGCTCCTCGCGGGCGCGGGCGACCTCGGCCCGCGCCTGGGCCTTGGCCTGCACCTCCGGATCGTCCGCGGCGGGCCGGGCCTTGAACTTCGCCAAGAGAGCGGCCTTGGCGTTGGCGGAATTCTGGCGGCGGTCGTCGAAGTTCCTGTAGTCGAATGCGCTCATCTGGCCTTTCTCGTGACGTGATACGCTCGTGTTTCCGTGTGAGCCCGGCCGGACCGTCTCTGGCCGGGCTGGACTGGTGGATGCGGTCCCCGGTCAGGTGCCTGGGGCCGCTCGCGCGACGGAACGCCGTGCCAATGGCTGAAGCGACGCTGCGATGCAACCGAAGGAGCGCCGAAAAACGGCGGCTTCGGTGACATTTACCGTCATTCGCGCGAAGGTTTCCCTGAGGGGATGCCGAAATGTCTCAGGCATGCCGTGCTGCGGGACAGCGGCCGGCCTCTCGGATCGTCGAGCCGGTGAGGTCGCTACCGTGCCGGTGAGATAGCGCGCCCACCCCGCGACCGCAACCCTGCGCCCGCCTGCGCGCGGAGCGGCCTGCGCGCGGAGCGGGGAGGGTATGCGCGGCGGGGCCCGGCATCCCGCGGGGCAGGCCCGCACCGGCATCCCGGCGGCCCCTGTCCGGCGCCCCCTGTGGACGGGTGTGCACGGGGCCGGGGGCGGGGGCTGCGGGCCGCGCCGCGTTCCCCGGGAAAGGTGAGATCCGCCAGAGGGATGGGCCGCGCCGCGCCCCGGCCCCGTGGGTGCTCCGGGCAGCCCGGCCGCCCGCGCCCGAGGGTCGCGCCGGGGGCCTGAAGGTTGCCGGACCCGGCCCGTACCGCTAGGTTCGGCCGATCGATCGCGGGTGCGGGGCCTGCTGCGAACCGGGCCTCGGCGCCCGTTCCAGCCTCCGGCCGCGGCCCGTTCGCGGTGGCAAGCTCGCGGTGGCAAGGGGGGCCTCGCCATGACACATCTCCAGGCCGCGCCCGACCGGGCCGCGACTTGCGCCGCCCCCCGCCGGGCGTTCCGGGGCTGAGACCGCATGCGGTCGGTCGAGGCGTGACCATGCGGCAGCCCCATCGCGGCCCGCGTCCCGCGGTTCACCGCCGGGGGCCGCGCGCCGCCCTCGCGCTGGCGGCCGGCCTCTGTCTCGCCGGCCCGGAGCCGGCGGCGGCCCTCGATCTCTCCCTGGATCCCTTCGGCTGGTTCGGGGAGAAGGAGGAGCCTCTCGCCCCCGGCCCCACCGCGCTGCCCTACGATGTCCGGATCCGCGGCGCGGACGACGACACCCTTCTCACCACCCTTCAGGACACGTCGAGCCTGTACCGGCTCCGCCGCGAGGCGCCGCCGGACGGGGAGGGGCTGGTGCGCCGGGCGGAAGCGGACCTGAAGCGCCTGCCCGAGGCGCTGGAGGGCTCGGGCTACTATGCCGGCCGCGTCGCCGTGCGCGTCGAGGCGGTGACGCTCGCGGGCGAGGCCTCCCTCGCCGCCGCGGTCCGCTCCGCCGAGGCGAGCCGCGGGCGCGCCCTGGTGCCGGTGAAGGTCGCCGTCGACACGGGGCCCCTCTACCATCTCCGCCGGGTGGCGGTGCGCGATGCGCGAGGCCGGCCGCTCGCCGCCGAGACGCTGCCCGAGCGCCTGACGCGGGTCGACCCCGGCACGTCCGCCCGCTCGGCCACCGTGCTGGCCCGCGAGGCGGCGATCGTGGACGCCCTGCGCGCGCGGGGGCACCCCTTCGCCAAGGTCGTCTCCCGCGACCCCGTGGTGGACGACGCCGCCCGCACCCTCGACGTCACCTTCACCGTGGAGCCGGGCCCCGTGGCCGGGCTCGGCGCCGTCACCGTGCGCGGCACGGAAGGGCTCGACCCGGCGGTGGTGCGCTCCTTCATCTACACCGAGCCGGGCGACCCCTATTCCCCGAAGGCGCTCAGTGACATGCGCCGGGCGCTCGCCAAGGTCGAGGCGCTCGGCTCCGTGCGCATCCGCGAGGGCGAGGCGCTCGACGCGGACGGCAACCTGCCGATCTTCGTGGACGTGACCGAGCGGTCGCGGAACCTCGTCGGCCTCTCGGCCCGCTACTCCACCGTGGACGGGCCGGGCGTGCGCGCCACTTACGCCAACCGCAACCTGTTCGGCGGCGGCGAGAGCCTGCGCCTCGACGCCGACCTCTACTATCTCGGCAACGACCTCTACGCGACGCAGCGCAAGCTCGCCGGCATCGACTCGAACGGGTTCGGCGGGCGCCTCTCGGCCACCTTCGTGAAGCCGGCGCTCTGGGGCACCCGCAACGACCTCGTGGCGAGCGCCTTCGCGGGGCGGGAGGCCCAGCAGAGCTACGTGGTGGACGGGGGCGGGGCGACCGTCGGCATCCGCCACCGCTTCTCGGACACCTTCTTCGCGCAGGCGACCCTCGACGGCCAGGCCGGCCGCTCGCAGGACGCGCTGGGCAAGGTCGATTACCGCCTGATCGGCCTCGGCGCCTCGGTCTCCTACGATTCCACCGACAGCCTGCTCGACCCGACCCGGGGCGTGCGCCTCACGGCCTCCGCCACGCCCTATGCGGGCTTCCTCGGCTCCGATCCCTCGATCTTCGTGGCGAAGGCGCAGGGCTCGGCCTACTACGCCCTGGACGCCGACGGCTGGACCGTGCTCGCCGGCCGCCTCGGCTTCGGCTCGATCTCGGGCGCGCGCCTCGACGAGATCCCGGCCAATATCCGCTTCTTCGCGGGCGGCGGCGGCTCGGTGCGCGGCTTCCCCTACCGGACGCTCGGTCCCCGCGGCCCCTTCAACCTGCCGGTGGGCGGGCGCAGCCTGCTCGAAGCCTCGCTCGAGGCGCGGATCAAGGTCACGGACACGATCGGCGTGGTGCCCTTCTTCGACGCGGGCACGGCCTTCTCGGGCGAGCTGCCCGATTTCGACGAGCGCATCCGCACGGCGGTGGGCATCGGCCTGCGCTACTACACCGCCATCGGCCCGATCCGGGTCGACCTCGCCTTCCCCCTCGACCGGATCAAGGGCAACCGGGAACGCCCCGTCGCCCTGTATCTCAGCCTGGGACAGGCGTTCTGATGGTGTTCCGGAAGCGGTTCAGGCACGCGCGCTTCTCCCTGCCCCCTCTGCGGGTCGGGCGATCGCATCTGACACCGCGCGGTCATCCCGGGGCCGCGGAGCGGAACCCGGGATCCATGCCCACCGAAGCGGTCGAGGCGGGACGTGCGGTGTTCATGGATTCCGGACTCGCTCCTCGAGCGATCCGGAATGACGGCAGGGAGAACCCGATCGCCCTGTGCGATCGCCCTGCCCCGCAGGCGGGGAGAGGGTTCCAGGCCGCGTTCGCCGTCGTTCTCGTCCTCACCCTCGCCGCGCCCGCGAGCCGCGCCGCCGACACGGGCGAGAAGTCGGTGCTCGGCGGGCTGCTCTCGAAGGCGCTCTCCACCCCGGCCTCGCGGGTCTCGATCGGGGCGGTCGACGGGGCGCTGTCGTCGGACGCCACCATCCGCGACGTGGCGATCAGCGACCGCGACGGGGTCTGGCTGCGCGTCGACCGGGCGCGCATCGTCTGGCGCCGCCTCGCCCTGCTCTCCGGCCGCCTGGAGGTCGACAGCCTGGAAGTCGGCCGGATCGAGGTGCTGCGCCGGCCGATCCCCGCCGCCCCGCCGCCCACCGAGGAGCCGGACGGCACCCTGCTGCCGGACCTGCCCGTGAAGGTCGAGGTGAAGGCCTTCCGCCTCGACACCCTCGACCTCGGCGAGGCGCTCGCCGGCCAGAGGGCGCAGCTCGCCGCCTCGGGCAAGGTCCGGCTCGGCAACCCGGCCGAGGGGCTCGACCTCGATCTCGGCGTGCGCCGGCTCGACGCGGGCGGCACCTTCGCCGCGCGCCTCCTGTTCGTGCCGAAGGGCGAGCGGCTGGAGGTGAAGCTCGCGCTCGCCGAGCCCGCGGGCGGCCTGCTCTCGAAGGGGCTGAACGTTCCGGGCGAGCCGCCGATCGGGCTCGACCTCGACGGGCGCGGCACCCTCGACGCCTGGAACGCCCGGCTCGATTTCGACGCGGGCGAAGGCATCGGCGCCAAGGGCTCCGCCCGGATCGCCCGAACCGGCCCCGAGCGCCGCCTCGCTCTCGATCTCGCCGCCCGCATCGAGGGCCTGCTGCCGGGCCCGGCCGCGGCGGTGTTCTCCGGCACGACGAAGCTCGACGGGGCCGTGCGCTTCGCCGATAGCGGGGCGCTGGCGGTCGACCGGCTGGCGATGACCTCCCGCACCGCCCGCGCCGAGATCCAGGGCAATCTGGACGCGGCCCGCAACGCCGATTTCCGGGTCCAGGCCCGGGCCGTGCCCACCGAGGGCGGGGTGACGCGGGCCGACCGGGCCGAGATCGGGACCCTCGCCTTCGACGGCAGCCTGAAAGGACCCCTCGCCCGTCCCCGGGTGCTCGGCACCCTGAAGGCGGCGGGCTTGCGCGCCGCCGACAGCGCCCTCGACCGGATCGAGGCGGAGCTGCGCGGCGAGCCGGCGGAGGCGAACCGCTTCGCGCTCGAAGCCAAGGCCCGGATGGAGGGGCTGCAACTGGCCGACCGGGCCCTGCAGCGGGCGATCGGCGGGCGCGCCGCCCTCGATTTCGCGGGGAGCCTCGAGGCCGACAACACGCTCGCCGTCTCCAACCTCGTCCTGGAGGCGCCGACGCTCCGGGCGCGCTATGCCGGCCGCCTCGGCCGCAACACCCTCACCGGCACGGTCGAGGCGGCGCTCAGTGACATGGCGGCCTTCTCGGGCCTCGCCGGACGGCCGCTCGCGGGTGCGCTCGACGCCAGGGCGAAGCTCGGCGGCGACCCGGCCCGCAAGGCGGTCAGCGCCGATCTGGACCTGCGCGCCCGCGACCTCGCCCTGTCCGAACCGGCCCTCGACCGGCTCCTCGGCGAGGCCCCGCACCTCACGGGCCGCCTCGCCACGGTCTACGACGGCTACGGCTTCGACGCGGTGCGCTTCGAGGGGGCGCACGTGGTCGGCCGGCTGGAGGGGCGCGCCACCGCGCGGCTCGCCGACCTGCGGGCCGATCTCGACCTCAAGGACCTCGCCGCCCTGGACCCGCGCCTCGGCGGGCGCGCCACCCTCTCGGCCCGGCTCGGCGGCACCCTGGAGCGGCCGGATCTCACGGCCGCCCTCGACGCGGCGGAGGCGAGCGCGCTGGGCCGCCCGGTGCGGGCCCTGCGGGCCGACGCCGTCCTGAAGGACGCGCTGGGCAACCCGGACGGTACGCTGCGCCTCTCCGGCAGCGTGGGCGGCAAGGCGCTCGCGGGCGACGTCCACCTCGCGCAAGGGGCTCTCGCGCAAGGGATGCTCGAGCAAGGCGGCGACTGGGTGCTCGACCGGCTCAGTCTCTCGCTCGGCTCGGCGAACCTCGCCGGGCAGGCCCGGCTCGGCGCCGGCGGCCTCGCCGAGGGGCGGCTCGCCCTGCGCGCGGGCGATCTCGACGACCTCTCGGCGCTGGCGCTGACCCGCCTTTCCGGCAGCCTGGAGGCCGACCTCGCCCTGTCGCGCCCGAACGGACGGCAGGACGGAACCCTGCGGGCCAGGGCGGCGAACCTGCGCGCCGACGGGTTCGGCCTCGCCCGGTTCGAGGCCGACCTCACGGGCACGGACCTGCGCGCCGCGCCGCGCATCGACGGGCGCGTCGAGGCCGACCGCGTGGTCGCGGGCGGCGAGAGCCTCGACAGCGTCCGCCTCGCCGCCACGGGGGGCACGGAGGCGAGCGACGTGGTGTTGAGCGCCAAGGCCCGCGGCTTCGACCTCGACGGCGCCGCCCGGCTGGTCGCCGGGCCTCCGCTCCGGATCGCGCTCCAGCGCTTCTCCGCCGCCCGCGGGCCCGACCGGCTGGCGCTCGCCGCCCCCGCCACGATCACCCTGGAAGACGGCGCGGTCGCCGTCGACACGCTCACGGTCGCCGCCGGTTCCGGCCGGGTCACGGTGGCCGGCCGGGCGGGCCGGGACGATCTCGACCTGAGGATCGGTCTCAAGGCCCTGCCCCTGGCGCTCGCCCGGATCGCGAGCCCGAAGCTCGCGCTCTCCGGCACCCTCGACGGCGAGGCGGAGCTGCGCGGGAGCCCGCAGCGGCCGGAGGGGCGCTACGCGCTCGGCCTCGCCCGCCTCGTGACGCCCGAGACCCGGAAGGCCGGGCTGCCGCCGGTGGAGGCGCGCGCCTCCGGCACGCTGGCGGATGGCCGCATCGGCCTCGACGGGCGCGTCAGCGCCGGGCGCGGGGTCGATCTCGTGCTCGGCGGCTCGGCCCCGGCCGAGCCCGGCGGGGCGCTCGCCCTCACCGCCCGCGGCACCCTCGACCTCGCGCTGGCCAACAGCCTGCTCAGCGCCGGCGGCCAGCGGGTCGGCGGGCGCGTCGCCGTGGATGCGCGTGTCGCCGGGACGCTCGCCGCGCCGAAGGCGGAAGGGTCGGCGACGCTCACCGGCGGCAGCTTCACCGATCCGCTCCAGGGCATCCGCTTCACCGACATCCAGGGCCGCGCCACGGGGCAGGGCGACGCGGTGGTGCTGGAGCGCCTGACCCTGGCCACCCGCAACGGCGGCACCATCCAGGCCGCGGGCCGGGTGGCGCTGCGGCCGGCGCAGGGGTTTCCCGGCTCCCTGCGCATCACCGGGCAGCGGGCGGAACTGGTCTCGAGCCCCCTCGTCACCGCGGTGGCGGGCCTCGACCTGACGCTCGCCGGGCCGCTGGCCGAGAAGCCGAAGATCACGGGGCGGGTCGATCTCGTCTCGGTGGACGTCACCGTGCCGGACCGCCTGCCCGCCACCGTGCGGCCGCTGCCGGGCCTGCGCCGGGTCAACACGCCGCCGGAGGTGAAGGCCCGGCTGGCGAGCCGGGCCGCGCCGCGGGCGGAGAGCGGGACCGCCGGGCGCCGCCGGGCCGCCCCCTTCGACGCCAGCCTCGACCTGCGGGTGGAGGCGGTGAACCGCATCTTCGTGCGCGGGCGCGGCATCGACGCGGAACTGGGGGGCGCCCTGCGCCTGACCGGCTCCTCGCGCGATCCGAGCGCGGTCGGCGCGTTCGAATTGCGCCGCGGCCGCCTCGCGCTGATCGGCCAGCGCCTCGACTTCACCCGCGGGCGCCTGACCTTCGGCGGCGAGCTGACCCGGCCGGATCTCGATTTCCTGGCCGAGACCAAGGCCGCCGAGATCACCGCCCGCATCGCGGTCACGGGGCCGGCCAACCAGCCCGCCTTCGCGATCTCCTCGGACCCGGCCCTGCCGCAGGACGAGGTGCTCTCGCGCCTCCTGTTCAAGAAGGCCTCGGGCAGCCTGTCGCCGTTCCAGGCCCTGCAACTGGCCCAGGCCGTGGCGCAGCTCTCCGGCGGGGCAGGGGGTACGGACGTGTTCGAGGCCACCCGCAAGGGCCTCGGCCTCGACAGCCTCGACGTCTCCACCGGCACGAGCGGCGGCCCGGCCATCGGCGCCTCGCGCTACCTCTCCGACCGCCTCAGCGTCGGCGTGAAGGCCGGCGCCAAGCCCGCCGACACGGCGGCCACCGTCGATTACGACGTGACGCGCCGGGTCAAGATCCAGGGCGAGGCCGGCAGCGACGGCCGCACCAGCGTCGGCGTCGGCGCCGAATGGGAGTGGTGAGACGCATCGCCGGTCGATCGCTTCGGTGGGCTGGCGGCTCCGCGCGCTCCCTCCCCCCTCTGCGGGGGAGGGTGTCGAGCGTAGCGAGGCGGGAGAGGGGAACCCGGCGTCCGGCACAGGCGCAGCGTCGATGCCGCGCTCTGTCCTGCACCGTCGCTCTCCTCTCCCGACCCGCTTCGCGGGCCACCCTCCCCCAACCCAAGTCGGGCTTGCCCGACTTGGGCTGAGGTAAGCCGATCTCGGGCAAGCCCGAGATCGGTGGGGGAGGGAGAGCGTGGAGCCGCCTGCGTCTCTCCGGCATCGGCGTGATACGATCTCCGCTTGATCGAAGCGGGGGTCGTATCGACCGAGCCCGCGCGGCGCCTGAGCAAAGCCCAAATCCGCCATCCCGAAGGGATCAACCGGATTTGGTATGAGCCGATAGCCTACGAGGGAGCGGGGGTCGGCTGAAGCCCGTACGAGAAAGGGCCGCCCCCTCGCGGGGGCGGCCCTCGATCGGCGACCGTGGGACGGCGCTTACTTGATGAGCGCGAGCAGCGCCTTGCCGGCCTTGGAGTTCAGCTCCTTGGCGTCGAGGGTGCCGTCGTTGTCCGGATCGGCGGCCTTGAAGCGCTCGGCGACCGCGGCGAGGTACTCCTTCTTGTCGAGGGTGCCGTCGCTGTCCGGGTCGGCCTGCTTCACGCCGGCCTTGCTGAGGCGGCCTTTGAGCTCCTTGGCGTCGAGGGTGCCGTCGGCGTCCTTCTCCAGGCGGTCGAAGGTGGCCGACGCCACGGCCTCGACTTCCTTCATGTCGACGGTGGCGTCGTTGTCGGTGTCGATCATCTTGACCGCGCTCGCCCCGCTCATCGGCTTGGCGAGGGCGGCCGGGGCCGCGGCGACCGTCAGAGCGAGGGCGAGGGCGGCGAAGCCGCTGGAAACACGAAGGGACATTGCCGGTTTCTCCCGAAAAAATCTGCGCCTTCCCCCTAGCTTCGCCCGCTGCGGCGCACAAGAGGGAAGGCGTCCCCGGCGGCGCGGATCGCGCGGATTTGCGCTGCGGGCCCGTCCGCAACGGCAAGGGGCCGGCAGAGCCGGCCCCTCGGAGTCCGTCGCAGGGATGCGCCGCGGTTCGCGCCGGGAATCAGTAGCCGTAGTCGCGGCGCAGGCGGCGCCCGCCGCGGTCCTCGTAGCGCTCGTTCCGGAAGTAGCCGCGGTCGTCGCGGGCGCGGCGGTACTCGTCCCGGCGGTACTCCTCGCGCCGGAAATCCCGTTCGCGCTGGGCGCGGGAGCGCAGGTCGATGCTCGGGCCGCCCGGGCCGATGTCGATGCGCTGGGCTGCGGCCGGGACGACGCTCGCGATGGAGGCGGCGATCACCGCGCCGAACAGGATGCTCTTCATCAGGATCTCCTGGAACTGGTCCTCGCGATGCACTGGTCTTCGCGATTGTGGGGGCCCGCGATCGCGGGGCTCGTGGCATGGCTCGTGGGGCAACACCTGCCGGTGCACCCTGTTCCATCGGCGGGGCTCCCGCGAGGGCGCCGGCGGCGCGGACCCGACCTCCGCGCCCCTTCGCGTGTTCCCTTCCCCGGCCTCCACGCCCGCCTCTTCCTCCGCCTCTTCCTCCGCCCCTTGCGGCCGGCGCGCGGGACGCCGCCGCGGGCGGGCTCGTGAAGGGCATGAACGGGTTTGAACGGGTTTGACTACGCAAGCCGCGGGTCGGGGCAGGTGTCCGCAATCCTGCCTCGTTGCGCGGGCCGGTTTCCGGATCTACCCGACTTGACCAGTGGCAGATGCGCAATCGCGGGCCCGACGGGACGCGGGCGGGCCGGGCCGCATCGAGGGAGATGCACGGTATGCGGGACGATCGCGCCGTTCCCGGCCTGGTGCCCCACGTCCTGGCCCTCGACGGCCTGCGCGGGGTCGCCGCGGTCTGGGTGGTGCTCTTCCACCTGCCCTGGCCGAGCCATTTCCGGACGGCGGCCCTGGTGCAGGGGGGCTATCTCGCCGTCGATCTGTTCTTCATCCTCTCGGGCTTCGTGATCGCCCGGGCCTACGGCGCGCGCCTGGACAGCGGCCGGGCGGTCGGCCTCTTCCTGTGGCGGCGCTGCTTCCGCATCTATCCGCTCTACGCCGTCGCCCTCGCCGTCCTCGTCCTGCAGCAGGCCCTGAAGCTCGGGCTGGAGGCGGGCTATCCGGGGATCGGGCCCACGGCCTTCGACGGGCCGAACAGCCTCACCGCGCTCGCCGCCAACGTCGTGCTCGCGCAGGGCTGGCTCTGCTTCGCCACCGCCACCTGGAACACGCCCAGCTGGAGCACGAGCGTCGAGATCGCGGCCTACGGGCTGTTCGCCGCGGCGCGCTGGGCCGGCCTGATCCGCAGCACGCGGACGCTCGTCCTCGCCGCCCTGCTCGGACTGTCCTGCGTCGCCGGCCTCGCCCTCGTCCACGGCACCCTCGACCTGATCGGCCTTCCCGGTCTGATCCGCGGGCTCGCGGGCTTCGCCACCGGGGTGCTGGTGGAGCGCCTCGCCAGCGCCGGGCAGCTGCCGCCGGGCCTCGCGCGGCTGCAATTCCCGGTCCTGGCCGCCTTCCTGCTCGTGGCGATGCTGGGGGGGCCGGCGGTGGCGCTCGCCCCCCCGCTCTGCGCGGTGCTGGTCGCCAGCCTGGACCGGGACCGGGGCCCGCTCGCCCGGGTCCTGTCGGGGGCTTGGGCGCAGCACCTCGCGCGCCTCTCCTACGCCCTCTACATCGTGCATTTCCCGGTGCTCGCCGTGATCAAGGCCGTGCTCAAGCGCGCCGAGGAGGCGGGCGGCGGCCTCACCCCGTGGCAGGGCGATGCCCTGGCCTGCGGCGTGCTCGTCCTGCTCTGGGGCCTGTCCTGGCTCGCGTGCCGGACCATCGAGGAGCCGGCCCGGCGCTGGGGCGCGGCCCACATGCCCGGCCGGCGCGGGCTCGCCGCCTGATCCGCGGGGCGCGCGCCGGTCGGGGCCGCGCCGGCGGCCTCACGGGTTCACGCGCAGGCCCAGCAGGAAGGTGTTGCCGTGGAAGCTCGCGCTGGCCACCGTGCTGTCGAGCTGCTGGTAGATGTAGCTGCCGCGCAGGGTCAGCCAGCGGGTGAAGCGGTAGTCGAGCCGTGCGGTGGCCGAGAAGCCGGTCTCGCTGATTGGCACGCCCTGGTAGACGTTGCGCAGGTAGGCCCCGCCCACCGTGATCGAGAGGTTGCGCAGGAGGTCGTGCTGCAGCTCCAGCGTGGCCGTCTCCGTCACCGCGCCGCTGGAGCCCGCGATGCTGGTCTCGGTGACGCTGGTGATCGCGCCGAGGCGCACCGTGGTCAGGGGGCTCATCGACCAGACCAGCGCCGCGTTGAGGAGGGGCGCGTTGATGTCGCGCAGGGACGGGTCGCGGTAGGTGCGGTGCTGCAGCCCCGCCGAGACCTCGCCCGTGACGGTGCGGGCGAGCGCGAAGGCCGCGCCCACCATGACGCCGACGCCGTCCGAATCCCGGCGCAGGCCGCTCGCGTCCCGGGCGAGGTCGTAGACGCGGGTATCGGCCAGCACGTCCACGAAGGGGCTGACGGCGGGGGAGATCTCGTAGGCCGTGCGCAGGCGCAGGCCGTACTGGTTCTGGTTGCGGTCGCTCTGGTTGAGCACGGTGCCGCCGGCGAGCTGGGCGTCCTCGAAGGTGAAGCGGTCCACCGAGCCCCGGAGGGAGACCGACAGCCGGTTGAAGCTCTGGGTCGCGCCGAGCGAGGTGCCGTAGCTGAGGATGAGCGGGCGGCTCGTCGCCGTGGTGGCCTGGAGGTCGGCGCTGCCGATGCGCTGGCTGTCCACGAGGAAGCGCCCTTCCGCGTCGAGGCGCAGGTCGCGGGTGGCGTCGACGCGCAGCCGCACCACGCCCGCGGCGTTCGGGCGGCTCGCCGCCTCGTTCTGCGGGTATTCGAGGTAGCTGCCGCGCAGTTCGCCCGCGAGTTCGTGGGCCGCCCAGTCGCTGCGGAAGGCGAGTTCGGCCTCGCTGCGCGAGGCCACCGACCCCCTGGCCGCGCGCGCGGTGACCTGGTCCGGGTTGGTGTCGTAGCCGAGGCTCTGGGTGAAGGCCGGCAGGAGCGTGAAGGTCCCGACCTTGAGCCCGAGGGGCGCGTAGGCGTCGTCCGTCGCCAGGGGCCGGCGCAGGCCGTTGAGGAGCAGGGAGCCCGGCGTCACCAGGCCGAGGATCGGGCTCGGCAGGGGCTGGGACAGGGGCACGCCGACCACCGGGTTCTGGACCACGGGGGTCAGCCGCAGGGCGGTTCCGGAGACCTGGGTCACCGACCGCACCGGCGTGCGGGTGGGGAATCCGATCCGGCGCAAGGGCGCCGCGCGCCGCCGCAGCAGGGCCGACAGGGCCTGCGCGCTGCTGCCGACGCCGCCCGGCCGCAGCACGGGGGTGCGGGTGCGCAGGTCGCGCACGCTGTTGGGATTGAAGCCGCTCGGCTCCGCGGGGGCGTCGGCCCGCGCGGGGGGCAGGGCGAGCGGGGGCGGGGGGGCCTGTCCGCCCCCGTCCGGGCTCCCGCGGCGCAGGCTGGAGCCGAGGGGTGGGGGGCCGAGGGCGCCGGCCGCCTCGGCGCCCTCGGCCCCGTCGCCGGCGGGCGTGCCGGAGAGGGCGGCGGGATCGGCGCGGCGCAGCTGCGCGCTCGCCGGCGCGGCCAGGACCGCCAGCAGGGCGGGCGCGGCGAGCAGGGCAGGGGTCAGCAGGGCGGGCACGCCCGTCGCCCGGCGCTTCGCGCGCCGCGTGCCGCTCCCCGCCCCGTCCTCGTCGTCGACGCCCCGCACCAGCTCCACCCTCGTCCGCTCGCCGCGTCCGCGTGCCGCGTCCGCGCCGGTCGACCGGGCCGCACGCGACGGCCCGGTCGACCGCATGGTTAACGAGGGGTAGGCCAGCACGGTTAATGGGCGGTCAACGCGGGCGCCGGCGCCGGGGAAACCGCCCGGGACATCGGCGGTAGAGCCCTCGGGCCCCGCGCGTTTCAAACGGCCGTCGCAGTGGCGTGCGACGGCTGGCTCTGAATTCCATTTGTCGCGATAAGGGCGGCGGCCTGGCGGGCCGGGGAGAAGGCATGACGGGAATGGCGGGCGCAACCGGAGCGGGCCCCACGCGGAGGGAGGCGCCGCGCCGTTCCGCCGGACTGCGCGGCCGGGCCCGCCGCGCGGCGCTGCTCGCGCTGCTCGCCGCGGCGCCGGTGCCCGCGGGCGCGCAGGAGGCCACCAGGGAGACCAGGGAGGTCAAGGCCCCCCGCGGGCCGACGGTGGCCGGCTACTTCTTCATCGGCGGGCGCTACCAGCGGGTCGAGGACAAGACCGTGATGGTGGGGCAGATGTTCGTGCAGTCCCGCCGCCCCGCGGAGGTCACGCAGCCCTATCCGGTGATCATGGTGCACGGGGTCGCGCAGACGGGCGTGAACTTTCTCGGCACGCCGGACGGGCGGCCCGGCTGGGCCCAGACCTTCGTGGAGCGCGGCTTCCAGGTCTACGTGGTGGATCAGGTCGGGCGCGGGCGCTCGGGCACCAATCCCGAGGTCTACGGCCCCTATACCCGGCTCTCGGCGCGGACGCTGGAGGAGACCTATACGGGGCAGGAGGTCTACGACCTGTTCCCGCAGGCCAAGCTCCATACCCAGTGGCCGGGGGGCGCGGGGGTGCAGGGCAACCCCGCCTTCGACCAGTTCATGGCGAGCCAAGTGCCCTACCTCGCCAACAGCCAGCAGACCGAGGAACTCGTCACCCCGGCGCTGCTCGCCCTGGTGGAGCGGGTCGGGCCCGCGATCCTGCTGACCCACGGGCAGGGCGCCCTGTTCGGCTGGGCGGTCTCGGACCAGCGGCCCGATCTCGTGAAGGCGCATGTGGCGGTGGAGCCGAACGGCCCGCCCTTCTTCGACGTGCGCTTCCGCGGCGGCAAGGATTTCTGGGAGCGCAGCGGCGAGGGCCGCGCCCGCGCCTACGGCATCACCCGGATGCCCCTGGCCTTCGTGCCGCCGGTGAACGCGCCCGAGGACCTCACCGTGGTCCAGGCCAAGGCGCCCACGGCCGAGGGCCGCATCCGCTGCTGGCTGCAGGGGGAGCCCGCCCGCAAGCTGCCGAACCTCGCCCGCGTGCCCGCCGTGATCGTCACCGCGGAAGCCTCCTTCCGCGCCCCCACCGACGGGTGCACCGCGGCCTTCCTGGAGCAGGCCGGCGCCCGACCCGACACCCTGCGCCTCGTCGAGGCCGGCATCCGCGGCAACGGCCACATGATGATGCTGGAGAAGAACAGCGATCAGGTGGCCGGCGCCCTGATCGGCTGGATCACCGGGCGGGCCCGGTAACCGTCTCGGACGACGGCGCCGCGCCGCGGTTCCGCGCGGAGGCGCGCCCGGCCGCCCCGGCGGTTGTGACAGGACGGTCACACAGGCCGCGCGATCCGAGTGCGCGCGTGCATGCACTCTTGTGCAGGCCGGGTCGGCGGCGTAGGCCGGACTCGAAAAGCCGAACGATTTCACCAACTTAGCATCATTCTAAACTGCGCAGCGGCGCGGACGGGCCCGGTTCGGGCCGCGCGTCCGGCTGCCTTGGATTCCCCATGTCCGCGATCCCTCGTCTCCCGATTCTCCGCCGCACCGCGGCCCTGCGCGTCCTGTCGGGCGTCTCGCTCGCCGCGCTCGCCACGGCCGCCTCCGCCCAGCAGGCCACGTCGCCCGCGGCCGGGGTCGGCCGGCCCTCCGCTCAGGGCAGCGTCCGTCTGGAAGAACTCAGCGTCGAGACGCAGGGTGGCCCCACCCAAGGGGCGTCCACGGTCCGCGCGGTGGTGGCACGCGAGAATCCGCGCGGTCCGATCGACGGCTACGTCGCCAAGCGCACGCTCACCTCGACCAAGACCGACACGCCGTTGATCGAGACGCCGCAATCGGTCACCGTGATCGGGCGCCAGCAGCTCGATGCCTTGAAGCCCGTGCAGATCGGTGAGACGATCAGCTACTCGGCCGGCGTCTACGGCAACGCCTTCGGTCCGGATTCGCGCTTCGACTTCTTCCAGATCCGCGGCTTCACCGCCAGCGACACCGGCCTCTACCGGGACGGGCTGCAGCTCTTCAATTTCGGCTTTGCCGGCTACAAGGTCGACCCGTTCGGCGTCGAGCGCATCGATATCCTGCGCGGCCCCGCTGCCGTGCTGTTCGGCCAGGGCGGCCCCGGCGGCCTGATCAACATCGTCAGCAAGAAGCCCCCGCTCGAGCCGCTCAATTACGTGGAGGTCGGCGGCGGTTCCTTCGGGCAGAAATATCTCGGCTTCGATCTCGGAGGCCCCGCCGACAAGGAGGGTCACTGGTTCTACCGCCTCACCGGCATCGGCCGGCAGGGCGGCACGCAGGTGGACGGCCTCGACGAGAACCGCGGCTACATCGCGCCGAGCTTCACCTACAAGCCGGACGGGGCGACGACCTTCACCTTCCTGTCGAGCGTCCAGTACGACGACACCGGCCGCATCAACGCCTTCCTGCCCTATTACGGCACCGTGCGTCCGCAGGCGCTCGGTCTGCGCATCCCGCGCAGCTTCAATATTCAGGATCCGGTCAACAACGTCTATCGTCGCACGCAGTACAATGTCGGCTACGAGTTCGAGCACGTCTTCAACGACACGTGGACGTTCCGGCAGAACCTGCGCTACGCCTACACCGAATCCTATGACAATTCCTTCGGTGCCGGCTTCGCCTTCCCATTCTACTATGCCGACCCGCTGACGCAGACGCAGATCCAGCGCTACCGCTTCCGGGCCACCTCGCGGGCCGGATTGTTCGCCGTCGACAACAACGCCGTCGCTCGGTTCAACGACGGTCTGTTCCAGCACACGTTCCTGGTCGGCCTCGACTACAAGAACTTCCAGCTGAACGACAATCAGGGCACCGGCTTCCCGATCGCCAGCTTCAACACCCTGGCGCCGAACTACGGTTCGCCGACGGCGGCGGTGACGCCCTACCTCATCAACCGCGACGTCTTCCAGCAACTCGGCGTCTACGCGCAGGACCAGATCAAGCTCACCCCCGAACTGACCCTGGTGCTCTCGGGCCGCGGCGACTTCACCTCGAACGAGGTCAACAACCTGCTCGCCAGCACGGTCACGCGCCAGTCGGCCAATGCCGGCACCCAGCGTTACGGCCTGATCTACAATTTCGACTTCGGGCTGGCGCCCTACGTCTCCTACGCGAGCTTCTTCAACCCGCAGGTCGGCACCAACGCCTTCAGCCAGCCGTTCAAGCCGACGACGGGCGACCAGTACGAGGTCGGCGTGAAGTACCAGCCGCCGGGCTTCGACGCCTTCGTGACGCTGGCTGCCTTCGACCTGTCGCTCGCCAACACGCTGACGGCCGATCCGAGCAACGTGAACAACCAGCTCCAGCTCGGCGAGACGCGCTCCCGCGGCTTCGAGGCGCAGTTCGTCGCCAACCTGATGCCGAACCTCAACGTCACCGCCTCCTTCACGACCTTCAACATCGAGGTGACCCGCGGCGATGTGGGCGTGATCGGCCGCGCGCCGACGGCCACGCCGGAGACCCTGGCCACGCTGTTTGCGGACTACACGATCCCGACGGGTCCCTGGGCCGGCCTCGGCTTCGGCGGCGGCGCGCGCTATGTCGGCCGCTCCTTCGCCGACACCGCCAACACGCTGACCGTACCCGAGCGCGTGCTGTTCGACGCGGTGGTGCACTACAACTTCGACAACTGGCGCATCGCGCTGAACGCGCAGAACATCGCCGACAAGCGCTACGTCACCGTCTGCCAGTCGACGGCGGCCTGCTTCTACGGCGAGGCCCGCCGTCTCACCGCGAGCTTGAGCTACAAGTGGTGAGGCGCGGAAGCCGGGCCGCCTGAGGGCCTGCCGAGGGCCTGGCCGAGCGGACGAAGCCGCGGCGGCTGCAAGCGCCGCTGCGGGGAGGGGCCGACAAGGGGAATCGTCAGGCAGGGTTTCTGCGCTCGGTTTTTGCGCTTGACGGTCCGCGGGAAGGCGCCTATACCCCTGTTCATCGGCGCCGGCCGCGGAAGTGGACCGGGCGCCGACGCTTCTTCCGAGACTGCTGGCGAGACGATCCGGTTACGGAAGCCGGGTGGTCTGCTGTCGTTTCGGTTGAACCTGTCGGGTTGGTTCGGCACTCCGCGATGCGCGGGGCTCGAGCCGGGGTTGACAGGGTTCAGTTGGGGCTTTAGACGCCCTGCACCGCTGGGACGGACCTTTGCTTAGGCGGGGTTGGTATCAGGGTTTGCCAAGGCGGGCAAGCGGATTTCGGGGTGGATGCCCTGAGTTTTGCGGGTCCGGCGGCGGCGGGTCTTTCCGATCCGGTTTTCCGGTTCGACTGCTCTTTGACAGGTTTGTATTTGAGGAAGGGAAGCGTGGGCGGCGTTGTCTCTTGCGGCTCTGGCTTAGGCTGGGGCGTGAGACGATAGGGCCGACACGGTTGTCTTTCAGGAAGCTCTTCGCTGGGTCTGGAAACGGGCTTGGTGG
>CANEZL010000014.1 GCA_947444195.1 Methylobacteriaceae bacterium | reverse complement strand
TTTTCGGATTTTCTGTCCACTCGGTGTCGATATCGCTTGACGCCGACGCGCCATCCCCCTATGGCACCCGGCAACGCCGCCGCGTCCCGCACGCGGCGGCGCATCGTTTTTGATTTCAGACACCATACGGAACGCCACGGGATGAAGACCTTTTCTCTGAAGCCCGCCGACGTCGACAAGAAGTGGATCATCGTCGATGCGGAGGGCCTGGTCGTCGGCCGGCTCGCCTCCATCGTCGCCATGCGCCTGCGCGGCAAGCACAAGGCCGCGTACACGCCCCACGTCGATTGCGGCGACAACGTCATCGTCATCAACGCCGAGAAGGTGAAGTTCACCGGCCGGAAGTACACCCAGAAGAGCTACTTCCACCACACCGGCTACCCGGGCGGCATCAAGGAGCGCACGGCCAAGTTCATCCTCGAAGGCCGCTTCCCCGAGCGCGTCGTGGAGAAGGCCGTCGAGCGCATGCTGCCCCGCGGTCCGCTGTTCCGCCAGATCCTCGGCAACCTCCGCGTCTACAAGGGCGGGGCGCACCCGCACGAAGCCCAGCAGCCGCAGACGCTCGACGTCGGCGCCCTCAACCGCAAGAACGTGAGCGCTTGACCATGGCGACCCTTCAGTCCCTCGCCGATCTGAACCGGGCGAATGTCGGCTCGGAGGCCTCCAACGAGGCGCCGGTCCACGTGCAGAAGCTCGACGCCCAGGGCCGCGCCTACGCGACCGGCAAGCGCAAGGACGCGGTCGCCCGCGTCTGGATCAAGCCCGGCTCCGGCCAGGTCACCGTCAACAAGCGTCCGGTCGAGGTCTACTTCGCCCGTCCGGTGCTGCGCATGATCCTGCGCCAGCCGCTGCAGATCGTCGACCGCGTCGACCAGTACGACATCGTCGTCACGGTGGCCGGCGGCGGCCTCTCGGGTCAGGCGGGCGCCGTGCGCCACGGCCTCTCGAAGGCCCTGACCTACTACGAGCCGGAGTTGCGCGGCCCGCTGAAGCGCGAGGGCTTCCTCACCCGCGATTCCCGCGTGGTCGAGCGCAAGAAGTACGGCCGCGCCAAGGCCCGCCGCAGCTTCCAGTTCTCGAAGCGCTGATCGCCTCCGGGGCGCGGCTCACACGGCCGCTTCCCGTCCGATCGCGAAGAGGCCGGACCGGGATTTTCCGGGTCCGGCCTTTTTCTGTTCGTGGGCTCCCCTGCGAGACCCGGTTCATCGCTTCGGCCGCCACGGATTCCCCTCTCCCCGCACGCGGGACGAGGGGATTTCGCGGCGTTCTTGCGTGATTGGCCGGAACCGGGATCAGCCCGCCGCGGCGGTGACCGGCGGGCGGCCGATCTCCACGAGGACGATCTCGGGCGGCACCCCGATCCGCACGGGGAAGCGGCTCACGCCGAAGCCGCCGGAGACGATGAGGTGGCGGCCGCGGTCGACCACGTGCCCGTAGGAGAGGTCCAGCCCGGCGACCTTGCGGATGGCGGGGGATTGGCCGAACAGGCGGACCTGTCCGCCATGGGTGTGGCCGGAGAGGGTGAGGGCGACCCGGGCCGGCACGCGCGGGAAGATGTCGGGCTCGTGCGCCATCAGGAGCACGGGCGCGTCGTCGGTGATCCTCGCCATCGTGCCGGGCAGGTCGTCGACGCCGCCCTCGCTCGCCTCGCTGAGGAAGGCCTGCTGGTCGCCGAGCCCCGCGACCCAGAAGGGCTGGCCGTCCTTCACGAGGCGCGTGGCCCCGTTCTCCAGCACGGGGATGCCGCGCGCTTCGAGGAGGCGGCGCGATTCGGGGGTGCCGTGCCCGGCCGCCTGCACCGCCTCGTCGTCCCAGTAATCGTGGTTGCCGAGGATGGCGTGGATGCCGAGCGGCGCCCGCAGGCCCTCGATCACCCGGACGAAATCGGCGAGCGCCACGGTGCGCCAGGCGATGCGGCGGGAGGCCGGGTAGTCGCCGAGCAGCAGGACGATGTCGGGCTTGAGAGCGTTCGTCTGCGCGACGATCTCCGCCACCCGGTCGAGGGGCATGAACGGTTCGCAGACGTGGAAATCGGCGAGCACCGCGATCCGCAGGGCGGGTCCCGCCGCCCAGCCCGGCAGGCGGGGGGCGTAGCCGGTGATGACCAGGCGATGCAGCGGCTCGACGCCGATGCCGTAGGCGGCGGTCGAGGCGGCGAGGGTGCCCGCCGTCGCGCCGAGTCCGGTCAGGAACTGCCGGCGGCTCGGCAGGATGAGCATCGTGAACCTCGTGCGGAACGCCGCGTCGCGAACCCTACCGCGGCGCAGCGTTCCGACAAACCAAGCCCCTATGGCCGAATCGTGGTGCGGATCGCGAACCGCGCCCCACGAAACCCCCGTCTCAGGGCGCCGTCCCCGTCGCCGTGACGGCGCGGAGGCGCATGCTTCACAGGATCGGCGTGTCCTCGTGGACGAGATCGAGGATGCCGCGGCGCTGGGTGGTCGCACTCTGCCGCTTGGGGGCCTTCACCGCGTGTACGCGGGCGGCGGCGGCGAGGGCCGGGAGGGCGAGGGGCCGGAAGCCGTGGGGGCCCTCGGCCTGATCCATCTGGCGACGCTCGTCGGCGACTGCATCGGCCTGGGTCTCGCGCGCGGGGTACATCTCGGGTCCTGTGAAAGGTTGCGTGAGCGGTGCCGGAGGAAGCCGGCAACGCGTCGATACAATCCTCCTCAACCTGAATGCCGGCTTAAGACTGGCCGTTCGCGGCGACGGGGATCCCGCGACGTCCCGGAACCGCGTTCGGCAGGTGTTTCCGCGCACCTCACCTCACATTGCAGCAGAGACCGCGGCTGCGGGTCCGCCGCGCTCGCGCATCGTCCCGGAAATCAGATCCGGGACGATGCTCTACCTCTTCGTGGTCGCACGATGATTTCGGAAAACCGGATTCCACTTTTCCGCATCGTGCTCTAGCGGGATCGTGCTCTAGCGGGCCGGCGCCGCCTCCAGTCCCTCGGCGCGGATCCAGTCGCGGGTGCGGTCGAGCGCCCGGTGCAGGCGGTCGAACAGCAGATCGATCTCGGCCTCCGCGATGATGAGCGGCGGGCAGACCGCGATCCGGTCGCCCGCCAGGAAGCGGACGATCAGGCCCTCCTCCTGCGCGAAGGCCACGCAGCGGGCGGCGACGCCGGCCTTCGGGTCGTACTGCGCGCGGCTCGCCTTGTCGGCGACGATCTCGAGCCCGCCGATCAGGCCGATCCCGCTTGCCTCGCCGACGATCGCGTGCTCGGCCAGGCCCGCGAGGCGCGCCTGGAACCGGGGCGCCTTGGCGGCGACGCCCGCGACGACCCCGTCGCGCCGGTAGATCTCGATGGCCTTCAGGGCCACGGCGCAGGCGACCGGATGCCCCGAATAGGTGGTGCCGTGGCCGAAGGTGCCGAGCTTGCGGCTCTGCTCCACCAAGGCCTGGTAGAGGGGCTCGTCCACGCTGATCCCGCCGAGCGGCACGTAGCCCGAGGTCACGGCCTTGGCGAAGGAGAGGGTGTGCGGCGCCATGCCCAGGGCCTCGCCGCCGAACCACGTGCCGAGGCGGCCGAAGCCGCAGATCACCTCGTCGGCGATGAGGCGCACGTCGTACTTCGCGAGTACCGCCTGGATCGCGGGGAAATAGCCCCGCGGCGGCACGATGGCCCCGCCCGCGCCCATCACCGGCTCGGCGATGAAGGCGGCCACGGTCTCGGGATCCTCGCGCAGGATCAGCGCCTCAAGCTCCGCCGCGAGGCGGGCGGAGAAGGCCTCCTCGCTCTCGCCGGCCTCCGCGTAGCGGTAGTGGTGCGGGCAGGCGGTGTGGAGGAAGCCCGGCAGCGGTAGGTCCCAGTCGGCGTGGTTGGCGGGCAGCCCCGTGAGGGCGGCGGTGGCCACCGTGACGCCGTGATAGCCGCGCTGCCGGGCGATGATCTTCTTCTTGCGCGGCCGGCCGAGAGCGTTGTTGTAGTACCAAGCGAGCTTCACCTGGGTGTCGTTGGCCTCGGAGCCGGACGAGGTGAAGAAGATCTTCGAGGTCGGCACCGGCATCAGGCCCTTCAGCACCTCGGCGAGCTCGATCGCCGGGTCGTGGCTGCGGCCTGAGAACAGGTGCGTGAAGGGCAGGCGCCCCATCTGGACGCGGGCGGCCTCGACGAGCTCGGCGTTCGAGTAGCCGAGGGCGGTGCACCAGAGCCCGGACATGCCCTCGAGATAGGGTTTGCCGGCGGTGTCGTAGACGAACACGCCCGCGCCCCGCTCCAGAACCAGCGGCCCGATGCTGCGGTGGGCATCGAGATTGGTGTAGGGGTGGAGCAGGGTTTCGACGTCGCGGGTCGCGAGGTTCGAGAGCATGGCGGGTCCGGTGGCGAGGAAGCGTTCGCCACACTACCGGCCGGATGCTGGCCCAGAAACCCCGAAGAATCCGGGACGGAATGCGCCCCGGCCCACGGACAGGACAGATGCTCGACCCCGCTGAGATCGTCGCCGCGCCCGCGCCGGGCCGGGCCTGCGGCGCCTGCACCCTGTGCTGCAAGGTCTACGACGTGCCGGCCGTGGAGAGCCTCGCGGGGCAATGGTGCCAGCACACCAGGGCCGGCAAGGGCTGCGCCATCCACGCCACGCGCCCCGACCATTGCCGCGCCTTCCACTGCCTGTGGATGACCGAGAGCTGGCTCGGGGCGGAGTGGAAGCCCGACCGGGCCAAGATGGTCCTCGCCCTCGATCCGGTGACCCGCAACATGAACGTGCAGGTCGATCCCGGCCAGGCGAATGCGTGGCGGCGCGAGCCCTATTACGGCCAGCTCAAGCGCTGGGCCGCCGCCTCCATCCCGAAGGGCCGCCACGTGCTCGTGCATCTCAACAAGACCACCACCGTGGTGCTGCCGGACCGCGACGTGCCCCTCGGCGTGCTCGCGCCCGACGACCGCATCGTCTCGCGCCCGCGCATGACCGCGCAGGGGCCGACCCTCGACATCGAGACGGTCCGCGCGGCCTGACCCCCGGCCGCGGGCTCAGCGCAGCCCGATCCCGTCGAGCACCCGGGCGAGGTCCGCCGGATCGATCGTGAAGTCGCGCAGGTGGTCGCGCTGCCCGGTCGGCGCCGCCTGCCCGTAGAGGGCGTGGTAGCGGTGGCCGCGGGCGGCGGCGATGTCCCGGTAATAGGGGTCCTGGAAGGTCTCGGGGGCGAGGTAGACCACCGGCGTGCCGGTCGGGCAGAACACCGTGTTCACGAGCCCCGCCCCCTTGATGCCGACCACCGCCTCGGCCCGGGCGAACAGCGCGACCTGCTCGGCCACGCTCATCCGCTCGGTGTCGAGGATCTCGAAGCCGCGCGCGCGCAGCAGGTCGTGCACGGCCCCGCCGTTCAGCAGGACCCGCTCGCGCAGGGGGTTGCGCCCCACGAAGAGGCGCCGGGCGCGGCTGCGCAGGCCGAGCCCGAAGCCCCTCGCGCGGGCGCGCAGCGTCCGGTCGAGATGGGCCAGGGCTGCCGGGGACTTGGCGACGCCCGCATGTTTCACGGGGGTGGCGTAGTAGAGGCGCGGGAACGCGTAGGCGGTGTCGGGATCGACGAAGCTGATCGCCAGCCGCCCGCCCGCGAACAGGCGGCTCGAGCGCTCGCGCATGCGGTTGTTGAACCAGTCCTGCCGCGGCAGGACCAGGGTCACGGTCTCCCCCGGATACAGGCGGCGCAGGACCTCCACCGCCTTCAGCCGCGGCAGGTCCTCCAGCAGCCAGTGCCCGTAATTGAACGAGCCCTGGTTGCCCACGTAGAGATGCGGCCCGCTGGCCACCGGCCCCGCCTCGGCCGGCCCGTCGAGGTGGAGGGGGCGGGCCATCAGCCGGTCGGAGGGCAGGTGGGTCTCGTAGACCACCCGGCCCGAAGGCCCGCCGAGGCTGAGGACGTTGCGCCGCACGCGTACGTCGTCGAGGGCGACGAGGAGGCAGGGCGGGGCCTCGCCCCGGGCCTCGGGCGCGACCCGGAAGGTCTCCGCCAGCGCGTCCGGGGCGGGTGCGTCGTGCAGGTGCAGGGTGTCCGGCATCGGCCAGTCGTAGCGCCAGGCCGGGTAGAGCTTGGCGAGCACCCGGCCCGCGGGGCCCGCCGCGCGCAGGCAGGCGACGATGGCGGGCTCCTCGACGGGCCGGCCCGCGGGATACAGCGCGTCCGGGGCGCAGGAGACGTAGTCGGTCATCGGCCGCGGGTGATGGCACAGGCGCGCGCCCGCCGCACGCGCGAAATCGGCGGGACGGGTCCGCGCGGTCCCGCTTAACCCTCTCGCAACCATGACGGGCAATAAAAAGGAAACGGTCTCCGCTTCCCCGTGGGAGCGGGGCCGACCGCTGCAACCGATCTCCCGTGGCCGTGATGACGAGACGCGGACGACGCGGAGGGAGCCTGCGCTGGCTCTCCACCGCCATGACGCCCTGGGCGGCCGGCCTCGGCCTGCTCGTGTCCTTCACCGCCTCGGCGGGCACCGAGAGCGCGCTCGGGTCGAGCCTGTTCGCCGCCGGCGGACGCGTGGTGCCCGCGCTGCCGCCCGGCACCGGCCTGATCGGCGCCGCGATCCACCGCGACGGCGCGGGCCGGCTCCTCATCGAGCGGGCCGACGCGATCGCCCCGCTCCGCGCGGACGAGGAGCCCCTGCGCACCGATCTCAAGGCGCAGGCGCAGGTCTATCCGGCGGTGCAGCGCTCGGGGAAGGGCGCGCCCGTCCACCCCATCCGCGAGAGCTTCGAGCGCCGGGCCGCCGGGCTGCGCGAGGGCGGGGCCGCCCTGATCTTCGGCAACGTCACCGGCAGCGTCACCGGCATGCTGACCCCGGGGTCGGCCGTCTGGAACCCGGACCTCGAACCGGAGACGGGCTTCGTCCCCGTGCCGGATCTCGGCCTCGGCACCGGCTCCGACAGCGCGGCCTCCACCGGCATCGGCCGCTCGGACAGCACCGGCGACGCCGAGGACGGCCACCGCGACGACGGCTCGACGCCGCCGGTCCCGCGCGCGGTCGCGCTCGCCTCCACCACGCCGGCCCCCGCCGACGCGATCCCCGTGGAGGTCGCGGCGGCCAACCTCGCCCTGCCGGACTTCGCCCCGAGGGCGGTGCCGAGCGCGCCGCAGAGCCTGCCCGAGGCCGGCACCAGCCGCTACGCGGACCTCATCAGCCCCGAGGCGATGGACCGTGAGCAGCGCTGCCTCGCCGAGGCCGTGTATTTCGAGGCGCGCGGCGAGCCGGAGGCGGGCCAGGCGGCCGTCGCCCAGGTGGTGCTCAACCGGGTGAAGAGCGGGCTCTACCCCACCAATGTCTGCGGCGTGGTCTACCAGAACCGGCACCGCTTCATGGGTTGCCAGTTCTCCTTCGCCTGCGAGGGCCGGTCGCTGCGCATCACCGATGACGGCTCCTGGCAGACCGCCACCCGCATCGCCCAGTCCGTGATCGCGGGGCGGACCTATCTGAGCGAGGTGGGGGCCGCGACCCACTACCACGCCGACTACGTGCGGCCCGGCTGGTCGCGCCGCCTGCGCAAGATGGACGTCATTGGCCGGCACATCTTCTACACGCTGCGGCCCGGCCAGACGTGATATCAACACCTTAATGCTTCGTATTTTTACTTAGGTAGGTAGTATCTAAGCAGTCGATCCCGAGGGTTAATTTTACCCTGAATCCTGATATGGCTTGCTTGTCCGGCAACCGTGACGCCTTCTGAACGTCGAGATGAGCGCGTGCTCCACGCGCGGCATCCGCCGTATCCCGCGTCCCAGAGGAAGCCGACATGACCGCCCCGGTCGCCCGTATCTCCACCCTGCTCGCCGCGCTCGGCGGCCTCGTGCTCGCCGCCGGACAGGCCCAGGCCGGCGGCTGCTTCGGCTCGGAATGCTACCGCTACGCCAGCACGCCGCCGGTTTTCGACACCGTGCAGGAGAACGTGCTCGTGCGGCCCCCCCGCACCGTCTACCGCACCGTTCCGCCGGTCTACGACACGGTCTCGGAGCGGGTGATGGTGGCCCCCGGCGGCCGGGTCTGGAGCACCCGCCGCGGCCCCTACGGCGAGCTGATCGGCTGCTGGGTCAACACCCCGCCGCGCTACGCCGTTCAGACCCGCCGCGTCCTCGTGCGCCCGGCCCAGGCCATCCCGGAGACCATCCCGCCGGAATATGCCAGCGTGAGCCGGCGCGTCCTCGTCGCCCCCGCCCGCTCGGGCTGGGTGCCGGTGGGCGGCGGCTACGGCGGCGGGTACGGCCCGGCGCGCGGCCCCGGCCTCGGCATCGGCTCGATCCCCGACGCCCTCGGCATCGCCGGCGCGAGCGCCGCCGATATCGGCGTGGGCCTCGGCTTCTCCCGCGGCAGCATCTACGACGGCTACTGAGCCACGCCCGGTGGTCCCATCCTGTGGGTGGGACCACCTTTGTCGCTATTCTGCGCCGCCCCGGCATCCCCTTCGCGGCCGGCTGCGCTAGGTTGCCCGCCAAACGAGCATCGTCCCGAAAGCCGGCAACCGCCCTCCGGGACGATGCTTCAGGGGAGGCGCGGCATGGGGACGTTCAAGGCCTGGGTTGTCGAGAAGGGTGAGGGCGGCCAGAGCCTGACCTTCCGCGATTTCGACGAGGCCGATCTGATGGCCGGCGACGTCACGGTGCGCGTCACCCATTCCGGGCTCAACTACAAGGACGGCCTCGCGCTCACCGGCCGCTCGCCGGTGGTGCGGCGCTTTCCCATGATTCCCGGCATCGATTTCGCGGGCGTGGTCGAGGCGTCCGACGATCCCGCCTACGAGCCGGGCGACGCGGTGGTGCTCACGGGCTGGGGCGTCGGCGAGACGCATCTCGGCGCCTATGCCGAGCGGGCGCGGGTGAAGGGCGGCTGGCTGGTGCCGCTGCCCGCGGGCCTCTCCCCCGAACAGGCCATGGCCATCGGCACGGCCGGCTACACGGCCATGCTCTCCGTGATGGCGCTGGAGGCCCACGGCCTCGCGCCGGGGGACGGGCCGGCCCTGGTGACGGGGGCCTCCGGCGGCGTCGGCTCGGTGGCGGTGACCCTTCTGGCCCGGGCCGGCTGGCACGTCATCGCCTCCACGGGCCGCGAGAGCGAGGCGGAGTACCTGCGCGGCCTCGGCGCGGCGGAGATCCTCGACCGGGCGGAACTCTCCATCCCGGGAAAGCCCCTGGGCAAGGAGCGCTGGGCCGCCGCCGTCGACTCGGTGGGCTCGACGACGCTGGCCAACGTCCTGGCGCAGACCAGGGCGGACGGGGCCGTCGCCGCCTGCGGCCTCGCCCAGGGCATGGACCTGCCGACCTCGGTGGCCCCGTTCATCCTGCGCGGCGTCTCCCTCCTCGGCATCAACAGCGTGACGACGCCCCTGCCGAAGCGGCGCGCGGTCTGGGACCGTCTCGCCAGCGACCTCGACCTCGACAAGCTGGCCGCGATGACGACCCGCGTGCCGCTGGCCGAGGTGGGCGCGCTCGGCGAGGCGATCCTGGCCGGTCAGGTGCGCGGGCGCACGGTGGTCGCCGTGGGGTGAGGTGCCCGGAGCGGCCGCGCGGAACCGCGGCCGCGGCTGGTCCGTTGCTGGCCTCATGAGCGTTGCATTCATTCGTGAGCCCGAAGGCGGCGAGGCGTTCGAGGATCTGCCGGACCGGCCCGTCTCGCCCCATGCCAATTTCGTGACCCCCGAGGGCCTCGCCCAGATCGAGGCCGAGGTGGCGCGGCTGCAGGCGCTCGCCGGCGGCATCGCCCGCGAGGAGAAGGCCGAGAACGCCCGCGTCGCCCGCGAGCTGCGCTACTGGACGACCCGGCTCGGGACGGCCCAGCTCGTCGAGCGCAAGGGGGGCGAGGCGGTGCATTTCGGCTCGACGGTGACGATCCTGCGCGAGGACGACAGCCGGCAGACCTTCCGCATCGTCGGCGAGGACGAGGCGGATCCCGCCAAGGGCTCGATCTCCTACGTGGCCCCGCTGGCGCGGGCGCTGACGGGCAAGACGGTCGGCGACGTGGCCACGGTGAACGGTCACGAGGTCGAGATCGCCGCGATCACCTGAGCGGCACGCGTCCCTCCAGCGCCGGGCGCAGGGGCAGGATCGCCTCGGTCGCGAAATCCATGAAGGCGCGCACGCGCACGGCGTGGCGCAGGTCCGGATGGGTGAGGAGCCAGAGGTCCGCGCCCAGCTCCGGCTCGATCTCGCCGAGCCGGCGCAGCTGCGGGCAGGAATCGGCGAGGTAGCAGGGCAGGGGCCCGATGCCGATCCCGGCGACCACCGCCTCGCGCAGGCCGAGCACCGTGTCGAGGCGCAGGGCGATCCGGTCCGATCCGGCGCGGTGCGCGACGAAGCGGGCGAAGCGGCCCCCCGCCACCGTCTCGGCGAGGCCGACCCAGGCGCGAGCCGGTGCGGCTTCGGCGCGGCCGTAGACCGCCCAGGCGAGGCCCGAGAGGCGCCGCCCGACGAGGTTGGCCGGCGGATCGCTGCTCGCCCGGATGGCGACGTCCGCATCCCGGCGCGAGAGGTTCAGGGCCTCCTCGGCCACGACGACGTCCACGTGCATCGCGGGGTGGCGGGCCAGGAAGCCCGCGAGGATCGGCATCAGCAGGCCGTCGACGAAGCTCGCCGCCGCGGTGACCCGGAGCTCGCCCGCCGGATTCTGCGCGTGCCCCGCCACGGTCCGTCCGAAATCCGCGACATCCGTCTCCATCCGCGCGGCGGCGGCCACCATCGCCTCGCCCGCGGGCGTCGGCCGGTAGCCCGTGCGCAGGCGCTCGAACAGGCGCACGTGCAGGCGCGCCTCGATCTGGGCGAGGCGGCGGAAGGCGGTGGAATGGTTGATGCCGAGATGCGCGGCGGCGCGGGTGAGGCCGCCGCGCTCGGCCACCGCCTTCACGAGGCGGAAATCGTCCCAGGCGAGGTCGGAATTTGCGATCATGCAAGGATGATCTTGCAGATCAGGGCTTTTCCGCAAGGCCCGGGCCGGCCGATATGGCGGCGACGGCCGCGCCTCCGGCGAGGCGCCGCGCGAGACCGGGGAACGATGCGATGGCGAAGGTTCTGGTGCTCTACTACTCGTCCTGGGGCCATGTGGAGCAGATGGCCCATGCCGCGGCGGAAGGCGCCCGGGAGGCCGGGGCCGAGGTGACGGTGAAGCGCGTGCCCGAGCTGGTGCCCGAGGAGGTCGCCCGCCAGTTCCACTACAAGCTCGACCAGGATGCGCCGATCGCGCAGCCCGACGAACTCGCCGATTACGACGCGATCATCTTCGGCACGCCGACCCGCTTCGGCAACATGGCCGCGCAGATGAAGCAGTTCCTCGACCAGACCGGGGGTCTCTGGGCCCGCGGCGCCCTCGTCGGCAAGGTCGGCTCGGTCTTCACCTCGACCGCCTCGCAGCACGGCGGCCAGGAGACCACCCTCACGAGCTTCCACACCGTGCTCCTGCATCAGGGCATGGTGGTGGTCGGCCTGCCCTACAGCTTCCAGGGCCAGAACGGGGTGGAAGAAGTGAAGGGCGGCTCGCCCTACGGCGCCACCACGATCGCGGCCTCCGATGGTTCGCGCCAGCCGAGCGCGGTGGAGCTGGAGGGTGCCCGCTTCCAGGGCCGCCACGTGGCGACGATCGCCGCCAAGCTCGCCTGAAGCGCGGGCGAGAAACGGGCAAGAAAAAAGGCTCGGATCGCTCCGAGCCTTGAAGGGGAAAGGCCATTGGGGGCTGAACTGGCCTTCGTGATCCCCCAACGGCCTCCGGGCCGCCCCGGTTCCCGCCGCGATCGAAGATTTTTCGGCCGGAGTTTTTCCCGGGCCCTCAGCGGGGTGCCGCCGCCCGCGCGAGGCGGTCGCGGATCGCCTCGCCGAGCCCGTCCGCCGGGATCGGCACCACCGCGATCACCGGGGCGCCCGTGGCGTCGAGGGCGCGCAGGGCCGCGAACAGGTTGGCGGCGGCCTCCGTAGGGTCGCCCGCGGGGCTGAGGTTGAGCACGGCGCGGGCCGCCGCGCTGCCCGGTAGCGTCTCCGGCCCGAACAGCAGGGCTGCCTCCCCCGGCTCGATCGCCGCGGCATCGAGGCGCACGCGCGCCCGCGGCGCGTAGTGCGAGGCGAGCAGGCCGGGCCCGACCGGGCGGGCGGCATCCCCCGCATCCGCCTCCGCGATCGCCGCGCCGAGGATTTCCCGGATCATGGCGCGGGTCACGGCGCCCGGCCGCAGCAGGCGGGGCGCACCGCCGAGGCAGGCGACCACCGTCGATTCGACGCCGACCGCGGCCGGGCCGCCGTCGAGCACCGCCTCGATCCGCCCGGCGAGATCGGCCTGCACATGCGCCGCCGTGGACGGGCTGACATGGCCCGAGCGGTTGGCGGAGGGGCCCGCGACGGGCCAGCCCACCGCGGCGAGGAGCGTGCGGGCGAGCGCGCTGCCCGGCACGCGCAGGGCCACGCTGTCGAGCCCGGCGCGGGCGAGGTCGCAGACGGTGCAGCCGGGCGCCGCGGGCACCACCAGGGTGAGGGGGCCCGGCCAGAAGGCCCCAGCGAGTGCCCGCGCCGCGTCGTTGAACACCCCTTCCGCTTCCGCCTCGACCGTTCCCGGCACGTGCGCGATCAGCGGGTTGAACCGGGGCCGGCCCTTCGCCGCGAAGATGCGCGCCACCGCGGCGGGGTCGGTGGCGTCGCCGCCCAGGCCGTAGACCGTCTCGGTGGGGAAGGCGACGAGGCCGCCGGCGCGCAGGAGGCGCGCGGCCTCGGCCACGCCGGCGGGCGAGGCCGGCAGCGCCCGCGTCGCGAGAGCCATTGACCGGAGATCGTTCATATATAAACTATCTTCGTTCGTGACGGTGCAGGCCGTGACGGCGGGGCAGGTTCGGGCTTATCTCGGCGGATCGAGGCCGGCCTAGCCCCGCGGGTGCCGGGCCGTCAAACGGCCGGCCCACGAGAAGCCGGCCGAGGGAGGACATCCGTGAGCTACCGCGCGCCCGTCTCCGAGATGGTGTTCACCCTGCGCCACGTCTCCGGCCTGCCGGGCGACGCGGTGAGCCCGGAGGATGCCGAGGCCGTCCTCACCGAGGCGGGCCGGCTCGCAGGCGAGGTCCTGGCCCCCCTCAACCGGGCCGGCGACCGGCACGGCTCGAGCCTGAGCCGGGGCCACGTCACCACGCCGCCCGGCTGGCGGGAAGCCTACCGCGCCTTCACCGCCGGCGGCTGGAACGGGCTCGCCGCCGATCCGGATTTCGGCGGCCAGGGCCTGCCGCACACCCTGAGTGCGGCGGCCACCGAGATGTGGAACGGTGCCAACCTCGCCTTCGGCCTCTGCCCGCTGCTCACGGCGGGCGGCATCGAGGCCCTCGCCGCGCACGGCTCGGACGACCTCAAGGCGCGCTACCTGGAGAAGCTCGTCTCGGGCGAATGGACCGCCACCATGAACCTCACCGAGCCGCAGGCGGGCTCGGACCTCTCGGCCCTGCGCACCCGGGCCGAGCCCGCGGGCGACGGCACCTACAGGATCACCGGCGCCAAGATCTACATCACCTACGGCGAGCACGACCTCACCGACAACATCGTCCATCTCGTCCTGGCCCGGCTGAAGGACGCGCCCGCCGGCACCCGCGGCATCTCGCTCTTCCTCGTGCCCAAGATCCTGCCGGACGGGGCCGCGAACGACCTGCGCTGCTCCGGAATCGAGCACAAGCTCGGCATCCACGCCTCGCCGACCTGCTCCATGGCCTTCGGCGACGACGGAGGCGCCCTCGGCTGGCTCGTGGGCGAGGAGAACCGGGGGCTCGCCTGCATGTTCACGATGATGAACGCGGCCCGGCTCAATGTCGGCCTCCAGGGCGTCGGCGTGGCCGAGGCCGCGACCCAGAAGGCGCTGGCCTACGCGCAGGAGCGGCGCCAGGGCCGGGCGCCGGGTGCGGCGGAGGCGAGCCCGATCGCGGCGCATCCGGACGTGCAGCGCATGCTGCTCACCATGAAGGCCTACACGGCGGCCTCCCGCGGCATCTGCTACCTCACCGCCGCCGCGCTGGACGCGGCGCAAGGCGAGGAGGGCCAGACGGCCGCCGACCGCGCCTCCCTGCTGACCCCGGTCGCCAAGGCGTTCTCTACCGACATCGCCAACGAGGTCACCTCCCTCGGCGTCCAAGTCCATGGGGGCATGGGCTTCGTGGAGGAGACGGGCGCCGCCCAGCTCATGCGCGACGCGCGCATCCTCGGCATCTACGAGGGCACCAACGGCATCCAGGCGATGGACCTGACCGGGCGCAAGCTGCCGCTCAACGGCGGCGCCACCGTGCGGGGGCAGATCGCCGCCATGCGCCGGATCGCCGAGGGGCTCCTGAGGAACCCCGACCCGGCCTTCGGCCACATGGCCGCGCGCCTGCGCACCGGCATCGAGAGCCTCGACCGGGCGACGAGCCACCAGCTCGCCGTTCTCGCCTCGAACCGCCCGGAAGAGGCGCAGGCGGGCGCTGCGCCCTATCTGCGCCTGTTCGGGCTGGCCCAGGGGGCCGCCTGCCTCGCCAAGGGGGCGCTTGCCGCGAACGCGGCGCTGAAGGCCGGCGAGACCGATCCCGCCCACCGCGCCCGCATCGTGCTGGCCCGTTTCTTCGCCGAGAACCTGCTGCCGGCCGCGTCCGGCCTCGAACAGGCGGTCATCGACGGCGGCGCCTTCGTGGACGAGGCCGCGCTGGCGCTGGCCCCGTGATGGGATCCGCCGCACACCGACAGGGAGAGGGCCGATGAGCGAGAACGTCCGGATCGCGGATCTGGAGGGCGGGGTGCGCCTCGTCACCCTCGACCGTCCCGAGAAGAAGAACGCGCTCACCGGCGCCATGTACGACGCCATGCGCGGGGCGCTGGAGGAGGCCGACGCCTCGGAGGCGGTCGGCGCCGTGGTCTTCGCCGGCCAGCCCGGCGCCTTCTGCGCGGGCAACGACATCGCCGATTTCGCCACCCGGGCGGACAAGCCCTTCGGGGACGCCCCGTCCCTGCGCTTCATCCGTCAGCTCGCCCGCACGAGGACGCCGATGGTGGCGGCGGTGGACGGGGTGGCGGTCGGCATCGGCACCACGCTGACGCTGCACTGCGATCTCGTCTACGCGAGCTCGGCTGCCCGCTTCCGCATGCCCTTCGTGGAACTCGGCCTCGTGCCCGAGGCGGCCTCCAGCTACCTGCTGCCGCGCCGGATCGGCCGGCTGAAGGCAACCGAACTCCTGCTGCTCTCCGAGATGTTCGGCGCCGAGGACGCCGCGGCGCTCGGCCTCCTCAACGGGGTGATGCCCTCCGACATGCTGGTGGAGCACGCGGTGGCGCAGGGCGCCCGCCTCGCCGCCCTGCCGCGCTCGGCCCTTCAGGCCTCGCGCGCGCTGATCCGGGGCGATCAGGACGCGGTCGAGGCCGCCCTCCAGGCTGAGGCGGAGGCTTTCGACCGGCAATTGCGCACGCCCGAGGCGCAGGCGCGCTTCCGCGCCTTCCTCGACCGCTCGAAACCCGCCTCGGCGTGAGCGCGCCGGACCTCTCCGGCAAGGTCTGCCTCGTCGCGGGCGCCTCGCGCGGGGTCGGGCGCGGCATCGCCCGCGGCCTCGGCGAGGCGGGCGCCACGGTGATCGTCACCGCCCGCTCCAGCGAGACGGGGCCGCGTACCGAGATGCGGCCGGAGGCGGTGGAGGACACCGCCCGTGAGGTCGATGCCGCGGGTGGCCAGGGCCACCACTATCTCTGCGACCACCGCAGCGAGCGCGCCGTGGACGCGCTGGTCCATTGGACCCTGCGCCGCTTCGGCCGGATCGATGTCGCCGTCTCCAGCGTCTGGGGCGGCAACGAGGGCTACGACGGCAGCCGCTATCCCGATGGGGCGGAATGGGGCACGCCGTTCTGGCGCCGCTCGGCCGAGCCCTACGGCCGCTTCCTCGAAGGCGGCCCGCACGCCGCCCTGCTGCTCGCCCGCGCCGTGGCGCCGCCGATGGTGGCGGCCCGCGCCGGCTTGATCGCCCTCGTCTCCTTCGGGACGAAGGAGGGCTATCTCGGCGACCTGTTCTACGACACGGCCAAGGCGGCGACGAACCGGCTGGCGCTCGCCTTCGCAGAGGAGCTTAGGCCGCACGGCGTCACCGCGCTCGCCCTCTCCCCCGGCTTCGTGGCCACCGAGCGCGTGCGCGACCTCGGGCAGGCGGAACGGGCGACCGAGAGCCCGCTCTACGCGGGCCGCGCCGTGGCGGCGCTCGCGGCCGATGCAGCGGTGGCGCGGCATGCGGGCCACGTGCTGCATGCGGGCGACCTCGCCCGAACCTACGGGTTCACCGACGCGGACGGCACCCGGCCGGAGCGATTCCGGATCGGGCCGGCGTCATGACGTCGGGAGGCGCTCGGCGCTCCCCTCTCCCGCAGAGGGGAGAGGGACGCAACGCGTCGGGCACGAGGCGCCGAACACGAGCACAGGGAGGAGACGATGACTGGTAGCCTTGCGGGAAAGACCCTGTTCATCACCGGCGCCTCGCGGGGCATCGGCCTCGCGATCGGCCTGCGCGCCGCCCGCGACGGGGCCAACGTCGCGGTCGCCGCCAAGACGACCGAGCCGCATCCGAAGCTCGAAGGCACGATCTACACCGCCGCCGAGGCGATCGAGCGGGCGGGGGGCCGGGCGCTGCCCCTCGTCGTCGACGTGCGCGAGGAGGCGGCGGTGGCGGATGCCATCGCCCGGACGGCCGAGACCTTCGGCGGCCTCGACATCGTGGTGAACAACGCCAGCGCCATCTCCCTGACGCCGACCCCGCAGACGGAGATGAAGCGCTTCGACCTGATGCACCAGATCAACACGCGCGGCACCTACATGGTCTCGAAATACGCGATCCCCCATCTGGAGAAGGCGGAAAACCCGCACATCCTCATGCTGTCGCCGCCCCTCGACATGGCGGAGAAGTGGTTCGCGCCCCATCTCGCCTACACGATGGCCAAGTTCGGCATGTCCATGTGCGTGCTGGGGCTCGCCGGCGAGTTGCGCCGCAGGGGGATCGCCGTGAACGCGCTCTGGCCGCGCACCACCATCGCCACGGCCGCGGTCAACAACCTGCTCGGCGGCGACGCCCTGATGAAGGCGAGCCGCACGCCCGAGATCATGGCGGATGCCGCCTACGCCCTCTTCCGCCGGCCCGCCCGCGAGACCACCGGCCGCTTCCTCATCGACGACAGCTTCCTCGCCGAGCAGGGTGTCACGGACTTTTCAAAATACCGCGTCACACCCGCCATTCCCCTTGCGCCGGACTTCTTCGTGCCGGATGCGAGCCATCCGCCCCCCGGCGCGCTCGACTGAGCCGCCCCACAGCCGTCAGAGCACCGCGTGATCTTCATCCACCAGCCGGCCGCCTCCACCGGACAGAGCCAGCTCGAACGCCGCGCCCTCGAACTCCAGGACGCCATCCCCGAGGACACCGTCTGGCTCGATCTGGTCCGCCCGAGCCGCGAGGAGGAACTGAAGGTCGAGGCCTTCTCCGGCATCGAGGTGCCCACCCGCGAGGAGATGAAGGACATCGAGCCCTCCGAACTCCTCTACGTGGAGGACGGAGCCCGCTACATGACCGGACGCATCCTCTCGAAGGTCAGCGATTCGGAGGATCCGGGGCTCGCCGGCATCACCTTCATCCTGCGCGACAACCGGCTCGTCACCGTGCGCTACGAGGAGCCGCAGGCCTTCCGGATGTACGCGCAGCGCGCCGGCCGCACCACCGGCAACGGCCCCACCTCGGTGATCTCGGGGGAGTCGATCCTCGCCGGCCTGATCGAGGCGGTGATCGACCGGGCGGCGGACGTGCTCCAGCTCCAGGGCGAGCGCATCGACCGGCTCTCGGCCAAGATCTTCGAGGTGCAGGACGACCCCTCCGCCCGCAACACCGCCCTGCAGGACACCCTGCGGGCGCTGGGGCGGCACAACGACCTGATCTCGAAGCAGCGCGAGAGCCTCGTCTCCATGGAGCGCATCCTGCTCTCGCTCTCGGCCATGTACCGCACCAACAAGGCCCCGCGGGAATTGCGCGAGGACGTGCGCTCCACCCTGCGCGATCTGCAATCCCTCGAGGAGCACGCCACCTTCCTCTCGACCAAGATCAACTTCCTGCTCGACGCCACGCTCGGCCTCGTGAACCTCGAGCAGAACAACATCATCAAGCTGTTCTCGGTCATGGCGGTGGTGTTCATGCCGCCGACGCTCATCGCCTCGATCTACGGCATGAACTTCAAGAACATGCCCGAGCTCGAACTCGTGTTCGGCTACCCGATGGCGGTGGTGATGATGGTCGTGGCGGCCGTGCTGCCCTACGCCTTCTTCCGCTGGAAGCGCTGGCTGTAGGGTCCACCGCGCCTCGCACCAGGGACGGCAACGATGTGCGGACGGTTCCTCATCGCGCAGGCGCCCGAGATCTTCGCGGAGTTCTACGCCTATCCCGAGCGCCCGAACTTTCCGCCGCGCTACAACGTGGCGCCGACCCAGCCCGTGCCCGTGGTCTTCGCCGAGCACGGGCGGCGCCACTTCCGGCTGATGCGCTGGGGCTTCTGGCCGGCCTGGCTGAAGGATCCGAAGGGCTTCCCGCTCATCATCAACGCCCGCGTCGAGACGATCCTCGGCAAGGCGACCTTCCGGGGCGCCGTGCGCCACCACCGCTGCGTGTTCCTCGCCGACGGATTCTACGAGTGGCGCCGGGAGGGCAGCGGCCGCGGCGCGGTGCGCACGCCCTACCTCATCCGCCGGGCCGACGGGGCGCCGATGGCGCTGGCCGGCCTCTGGGACGCGTGGCTCGGCGCGGACGGCTCGGAACTCGACACGGCGGCCATCGTCACCACCGATGCCAACGGCACGCTGGCCGCGGTGCACGACCGGATGCCGGCGATCCTCGCCCCTGAACAGGTCGAGCCCTGGCTCGACACCCGCGCTACCGGCCCCGCCGAGGCCGCCGCCCTGTGCCGCCCCTGCCCGGACGCGTGGCTGCGGATGGATCCGGTGAGCGCCCGGGTCAACGACGTGCGCAACGACGATGCGGGGCTGATCGAACCCCTGTCCCGGCCGGAATCGGCCGCAACCCCGCCAGCGGAGCCGAGGGCTGCCCGTCCGCGCTCCAGCGACGAGGACGGGCAGGGCAGCCTGTTCTGATCAGGCCCGCCAGAACGGCTTCAGGCTCTGCGCGCGCACCCGCACCGGATCGAGCCCGGCTTCCCGGATCTGTTCGGGATGCAGGGCCGCGAGCGCCCGGCGGGCGGCGATCCGCTCCAGCCACAGCCGCAGCAGCTCGCGCTGTGGCCGGGTCGGCCTGCGCTGCCTCACGTCCGGGCAGCTTCCGGCCCGTTCCGTGGAGAGGGTGAGGGCGGACATCGGCGATTGCTCCGAGATCGAGGGTAGAATGCAGTCCGGCCGGGATTGCCGTCGCATGATTGGTCCGATACAAAAATCGGATCAATCGAAACATTGATCTCGGAGCAATTATGGCGCTGGGCGATTATCGCGACGTGGCCGACGCGGTGGCCGCCGAGATCGCCGCGGGCCGTCTGCGGCCCGGCGAGCGGCTGCCGCCGCAGCGCGATTTCGCCTATGCCCGCGGCATCGCCGTCTCCACCGCGAGCCGGGTCTACGCGGAACTCGCGAGGCGTGGCCTCGTCCTCGGCGAGGTCGGCCGCGGCACCTTCGTGCGGGCCGATCTCGGCGCGGCGGAGCCGATCCGGCCCGAGCCCCCGGCCGCCGCCGTCGACCTCCAGCGCACCCACACGAACCTGCCCGAGCAGGAGCGTCTCGTGGGCGAGACCTTCGCGGCGCTCGCCCGCGCGGGCGGCACCGAGGCGGCGCTCAGCCAGTACGGCCCCGGCGGCACGCCCGAGGTGCGGGACGCCGCCGCGCGCTTCCTCGCCCGCCCCGGCTACGACCCCGATCCCGCCGACATGCTCTTCTCCGGGAACGGGCGGCAGGGGCTGGCCGCCGCCCTCGCGGCCCTGGCGCCGCCGGGCGAGCGCATCGGCTGCGAGCCGCTGACCTTCCCCGTGGTCAAGGGCATCGCCGCCCGGCTCGGCATCGCCCTGGTGCCGCTGGCCATGGACGGGGAGGGCGTGCGCCCCGAGGCCATCCTGCAGGCCCACCGCGCCAACCCGCTCCGGGGCCTCTACCTGCAGCCGACCCTTCAGAACCCGCTGGGCGCGACCATGGGGCCCGAGCGCCGGGCGCAGATCGCCGCCGTGCTCGCCGAGACCGGGCTCACCGCGATCGAGGACACGGTCTACGGCTTCCTCTCGGACGCCGTACCCCTGGCGGCCCTGGCCCCGGAGCGCACGCTGCTCGTCGACAGCCTCTCGAAGCGGGTGATGCCCGGCCTCACCCTCGGATTCGTGGCGAGCCCCCCCGAGCTCACGGCCCGGGTCGCCGCCTCCCTGCGCCAGGGCGGCTGGTCGGCCACCGGCCTGCCCCTCGCGGCCGGGCTGCACTGGATGCGCTCGGGCGCGGCCGACCGGCTGGCCCGGGCCAAGCGCGCCGACGCGGCGGAGCGCCAGCGCCTCGCCCGCGAGGCCCTGGCCGGGCTCGACATCGTGGGCGATCCGGCATCCTACCATCTCTGGCTCGAACTGCCGGAGACCTGGCGGGCGGACGCTTTCGCGGCCGCAGCGCTCCGCCGCGGCATCGCCCTGATCCCGGCGGCCTCCTTCGCCGTGAGCCCGGGCTACGCCCCGAACGCCGTGCGCCTCGCCCTGGCGGTGCCGCCGCGGGACCGGCTCGTGCGCGCCCTGACCGAGTTGCGCCGCCTCGCGCTCGCCGGGGACGACGAGCCGGTGGAGTAGAGCGTCATCCCGGAGGCGGTGGCTTTCGGGGCGATGCTCCAGCGCCGGGCGCGGTCAGCGCGGGCGCCGCAGCCCGGTGCGCTTCCGGGGTGGGCGGCGGAAGACGCCGACCATCTCGAGATGGGCGGAATGACGGAACTGATCGACCGGCGTGACCCGCTCCAGCGCGTAGCCCCCCGCGACCAGGGCGGCGGCGTCGCGGGCGAAGGTGCCGGCATCGCAGGCCACGCCGATGACGACGGGTACCCGCGATTCCGCGAGCTGGCGCATCTGCGCCTGCGCCCCGGCCCGCGGGGGATCGAGCACCACCGCGTCGAAGGCGTTGAGGTCGTGGGCGAGGAGCGGGCGACGGAACAGGTCGCGCCGCTCGTGGGTGACGCGCCGGAGACCGGCGGCGGCGCGGTAGCTCCGGTCGAGCCCCAGCAGGGGCGCGGCCTCGCCCTCGACGGCGTGGACCTCCGCGTGGCGCGCCAGCGCGAGGCTGAAGGGGCCGCAGCCGGCGAACAGGTCGGCGACGCGCTTGGCGCCCTTCGGCAGCGCGTCGAGCACCAGGGCGGTCAGCGCCGCCTCCCCCGCCGCGGTGGCCTGGAGGAAGCCGCCGGGGGGCGGGTAGAGGCGCACCTCGCCCGAGGCGACGCTCGGCTGGCTGCGCTCCACCACCACGTCCCCGTGCAGGGCGAGGCGGGCGAGCCCTTCCGCCTCGGCGAGGCGGACGAGGGCGGCGCGCACGCCGGGCTCCACGGGGCCGTGGCCGCGGATATCCACGTCGAGCCCGGCCTCGGTCGCCGTCACCGCCACGTCGAGGGGCTTGCGGCCGTGGCCGAGGGGGGCGCTCAGCGCGCGGGCAAGCGCCGGCGCCCCGTGCAGCGCCGGCACCGTGATCGGGCAATGGTCGATCGCCACGAGGTCGTGGCTGCGCGCCGCCATCAGCCCCGCCTCGGCCTGACCCTCGAGGTTGCGGACATGCAGGGTGATCCGGCGCCGGCCCGCGCCGTGGGCGTCGACCAGGGCTTCGGGCTTGACGGCGAGACCGGCTTGCGAGAGGGCGGAGACGAGGAGGCCGCGCTTCCAGCCGGCATAGGTCTCCGGCGCCACGTGCTGGATGGCGCAGCCGCCGCAGCGCATGAAATAGGGGCAGAACGGCGCGATCCGCTCGGGCGCGGGGTCGAGCACCGCGTCGAGGAGGCCGCACCCCTCGGCGCGTCCGATCGCGACGCGCTCCCCGGGCAGCGTGAAGGGCACCGGCGTGCCGTCCGCGGCGATGCCGTCGCCGCGGCCTCCGAGGCGGGTGATGGTGACGGTCTCGCTCATGCCCCTGCCCTTGCCCCTGCCCCTGCCCTCGCGTCCCTGCATGCGCCCACCAGGAACTCGGTGTTGCCGTCGCCCCCCTGGATCGGCGAGGGGATCAGCCCGCGCACCCGGAAGCCGAGGGCACCGAGCTGCCCCCGGACCGTCTCGCACACCTCGGCGTGGACGGCCTCGTCGCGCACGATCCCGCCCCGGCCGACCCGGGCGCGGCCGGCCTCGAATTGCGGCTTGATGAGCGCCACGAGCTCGGCCCCGGGTGCGAGCAGGGCCGCCACCGCCGGCAGCACGAGGCGCAGGCCGATGAAGCTCACGTCGATGCCGCAGAGATCGGGCACCGGATCGAGGGGGCCGGCGAGGGCCCGGATGTCCGTGCCCTCCAGGCTCGCCACGCGGGGATCCGCGCGCAGGCTCGGATGCAGCTGGTCGCGGCCGACATCGACCGCGTGGACATGGGCGGCGCCCCGCCGCAGCAGCAGGTCGGTGAAGCCCCCCGTGGAGGCGCCGACGTCGAGGGCCGCGCGGCCCGACGGGTCGAGGCCGAAGGCGTCGAGCGCGGCGGCGAGCTTCAGGGCGCCGCGGGACACGTAGGGGTGCGGAGCGCTGGCCTCGATCCGCGCCCCGGCCGCGATCGGCTCGGCGGCGCGGGTGAGCACGCGCCCGTCCGCGCGCACGAGCCCGGCGGCGATGGCGGCCTGCGCCCGCGCCCGGGTCTCGAAATGTCCGTGCTCCACCAGGAAGCGGTCGGCTCGGAGCCGGTCCCCCGTCATGGTCCTCTCGATCGTGGATGCGGGCGCGTCCGGCCTGTCGGCGCGCCGGTTCGGGCCTAACTAGCCCGGCACCACATGGAGAGCCATCGCATGACACGCATCCTGCCCCTGCTCGCCCTGGCCGCCGGCCTCGCGCCGCCGGCCATCGCCCTCGCCCAGGACGCGGCCAAGGACGCGAAGGAGGCGCCCAAGTCCACGGAGCCCCAGACCTTCGAGGCGCCCATCCGCAACAACAAGGGCGAGACCATCGGCGAGCTGAAGATCCGCGACGGGGCCAACACGCTGGTGATGCGCGTGACGGTCCAGCCCGGCGGCCTCACGCCGGGCTGGCACGGCATGCATTTCCACGCGGTGGGCGATTGCTCCGACACCGAGAAGTTCGCCAACTCGAAGGCGCACGTGAACCACGACCAGAGCAAGCACGGCCTGCTCAACCCGGACGGGCCGGACGAGGGCGACCTGCCCAACATCTTCGCGGGAGCGGACGGCTCGGCCAACGCCGAGGTGTCGAGCGAGACCTCCCTCGGCGGCGAGGGCGGCCTGAAGGACGCGGACGGCTCGGCGCTGATCCTGCACGCCAAGGAGGACGACCACACGAGCCAGCCCATCGGCGGCGCGGGCGACCGCGTGGCGTGCGCGGTCATCAAGTAGGACGGGGCCCGCGCCCTCCCGGATGCGGGAGGGCGCGGGCCTCCGGGTCAGGCGTAGGCGCGCTTCTTGCCGAGCGCCTCCTCGACGGTGCCGGCGCCGTCGAGATAGCCGTGCACCTTCGGGTTCGGCATGATGAGCGAGGCCACGAAGGCGATGGCGAGCAGCACGGTGACGTACCAGAAGAAGGTCGTCTCCATGCCGCTGTCCTTGAACCACAGGGCGACGTACTCGGCCGTGCCGCCGAAGGTGGCGTTGGCGAGCGCGTAGGACAGGCCCACGCCGAGGGCGCGCACCTTGGTGGGGAACAGCTCCGCCTTCACGATGCCTGAGATGCCCGTGTAGAAGCTCACCACGAGCAGCCCGATCGTGATCAGGCCGAAGGCCACCACCGGATCCTTGTTGGCGCCGATCGACGTCATCAGCGGCACCACCATGAGCATGCCGAGGCCGCTATAGGCGATCATGTTGGCCTTGCGGCCGATCCGGTCGGAGAGCCAGCCGAAGAAGGGCTGCACCACCATGTAGACGAGCAGCACCATCGTCATCGTGCGCGAGGCGACGGTCTTGTCCATCTGCGCGGTGTTGACGAGATACTTCTGCATGTACGTGGTGAAGGTGTAGAACACCAGCGAGCCGCCGGCCGTATAGGCCAGCACGACGCAGAAGGCGCGCCAGTGCTTGAACAGCTCGCTGAAGGTGCCGGCGTTCTCCTTGTCGGAGCCCGCGGTCTCGGCGAGCGAGCGGCGCAGGTACAGCGCGACGATCGCCGCGAGCGCACCGAGGAAGAACGGGATGCGCCAGCCGAACGCGGTGATCTGCTCGCTCGTCATGAAGCTCTGCAGGACGATCAGCACCAGCGAGGCGAGGAGCTGGCCGCCGATCAGCGTGACGTACTGGAACGAGGCGAAGAAGCCGCGATGGCCCTTCAGCGCGATCTCGCTCATGTAGGTGGCGCTGGTGCCGTACTCGCCGCCGACGGAGAGGCCCTGGAGCATGCGCGCCAGCAGCAGCAGGATGGGCGCCAGGGCGCCGACCGTCTCGTAGGTCGGCAGGATGCCGATGAAGAGCGAGCCGGCGCACATCATCAGCACCGAGATCACCATCGAGGTGCGGCGCCCGACCCGGTCCGCGATGCGGCCGAACAGCCACCCGCCGATCGGCCGCATGAAGAAGCCGACCGCGAAGATGCCGGCCGTCTGGAGGAGCTGGCTGGTGGGGTCGCCCTTCGGGAAGAAGGCCGGCGCGAAGTAGATCGCGAAGAAGGCGTAGCAGTAGAAATCGTACCACTCGACGAGATTGCCCGACGACGAGGCGACGATCGCCTTGATGCGCCTGCGGCGGTCCGCCGCTTCGTCATGCGCCGAGGGCGCGATTCCGATCGAGTCCGACATGGCAATTCCCAGGACCGCGGTGCGACCTGCTCCGCGATTGCGGGCCTAGCACGGGGTTCCGAGCCCGGCCCAGCCGGGTTCGGAGCCGGCGCCGTTATGCCGGCCCGAACTGTCATGGGTTTCGGGATCAGGTCCCGTGGGGGTCCGCCACGGCGCGGTGCCCGCGGCGGCGTCGGACCGGGGGACGCGATCTGCGGATGCGGCTGGAACGGTTTGCAGGTTCCCTTCGTTGCGGGGCCGTGAACGGGCCGTTTCCGGCCAGTAACGCCACAGCTCAGATCAACAGCGGACAGGACTCCACGCCATGAACAAGCTCGTCCGGAGCACGATGACGGCTGCCCTGCTGGCGGCCAGCGCCTCGATGGCCCTCGCCCAGGGCGGTCCCGGCGGTGGTGGAGGGGCTGGCGGCGCCGGCGGGGCGGGCGGCGGTGCCGGTGTGGGCGCCGGCGGTGCCGGCGGCGGCGCGGGTGGCCCCGGCGGCGGTGCAGGTGGGCCGGGCGGCGGCGCAGGTGGGCCGGGCGGTGCGGGCGCTCCGGGTGGCGCCGGCGGCGGCATGCGCGGCGGCGAGGGCGGAGCGGGGATGCGCGGCGGCGCGGCCGGCGGCCCCGAGCGCGGTGCCGGTCCGGAGCGCGGCGCGGGGCCCGAGCGTGGCGGGGCCGAGCGCCCGGGCGGCCGCGAGGACGGGCCGGGCCGCGACGGCATGAAGGACGGTGCCGGGCGCGAGGGGAACGAGCGCGGCGGCAAGGCCGAGCGCGACGGGCGCGACCGTGACGGCGCCCGCGAAGGTCGGGACGGCGCCCGGGAGGGCCGCAACGGCGACCGTGACGGTCGCGAGGGTCGCGACGGGCGGGACGGCGGCCGCGATGGCCGGGCGGAGCGTGGCGGCCGGGGCGGCGGCGAGGCCCGCGGTGCGGTCAACCGTCTCGACACCACGCAGCGCACCGAGTTCCGCCAGTCCATCACCCGCACCAATGTCACCCGGGTCACGAACGTCAATTTCGGCCTGAACGTCGGCACGGCGATCCCGCGCTCGATCACCCTCCACCGGCTGCCGCCGGCCATCGTCACCCTGGTGCCGGCCTACGAGGGCTACAGCTTCATCCTCGTGCGCGACGAGATCGTCATCATCGATCCCGACACCTACGAGATCGTGGACGTCATCCCGGCCTGACGAGACCCGTCGCCCGCGGCATCGGCCGCGGGCGCTCCTTCCCGAGCCGTCGCCCGACCGGGCGGCGGCTCGACCGCGTCCGGAGCCGCCTCCGCAACCTTGGGGTTCAGCGCCCCTCGTCCAGCATCTTCGAGACGACGCGGGCGGTGTAGTCCACCATCGGCACGATGCGGGCGTAGTTGAGCCGGGTCGGGCCGATGACGCCGACCACGCCGACGATCTTCTGCGTGCCGTCCCGGAAGGGCGCCGCGATCATCGAGGATCCCGACAGGGAGAACAGCTTGTTCTCCGAGCCGATGAAGATCCGCACCCCGTCGCCGCCCTCGGCGCGGGCGAGGAGGTCGATGACGTCCTTCTGGGTCTCGAGGTCGTTGAACAGGAGCCGGATCCGTTCGAGATCCTCCACCGCCCGCAGGTCGTCGAGGAGGTTCGCCTGGCCGCGCACGATGAGCTGGCGCGCCTCGGTCGGGCCGACCGGCGTGGCGAGCCCGGCATCGACCAGACGCTCGGTGATGGCGTCGAGCTCGCGCTTCATCGCCTGCCGCTCGGTCTCGATCTCGGCGCGCAGGGTGCCCAGCGTTCGCCCCTTCAGCCGGGCGTTCAGGTAGTTCGAGGCCTCCTGCAGGGCGCTGGCGGGCAGGCCCGGGGGCAGGTCGAGCAGCCGGTTCTCCACCGAGCCGTCGTCGGAGACGAGCACCACCAGGGCCCGGGAGGGATCGAGGCGCACGAACTCGATGTGCTTGAGATGCACGTTCGATTTCGAGGTGAGCACCACGCCGGCCCCGCGGGAGATGCCCGAGAGCAGGGTGGAGGCTTCGGCCAGCGCCGAATCGAAGGTGTGGCGCGACGCCGCCGCCCGCATCTGGACCTCGATGCGCTCCTGCTCGTCCCGGCCCACGTCGCCGAGTTCCAGCATGGCGTCCACGAAGAAGCGCAGGCCCAGCTCCGTCGGCAGGCGCCCCGCCGAGGTGTGTGGCGCGAAGATCAGGCCCGAATGCTCAAGGTCCGACATCACGTTGCGGATCGAGGCCGGCGAGAGCGCCATCGGCAGGATGCGCGCGAGGTTGCGCGAGCCCACCGGCTCGCCCGTGGTCAGGTAGCTCTCGACGATCTGCCGGAAGATCTCGCGGGCGCGCTCGTTGAGGACGTTGAGCGGGGGCGCGGAGGACGGGTTGAGGGGTGCGTGCTCTGTCAAGGCTCGGATCCTGATCCCCTGATTGTGTGCATGGCACGCGGCGCGATCAACCGCCGCCATGCCGCGGGCGCGGGCAAAGCGGCGGTTCTCCGGGCGTCGCAGTTAAATTGCGCCGGCATGGGACTGAACGGCCACGTTTCGCGTTTGTGGCGGGAGCGCCCGGCCCGCCGGGCTCTCGAGAGCGAGAACGAAACACGGGAGTCCAACGCATGCGCTTCGGTTTACGATCGGCCCTGAGAAAGGCCGCCGTCGCCTTCTTCCTGTGCGCGGGCCTCGGCCTCGCGGGCGCGCCGAGCGGTGCGCAGGCCGCGCCCCTGCCGGTCGCCTCGGCCGAGGCGGCGCCGGAATCCCCCATCGTCTCCGTACGGAAGGGCTGGCACCACGGTCGCCACTGGCACCGTCACCGCGGCTGGCATCACCGCCGCGGCTGGCACCATCGCCGCCACTGGCACCGCCCGCATCACTGGCGCCGCCACCATCACCACCGCCGCATGTACTACCGCTACTGAGCCGGGTTGCGCCGGGGCGGGTTGCCGCCCGCCCCGGCGGCCCTTATGAGCCCGGCCTCGATCTCACCATCAGGAGCGGGTTCATGCGGCCCTCGAAGCGCGCGGCCGACGAGCTGCGCAAGGTCACGCTGGAGCGCGCCGTGGCGCGCTATGCCGAAGGCTCCTGCCTCGTCAGCTTCGGCGAGACCAAGGTGCTGTGCACGGCTTCCCTGGAGGAGCGCGGGCCCCCCTGGCTGCGCGGCTCGGGCAAGGGCTGGATCACGGCCGAGTATTCCATGCTGCCCCGCGCGACGCACACGCGCACGCGGCGCGAGCTCTCCTCCGGCAAGCCCTCCGGGCGCACGCAGGAGATCCAGCGCCTGATCGGCCGCTCGCTGCGCGCGGTGACGAACCTGCCCGCGCTCGGCGAGCGCCAAGTCACGGTCGATTGCGACGTGATCCAGGCCGACGGCGGCACCCGCACCGCCGCGATCACCGGCGCCTGGGTGGCGCTGCACGAGTGCTTCACCTGGATGCGGGCGCGCTCGATCATCTCGGTCGACCCTCTGCGCGACCACGTGGCCGCCGTCTCCTGCGGCATCTCCAAGGGCACGCCGGTGCTCGACCTCGACTACGCCGAGGATTCGGCCGCCGAGACGGACGCGAACTTCGTGATGACCGGCTCCGGCGGCCTCGTGGAGGTGCAGGGCACCGCCGAGGGCGCGCCCTTCTCCGAGGACGAACTGCTCGCTCTCCTGCGCCTAGCCCGCGGCGGCGTGGCGGATCTCGTCGCCCTCCAGAAGCAGGCGGTGGCCGCATGAGCCGGATCCTCTCGGGCCGGGTCGTCATCGCGACTCACAACACCGGCAAGCTCGTGGAGATGCGCGAGCTTCTGGCGCCCTTCGGCGTGGACGCAGTGTCGGCGGGCGAGCTCGGCCTGCCCGAGCCGGAGGAGACCGGCACGATGTTCGCCGAGAACGCGGCCATCAAGGCGCAGGCGGCGGCGCAGGCCTCCGGTCTGCCGGCCTTCGCCGACGATTCCGGCCTGTGCGTGAACGCGCTGGACGGGGCGCCGGGCATCTTCTCGGCGCGCTGGGCGGGCGCCACCAAGGATTTCTCGGGGGCGATGGCCCGCATCCTGGCCGAGCTCGACCGGCGCGGGGCCGCGGATCGGCGGGCGCATTTCGTCTCGGCCCTCGTGCTCGCTTGGCCCGACGGCCATACCGAGCTGTTCGAGGGCCGCGTGTTCGGCGACCTCGTGGAGCCGCGCGGGACCGCCGGCTTCGGCTACGACCCGATGTTCCGCCCCGAGGGGTTCGACCGCACCTTCGGCGAGATCTCCTCGACCGAGAAGCACGGGGTCGACTGGCAGAGCGGCGACGCCCTCTCGCACCGCGCCCGCGCCTTCGTGGCGCTGGCCGCCGCCTGCCTGCGGCGTCCGGAGTGAGCCGCGAAGGGAGGCGCGAGGCCCGCACACCGTGACCATGCCCATGCCCGAGGATCCGGCCCGCGTCCCCGACCACCCGACCCGCGACGTGGGCTTCGGGGTCTACCTGCACTGGCCGTTCTGCGCGGCGAAGTGCCCGTACTGCGACTTCAACAGCCATGTCCGGCACGCCCCCGTGGACGAGCCGCGCTTCCTGGCGGCCTTCCGCCGGGAGATCGGCCACGCCGCGGCGCTGGCGCCGGAGCGCCGGGTCACCAGCATCTTCCTCGGCGGCGGCACGCCCTCGCTCATGCGGCCCGAGACCGTGGCGGGCCTGATCGCGGCGGTGGACGACGCCTGGGGCATCGCGCCGGAGGCCGAGATCACCCTCGAGGCCAACCCGACGAGCGTGGAGGCGGGCCGCTTCGCCGGATACCGCGCGGCCGGCGTCAACCGCGTGTCGCTCGGCGTCCAGGCGCTCGACGACGCCTCCCTGAAGGGGCTCGGCCGGCTGCACTCGGCGGAAGAGGCGCTTGCCGCGATCCGGATCGCGCAGAGCCGCTTCGCGCGCATGTCCTTCGACCTGATCTATGCCCGGCCGGACCAGACGCCCGCGGCGTGGCGGGCGGAACTGGCGCGGGCCCTGTCCTACGCCGCCGAGCACCTGTCCCTGTACCAGCTCACCATCGAGCCGGGCACGCCCTTCCACGGGCTCGCGGCGGCGGGCAGGCTGGTGCCGCCGGACGAGGAGACGGCCCGCATCCTCTACGACGTGACCCAGGAGGTCTGCGGGCAGGCGGGACTGCCGGCCTACGAGATCTCCAACCACGCGCGGCCGGGAGCGGAATCGCGCCACAACCTGCTGTACTGGCGCTACGGCGAGTATGCCGGCATCGGTCCGGGCGCCCACGGCCGCCTCGTGGCGGCCCCGGGGCGCATCGGCACCGTGACCGAGCGGGCGCCGGAGGGCTGGCTCGCCCGCGTCGAGGCGGCGGGTCACGGCATCGCCGAGACCGAGGCGCTGTCGGCCGCCGACCAGGGCGACGAGTTCCTGATGATGGGCCTGCGCCTCACGGAAGGCATCGACCCGGCCCGCTACGCCGCCCTGAAGGGCCGCCCCCTCGACGCGGGGCGCCTCGCGGATCTCGTCGCGGAGGGGCTGGTGGCCCACCGGCCGGACGGGCGCATCGCCGCGACCCCGCGCGGCGCGCCGGTGCTCAACGCCCTGGTGGCGGCGCTGGCCGCCTGATCAGGTGCCGGGCTTGCCCAGGGTGCGCGGGGCCGGGCTCACCACCGTGACCGCGTTGTTGCGGATCTCGTAGACCGCGAGCGCCCGCTCGCTCATCCCCTCCGGCCGCAGGCGGAAGGTGCCGTCGATGCCGGCAAAGCCCGCATTGGCGGTGAGCGTCGGCTCGGCGAAGCGCTGCGTGCCGTATTGCCGGGTGAGCGCCGCGGCCAGCGAGACCGCGTCGAAGGCGAGGGAGGCGACGCGGGGCGGGTTGCTGCCGTAGCGCGCCTGATACCGGCCGGCGAAGGCGGCGAAGCCCCCCGTGTCCGGCGCCGCGAAGCGCCCGCCCTGGAGCGCGGGCAGCGCGAAGAGGCGCGGCTCGTTCCAGACCGCGGTGCCGACCGGGCGCACGCGGCCGGGGGCGTAGCCGGCCTTCACCAGGGCGGCTGAGACGGCGGGCAGGCCGTCCGCGCTCTCGGGCAGGAACAGGGTATCGGCCTGGGCCGCGGGTCCGGTGATGACGCCGGCCAGCCGCTCGACGGCCGGGCCGGGCGCCCCCGGCGCGTAGCGCTCGATCCCCGCGAGGCGCGCGCCCTTGCGGGCCACCGCCTCGCGGAACTGCGCCTCGACGGCGTTGCCGTAGGCGCTCTCGGGGATCAGCGCCGCGAAGGAGCGCTTGCCGCCGGCCACCGATTCCTCGACGATCCGGTCCACCTCCGCCTGGGGCAGGAAGCTCAGGAGGTAGACCCCCCGCGCCGCCACGGTGGCGTCCGTCGAGAAGGCGATGACCGGCTTGCCGGCGTTGCGCGCGGGCACCGCGGCGGCCTGGACGTTGGCCGCGAAGACCGGCCCGAGCACGAGGTCCGCACCCTCGCCGATCGCCCCCTGCACGGCCTCGCGGGCACCGTCGGGCGTGCCCCGGTCGTCCCTCACCAGGATCTGGAGGTCGGGCTGCTGGAACTCCTCGTAGGCCAGTTCCGCCGCGTTGCGCATGGCCGCGCCCACCGCCGCGCCGGGCCCGCTGAGGGGAACGACCAGCGCGACCTTCACCGCGCCCCTACCGATCCGCCCCGGTGCCCCCGGGGCGTCCGCGGGGGGAAGGTCCGCCTGGGCCTGCGGCTGGGGGGCGCTGCGCGTCGTGCGCGGCCCGTCCGGCCCGCCGATGCAGCCGCCGGGGAGCGCCAGGGCGCAGGCCAGGGCGAGGCGCGCCGGGACCTCGCGGAAACGCAGCATCGACGGGCTCCCCGGTGCGTGGGCGGATACGAGACTGGAACGGACCACGCTGAGGCCGAGCCTGTGAAAAGGCAACGGAGCGGCGGGAAAGACGGACATTTCCCACAGCGTCCGTGGCATTGTCGCCATGATGAGCCAGCGTTCCGATTCCCCGCGCCGTCCGCCCGCGCCCCAGCGCCGCGCGGCGCCCGCGACCTTCACCGCCTTCGGGCTCGCCAGCGAGGCCGAGCCCCTGTCCCCGGGTCTGCACGTGGTGGCGACGCCGATCGGCAACCTGCGCGACATCACGATCCGGGCGCTCGCCACGCTCGCCGCCGCCGACGCGATCCTCGCCGAGGACACCCGCGTGACCCGCACCCTGCTCGCCCATTACGGGATCACCACGCCGCTCCTCGCCTATCACGAGCACTCCGCCGATTCCGTGCGGACCCGGATGGTGGAGCGTCTGCGCGAGGGACAGGCCCTGGCGCTCGTCTCCGATGCCGGCACGCCGCTGGTGTCGGATCCGGGCTTCAAGCTGGTGCTGGCGGCCATCGAGGCCGGCATCCCGGTCACCCCGGTGCCCGGCGCGTCCGCGGTGATGACCGCCCTCGTCGCGGCGGGCCTGCCCACCGACCGCTTCTTCTTCGAGGGCTTTCTGCCGCAGAAGGCGGGCGCCCGCCGCAACCGGCTCGCGGCGCTGGCCGACGTGCCCGGCACCCTGGTGCTGTTCGAATCCCCCCACCGCCTCGTGGAGATGCTGGCCGACGCCGCGGGCGTGCTGGGTTCCGAGCGCCCGGCGGCGGTGACGCGGGAACTGACCAAGCTCTACGAGACGGTGCGGCGCGGAACCCTCGGCAGCCTCAGCGCGGCCTTCGCGGAGGAGGGGGCGCCGAAGGGCGAGATCGTGGTGCTGATCGGCCCGGGGCCGGCCGAGGATCCGGATGCGGGCGACGAGGCCGCTCTCGACGCGGCCCTGCGGGAGGCGCTCGCCGCCCATTCGGTGAAGGACGCGGCGAGCCTCGTCGCGGCCCGGACGGGCCGCAAGCGCCGGCTCGTCTATGCCCGCGCCCTCGTCCTGAACCAGATGGAGGAAGGGACGGAGCCCGGCGATGCGCGGTGAGGCCGCGACGGCCCGGCGGCGGGCCACCCATCTGCGCGGGCGCCGGGCCGAATGGCTCGCCCTCGCGGCCCTGATGCTGAAGGGCTACCGGCCGCTGGCCCTGCGGGTCGCCCTGGCCGGCGGCGAGATCGACCTGATCGTGCGGCGCGGGGGCACGGTCGCCTTCGTGGAGGTGAAGGCCCGCGCGAGCCTCGCGGATGCGCGGTCGGCCATCGGCGCGGTCAAGAAGCGGCGCTTCGCCCGCGCGGTGCGGGCGTGGCTCGCGCGAAACCCCGCCTGCGCCAACCTCACATTGCGCGCGGATGCGGTCTTCGTCGGGCGCGGGGCCTGGCCGGAGCACCTGCCCGACGCCTTCCCTCTCGACGGTCCCTGAACTCTCAGCCGCGCTTGGCCTTCACCGCGCCGATCAGCGTGCGCTTGAGGTCGGCCTGGCTGAACGGCTTCTGCACCACGGGCCTGTCCCGGAACGGCTCGCGGATCCCGGCGCCGCCGTAGCCCGTCGAGAAGACCAGGGGCAGGTCGCGCTGGGCGATGGCCTCGGCCACCGGATAGATAGGCTCGCCCGCGACGTTCACGTCGAGGATGGCCACGTCGAAGGTCTCGGCCCGCGCCATCTCCAGGGCGTTGGCGAGCCGCGCGGCGGGGCCCACGACGTCGCAGCCGAAGTCGAGGAGCATGTCCTCGAGCAGCATCGAGATCGCGGCCTCGTCCTCGACGACGAGCACGCGGATGCCCTGAAGAACGTTCTCTGTCGGTTCCGCCGTCACGCCGAGCTGTCTTCCCTTGGATCCAACCGTTCCCCGACCTTGCGCACGCGGCGCGGGAGCAGGGCCCGAGACCGCCGGAGCCGATCGTGGGAGCCCCGGACGCACGATCCCGCGAGGCCCTGACGGCCCGCGGGATCGCCTGAGCCGTCGCCCGGATAGGGAGGCGTGTCAAGCGAAAGCCCGGGGCGGAACGCAGGAAGCCGCGCGGCAATGTTATGCAACGATACATTTTCCGCGCGTCCGTGCGCAAGCCGCAGCAATCCAACCTGACATAGGTTAGTTTTTATGCCGCAGGCCGCCCGTCGGGCCGGGCTCAGCCGTCCTTGAAGACCACCTTCACGCCCTTGCCGACGTGGCGACCGAGGTCGCGCGCGCCCCAGTTGGTCAGGCGGATGCAGCCGTGCGATTCCGTCTTGCCGACCTTCTCCGGCTCCGGGGTGCCGTGGATGCCGTAGGAATCGATGGCGAGGTCGATCCAGACGTCGCCGACCGGGTTGTTCGGCCCCGGCTTGATGGTGAACTTCTCCCGGGCCTTCACGCCCTTGAAGGCGTATTTCGGATCGTAGGTGTAGCTCGGCGCGAAGGCGACGCGGGTCACCGTGGTCTCGCCGCTCGGGGCGGGCTTCTCGGTGCTGCCGATGGAGGCGGGGTAGTAGGCCACCAGCCGCCCGTCCCCGTCGAAGGCGCGCAGGTCCCGCGAACCCTTGTCGACCTCGATGCGGGCGACCTTCGGCGCCTCCGGCAAGCTCTTCGGATCGGGTCTGCCCAGGGCCATCGGCGTCACCGCCGCCACCTGGACCACGGTGCCGGGCCGGTCGAAGACCGCGCCCGGGTTGAGCGCGCTCAGGAGTTCGCGGCTCATGTGGAAGCGCTCGGCCAGCATCTCCCGGGCGTTGGTGTAGCCGAGGTGATCGAGCTCGGCCTGCGCCTCCATCCTCGGCGGCACGCGCTCGAGGAAGCGCGTATCGGCGTCCGCCCGCGTGATCGTGTAGGGCGTGATCGCCGGCGCCGCGTCGGCTTCGAGCCTGGCGACGATCTCCGGCGTCGGGGTCGAGCCGGCGGGCAGGCTCTGCGCCGTCGCGTAGGCCGACAGGGCGCCCCGGAAGTTGTCGCCGGCCTTGCCGTCGATGGCGCCGGGGGAGAAGCGGGCGCGGTCGAGGAGCACCTGGAGCTTCACGAGAAGCGGATCGGCCGCCTCGCCCTTGCGCCCCGTCTTCTCCGCGGCGCCGTCCCTGTCCGGCAGACGTGCCTGGTTGACCGCCTCGGCGGTGAGCGGCTTCGCCTCGGCGAGGCCGGAGCCCGCGAGGGCGAGCGCCAGGAGGCCGACCCGCATCCAGTTCGCGCCCGCCATCGTCCTCTGCTCCTAAAGCCTGTCCCGCGAACGATAAAGCCGCCGTCCGGGCCGGCGTTCCACGGTTACTGGCAGAGCCTGTGGCCGGCGCTCCGCACGCGCTCGTCGAGGTGGAGATGGTTGGCATGGGCCGGGTCGGAGCCCGGTCCGAGCACGGTGCGGAAGACGTCGCAGGCCCGCGCCCGCACCGCGTCGAGGAAGCGTGCCTCCGCGGACCCCGCCGCCTGACCCGTGACGGTGACGGCCGCGCGGCCCTCGAAGGCGAAGCCCATCACGTCGATACCGTTGGCGAAGGCGTGCTCGCTGAGCTTGGCGTCCACGTCGTGGTTCTGCCCGCGGCATTCGTAGGACGTGCCGATGGTGACGGCGCGCAGGGGCTTGCCGAGGATGTCGTCCGCGGCGGACTGCACCTCGGTGGTCCAGCGGGCCAGGGACTCCGCCGCCGTGCAGGTGAGGGTGGCCGCCTGCGGCAGGGCGGCGCCGTCGAGGGCCGTCACCTTCAGCGGGCGCGGGGCGCCGCACTGGCCGTTCGCGATCGCCGGCAGGGGCTCGAAGGTCGCGCCGAGGCGCTTCAGCCGCACGCGGCAGGCCGTGTCGTCGGGGGGCGCCACCTTCAGGGCAAGCGCCCCCGCGCCGGAGAGTTCCGGCGGCCGGGCGGGAGGCAGAGGCGTCTCCGTGCCCGCCTCCGGCGGCGGTGGGGCCGCCTCCGGTGCCGCTCCGAGCGTCGGCGGCCGTTCCGGAGGGACCGGCGGCGCGCGTAAGGGCTCCCCGGGCGGCGGGGGCGGGATCAGGTCCGCGGGCCGCTCCGGCGGGATCGGCGGTGCCGCGGGCGCCTGCGCGAGCGCGGGGACCGGCAGCAGGAGCAGGGCGATGGCGGTCATTCCCGCGGCGGCTGGACGCTGAGACATGGCATGGCCCCCCGCCGGGACGCGGTGCGCGGCCCGGCTGGAGGACATCCTCGGGCGCGGGGCGGCGCCGGCAAGGGGTGGCCTGCCGCGCGGCGGGCCGCAGCGCGCCGCGGGAGAGCGGAACCCGGTTCTCCCGGACCGTCGTGCGGGCAGGGAACCTGCCGCTGTTTCCGTGAGGCCGCGCCACGTTCTAGAATCCGCGCTTTGCGGGCAGCCGCCGCCGCTCCCATCTCAGGCACCGCGACCCGCGAACACGACCCGACGAGGACCGGAATGACGCAGACCCGCGCAGGGCTCCCCACGCTCGACCCCGCCAATCCCTTCGCGGAGGACGCCTGGAACACGCCCTACGGCCTGCCGCCGTTCGAGCGCATCGCGCCGGAGCACTACCGCCCGGCCTTCGAGGCGGCGATCGCCGCGCACGAGGCGGAGATCGCGGCGATCACCGGGAACGGCGCGGCGCCGCGCTTCGACGACACCGTGGCGGCGATGGAGCGGGCGGGCCTCGCCCTCGATCGGGTGGCGGGCGTCTTCTACAACCTCACCGGCAGCCACACGAATCCCGAGCTCCAGGCCATCGAGCGGGAGATCGGTCCCCGGCTCGCCCGCCACGGCAGCGCGATCTACCTCAACGCGGATCTGTGGGCCCGCATCTCCGCCGTCGATGCCGAGGCCGAGGATCTCGATGCGGAGGAGCGCCGGGTGCTGGCCCGCTACCGCACCCGCTTCCGCAGGGCCGGGGCCGATCTCGCGCCGGAGGCCAAGGCCCGCATGGCCGAGATCGCCGCGCGCCTGTCCGAACTCGGCACCCGCTTCAGCCAGAACCTCCTGGCCGACGAGAGCGGCTTCGTCCTGCCGCTCACGGGCGAGGAGGATCTCGCCGGCCTGCCGCCCTTCCTGCGCGCCGCCGCGGCGAGCGCCGCCGAGGAGCGCGGGGGCGGGCACGGCCACGTCGTCACCCTGTCCCGCTCGCTCATCGAGCCGTTCCTCGTCTTCTCGACGCGGCGCGACCTGCGGGAGCGCGCCTACGAGGCCTGGATCCGCCGCGGGCAATCGGGCGGGGAGACCGACAACCGGGCGATCATCCGCGAGATCGTCCAGCTCCGCGCCGAGCGGGCGCGCCTCCTCGGCTACGAGAGCTTCGCCCATTACAAGCTCGACGACACCATGGCGGCGACCCCCGAGGCGGCCACCGCGCTCCTGTCCGAGGTCTGGGCGCCCGCGCAGAAGCGGGCGGGGGCCGAGCGCGACCGGCTCCAGGCCATCGTCGGGGCGGAGGGCGGCAACTTCGCCCTGGAGGCCCATGACTGGCGCCACTACGCCGAGAAGCTGCGGCGCGCCGAGCACGACCTCGACGAGGGCGAGATCAAGGCCTACCTGCCCCTCGACGGGATGATCGAGGCCGCCTTCGACACCGCCGCGCGCCTGTTCGGCCTCGCCTTCGAGGAACTCCCCGCGGTGCCGCGCTACCATCCGGACGTGCGGGTCTGGCGCGTCACGGACGCGGACGGGTCGGAGGTCGGCCTGTTCCTCGGCGACTACTTCGCCCGTGCCTCCAAGCGGTCGGGGGCCTGGATGAGCGCCTTCCGCTCGCAGGAGCGGCTCAACGGCGCGGTGACGCCGGTCATCGTGAACGTGATGAACTTCGCCAAGGCGCCTCCCGGCGAGACGGCCCTGCTCTCCTTCGACGACGCGCGCACCCTGTTCCACGAGTTCGGCCACGCCCTGCACGGCCTGCTCTCGGACGTGACCTACCCGCTCCTCTCGGGGACCTCGGTCTCGGGGGACTTCGTGGAATTGCCCTCGCAGCTCTACGAGCACTGGCTGGAACAGCCGGAGGTGCTGCGCCGGCATGCCCGCCACCACCGCACCGGCGAGGCGATGCCGGAGGACCTGCTGCGCAAGCTCCTGGCCGCGCGCAGCTTCAACCAGGGCTTCGCCACGGTGGAATATACCGCCTCGGCCATCGTCGACATGACCCTGCACCTGTCGAGCGAGGGCGAGGGCGGGCTCGACGTGCTGGCCTTCGAGGCCGAGGCCCTGAAGCGCGTCGCCATGCCGGCCGAGATCGGCATGCGCCACCGCAGCCCGCACTTCGCGCACATCTTCTCGGGCGACGGCTACGCCGCCGGCTACTACAGCTATCTCTGGTCCGAGGTGCTGGACGCCGACGCCTTCGACGCCTTCCGCGAGGCCGGCGACATCTTCGATCCGGAGACCGCCGCGCGCCTGCGCCGCTACGTCTACGGTGCGGGCAACCTGCGCGACCCGCGCGAGGCCTACACCCTGTTCCGCGGCCGCCTGCCGAGCACCGGGCCGCTCCTGCGCAAGCGGGGCCTGGCCGCTTGAGCGGTATCGGGCCGGGCCGCTCGGTCCGGCCCCTGGTAAGAGTTCGGTAAACAAACGTCCTTAACCAATGCTTGTGGAATTTCCCGGAGCAGGGTTGCGGGGACGAGAACATGACCAAAGCCACGGATCCGGCCGTGAAGGCCGAGTCGAAGCCGGACGCCTCGCCGGAGGCGCTCCTCAAGGCCGTGGTCACGGGCGGCCGCCCGCCGGCCCCCGCACGCCGCCGCCTCGACCCGCTGCTCCTGGCCGTGGGGGGCGGGGCGCTCGCCCTCGGCCTCATCGGCGGCGCCGGCCTCACGGCGGCGTCCCTGCCGCGCGTGGATGGCGGTGCCTCCGAGCTTCGCACAGGCCTGGAAGCGGCCCGCGGCGAGACGGCGCGGGTCGGCGCGGAGGTCGAGCGGCTCGGCCGGCTGCTGGCTACCGTGCAGGACGCCGCGGAAGCGGCGCGGCGCGACGGCGCGAGCCGCGGCGCGGTGCTCACGGAGCGGGTGGCCAAGGCGGAACAGGCGCTCACCGGCAAGCTCGCCGCGCTCGGCGATCGCATGGAGCAGGCCGAGCGCGAGACCGCCAAGGGCCTGGCAGCGCTCGCCGGTCAGGTGGAGAAGCAGCGCGCCGCCGCGGCGAGCATCGCGCCTGTGGCGATCAAGGCGGAGCCCGCGCGGGTGGAGCCCGTGACGACGGGCGCCATCGAGGCGAAGAAGGCGCCGGAGAAGCCCGCTGTCGTCGACGGCTGGGCCGTGCGCGACGTTTACGAGGGGATGGCGATTCTCGAGGACCGGCGGCGCCGGCTCGTGGAGGTCGGGCCCGGCGGCGTCGTCCCGGGCGTCGGGCGCGTGGAAGCGGTCGAGCGGCGCGGGCGCGAGTGGGTCGTCGTCACCCGCCAGGGCCTCATCACCCCGCAATCGTGGTGATCCGCGCCCTGTGAGCGGCGGTGCCCGGGTTCGGCGAAGGCGTGGCGCGTCAGGTCGTGGCCACCACGGCCGGCGTCAGCTCGTCCGCGGCGTTGACGGGGTAGCGCACTTCCATCGTCATCGGGTCGGCGAGCAGCGCGGCGCGCTTGGCCCGGCGGCGTCCGTGCGTGAGGGCGCGCACGCGCGCTCCCCGCGTCGGCTGGAGAATCGCTGCGAGGAGCGACTGACCTTCGAATTCGCTATCGAGGTTCTTGGATTCGAAGACGGGCATGGCCGGCCTTGCTGCAGCAGCAGTGAACGATCGTCACGCACCCGAACAACTGGGCTGTATGTGCGTAACGGGCGTAACCTGAACGGGTTCCGAAAAGATTTCGGACGGTGACGATTCTTTAATAATTGTACTGCGGCATCGATGCCGCGGTGCGCATTCGCACACGAGCCGCCGCTCCAGGCAAATCTTCAGACTACGCAAGGCCGCCGAAGTCCTCGCGAAGGTTAAGATCCGGATCGATGACGGGTCGCATCTCGAGGTCCGGCGGGCGTCGGCCGCCCTCGGGCCGCGCCGCGCGCGTCCTCCCGAGGGGGGCGCCCTCGATGGAGAGCGCCGCCATCGCACCCTCCGCCGCTGGGATTGGGAACGGGAGCCGGCGCGCGGCGCCGCGGACGGGCCGTCCGGCTCGACCGAGTCGGTTCCGGGCACGGCCCCTGACGCCGGGTGCGTGCGTCGGGTAGCGGAGGCTCGTGGGCGTGCGCGCACCCGTCGCGATGGGGATGTTCTCGCAGCGCGCCCTGATCCGTCTTCCGCGTCGGCGCGTGCCGTCAGGCGGCGCTCTTCACCGGAACGCCCTTCTCGGCGAGGAAGGTCTGCAACTCGCCCGACTGGAACATCTCCCGGGTGATGTCGCAGCCGCCGACGAACTCGCCCTTCACGTAGATCTGCGGGATGGTCGGCCAGTTGGAATAGGCCTTGATGCCCTCGCGGATGTTCTGGTCGGCGAGCACGTTGACGCCCTTGAAGGGCACGCCGAGGTAGTTGAGGATCTGCACGACCTGGCCCGAGAAGCCGCATTGCGGCATCTGCGGCGTGCCCTTCATGAACACGACCACGTCCTGGGACTTGATCTCGTTCTCGATCGCGGTGTTGACGTCGGACATGCGAAAAAACCCTCGTTGTCTGAAGTGCTGACTTAGTGATGCCCGGTTCCGGTGTCCAATAGCGCGGCGAGGCGCTCGAGGGCCCAATCCATCGTGAAGTCGGGCGACACCAACTCCTCGGGTGTGAAGGGCATCTCCCGCGGCAGCCCGGCGACGATGTGATCCCCGAAGATCTGCAACTGGGACGCGGCCTCGCCGACCGCGGCGATCCAGAGATCCTCCCAGTCGATCCGCTGGCGCATGGACGGCCTGTACCGTTTCCGAGCCGCCCGTCCGAAGGTGAGAACCTCCGAGCGCCAGGACGCGGTCGACTGCGCGTTCGGGGCCGAGAGATATTTCAGCACGTGGATCAGGACCAGGCGCAGAGCGCTGTCGACAGCGTCGATCTGAGCCCGCCCCACGCCCTCGATCTCCTCGGCGACGAGTTCCCAATCAACCGCGTTCGACAACTCGCCTCGCGCCCCGAGCTCACGCAGGGCAGCCGCCTGCTCCTCGGCCCAGGTCACGATGTCGTCGTCGTAGAGGCTCGGTCGGTCCATGGGAGAACGCCTCGCGTGGGCGTCAATCCTGCGGTACGCCCGTGGTCAGCGCAAGGGCGTGGAGCACGCCCCCCATCCGCCCCTGGAGCGCGCCGTAGACCATCTGGTGCTGGGCCACGCGCGTCTTGCCCTTGAAGGCCGAGGACAGGACGGTGGCGGCGTAGTGGTCGCCGTCCCCGGCGAGATCCCGGATCTCGATCTGGGCATCGGGCAGCGCCTCGCGGATCATCCGCTCGATCTCGCCTGCATCCATCGGCATGGTGTGAACTCCTTCTCAGGCCGGCACGGCGGCCGGCTGGCTCGCCATGTAGGCGGGCAGCCATTCCTCGTGGGCCTTGCGCAGGTCGGCCACCGCGACGGTCTCCCCGCTCGGCAGGGTCAGGCGGTCCGATCCGGTGACGCCGACGACCGCGGCATCGATCCCCTGAGACGCGGCGCTGTAGAGGATGTCGGGCGCCGTCTCGGCGTCGACGGCGAGCAGGTAGCGGCCCTGGTCCTCGCCGAAGAGGTAGGCGTGGGCGGGCAGGTCCACCGGAACCTCGGGGAGCGCCGCGCCGATGCCGCCGGCCATGGCCATCTCGGCGAGCGCCACGGCGAGGCCCCCGTCCGAGAGGTCGTGCACCGTGTCGGCGAGGCCGGACTGGATCAGGCCGCGCACGAAATCGCCGTTGCGGCGCTCGATGGCGAGGTCGACCGGCGGCGGCGCACCCGCCTCGCGGCCCTCGATCACCGCGAGATAGGCCGACTGGCCGAGCCAGCCCTCGCCGGAGCCGATCAGCACCAGCACGTCGCCCTCGCGCTTCAGGGCGATGGAGGCGTGGCGCTCCACGTCGTCGAGCACGCCGACGCCGCCGATGGTCGGGGTCGGCAGGATGCCGACGCCGTTGGTCTCGTTGTAGAGGGAGACGTTTCCGGACACGACGGGGAAGTCGAGGGCGCGGCAGGCCTCGCCGATCCCGGTGAGGCAGCCGACGAGCTGGCCCATCACCTCGGGCTTCTCGGGATTGCCGAAGTTCAGGTTGTCGGTGATGGCGAGCGGACGGGCGCCCACCGCCGTGATGTTGCGCCACGCCTCGGCCACCGCCTGGCGCCCGCCCTCGACGGGGTCGGCCTCGCAGTAGCGCGGGGTGACGTCGCAGGTGAGCGCCAGCCCCTTCGGACCGTCCTCGACGCGCACGATGGCCGCGTCGCCGCCCGGCTTCTGCACGGTGTTGCCGAGGATGAAGTGGTCGTACTGCTCGTAGACCCAGCGCTTCGCGGAGAGGTCGGGCGAGCCGAGGAGGCGGGTGAGCGCATCGGCGAGGGAGGCGGGCGCGGGGACCTCGGCGGGCTTGATCTCGGGCCGATGGGTGTTGGCGATGTGGGGCCGGTCGTAGAGGGGCGCCTCGTCGCCGAGCTCCTTGATCGGCAGGTCCGCCACCGTCTCGCCGTGCCACTTGATGACGAAGCGCAGCGTGTCGGTGGTGCGCCCGATCACCGCGAAGTCGAGGCCCCACTTCACGAAGATGGCCTCGGCCTCGGCCTCCATGCCGGGCTTGAGCACCATGAGCATGCGCTCCTGACTCTCGGAGAGCATCATCTCGTAGGGCGTCATGCCCGCCTCGCGGGCCGGCACCTTCTCGATGTCGAGTTCCACGCCGAGATCGCCCTTGGCGCCCATCTCCACCGCCGAGCAGGTGAGCCCTGCCGCGCCCATGTCCTGGATGGCGATGACGGCGCCCGACGCCATCAGTTCCAGGCAGGCTTCGAGCAGGAGCTTCTCGGCGAAGGGGTCGCCGACCTGCACGGTCGGGCGCTTCGACTCGCTCTCCTCGTCGAACTCGGCCGAGGCCATGGTGGCGCCGTGGATGCCGTCGCGGCCGGTCTTCGAGCCGAGATAGACGATCGGGTTCCCGACGCCGGCGGCGGCCGCGTAGAAGATCGAATCGGTCCGGGCGAGGCCCACCGCCATGGCGTTGACGAGGATGTTGCCGTCGTAGCGCGCGTGGAAGCCGACCTGGCCGCCGACGGTTGGCACGCCGAACGAGTTGCCGTAGCCGCCGATGCCCGCGACCACCCCCGAGACGAGGTGGCGGGTGCGCGGGTGGTCGGGGGAGCCGAAACGCAGCGCGTTCAGGGCCGCGATCGGCCGGGCGCCCATGGTGAACACGTCGCGCAGGATGCCGCCGACGCCGGTCGCCGCGCCCTGGTAGGGCTCGATGAAGCTCGGGTGGTTGTGGCTCTCCATCTTGAAGACGCAGGCGAGCCCGTCGCCGATATCGATGACGCCCGCGTTCTCGCCCGGCCCCTGGATCACCCACGGCGCCGAGGTCGGCAGGCCGCGCAGGTGCTTGCGCGAGGACTTGTAGGAGCAGTGCTCGTTCCACATCGCCGAGACGATGCCGAGTTCGGTGAGCGTCGGGTCGCGCCCGATGAGGCCGCGGAAGCGCTCGTACTCGTCCGGCGTCAGACCGTGCTGGCGCACGAGCTCGGGCGTGATCGGAACATCGTTACGGAACATGCGGCGGGTCTCGAAAGGCAGTGGTCTCGGACACGGGGCGGCGACCCCGTGGATACGAGCCCGAACCGGGCGGCGCGCTCAAGCCGGCAACGGCTCTAAAGCGGATGAGCCCGCACTGGCAACACTCGGCGACGATCCGCAGCTGGAGCCGTCACCGACCACGTTGGGTAGGGCACGGCTCCAGCCGCCTGTTTCGCCGCGCCCCCTCGCGACGAAACGGCGTCCCCTTCGTCGGAGAGCGCTCCGGCCCATCGTCCTGGAATCAGATCCGGGACGATGGCCAGGTCCTTGATCCCGCATCGCCTTTTCCGAAAGCTGGCCACCACCTTTCGGAACGATGCTCTGATACGATCTCCGCTTGATCGAAGCGGGGAGCGTATCGGCCAAGCCCGCGCGGCGCCTGAGCGGAGCCCAAATCCGCCATCCCGAAGGGATCAACCGGATTTGGTATCAGCCGTGCATGCGGCGTCGGCAACGAACCGTGCGGTTCAGGCGACTTCGGGCTCGTCCGCCGCCGTGCCGGACCGGGCGGCGCCGCGGCGGCAGCGGGCGATGGCGGCATGCACCGGTTCCGGGCCGGCCACGAAGGCGACGTAGTCGAAGCCCTCCGTCCGGCGACTCGCCATCAGCAGCTGGAAATGCATCCGGAACAGGTTCCAGCGCCGGCGCGCCACGATCCTCGGCTCGATCAGATCCTCGATCTGGACCCGCAGCACCGCCGGGCGGCCGGGGCCGGGCGAGGGCACGCCGGAGGCGGTCAGGGGATCGCGCAGGTGGATCGAGAGCCAATCCCAGGGCGCGCGGATGTCGAGCCAGGCGATCGCCTCGGCGGCGGCGACCCGGGCCAGCGCCGCCCGGATCCCGTGCGCCGCCGGATCGAGGGCGATCCAGGGGATCACGCTCCCCAGCGTCACGAAGGAGACCGGGGTGCCGCGGCGGCCGAAATCCGGATCGCGCGCGAGGATCCGGTCGAGCACCTCGACCCCGAGGAAGCTCGACGAGGAATGGCCGATCACCACGATCTCCTCCGCCGCGCCCGCGGCCTCGGCGGCGGCGATCCGCGCGGCGAAGGCGTCGAGGCGGGCGGGCATGCCGGCGGTGCGGCCGGCCGCGTGGTCGTGGGTGAAGGCGGTGTCGTCCACGAGATGGGCGACGTAGAGGGGCTTGCCCCGGCTCACCCGCGTCAGCAGCGCCAGCACGCCGTAGGCCGCGAGCGGCACGGCGGGCAGCGCCCAGAGCCGCAGATGCGCGGGCAGCAGGAGCAATCCGGCGCAGGCCAGGATCAGGCTGAGGGCGACGAAGGCCAGATAGATCCGGTGCACGCCGAGGATCACGGTGGAGAAGCGCCGGGCCTCCTTGCGCAGGCGGCGCGGATAGCCGGCCCGGTAGAGGCGGGCGAGCAGCGCGGGCACCGCGCGCAGGCGCTGCCATTCCGGACGGGGAAAGCGGGCGCGGACGATGTCGTCCCAGCGCAGCAGGCTGTAGCGGACCCGGCCGGCATCGCCCCGCACGTCCCAGTCGAGGCTGATCCCGTCCCCCGAGCGGACCGGATCGCCGACCGCGATCGCCATCCCGCGCCGCGACGCCGTGAGCCGGCTCTCGCGCCGGAACAGGCCCCAGTAGGTCTCGGGCTCGCGCGGATCGAAGCCCGGCAGGTAGAAGACCTGCCGCAGCGCCCGGGATTCGTCGGAACGAGCGTCGGAACGGGTAATGAGGGCCGCCATGCGCACAGGCCAGGGGCGTGCCGCCCCCTCGGTAGCCGCTGCCTACACGAGGCGGCGCGCCGGGCGCGAGTGCAAAATTGAGACGCGGCGTTGGAGCGTGCTGCTTTCTCACGAGAACGGCAGCACGCTCTATCCTCTTGTGGTCGCACGACGATCCCGAAAAACCGGTTCCCACTCGCTCGCATCGCGCTTCAGGGGATCGCACCTCGGTCTCGCGCAGCGCTCAGCCGGGCGCGCGCCGCCCCCCGCCATCGGCATCGCCCAGGAACTCGCGGATCGCGTCCACGAAACGCTCGCCGTAGGCCTCGCGCTTGCGCTCGCCGACCCCGTGGACGGCCCGCAGCGCCCAGAGGTCGACGGGCTTCTGGCGCGCCATCTCCACCAGGGTCCGGTCGGGGAAGACCATGAAGGCGGCGATGCCCTCGCCGCGGGCGATGGTGGCGCGCAGGCCGCGCAGGTGCTGGAACAGGGCCTCGTCGGCCTCCGAGAGCGCCAGCGCCTCGTCGTCGCGGGCGGCCGAGGCGCGGCGGCGCTCGCGCGGCTCGGCGCGGGGCTCGGGATCGGGCCGGAGCTGGACGGTTTCCCGCCCGAACAGGATGGCCTCGCCCTTCTCGGTCATCGAGAGGCCACCGTAGCCGTCCGTGTTCTCGGCGACCGCGCCGGCGGCGAAGAGCTGGCGCAGGATCGCCCGCCAGGCGGCGACCGGCTTGTCTGATCCAACCCCGAAGGTCTTGAGCTGGCCGTGGCCGTTGCGGCGGATCTGCTCGCTCTCCTTCCCGTGCACCACGTCGCAGACATAGGCCGCGCCGAAGCGCTGGCCGGTGCGCACGATCGCCGAGAGCAGCTTCTGCGCGGAGACGGTGCCGTCGATGAGTTGGACGCCGCCGCGGCAGAGATCGCAGCGCCCGCAAGCCCCGCTCGCCTCGCCGAAATAGGCGAGCAGCGACTGGCGGCGGCAGGCGGCCCCCTCGCACAGCGCGATCATCGCCTCGAGCTTGCGCCGCTCCACCCGGCGGCGCTCGTCGCCGATCTCCTTCTCGTCGATCTGGCGGCGGCGCAGCGCCATGTCGTCGAGGCCGTAGAGGGTGAGCGTGTCGGCGGGCAGGCCGTCGCGGCCGGCGCGGCCGATCTCCTGGTAATAGCCCTCGATGTTGTTGGGCATGTCGGCGTGGCAGACGAAGCGCACGTCCGGCTTGTTGATGCCCATGCCGAAGGCGATGGTGGCGGCCATCACCACCCCGTCCTCCTGCAGGAAGGTGTCCTGGTTGCGCATGCGCGTGCCCTGGTCGAGGCCGGCATGGTAGGGCAGGGCGTTGAAGCCGTCGTTCCGCAAGCTCTCGGCGAGCTGCTCCGTGCGCTTGCGCGACGAGCAGTAGATGATGCCGCTCTCGGCCCGGCGGTGCTTCAGGAAGCGCTCGATCTGCCGGGTGGGGTTGTCCTTCGGCACGAAGGTCAGGCGGATGTTCGGCCGGTCGAAGGAGTGGACGAAGACCTTCGGGGCGCGGCCCGCCGGGAACAGCCGCTCGGCGATCTCGGCCCGCGTCGCGGCATCCGCCGTGGCGGTGAGCGCCAGCACCTGCACGTTGCCCAGAGCCTCGCGGGCGCGGGCGATCTCGCGGTACTCGGGCCGGAAATCGTGCCCCCATTGCGAGACGCAGTGGGCCTCGTCCACGGCGAGCCGGCGGACGCCCGCCCCGTTGAGCGCCTCCATGCAGCCGTCCATGAGCAGGCGCTCGGGGGAGACGAAGAGCAGGCGCAGGTCGCCCGAGCGGATCCGGCGCCAGGTCTCGCGCGCCTCGCTCTCCGGCACAGAGGAGTTCAGGGTGGCCGCGGCGATGCCGAAGGCGCGCATCTGCTGCACCTGATCGTGCATCAGGGCGATGAGCGGCGAGACCACCACGGTGAGCCCGTCCTCGACGAGGGCGGGCAGCTGGTAGGTCATCGACTTGCCCGAGCCCGTCGGCATCACCGCGAACACGTCGGTGCCGTCGAGGACCGCGCCGATCACCTCGGCCTGGCCGGGGCGGAAATCGTCGTAGCCGAAAGTCTTCTGGAGCGCGGCGCGCGCCTCGTCGAGGCGGGTGGGCATGGGTCCTGCGGGTCCGGTGCGAGAAGGGGCCTGCCGTGCGCCGGGAGAGGCCGGCAGGTCAACCGTCCATACCGCCTCAGCGCCCGCCGCGGCGCAGGTCTCCGTCGATGAGGAGCGCGTTCTTGCCGTCGAGGCGGGTGCGGTAGACCTGCAGGTTCTCCATCACCCGCTGCACGTAGTTGCGCGTCTCGGTGAAGGGGATGCGCTCGACCCAGTCGACCACGTCGACCTCGCCCTTGCGCGGGTCGCCGTAGGCGTCGATCCACTTCTTCACGTTGCCGCCCCCCGCGTTGTAGGCAGCGAAGGCCAGCACGTAGGAGCCGCGCCAATCCTCCATCAGCTCGCCGAGATGGGCTTGGCCGAGGCGGGCATTGTAGGTGGGATCGCTGGTGAGCCGGTCCTGGTCGTAGGCGGCGGCCACGCGCCGGGCGGTGCGCTGGGCGGTGGCCGGCATCATCTGCATGAGGCCGCGCGCGCCGACGCCCGACTGGGCGCGGGGATCGAACTGGCTCTCCTGCCGCGCGATGGCGAAGACCATGGCCCGCTCCACCTGGGGCACGGCCGTGAAGGTCTCGTAGGTGGGGATGCCGATGGTGGGGTAGGCGTGGGCGTCGAGGGGCAGGCCGCGCTGCACGGCGAGCTTGCCGATGGCGACCAGCGCGCGCGGGTCCTTCACCTCCACCGCGAGGTCGCCGAGCGCCTGGATCTCGGCGGGGTCGCCGAGGCGCTGCGCGGTGTCGATGTAGAGGGGCAGCGCCAGTTCCTTCAGGGAGGCGGCGGCCAGGAGGCGCAGCGCCCGGATGCAGAGGCGGTCCTCGAAGGCGGCGCGCGCCGCCGGGTCGAGGTCGGCGGGGGCGCGCAGGACGAGGCTCGCCTGGCCGAGCTTGGCCCGGGCGAGCTGGCCGTAATAGGCGATCGGCTGGAGGGCGGCCCGGGCGTAGTGCTCCCGGGCGGCCTCGGCCTGCCCCAGCGCGTCGGCGGCCCGGCCCTGCCAGTAGGCCGCCCGCGCGATGGAGATCGGGGTCTCGGCGGCCTTGGCGGCCTGCGCGAAATGCTGGGCCGCGGCGGCCGGATCGTTGGCGAAGCGCAGGGCGATCCAGCCCGCATGGAACTCGGCCTCGATGCGCTTCTCGGGCGTCCGGGCGGCGTGGCCGCTCGCCACGGCGTAGGCTGTCCTGGCGTCGCCGAGGTCGAGGAGCTTGCGCGCCACGATGCGGCGCTCCACCCACCACTCGTCGCCGTCCACCAGCACGTCGGGGTTCGTCGGCGCCTCGGCGAGCACGGCGGCGGCCTCGGCGGCCCGTTCGGCCCGGCGGTGGAACTGCGCCCGCGAGAACAGGTAGGAGGCGTCGCTGCGGAGGGAAGGCGGCACGGCGGCGAGCGCCGCGGCGGCGCCCGAACTCTTGTCCTCCACCGTGCGGCGCGCCCGCACGAGGCTGGCATAGGAGCCGCCGGCATAGCCGGCCGCGCGGCCGGCGGCCTCCCAATCCTCCTTCAGGAGCGCGCGCTCCATCCGGTAGCGGTGGTCGATGCGGGTGAGCAGGCCCGGAAAGGCGTCGAGCACCCGGGCTTCGAGGCTGCGCCCGAAGGTCTCGCTCCGCCAGAGGTCGCGCACGAGGTCGGCGGCGTCCCCGTCGAGCCCGTCCGCCCTGAAGGCGAGGGCCAGGGCGAACTTGCCGGGCGCGCTGGCCGGCCGGGCCGCGCCGAAGAAGGCGCGCACGGTGGCCGGGCTCTTGCGCTCGGAGAGCAGCGCCTCCTCCGCCCGGCGGCGCAGGAGCGGCCCCGCCGGCCAGTCGGGATTGGCGCGGGTGAAGGCCACCGTGCGCTCGAAGCCGATGCCGGCGCCCGCGCGGATCGCGATCCACTCGAGGAGGGCGCGGGCCGCCGGGTCGCTGAATCCGTCGCGCAGGCGGTCGCCCTCGGAGACCCTGCCCTTGCGGTAGAGGTCGATCGCCTGGCGCAGCAGGGTGACGTCGGTGGCGCCCGCCTTGGCGGCGGCGGCGAGGTCGGGCACCTCCGGCACGGGCGCCGCGGGGCTGAGGCCGGCATCGGGCAACGGGAAGGCGATGGGCGCGTCGGGATCGGCGGAGGCGTAGGCCGCGGTGCCCGCCGGCAGCGCCTTGGTGCCGGCCTTGACGGACCCCTGCGCCGCGCTGCCCTCGGACCCCTTGGGGTCGAGCTTCAGGGCGTCGGCGGCGACCGGATCGGGGGCGGCCTTGGCGTCCCGCACGAGGCTGGAGGGGGCCGTGGCGTCGCTTGCCGGCGGGGTCGGCTGGCCGGCCGGCGCCTCGGACCCGCGCAGATCGGCGCGCAGGTCCGGCGGGGCCGCGAGCGGGGTGCCGGCGGTGAAGGCCGGGCCGAGAAGCGCGAGGCTCAGGAGCGCGACGGGAGCGCGGACGAAGGTCGCCATGGCAGCGATCACTCCCCTCTTCTCAAGCTTGCGGGAGGCGGCATGCCACAAGGTCCGGCCAAGCTCGTTAACACGTGCTTAACCGTGCCCCGCATTCGTTTGCGCGGGCGGGACGGAAGCCCTATGTCTGCGCCCCTGCGCCGCCGCGGCGCAGGTGGGGAGGAACGGCGCGACCGTTCGGAACAGGACCGATGACCGATACCCTTGGCCGCCTCCGGGGCTCGATGACCGCCCTGGTCACCCCCTTCCGCGAGGGTGCCTTCGACGAGACCGCCTTCCGCCGCTTCGTGAACTGGCAGATCGAGCAGGGCAGCCACGGCCTCGTGCCGACGGGCACCACCGGCGAGAGCCCGACCCTGAGCCACAGCGAGCACGACCGCGTGGTCGAGGCCTGCATCGACGAGGCGCGGGGCCGCGTGCCGGTGATCGCGGGCGCCGGCTCGAACTCCACCGCCGAGGCGATCGAGCGGGCCCGCCACGCCGAGCGCGCCGGCGCCGACGCCGTCCTCGTGGTCACGCCCTATTACAACAAGCCCACCCAAGGCGGTCTCTACGCCCACTTCAAGGCGGTGAACGACGCGGTCGGCATCCCGATCATCATCTACAACATCCCGCCCCGCTCCGTGGTCGACATGAGCGTCGACACCATGAAGCGCCTGTTCGAGCTCAAGAACATCGCCGGCGTGAAGGATGCCACGGCCAAGATCGACCGCGTGAGCGCCCAGCGCCTCGCGATGGGTGACGCTTTCGTCCAACTTTCGGGCGAAGATGCGACGGCGCTCGCTTTCAACGCGCAGGGCGGCGTCGGCTGCATCTCCGTGGTCTCGAACGTGGCGCCGCGCCTCTGCGCCGATCTGCAGGAGGCGAGCCTCGCGGGGGACTACGCCAAGGCACTCGCGCTCCAGGACCGGCTCTTCCCCCTCCAGACGGCGCTGTTCGTCGAGTCGAACCCCGTGCCGGTGAAGTACGCTCTGAGCCGCCTCGGCCACATGGCGGCGGAGGTGCGCCTTCCGCTGGTCGGCATCACCGACGAGGCCCGCGGGACCGTCGACGCCGCCCTGCGCCATGCCGGACTGACCGAGGGCTGAACCGCCCGACCAACGATGTCACGCATTCCCCGCCGGCCGGGCCTCGGCCCCGGTGCCGGGAATGCCCTGTTCAAGGACGACGATGGCCCCGAAGCCGGAACCGAAGCGGCGCGTGGTGGCGGACAACCGCGCCGCGCGCTACCACTACACGATCGAGGACACGCTCGAGGCCGGCATCGCCCTCACCGGCACCGAGGTGAAGTCCCTGCGCAACGGCAAGGCGACGATCGGCGAGGCCTATGCCGGCCCGTCCGGCAGCGACCTGATGCTGTTCAACGCCTACATCCCGGAATATCTCGAGGCGAACCGCTTCAACCACGACACCAAGCGCCCGCGCCGCCTGCTGCTCCACCGCCGCCAGATCGACAAGCTGATCGGCGCCACGCAGCGGCAGGGCTACACCGTGGTTCCGCTGAAGATCTACTTCAACGAGAGCGGCCGGGCGAAGGTCGAGCTCGGGCTCGGCAAGGGCAAGCAGGCCCACGACAAGCGCGAGGCGGCGAAGGAGCGCGACTGGAAGCGCGATCAGGCCCGCCTGCTGCGCGACCGCGGCTGAAGCCCCTCGCGCCCGGCGCCCTGCCTGTGGGCGCGCGGCGCGCGGCCTTGCCTTCGCACCGGCCCTTCGCCAAGCTGCCCAGCCACGATTGCCTCGGGGTCGCCGGCCGCGGCGAACCGTCAGATCCGAAAATCCTGCCCAGAGTCTGAGCGATGAGAGTCACTGTCGAGCGCGCGGCCCTTCTCAGGTCGCTCGGCCACGTGCACCGCGTCGTGGAGCGGCGCAACACGATCCCGATCCTCTCCAACGTCCTGCTGCGCGCCGAGACCGGCGGCCTGCAACTGCGCGCCACCGACCTCGACATCGAGGTGACCGAGACGGTGCCCGCTGAGGTGCTGGACGCGGGCGCCACCACGGTGCCGGCCCACGTGATCTACGACATCGTGCGCAAGCTGCCCGAGGGCGCCCAGGTCTCCCTTGAGACCGGCGGCGAGAACGGCCAGATGACGATCCGCTCCGGCCGCTCGCGCTTCGCGCTCGGCGCCCTGCCGGAGGGGGATTTCCCCGATCTCGCTGCGGGCGAACTGCCCCACGGCTTCACGATCCAGGCCGCGGACCTCAAGCGCCTCATCGACAAGACGCAGTTCGCGATCTCCACGGAGGAGACGCGCTACTACCTCAACGGCATCTACCTCCACACGCTGGAGGTGGAGGGCGCCCTGAAGATGCGCGCGGTCGCCACCGACGGGCACCGCCTCGCCCGCGTGGAGATGGACGCGCCCGAGGGCAGCGCCGGCATGCCGGGCATCATCGTGCCCCGCAAGGCGGTGGCCGAGATCCAGAAGCTCGTGGACGACGGCGGCGAGAGCGTCGAGATCGACCTCTCGCCCGCCAAGATCCGCCTGCGCTTCGCGGGCGGCGTGACGCTGATCTCGAAGCTCATCGACGGCACCTTCCCCGACTATCAGCGCGTGATCCCGGCGGGCAACGACAAGCGCCTCACCGTGGAGCGCGAGGCCTTCGCCCGCGCCGTCGACCGCGTCTCCACCATCTCGTCCGAGCGCGGGCGCGCGGTGAAGCTCGGTCTCGGCGAGGGGCGCCTCGCCCTCTCGGTGAACAATCCGGATTCCGGCAGCGCCACCGAGGAACTCGACGTCGACTACGAGGCCGCCGGCCTCGATATCGGCTTCAACGCCCGCTACCTCCTCGACATCACGAGCCAGCTCGAGGGCGACACCGCCCTGTTCAAGCTCGCGGATCCCGGCTCGCCCACCCTGATCCAGGACCGCGAGGGCGCCCCGGCCCTCTACGTGCTGATGCCGATGCGGGTGTGAGCGCCGTGCCGTCGAGCCCGGCGACGGCCTGGCTGTTTGCGGCCGGCGCCCTGGTGCTGGTCTGCGCCATCGCGCTCTGGGCGGACCGGCGCTTCGCCGAGGTGCCGCGCATTCCGATGCAGTTCGGGCTCGACGGCACGGTCAACTGGACGGCGCCGCGGCGCCTCGGGCTCGCCTTCGCACCGGCCCTCGGGGCGATCGTGCTGATCTCGGTTCTCCTGGCACGGGGCCACGGCGGCGATGCCCAGGCCGTCGTCCGGCAGGTCGCCCTGACGGGTGCCGTTCTCGTGGCGGCCGAGCTCTTCCACATCGTCCTGCTGGTTCGACATTTCGCGGCCCGCTGAGACCGCTCGTCACCGCGGCACGGACCCTGATAAGGACAGCTCCGTCCCGGACGCCGCGGTGTCCGGGTTCGCCGGCGTGAATGACGGGACGGGCTCGGGACGAAGATCGGCATGGAGCCACCAGACGGCGCCCGGCGTCTCACCCGCCTGATCGCCCGCGATTTCCGCAACCACGCCGACCTCGACCTCGCCCTGGACCGGCGCTTCGTGGCGCTCGTGGGCGAGAACGGGGCCGGCAAGACCAACCTGCTCGAGGCGGTCTCCCTGTTCTCGCCGGGCCGGGGCCTGCGCCGGGCGGACCTGCTCACCATGGCGCGCACCGGCGGGGCCGGGGGCTTCGCCGTCTCGGCGACGCTCGCCCGCGACGGCGACGCGCATCGCCTCGGCACCGGCGTGGAGCCGCCGGGCTACGATGGGCGCGCGAGCCGGATCTGCCGGGTCGACGGGGGCACCGTCGCCTCGCCGGTGGCCTTCTCGGAGTTCCTGCGCGTCGTCTGGCTGACGCCCGACCTCGACGGGCTGTTCCGGGGCGCGGCCGGCGACCGCCGCCGCTTCCTCGACCGGCTGGTGCTCGCCGTCGATGCCGCGCACGGCGCCCGCGTCTCGGCGATGGAGCGGGCACTCCGCTCGCGCAACCGCATCCTGGAGGAGCGGCCGAACGACGGGCAATGGCTCGACGCGGTGGAGCGCGAGGTGGCCGAACTCGGCGTCGCCGTGGCGCTGGCCCGCCGGGAGACGGTGGAGCGCCTCGACCGCCTGATCTCGGCGGGGCGCGACGACGCCCAACCCTTCCCCTGGGCGGGCATGCGGCTCGAGGGCGACCTCGACGACCTCGTCGCGGTCTGGCCGGCGCTCGAAGCGGAGGACCGCTACCGGCTCGCCCTGCGCCAGGGCCGCCCGCGCGACCGCGCGGCGGGGCGCACGCTGATGGGGCCGCAATCGACGGACCTCGTGGTGCGCCACGGGCCGAAGGACGTGCCGGCCGCCACCGCCTCCACGGGTGAGCAGAAGGCGCTCCTGATCGGCCTCGTCCTCGCCCATGCCCGCCTCGTCCAGGCGATGAGCGGCATCGCGCCCCTCATCCTCCTCGACGAGGTCGCCGCCCATCTCGACCCGCGCCGCCGCACCGGCCTGTTCGACGCGCTGGAGGCCCTGCCGGGCCAGGTCTGGATGACCGGGGCAGATCCGGCGCTCTTCGCGGAACTCGCGGGCCGCGCCGACGTGATCCGGATCGCGGACGGGCGGGTGGCGCCGCCGGACGGGTCGTGAAGCCGTTACCGGATCGATCACTTCCAGTTCACGCGGGTCCCCCTCTCCCCGCTTGCGGGGAGAGGGGATGCGCGGCTCCGAACCGTCCGGCCGTATCCCGTCTGAATGGCGTCGGGTCGGGATCAGTCCCGCGCGAGCTGGTTCCGGCCGATGGCGAAGACGCGGCCGTCGCCGAGGAGATGCGCGGTGAAGCCGTCGGCGAACAGCGGGTCGAAGGCGCGGTCGCGCACGTTGAGGCCGCCGGTGAAGGCGCCGAAGGCCGGCATCACGAGGCGCGTGCCGTCCGAGACGAAGCAGCGCCGCCGCACCGCGCGCCCGCGCATGGCCACCTTGCCGCAGGGGTGGAGATGGCCGGCGACCTCGCCGGGGGCGGGGCCGGCCGCGGGCTCGTGGCGGAGCGTCAGGGCGCCGAGCGTCAGGGCCTCGGCGTAGCGCCCGCCGACGCCCTCGGAGACCGCGGCGTCGTGGTTGCCGGAGATCCAGACCCAGTCGCGCCCCGCCTGCAGGGCGGCGACCATCGCCCGGTCCCCCGGCTCCATGCGCTCGGGGCCCCTTGCATCGTGGAAGGAATCGCCGAGCGCCACCACGCGGGCGGGATCGTGCCGCACGATGGCCTCGTGCAGGTTCGCCAGGGTCTCGCGGGTGTCGTAGGGCGGCAGGAACTGGCCGGAGCGGACGGCGAAGGAGGAGCCCTTCTCCAGGTGCAGGTCGGACACCACCAGGGTCCCGTGGGCGGGCAGCCAGAGGGCGCCGCTCAGGTCCAGCACGGCCGCCTCGCCGGCGAGCGTCACGGCGGCGGGTTTCACGGTCTTCTCGAGTCTCTGGCCGAGCGCCACGGTCGCATCCTCGTGCGGGGGAAGCGGGGCGCGGCCTTCAGCCGAGCGCCTCTTCGAGAAGCTGCGCCTCGGCCTCGGCCAGGATCTCGTCCGCGCCCTCGCCGTAGACCTTCTCGCGCCCGATCTCCAGCATCACGGAGACGGAGAGCGGCGAGACGCGGTCGAGCGCCCGGTGGATGATTCGCCCCTGGATGCGCTCTAGCATCATGCCGAGCCGCCTCACGTCGAGGAGTCCGGTTGCCGCATCCTGCCGCGCCGCGCGCAGGAGCAGGTGGTCGGGCTGGTGCTTGCGCAGCACGTCGTAGACGAGGTCCGTCGAGATCGTCACCTGCCGCCCGGTCTTCTTCTGGCCGGGATGGCGCCGCTCGATCAGCCCGGCGATCACCGCGCATTGCCGGAAGGTGCGCTTCATCATCGCGGACTCGGCGAGCCAGGCTTCGAGGTCGTCCCCGAGCATGTCCTGGGCGAACAGGTCTTCGAGGAAGCCGGGCTCGCGGGCGATGCGCTCCGAGAGGTCCCGGGTCGCGAAGATCGCGATGCCGTAATCGTTGGCGGCGAAGCCGAGGGGCCTCAGGCCCGCCCGCTCCAGGCGCCGGGTCAGCAGCATGCCGAGGGTCTGGTGGGCCAGCCGCCCCTCGAAGGGGAAGGCCGTGAGGTAGTGGCGCTTCGCCCGCGGGAAGGTCTCGACCAGGAGGTCCCTCGGCCCCGGCAGCGCCGAGCGGCTGCGCTGCTGCACGAGGTAGTCGGCGACCTGTCTGGGCAGGCGGTCCCACTCGAAGGAATCGGCGATGAGGGCCCGCACCCGCGCGGCCAGAAAGGTCGAGAGCGGGAACTTCGATCCGGCATAGCTCGGGATCGCCGGATCGGTGCCGGGCCCGGCCCGGGTCGTCATCGCCTCGTCCTCGACGAGCCCCTCGAAGCGCAGCACCTCGCCGGAGAACAGGAAGGTGTCGCCGGGGGTCAGGGTCTCGGCGAAATCCTCCTCGATCTCGCCGAGCACCCGGCCGGTCTTCGGCAGCACCGTGCCGGGCTTGCCCCGGACCTGCCGGGCAAGGCGGACCTTCACCTTCGCGGATTCCACGATGGTGCCGATGTTCATGCGGTACTGCTGGGCGACCCTGGCGTCGCGCACCCGCCAGAGCCCGTCCGGCCCCCGCAGGATCTTGGCGAAGCGCTCGTAGGCGCGCAGGGCGTAGCCGCCGGTGGCCGCGTAATCGACCACGGCCTCGAAATCCTCCCAGGCGAGCCCGGCATAGGGGGCGGCCGAGACGATCTCGTCGTAGAGCGCGCCCGCGTCGAAGGCGTCGGCGCAGGCCATGCCGAGCACGTGCTGGGCGAGCACGTCGAGGGCGCCGATGCGCGCGTCCGGCGTGTCCTGCGCGGCCTCCTCCACCGCATCGAGCGCGGCGCGGCATTCCAGCATCTCGAAGCGGTTGGCCGGCACCAGATAGGCCTTGGAGGGCTCGTCCATGCGGTGGTTGGCCCGGCCGATCCGCTGCATGATCCGGCTCGCCCCCTTCGGCGCGCCGATGTTGACCACGAGGTCCACGTCGCCCCAGTCGATGCCGAGGTCGAGGGTCGCGGTGCAGACGATGGCGCGCAGCTGCCCCGCCGCCATCGCCGCCTCGACCCGGCGGCGCTGCTGCGCATCGAGCGACCCGTGGTGCAGGGCGATCGGCAGCACGTCGTCGTTGAGCCGCCACAGCTCCTGGAAGGTGTACTCGGCCTGGAGCCGGGTGTTGACGAAGATGAGCACCGTGCGGTGCTCGCGGATCAGCGCGTAGATCGCCGGCATCGACTGGTGGGCGGTGTGGCCGGCCAGCGGCAGCGGGCGGGTGGATTCGAGCATGCGCAGGTCGGGCGGCGCGCCGCCCTTCACCACGACGAGGTCGGCCATCGCCGCAAACTTCCCTCCCCCCTCTGCGGGGGAGGGTGGCCCGCGAAGCGGGTCGGGAGAGGGGACCCCAGCTTCCGGAAGGGGCGCGGCCTGCATGAAGGGCTGAGCCTTATCCTGCGCCGTCGCTCCCCTCTCCCGACCCTCGCTGACGCGAGGGCCACCCTCCCCCGCAGAGGGGGGAGGGAAAACCTGCGGGAGCGTCGAGATCGACCTTTGCGGCACCAGATACCGCCGCAGCTCGTCCGGCTCGCGCACGGTGGCCGACAGGCCGATCGCGGTGAGCGAGGGGCTGAGCCGGTGCAGCCGCGCGAGGGCGAGGGACAGGAGGTCCCCCCGCTTCGAGGTGACGAGGGCGTGCAACTCGTCGAGGACGACGCAGCGCAGCCCTGCGAACAGGTCGGCCGCCTCGCGGTGGGCGATGAGGAGGGCGAGCTGCTCCGGTGTCGTCAGCAGGATGTCCGGGGGCCGGGCGATCTGGCGGGTGCGCTTGTGGGCCGGCGTGTCGCCGGTGCGGGTCTCCACGCGCACGGCGAGGCCCATCTCGGCCACCGGCGCGTCGAGATTGCGCGCGATGTCGACGGCGAGCGCCTTGAGGGGCGAGATGTAGAGGGTGTGTAGGCCCTGGCGCTGCGACGGCTCGGTGCCGGCGAGGGCGACGAGGCTCGGCAGGAAGCCGGCGAGCGTCTTGCCGGCCCCCGTGGGCGCCACGAGCAGGGCCGAGCGGCCGGCGCCCGCGATGCGCAGGAGGTCGAGCTGATGCGCGCGGGGCGTCCAGCCGCGCCCCGCGAACCAGGCGGCGAAGGCGGGCGGGAGCGCGGCCTCGCTCAGGCGAGGGCCATCAGGAAGCGGTCGATGAGTTCCAGCGCCCGTTCGGTCATCGCGCCGGGATAACGCACGAAGATGTGGCAGCCGCCCGGATAGATCGCCGTGTGGCCGCCGTTGCCGGCCGCCGCCCAGCGCGCCGACATGTAGAGGGTGTCGTCGAGGAGCGGGTCGGCGGTGCCCACCGTGAACAGGGCCGGCGGCAGTCCCTTCAGCTCGGCGTAGATCGGCGAGACGTCGCCCCGGCGCCGGTCGATGCCCTCGCGCACGTAGCCGTCGGCGAAGCGGGTCAGGTCCTCGGTGTTCACAACGAGGCGCTCGGCGCCCCAGTTGCGCACGGAGGGCGTCAGGCCGAGGTCGAAGAAGCCGGCATTGAGGTTGGCGCCGCGGAAGGCGCGGGGCAGGTTGTGCCGGTCGCGCAGGCGCAGGAGCACCATCACCGCGAGATGCGCGCCCACCGACTCGCCGCCGATGGTGAGGGCCGAGACGCCGAACTCCGCCTTGCCGGGGCCGGCGAGCCAGAGGGCGGCGGCCTCGCAATCGAGGAGGGCGGCGGGGTAGGGGTGCTCGGGCGCCAGCCGGTAATCCACGGAGAGGCACACGAAACCGCAGGAATCGGCGATGCGCTCCAGCCAGGGGTCCTGCTCGTCGGCCGCGCCCCAGACCCAGCCGCCGCGGTGGATGTGCAGATAGGCCCCGCGCAGGCGCACCCCCGGCTTCGGCCGGATCACCCGGAGCGACAGGGCCCCGCCGGGCCCGTCGATCATCATGGTCTCGGCCCGGGCGCTGCGGGGCATGGCGGGCGAGGCCTTGGTGCCGGCCCGGCGGGCGGCGCGCACCTCGGCGATGGGCCGGCTCCACGGATCGGGCAGCGCGGCGTGGGCGGCCACCACCTCGGCGTTGAGGCGCAGGGTTTCCGGATCGATCGTCGCCGGGTCGAACAGGGCGTGGTCGATCATCGTCAGCGTCGTTTCCGTGTGTGCGGCCGCACGAGTGTGCCCGTGAAGGCCCGCGTCTGTCGCCTGCGGCATTTGCGGATGTTTCCGCCGGCATCTTGGCGGCTCGCGGCGCGGTTGCCATCTGCTCCCGGCCCGCGAAACCGCCCAACGCCCGAGGCATGCGGGAGTTTCGTGGGCAGTGTGACGTGGGCGTCACGCTTCCGCCGGCTTCCGGCGCTTCAAGGCGGGGGGCTTCCACCCCCCGACAGGACGAGAGCGGACGAGACAGATGATCGTGGAGCACGACAAGCGCCGCGCCGGCGGCGCTTACGAATCCTACGGGGAGCCCGGCTATCCCCGGCGCGCCGACGGGGTGCGCCGCTTCCTCGGCGGTTCGCCCGCGGCGGTGTTCGTGCGGTTGCTGTTCCTGTCGGTCCTCGTCGGCGCCGTCATGGCGATGTTCGGGCTGACGCCGGGGCAGCTGTTCTGGCACGCCTACGATTCGGCCCGGGCGCTCGCCGACCTCGCCTTCGGCACGATGCACGAGTTCGGCGCCTGGATCCTGGCCGGCGCGATCGTGGTGGTGCCCCTGTGGTTCATCTCGCGGCTCTTCGCCGTCTCCAAGTAGCCGCCGTCTCCAAGTAGCCGCCGTCTCCAAGTAGCCGGCACGTAGCCGGCGGCCCCGGAGCGACAGGCGGTGCGGCCCGCGCCCGCCGCATGGCCGCCGGGCGCCCGGCGGCCCCCGGCGGCCTGCCGCGGAGCGCCGGGGTCTGGTAGGGCTCGCCGCCTCGGCTCGTTCCGAGCCGGCGATGCCAGCCCGCCATGCATGCCTCCGCCCCCGTGACCGGCCGGCGCGTCCTCGCGCTCGCCCTGCCGATGACCCTGGCCAACGTGACGACGCCGATGCTCGGCTTCGTCGGGGCGGCGGTGATCGGCCGCCTCGGCGACGCGGCCGCCCTCGGCGCCATCGCGCTCGGCGCCGTGGTCTTCGACGCGATCTTCTGGTCCTTCGGCGCCCTGCGCATGGCGACGGCGGGGCTGACCGCGCAGGCGGTCGGCGCCCGCGACGGCGCCGAGGTGGACCGCGCCCTGGCCCGTGCCCTCGCGGCGGGGGCCCTCGCCGGGCTCGTGCTGGTCGTCCTCCAGGTCCCCATCGGCGCGGCCGCCTTCGCGATCAGCGGGGCCAGCCCGGCGGTGCGCGAGGGGCTCGCCACCTACTTCTACATCCGCATCCTGTCGGCGCCCTTCGTGCTCGCCAACTACGCGGTGCTGGGCTCCGTGCTCGGGCGCGGGCGCACCGATCTCGGCCTGTTCCTGCAGGTGGCGATCAACGGCGTGAACATCGCGCTCACCCTCGCCCTGGTGGCGGGGCTGGAGCGCGGCATCGCGGGCGCGGCGCTCGCCACCGTCTGCGCCGAGATGGGCGGCCTCGCCCTCGGGCTCGGCGTGCTCCGGCATCTGGGCTCGCGCCCGTTCCGGGTGCCGCTGGCGGAGATCCGCGATCCGGCGGCGCTCGGGCGCACCTTCGCGGTCAACGCCGACATCGTGGTGCGCACCCTGGCGCTGGTGGGCGGTATCGTGCTGTTCTCGGCGCTCGGTGCGCGCCAGGGCGACGCGGTGCTCGCGGCCAACGCCGTGCTCTGGAATCTCTTCCTGATCGGGGGCTTCTTCCTCGACGGCTTCGCCACCGCGGCGGAAGCCCTGTGCGGCCGGGCGGTCGGCGCCCGCGACGAGGCCGATTTCCGGCGCGCGGCGGATCTGTGCCTGCGCTGGTGCCTCGGCTTCGGCCTCGCCGTGAGCCTGCTGGCGCTCGCGGGCGGCCACGCCTTCATCGACTTCGTGAGCACGAGCGAGGCGGTGCGGGCCGTGGCCTACCGCTTCCTGCCGCTGGCGGCCCTGGCGCCCCTCGTGGCCGCGGCGCCCTTCGCCTATGACGGCATCTATATCGGCGCGACCTGGACCCGGGCCATGCGCGACCTGATGCTGGCCGCGCTCCTGGCCTACGGTGCGGCCCTCGTCGCCGTGCAGGCGCTCGACCTCGGCAATGGCGGCCTCTGGATGGCCTTCCTCGGATTCCTCGGCGCGCGCGGGATCGGCCAGGCCCTGGCCTATCCGCGTCTCGCGCGGCGCGCCTTCCCGGCCTGACGGGGGCGCCGGCTCAGCGCGGGTCCGTCCAGCGCCGGTTCGTCGAGCCCGTGCTCACCGGGCTCGGCTCGGCCGCCACCGTGGGGGTGAGGGCGCCGGCCCGCGGGGCGGGGCTCGCGCGCTGGACCATCCGCCGGGGCGGCGCGGAGACGGGAGCGGCCGCGCGGCGTGCGCGGACCCGGCGGTGGCGGCGGGGGCGCTCGCTCGAGGCGCCGACCACGCCGCCGACGATGGCGCCGGCCACCGCGCCGACCGGGCCGGCCACCAGCGCTCCGGCGATGGCCCCGGTGCCGACGCCCACCGTGGTGTTGCTCGCGGCCCGCGCGCTCAGCGGCGCGGCGAGCGCGCCCAGCAGCATCAGGCCGAACAGGATCCTCGGCATCGCGATCTCTCCTCGGATGGTTTCCCGCATGGTGCCGGCGGCCCTGGACGCCGAACGTGGCCGTAGCGTGGCCGGTATCAATCCGGGTGAAATCTCGGCCTCTCCGCCCAAGGTCGTCTGGCCAGGGCGGCGCGATGCATTATGGTGCAGCGCAAACGCCAGGGACCGACAGAGTTGCCGATGACCGATCTCCGCCTCCGCCGCAGCGTCCTCTACATGCCGGGCTCCAACGCGCGCGCCTTGGAGAAGGCCCGGTCGCTGCCCGCCGACAGCCTGATTCTCGACCTCGAGGACGCGGTGGGGCCCGAGGAGAAGGTCCTGGCCCGCGAGCAGGTCTGCGCCGCGGTCAAGGGCGGCGGCTACGGCGCGCGCGAACTCGTCATCCGCGTCAACGCTCCGCAGACCCCTTGGGGCGATGCGGACCTGCGCGCGGCGATCGAGGCGCGGCCCAACGCCATCCTGATGCCGAAGGTGTCCTCGCCCGCCGTGCTGGAGAGCATCGCCGACCATCTCGAGGCCCTCGACGCCCCCGAGACCATCGCTGTCTGGGCGATGATCGAGACCCCGGCCGCGATACTCAACATCAAGGAGATCGCCCAGGCCCGGCGCGACCGGCGCACCCGGCTCACCTGCTTCGTGCTCGGCACCAACGACCTCGCCAAGGACACCTGGGCCCAGCTCGTGCCGGGCCGGGTGCCGATGCTGCCCTGGATCATGTTCGCCCTGGCCGCCGCCCGCGCCGAGGGCCTGACCATCCTCGACGGCGTCTGGAACGATATCGCCGACGTGGACGGCTGCCGCCAGGAATGCCGGCAGGCGCGGGACCTCGGCTTCGACGGCAAGACGCTGATCCATCCCAACCAGCTCGAGCCCGCCAACACCTGCTTCGCGCCCACCGAGGAGGAGGTGCGCCGCGCCCGCCTCGTGATCGACGCGTTCGCTCTGCCCGAGAACGCCAAGCGCGGAGCCATCAAGGTCGAGGGCCGCATGTACGAGCGCCAGCACATCAGCATGGCCCGGCGCGCGGTCACGTGGTCCGACGCCATCGCCGCGAAGGGCTACTGAGGGCCCGTCCGAGCCCTGGGCGCGGCTCGCTCGGGTGCCGTTCGTCGTCCGCGAGCGCCCGACCGCAGGGCGGAGAGTGTCCGGAAAGGCCGGAACGGGAATGGTCCCGCTCGGCTCGGGGGCGTCAGGCCGCCTCGGCCAGGAGGCCGCGCGCCGCGTCCGTCGGGGCGAAGCGGGTGCGCTGGCTGCGCGGGTCGCGCTCCGTCACGGCGACGAGGCCGGCCTCGTCGAGGCGGGCCAGGGCCCGCAGGACATGGGCGTGGGCGAGGTCGAAGACCCGCGCGAAGCTGCGCGTGTCGGGGCTGAGGCCGAGATGCGGGGCGGCAAGCAGCCCCGCCTCGATCCGCGTCAGCTCGGGCCGCCTCGCTCGCAGGGCGTCGACCGCGTCGATGAACTCCGATTCCGTCATGCGCTCGCTCGTGCGTGGAGGGTGACCAGGATCGATTTCGAGGTGGGGGTGTCGCTCTGCGCGCCCGCGGCCGAGAGCGGCACCAGCACGTTCAGCTCGGGGTAGTAGCCGGCGAGCGACCCGCGCGGCATCTCGAAGGGCACGAGGCGGAAATCCTCGGCCACGCGCACGACCCCGTCAGCGGGCAGGCCGCGGATGTCGACCCGGTCGCCCAGCCGGGCCCGGATCTCCGCGAGGTCGTCGGGATGGGCGAACAGCACCCGGCGCTCGCCGTAGACGCCGCGGTAGCGGTCGTCGAGGCCGTAGATCGTGGTGTTGTACTGGTCGTGGCTGCGGAAGGTCTGCAGCACGAAGGTGTTCCGCATGGCGCGGGCCCGCTGGTGCTCGGTGGCCTCGGGCAGCGCGTCGTCCGAGAAGGTGGCCTTGCCGGCCTCGGTCTCGAAGACGCGCTCGGCGGCGAGGTTGCGCAGCATGAAGCCGCGCGGGCGGCGCACGCGGGTGTTGTAGCCCTCGAAGCCCGGGATGGTGCGGGCGATCAGGTCGCGGATGCGGTCGTGGTCGTCGGCGAGCGCCGCCCAGTCGACCCGCTCCGAGCCTACCGTGGCCGCGGCCATGCCGGCGACGATCGCCACCTCGGAGCGCAGGTGCGGGGAGGCCGGCCTGTTGATGCCGCCCGAGCCGTGCACCATGCTCATCGAATCCTCGACGGTCACGATCTGGGTCCGGCCCGCGCCGTTGCGGTCGATCTCGGTGCGGCCGAGGCAGGGCAGGATGTACGAGACCCGGCCCGGCACGAGATGGGCGTGGTTCAGCTTCGTCGCGATGTGGACGGTGAGGTCGCAGCGGGCGAGCGCCTCGGCGACGACCGCCGTGTCCGGCGCGGCGCGGGCGAAGTTGCCGCCGAGGCCGATGAAGGCCCTCGCCGTGCCGTCGCGCATGGCGCGGATCGCGGCCAGCACGTTGTGGCCGTGCCGGCGGGGCGGCGCGAAGCCGAATTCCCGCTCCAGGGCGTCGAGGAGGGCGGCGGAGGGCTTCTCGTTGATGCCCACCGTGCGGTCGCCCTGCACGTTGGAATGGCCGCGCACGGGGCAGAGGCCGGCGCCCGGCCGGCCGATATGGCCGCGCAGGAACAGCACGTTGGCGATCTCGCGGATCGTGGCCACCGAGTGCCGGTGCTGGGTCACGCCCATCGCCCAGGTGGCGATGACCCTGTCGGCGCCGAGATAGACCTCGGCCATCGCCTCGATCTCCGCCCGGGTGAGGCCGGACTGGTCGAGGATCGCCTCCCAGGTCGTGGCGTCCACCGCGGCGCGGTAGGCGTCGAGCCCGGCCGTATGGCTCGCCAGGAAAGCCCGGTCGAGGAGGGTGGAGCGCCCGGCCGCCAATGCCGCGTCGTCGCGGGCGAACACGGCCTTGGCGAGGCCCCGGAAGGCGGCCATGTCGCCGCCGAGGCGCGGCTGGAGGTAGTGGCTGGCGATGGGGCGGCTCGCCCCCCGCAGCATCTCGACGGTGTTCTGGGGATCGGCGAAGCGCTCGAGCCCGCGCTCGCGCACGGGGTTCAGCACCACGACGCGGGCGCCGCGCTCGGCGGCCCGGCGCAGGTCGCCCAGCATGCGCGGATGGTTGGTGCCGGGGTTCTGGCCCACCACGAAGACCGCGTCGGCCCGCTCGAAGTCCTCGAGCGTCACCGTGCCCTTGCCGACGCCGATGGCCTGGGTGAGGGCGATGCCGCTCGCCTCGTGGCACATGTTCGAGCAGTCGGGGAAGTTGTTGGTGCCGTAAGCCCGCGCGAAGAGCTGGTAGAGATAGGCGGCCTCGTTCGAGGCGCGGCCCGAGGTGTAGAACTCGGCTTGATCCGGATGGTCGAGACCGCGCAGCACCGTGCCGATCTCGGCGAAGGCCGCGTTCCAGGAGATGGGCAGGTAGCGGTCGCTGCCAGGGTCGTAGCGCATCGGGTGGGTGAGGCGGCCCTCGCCCTCCAGGGCGTAGTCGCTCCAGCCGCGCAGCGCGCTCACCGTGTGCCGGGCGAAGAAGGCGGGCGGCGCGCGCTTGTCCGTGGCTTCCCAGGAGACCGCCTTCACGCCGTTCTCGCAGAACTCGAACGACGATCCGTGCTCGGGGTCGCCCCAGGCGCAGCCGGGACAGTCGAACCCGTCCGGCTGGTTGGCGCTCAGCAGGGCGCGGGCGCCCGAGAGCGGGGCGCGGCTGCCCAGGAGATGCTTGCCGCAGCTCTTGAGCGCGCCCCAGCCGCCGGCGGCGGCGGAGCGCTTGGTGGACCCGTCCGGGTGATCCATCGCGATGTCCGTGAGAAAGCCTGTGCGGATGCGAGATAAGCGGCCGAGGTCGCCCCGCTCAATCGCGTCCGCGCGCAGGTCCCTCATGCGCTGGCGGCAGATGTAGAGCGCGGTGTTTTTACTTGTTCCGATGTGGAATTGCTGTCGGCTGCTTCGCGGATCGGCCGGAGCGCCCTGCGACAACCGAGATGGGCTTTTTGTCGAGCGACAAATACAGGTGGTCAGGATCGCAGGTCTGGCAAGAATCTGCCGGGTGCTTCGGCCGGCATGAACTTTGATGCCGGCCGTCTCGCTTCTCCCGCGCGCTCAGCCCTCGGCGAGGGCGGCCGCGTCCCGGCCGACCGCCGCCGCGAGATTGGCCACGCCCTCCGCCCGCATCCGCGCGAGGAGGCCCCGCTTGATCGCGCCGACGAGGCCCGGGCCCTGGTAGACGAGGGCGGAGTAGAGCTGGATCAGGCTCGCCCCGGCCCGGATCTTGGTCCAGGCGGCCTCGGCGGAATCGATGCCGCCGACGCCGACGAGGGGCAGCCGCTCGCCCACGCGGAGATAGGTCTGCGCGAGGAGGCGGGTCGCGGGCCCGAACAGGGGCCGGCCGGAGAGGCCGCCGGTCTCGGCGGCGAGGGCGGTCTCGGTGAGCGAGGCGGGCCGCGCCACGGTGGTGTTGGAGACCACCAGCGCCTGCACGTTCCGCCGCAGGGCGGTGGCGCAGATGGCGTCGAGGGCGTCGAGGGCGATGTCCGGCGCGATCTTGAGGAGCACCGCCGTGCCCGGCGCGGCGGCGTCGCGGGCCTCCACGACACGGGCGAGGAGTTCGTCGAGGAAGGCCTCGCCCTGGAGGTCGCGCAGGCCGGGCGTGTTCGGCGAGGAGACGTTGACGGTGACGAAGGCCACGTGGGGCGCGAGGCGCCGAGTGCAGGCGGCGTAATCCGCCAGCCGGTCGTCCGATTCCTTGTTGGCGCCGATATTGACCCCGACCAGTCCGGGGCGCCCGGCACGGGCGGCGAGCCGCCCGGACACCACGTCGAGTCCCTCGCTGTTGAGGCCGAACCGGTTGATCACGGCGCCGTCGCGGGCGAGGCGGAACACCCGCGGGGCCGGGTTGCCGGGCTGCGGACGGGGCACCACGCCGCCCACCTCCACGAAGCCGAAGCCCAGCCCCAGGAGCGCGTCCGGCACCGTCGCGCCCTTGTCGAAGCCCGCCGCGAGGCCCACCGGATTCGGGAAGCGCCGGCCCAGGACCTCGACGGCGAGGCGGGGGTCGTCGGCCGCGGGGCGGCGGGCCGGCAGGGCCGCCAGCGCCCGCAACGACAGATTGTGGGCGCGCTCGGCATCGAGTCCGTGCAGCACGGGCCGCACCAGGGGGAACAGGACATCGATCATGCCGCGATCTCCGCCGGGAAGAGGTGGCGCCCGTCGGGCCCGAGGGGCAGGTCGGCCACGCTGCGCACCGCGGACAGGGGCAGGTCGCCGTAGAGATGGGGGAAGAGGTCCCCGCCGCGGGAGGGCTCGTGGCGCAGGGCCGGCCCCAGCGCCTCGGCTTCCACGGCGACGAGAAGGAGGTCGTCCGAGCCGGCGAAGTGGCGGGCGGCGGTCTCGGCGACCTGGGCCGCGGTGGAGAGGTGGATGAAGCCGTCGGCCCGGTCCACGGGCGCGCCGGTGAAGCGGCCGAGCGCCTCGGCCTCTCGCCAGAGCGAGCGGGAGCAGATCTTGTAGATGAGCGTCATGTCCGGACCCTGTTTGGCCTGCGGCGTCGATAGGGCCGGTCGGGCGCTCCTGACAACAGTCCGGGGACGGGGGGGCGCGGATCGGTTGCGTCGGACCGCCGATAGTTCTACATTCCTACAACCTTGCCGTGCGTTTCCAAGACCTGAAAGCCTCGGACCCACCGATGCTGTCCCACGAACAGATCTGGACCGCGATCGACCGGCTGGCGGAGCGCCACGGTTACTCGCCTTCCGGCCTCGCCCGGCGCGCCGGGCTCGACGCGACGAGCTTCAACCGATCGAAGCGCGTCGGGGTGGACGGGCGCAAGCGCTGGCCCTCCACGGAATCGGTCTCGAAGGTGCTGGCCGCCACCGGCGCCAGCCTCGACGACTTCCTGCGCCTGATCGAGGCGCGGGAGGGGCCGGCCCGCTCCACGGTGCCGCTGATCGGCCTGACCCAGGCCGGCGCGGGCCGCCTCTTCACCGACGAGGGCATGCCCACGGGCGGTGCCGGCTGGGAGGAGATCGACTTTCCCGATCTCGGCGAGGAGCGCGCCTTCGCCCTGGAGGTGCAGGGCGATTCGATGCTGCCGCTGTTCCGCGACGGCGATGTGCTCATCGTCTCGCCCTCGGCGGGCCTGCGCAAGGGCGACCGGGTGGTGGTGCGCCTGCACGGGGGCGAGGTCCTGGCCAAGGAACTGCGCCGCCGCACGGCCCGGACGGTGGAGCTGGTCTCCCTCAACCCCGAGCACGCCGAGCGCGTGCTCAACGTCGGCGAGATCGCCTGGATGGCGCGGGTGATGTGGGTCCGGCAGTAGGCGCTCCGGCGCCGGGGTGACGCCGGTTCGGCTTTGACGCGCCGCCGAGTTCCGCTATCGCAGGTCCCGCCGTCGGCCGGGGTTCCGGTTGCCCGACGGCGCAGACGGCCGCGCCGCACGGCGACCGGGCGGAGCCGGCCTCCGCCGTCCCGCTGGGATCGATCGGAGGCTGAATGAGCAGCGTGCAGGCGCAAGGCCCGGAGAGCGCGGCCGCGGAACTCGACCCGGCCGTGGCGGCGATGCTCGACGCGGGCCGGATCGCCGCGCTTCTCCTCGACGGGCCGGCGGGCCGCATCCTCCACGCCAATCCGGCCTTCGCCCGGCTCACGGGCTACCCTGCCGCCGAGGCGGCCGGGCGCGGCCTCGACATCCTCGGCGAGACCGCCCGCGACGAGGCCGGCGGATCGCCGGACCAGCCCCTGGAATTCCTGGCGACCCGCCGGGACGGCTCCGGCTTCTGGGCGAGCCTCACCGTGGCGCCGGTGTCCGGGGGGCCGCTGCACCTCGCCCAGATCGTCGACGTGACCCGGCGGCACGAGGCCGAGATGGCGCTGGTCCTGTCGCGGCAGCGGGAGGCGCTGGGGCTGCTCACCAACAGCGTGGCCCACGAGTTCAACAACTTCCTGCAGATCCTGATCGGCTACATCGACGGCCTCAAGCGCCGCCTCGGCGACCGGCCGGAGCCGTTCATCCAGCGCGCCATCAGCCGCTCGACGGACGCCACCGAGCGGGCCACCATCCTCACGCGCCAGCTCCTCGCCTTCTCCCGCCGCATCGCGCCGGACGTGCGGGCCGTCGATCTCGATGCCGTGGTCGCCGAGGCCGTCGAGGCCATGCGGCCGAGCCTGCCCCGCCGGATCGACCTCGTCGTCTCGGGCACGCCGGACCTGCCCTTCGCCATCGCCAACCAGACGCAGGTGGAACTCGCCCTGCGCCACATCGTGGCCAATGCCTGCGAGGCGATGCCGGAGGGCGGCACCGTGAGCCTCGCGACCTTCCGGCTGCCCCCCGGCGACCGCTCGGTCCAGCACCCCGGCGAGGGGGCGGTCGGCCTCGTGGTGCGCGACACCGGCTGCGGCATGTCCCCCGAGATGCTGGCCCGCGCGCTCGCCCCCTTCGCCACCAGCCGCGAGGCCGGGCGCGGGGCGGGGCTCGCCATCGTGCACGGGCTGATGAAGCGGCAGAACGGCACGATCACCCTCGACAGCCGCCCCAACGAGGGCACCCAGGTCCGCCTCGTCTTCCCCGCCGCCCCGCGCCGGACGGTGCATTGAGCCGGCGCGACCTTGACCGAATCCGGCCGCTGTCACGCGAACGGCGGAAAGGCGGCGCCGGGGATGGACTAAAACGCCGCCTGGCTCGTCACCATATTGTCAGCGGTGTCAGACGCCGCGACCGGTCTTAGGCGTTCTGTTCTCTCTCCAGAGGCTCCCGATGCTCACCTCCACCAAGCGCCGTAAGCGCACGGCGACCCTGCTGGCGCTCGCTGCCGCGCTGACGCTTGCGGCTCCCATCGTCGAGGCCCGGCCCGGCGGCGGCGGCAGCGTCGGTTCGCGCGGCTCCCGCACCCACGATGCGCCCTCGGCCACGACGACCGCGCCCGGCGCGGCCGCGCCGATGCAGCGCACGCAGAGCCAGCCCGGCATGACCAGTCCCGGCATGCAGGCGCAGCAGGGCCGGCGCTTCGGCGGCGGCTTCATGGCGGGCCTGCTCGGGGCCGGCCTGATCGGCGCGCTCCTCGGCGCCGGCTTCGCGGGCGGCCTCGGCGGCTTCGCCTCGTTCCTCGGCCTGCTGCTCCAGGTCGGCCTCGTGGTCCTGCTCGTCGCCTTCGCCGTGCGCTGGTTCCGCCGCCGCAACGCGCAGCCGGCCACCGCCGGCGCCCCCTACGCCCGCTCGGGCCTCGACCAGGACGGGGGCAAGAGCCAGAGCTTCGGCGGCCCCGCCGGTGGCATGGGCGGCATGGCCGGTGGCATGGCCGGCGGTATGGCCGGGATGGGCGCGCAGCGTCCGGTCCAGCAGCGCCCCGTCCAGATCGGCCCGAACGACTACCAGTCCTTCGAGCGCCTGCTCGGCGAGATCCAGGACGCCTATTCCCACGAGGACAAGGTCGGCCTGCGCAACCTCGCCACCCCTGAGATGGCCGGCTACTTCGAGGAAGAGCTGAACGCCAACGCCGCCCGCGGCGTCGTCAACCGCATCACCGAGGTGAAGCTGCGCCAGGGCGACCTGTCGGAGGCCTGGGGCGAGGGCGCGGACGAGTACGCCACCGTGGCGATGCGCTACACCCTGAAGGACGTCACCTTCGACCGCCGCACCGACCGCGTGGTCGATACCGGCGCGCCGGAGGCCGTCGAGCTCTGGACCTTCGTGCGCCGTCCCGGCCGCCCGTGGATCCTCTCGGCGATCCAGCAGACCGCCTGATCGACGAGACGGGCCTGTCCGGGGCCGGCGCCGCTTTCCGCGGCGCCGGCCTCGTCCGTTCTCAGCCCCCCCGCGCCGCGTCCCAGGCGTTGGCCAGGGCGACGAAGCCGGCCACCGGCACCTCCTCGGCCCGCGCCGTCTCCGCGATGCCGGCGGCGGCCAGGATCGCGGCCGGCTCCGGGGTGAGCGATCTCAGGCTCTGGCGCAGCATCTTCCGGCGCTGGCCGAAGGCGGCGCGGGTCACCGCCTCCAGCGCGCCGACCCGGCAGGGCAGGGGCGCGGCGCGCGGCACGAGGTGCACGATGCTCGACGTCACCTTCGGCGGGGGCACGAAGGCCGCGGGGCTGACGTCGAACAGGATATCGGCCTGCGTGCGCCAACCGCAGAGGACCCCGAGCCGCCCGTAATCGGCCCGTGCGCCCTCGTCGGCGACGATGCGCTCGGCCACCTCGCGCTGGAACATCAGCGTCAGCGAATCCCACCAGGGCGGCCACGCCTCCGCGTCGAGCCAGCCGGTGAGAAGCGGCGTGCCGACATTGTACGGGAGGTTGGCCACGATCCGCGCCGGTCCCGCACCGATCAGCGGACGCGGGTCGAATTCCAGGGCATCGGCATCGACCACCTCGAGGCGGCCGGGATAGTGCGCGGCGATCTCGGCGAGGGCCGGCAGGGCGCGGGGGTCGCGCTCGATGGCGACGACGCGCTCCGCCCCCTCGGCCAGCAAGGCCCGCGTCAGGCCGCCGGGGCCGGGGCCGACCTCCACCACGGTGACCCCGGCGAGGGGGCCGGCGGCCCGGGCGATGCGGCGGGTCAGGTTGAGGTCGTAGAGGAAGTTCTGGCCCAGCGCCTTCTTGGGCTCCAGGCCGTGCCGGGCCACGACCTCGCGCAGGGGCGGCAGCCCGTCCGGCGCATCCATCTCGAGTTCCGCTCCTTCACATCGCCGCTTTCACGGGCGGGCCTCTCCTCCCCCTTGCGGGGCGGAGCCGGAGGTGGGGCGGATGGATCGTGGGAGGTGCCTTCTGCGCCAGCCCCACCCCGCACCCCTCCCCACAAGGGGAGGGGACGAGAGCCCTTCAGCCCAGCGCAGCGACAAGCCGGCCCGCCGTGAGATCGAGCGTGGCTATCACAGCTCGTCGTCGGGGTCGAAGTGGCGCATCTGCGAGGCGCGGCCGGCATAGGCGCTGAGCGGCGCAACCTCCGCCCCCGCGGGCCGCTCCGCGGTGCCGGCGTTGCGGGCGAGGCGGTCGGCGAGGCGGATCGCCGCCACGAGGCTGTCGGGCCGGGCGATGCCCTGGCCGGCGATGTCGAAGGCGGTGCCGTGGTCCGGCGAGGTGCGGATGAAGGGCAGGCCGAGGGTCACGTTGACCCCCTCGTCGAAGGCGATGGTCTTGATGGGGATCAGGGCCTGGTCGTGGGTCGGCGCGAGCGCCACGTCGTAGGTCTCCCGGGCGCGGGCGTGGAACAGGGTGTCGGTGGGCAGCGGCCCGCGGATGTCGATGCCCGCGCCGCGCAGCCGCGCCACCGCCGGGGCGAGCACGTCCCGGTCCTCGTGACCGATGGTGCCGGCCTCGCCCGCATGGGGGTTGAGCCCGGCGAGGACGAGGCGCGGTCGGGAGAGCCCGAAACGGGCCTTCAGGTCGGCGACCACGATGCGGGCGGTCTCCTCGACGAGATCCTGCGTCAGCAGATCGGGCACCGCGCGCAGGGGCACGTGGATCGTCACCGGCACGACGGCGAGATCGGGGCTCCAGATCATCATCACCGGGCGCGGGGGCGTCTCCCCCGGAGGGACCGAGAGGGCGGCCAGGAACTCGGTATGACCCGGATGGGCGAAGCCCGCCCGGGTCAGCACGAACTTGGCGATCGGGTTCGTCACCAGGGCGGCGGCCCGCCCCGCCTGCACGAGGCCCACGGCGGCGGTGATCGATTCGATGACGGCACCCGCATGGACGGAATCGGGCCGGCCGGGCAGGGCGGCGATGGCGGCCCCGCTCGGCAGGGCCACCACGGGCAGGGCCCGGGGGAAGACGTCCGCGGCGGTCTCCGGGTCGATCTCGGCCACCGGCACCGGCAGGCCCATCCGGTCGGCCGCCCGCTCCACGAAGTTCGGATCGGCCACGAGGAAGAAGGGGGGCAGCGGATCAAGCCCGCCGCGCCCGAGCCAGGCCGCCAGTGCGAGTTCGGGGCCGATCCCGGCCGGATCTCCGAGGGTCAGGGCGAGGGGGGGCATGGGAGCGGGTCCGCCTGGGGCCGCGCGCTGCGGCATGGGGCCCGATGTAAGGGCGCCGGCCGGAGCCGCAACCCGCCCCCGGCCGGCGCCTCAGCGGACCGAGGCGATGCCGTCGTTGGTGGTCACGCTGCCGACGTTCTGGCGCAGGTCCGCCTCGCCCAGCGTCTTCAGTTCGAGGCGCAGCAGCACGGTCTGGTTGCGCTCGCGGGTGCCGAGCGCCGTGGCGATGGGCGAGACGATGTAGTTCAGCGAGACCGTGGTGCACTCGTCCTGGTAGCCGCCGCCCAGGCTCATGCCCGACAGGTAGAAGCGGCCCGGGTTCTGGTAGACCGGCGCGGCGCCGACGGGGTTGGCGAGGTAGCTCGCCGTGGCGTCGGCGAAGAGGTCGCGCGTGTCGAGGTAGTGCGTCAGGTCCACGAGGGCCGAGCCGGTGATGAACCAGTTCGGGGTGATGTTGTAGGTGGCGCTCGCGGTGACGCCCTCGCGGCGGTGGCTGAAGCCGAGGAGCGGCTGCGCCTCGTAGTACGAGTAGAAGGTCGACAGCGTCAGCGGCAGGAACGGCGCGAAGCGCGCGGTCACGCCCGCCTCGAAGCGGTTGACCTTGAAGTCGCTCTGGTCGAACCGCGCCCGGCTGATGAAGGAGATGTTCTGGTTCGGCGAGACCTGGAAGCGGCCCACGAAGTCCGAGCGGCGCGTCTCCAGGCCGGATTCGAGGCCGACATTGGCGATGTCGCCGCGGCGGAACGAGTTGACGCCGGCGAGCTGGATGGACTGGCCGAACATCACGTTCGTGTACCAGCCGCCCGCGGTCACGGCGGAGTACTGGCCGCCGAGATTGGTCCGCACGCCGCCCTCGACGCGGTCGTAGCCCGAGAACTTGTCCCACTCGAACAGCGAGGTGTCGTCGAAGACGAGGCTCTGCGCGTCCTCGTTCGGGAGGCGGCCGATCCGGGTCTCGGAGGGGCGGGCGATGATCTGGGCGATCGGCTCGATGGTGTGGACGCCCAGCGGCCCGAAATCGCTGACGAAGGGATAGCGGTAGTCGAGGCCGACGGCGGGCATGATGCGGCCGTTGAAGCCCTCGCCCACGTTGGCGATCGTCGGCACCAGGGCGTTCTGGTAGCCCGACAGGCTCGGATTGGTGAAGAACGCGTCCGCCCGCAGGTAGGTGAAGGGCGTGAAGACCTGGCCCGCATCGTCGATGAAGCTGCGGCGCCACGAGGCCTGCGCCGAGGCGCGCGTGTTGGTGCCGGCAAGCCCCCGGATCAGGCAGGAGGCCTGGTTGAAGGTCGAGCAGGTCTCGTAGAGCGGGTAGCTCACCCCATTGAAGCTCGGGCTGAACAGGTAGGCCGAGGTGCGCGGCAGGCCCTGGAAGTCGGTGGCCTCGCGGGTCAGGCTGGTGATGTTGGCCTCGAAGCGCACCTCGCCGCCGATCTCGCCGGGCCCGTTGATGCGCTTGTCGTAGTCGATCACCGGGGCGACGATCGGCTGCTCCTTCTGCCAGTCGAAGCTCGACAGGCCCTTGAAGTAGTAGCCCCGCGCCTCGAACCAGGAGCGGTCGCCCTGGCCGATCAGGTAGGCGGTCGACACCGCCTCGCGGAAATAGTCCGTGACGATGTTCTGGTTGCGGATGCGGTAATTGTCGAGGAACCACTTGTCGGTGACGCCGACGAGGTCCCAGCCGGTGCGCCAGCGGTCGTTGATGTAGAAGCGGCCCCGGCTCTCGATGGAGCCGCGGAAGTCGCGGTCGCCCGCACCCAGCGGCCCCGGCAGGAAGGCCGAGGGCGTGGTCTGGAAGATGCCCGACAGGCGCAGGTTGTAGGTGCCGTTGTCGAGGCGCTGGCGGAACTCGGCCTGGCCCAGCGCGCCCTGGCGGCTGACGAAGGTCGGCGAGACCGTGAGGTCGTAGTCGGGGGCGAGGTTGAAGAAGTAGGGCACCGAGACGCCGGTGCCGATCGCCGTCGAGGTGACGAAGCGCGGGGTCAGGAAGCCGCTCTTGCGCTTCACCGTCGGGTCCGGCGCCTCGAAATAGGGCAGGTAGGCCACCGGGATGCCGGCGAGCTCGAGCTGCGATTCCTCGAAGTAGATCGTGTGGGTCTCGTTGTTGTGCACGATCTTGGTGGCGCGGACCTGCCAGAGGGGCGGCGTGCCCGGGTTGTCCTTGCACGGCTCGCAGGCGGTGTAGGTGCCGTAGTCGAAGGCCGTCTGCTCGCCGTTCAGGCGCTCGGCGCGGGGCGCCGAGAAGCGCGTGCGCACGGTCTCGCCGCGGCGCTCCACCGATTGCTGGATGCGCAGGCTGTCGATGAAGCCGGTCTTGAAGTCGTCGGTCAGCTCCATGCGCGCGCCGGTGACGACGGCGCCGTCCTTGTCGGTCAGGCGGACATTGCCCTCGGCGAAGACGCGGCTCGTGGCGCGGTCGTAGCGCACCCGGTCGGCCTGCAGGGTGCGGGGCCCGAAATGCAGCTCGGCATTGCCGCGTGCGGTGACCGTGTTCCTGTCGTTGTCGTAGATCAGCTCGTCGGCCTCGACGAGGAGCTTGTCGCCCGGCTTGCCCTCGAGCTTCTTGGCCAGGGGGTTGGCGACGCCGGACTGCGCACGCGCGGGCAGGGCGGCCAGGGCGGTGGCCGTCAGAAGCGCCGCGAGACCGGCGAACCGCGCGATGTCGGAGACCTTACGCAACGCTTGTCCCAACTCCGGTGACGTCTGCCGCCACGAACACACCCGACCTTCGCCTCCCGCGTCCCGCTCCGGGGAGCGGGCCTCATCCGTCTTCCTGATACAGAAGCGTGAGCGTACCGAGGAGGCTTCCTATCACGGCCGGCAACCAGGCCGCCACTGGCGCGGAAACCACACCGGCCGCGCCGAGACCCTCCATCAACTGACGCGCGACGTAGAGGGCGAACCCCGCCGCGACCCCGCTCAGAACGAGCTTTCCGACACCACCAAAGCGGAAAAACCGTAAGGAAACGGTTGCGGCGACGAGAACCATGGCGATGAACAGGGCCGGCCGCGCCCACAGTACGTCGTACTGGAGGCGGTAGCGGGTGGCATCGAGGCCGGCTCGCTCGGTCCGTGCGATCGTCTCCGGCAGTTGCCAGAAAGGCACAGATTCCGGGGGGGTGAAGCGCTGGCGGACCTGTCCCGGATCGAGATTCGAGGCGATCAGGTAGGTGCCGAAGGACTCGGGGGGCGACTCGGGGGTGATGAGGCGCACGTCGCTGAGCTCCCACCAGCCGTCGTGCAGGCTGGCGCGGGCGGCCACGAGCTGCGTGGCGAACCGCCCGTCCTCGTCGAAGGTGAAGACCTGCACGCCCGCGAGCGTCGTGGTGCCCTCCACCGCCGTCTCGGCCCGGATGATGGCGCCGCCGTCGCTGCTCTTCTGCCGGATCCAGAGCGCCTTGCCGGACTGGGCCTTGGTGGCGCGGGCGAAGATCTTCGCCTCGATCTCGGTGGAGCGCTGCTTCATCGCCGCCGAGAGGGGGTTGTAGATCCCCACCGTGAAGGCGCCGAGCGCCAGGGCCACGAACAGGCCCGGCTGCAGGAACTGCCAGGCCGAGATCCCGGCCGCCCGCGCCACCACCAGTTCCAGCTTGCGCGAGAGCTGGAGGAGGGCGGCCATGGAGCCGAACAGCACCGCGAAGGGCAGCACGCCCTCGGCCACGGCCGGGGTGCGGTAGAGGGAGAGCTGCGCCATCAGCCCGGCCGAGGCGCCTTCCGCGTCGCCCGCCCGGCGCAGCAGCTCCACGAAGTCGAGGGTGTAGACGAGGGCGAAGACCGTGAGGAAGACGCCGAGCACCGTGCGCACGAAGCGTCGGGCGAAGTAGATCCCGAGGGTCCGGCCGATCAGCACCGCCTCACCCCCGTGCCAGGCGGCGGCCGGGCGCCAGCCCGCGCAGGGCGCCCGCGATCCGGGCGTTGAAGGCGCGCACCGCCGGCCCGTGGAAGATGACGAGGCTCGACAGGCCGATGGCCAGGAGCGGCACCGCGTAGACCGCCGCCACGGCGCCCGGGCTGCGCGCGGCCGCGCTCACCGCGGCGAAGCCCGCGATGCGCAGGGCCACCACCGCCACCACCGCGCCCGCCACCGCGAGCCCCCGGCCCTGACGGGTGGTGCGGGGATCACCCAGGGCCGCGAAGGCGATGAAGGCCAGCGCCAGCGGGTAGAGCCAGGACGACAGGCGGTCGTGCAGCTCCGAGCGGAAGCGGCCCTTCTGGAGCTTGTAGTAGCCCTCGCTCCGGTCGGGGAAGAGGAGCTGCGTGGTCGAGCGCTCCCGCGGCTTGTAGACCACGTCGGAATCCGGCGGGGCGAAGGCCGCCAGATCGATCGTGTAGCGCTCGAAGGTCAGGACCGAGGAATCGCGGCTGTCCTTCTGCTGCTGGAGCACGCTGCCCTTCTCCAGGGCGAGGTAGCTCTGCCCGTCCACGTCGACGGCGTTGCCCCGGTCGGCCAGGTAGACCTTCGCCTTGCCGGCCTCGCGCGCGTCCTGGATGAACAGGCCGAGCAGGGTGCCGTTCTGGCCGCGCTCGCGGAAATGGAAGGTGAGGCCGTTCTCCAGGGTCGTGAACTGGCCTTCCTTGACCACGTTGGCGATGAAGTCCCCGCGCACGCGGGTGATCACGTCGCGCAGTTCCTGGAAGCTCGCCGGCATCACCACGATGGTGAGGAAGCCGACCACGAAGCTCACCATCAGCGCCAGCGTCACGAAGGGCCGGAGGATCGCGCGCGGGCGCATGCCCGCGGCCGACATCACGATCAGCTCCGAATCGCCGTTGAGCTTGTTCAGGGCGTGGATGACCGCGATGAACAGAGCCATCGGCGCGATCACCACCACGAGGGTCGGCAGGGACAGGCCCGTGACGAAGAGGAAGACCAGGATGGTCTGCCCCTTGGCGGTGATCAGGTCGAGCTCGCGCAGGGCCTGCGTCACCCAGATCGTGCCGGTCAGCCCGATCAGGCAGGCGAGGAAGGCGCCGAGCGCGATGCGGAAGATGTAGCGCTCGATCTGGATCATCGGAATCGTACCCGTAAACCCCGCCCCCGGTCCCCTGAACCTGCTGGCATGGCAGGGCAAGTGGGGCGGTTTCAAGGGCTGAGGCGCCGCGTTGCGTTCTCCGCCTCAGAGGCTACACAGGATCGGAGAGGTTGAGGATCCCGCAGACCGGCCCCGCGGGGCGGCGCGGCGGCATCGCGGACGGAAAGCGATTCATGGCGGACGGCATCACCATCACCTTCGCGCCGGTCGGCCGGTCGGGCGCGGGCGACCTCGTCGTGTTCACGGGGGACGACCTCGTCCTCGGCGGCGCGGCGCGCGAGGTGCTGGGACAGGGGGGCTGCGACCTCGTCGCCCGCGCCGCCGCCTCCGAGCAGTTCAAGGGCCGCGCCTCCAGCGCCCTCGTCCTGCCCGCTCCGGCGGGCGTGGAGGCCGACCGCCTCGTGGTGGTGGGCCTCGGCTCGGAGAAGGACCGGGCCAAGCTCGACTGGCCGGTGCTGGGCGGCTTCACCGCCGGCAAGGTCGCCGGCCGCAGCGCCCGCGTGGTGCTCGACGGGCCCGGCGGCGAGACCGGCGCCCGCGAGGCCGCCGAGTTCGCCCTGGGCGCGCGCCTGCGCAGCTACAGCTTCGACCGCTACAAGACCAAGAAGAAGGATGAGGACAAGCGCCCCAGCGCGCTCACCTTGATGCTCGCCGCCCATGCGGAGGCGGAGCGCGCCGCGCGCGACAGCGAGGCGGTGGCGGAGGGCGTGGTGCTCGCCCGCGACCTCGTGAACGAGCCGCCGAACGTGCTCTTCCCGGCCGAGTTCGCCCGCCGCGCCGCGGAACTGTCGGGCCTCGGCGTCGAGGTCGAGGTGATGGAGCCCGCCCGCCTGCGCGAGCTCGGCATGGGCGCCCTGCTCGCCGTCGCCCAGGGCTCGGCCCGCGAGCCGCGGGTGGTGGTGATGCGCTGGAACGGCGGCACCCCCGGCGAGGCCCCGCTCGCCCTCGTCGGCAAGGGCGTGGTGTTCGATTCCGGCGGCGTCTCCATCAAGTCGGCGGGCGGCATGGAGGACATGAAGGGCGACATGGGCGGCGCGGCGGCCGTGGTCGGCGCCCTGCACGCGCTGGCCGGCCGCAAGGCGAAGGCCAACGTGGTCGGCGCCATCGGCATCGTCGAGAACATGCCGGACGGGCAGGCCTACCGGCCGTCGGACATCGTCACCTCCATGTCGGGGCAGACCATCGAGATCATCAACACCGATGCCGAGGGGCGCCTCGTCCTCGCCGACGTGCTCTGGCACATCCAGGAGGCCTACAAGCCCAAGGCCATCGTCGATCTCGCCACGCTCACCGGCGCGATCATCGTGGCGCTCGGCCAGGACATCGCGGGGATGTTCGCCAACGACGACGACCTCGCCGCGCGGCTCACCGCGGCCGGCGAGGCGACGGGGGAGAAGGTCTGGCGGATGCCGCTGATCCCCGCCTACGACAAGGCGATCGATTCCAAGTTCGCCGACATGAAGAACACCGGCGGGCGCCACGGCGGCGCGGCCACCGCCGCCTCGTTCCTCAAGCGCTACGTCAACGACACCCCCTGGGCGCATCTCGACATCGCCGGCGTCGCCATGTCCTCGACGGCGAGCGAGATCAACCGGAGCTGGGGCGCGGGCTGGGGCGTGCGCCTGCTCGACCGGCTGGTGCGCGACGTCTACGAGGCGCGCTGAGGCGGCCCCCGGCTCCCCGGCAACGACGATGCGCAACGACGCATCCGGCGCTCCGGCGCGGCGACACCGCCTCGCCGCGGCTGCGGCCCCCCTCGCGGCGGCCCTGGCCGCGCTCGCCCTCGTGGCGGCGGGCTCCTTCAGCCGGCAATCCGCCCTGCCGGCCCTCGTCGAGCCCTACGCCTACGGTTTCTTCCTCGACCGCTATCCGCTCTTCGCCTTCGGGCTGGTCTACGGGCTCGCGCGCATCCTCGCCGCCGCTTCGATCCCCGGCGTGCCGGCCGCGCGGCGCTGGATCCTCGGCGGCCTCGGCCTCGTGCCGCTGCTCGCCCTCTCTCTCTACCCGACCTTCGGCGGCCTCGTCCTGCGCGGCGGCTTCATGGCCGGCGGCGGCGCCTTCCTCTCCGGCCAGCCGCTGAACGTGGCCTACGCCATCGGCGCGGCGGTCGCGGCCCTGGTCTTCGGCCTCGCCATCGGCCTGCCGACCGCCCTCGGCCGCCTGCGGCTCCGGCGCGAGGGCCTCGCCGCCCGCGCCCGTGCCGCCGCCGTGACAGCGGCGGCGAGCTTCCTCGCCCTCTGGTTCGCCGCCGCCCTGCTCGGGCTCGCCCGCGACGCGGGGATCGGCCCCTGGCCGGCCCGCCCCTTCACCGCGGGGGAGGCCCTGCGCGCCGGTCTCCTCTTCCTCGTCGCCGCCCTGCCGCACGTCCTCGTCACCGCCCTGCGCCGACCGGACCCCACGGATTCCGTCACCGGGCCGTCGCGGCGATAGACCATGGCTGCCGTGCGATGAGCCGATGGTTCAGTTGTGAACGAATCGGCCCGACTGTCCGCCTCCGCGCTTGCCCCCGTCCGGGCGATCCCGCAGGATCGCTCGAAAGGGGAGCGGTCACACGAGCCGCGCGGCCGACACGAAGCCGCGGATCAGGGAGAGCGCCGTGATCGAACGACAGGAGGCGGCCAAGCCGTGGCTGGCGGCCTATCCGCCGGGCGTGCCCGCCGCGATCGCGGTGGAGGAACTCGGCACGCTCGTCGACATGTTCGAGACGAGCACGCGGCGCTTCGCCGACCGGACGGCTGTGATCTGCTTCGGCTCCGGGCTCACCTACGCCGCGCTCGGCGGCATGGCGCGGGCGCTGGCCGCCTGGCTGCAGGGGCAGGGCGTCGGCAAGGGCGACCGCGTCGCCATCATGATGCCGAACGTGCCGGCCTACCCGGTGGCCCTGTTCGGGGTCCTCCTGGCGGGGGGCACGGTGGTGAACGTCAACCCGCTCTACACGCCGCGGGAACTCACCGCCCAGCTCAACGATTCGGGCGCCCGCATCCTGATCGTCCTGGAGAACTTCGCCCACACGGTCGCCACCGCGCTGCCGGGCCTGTCCCTCGACCGCGTCCTGGTCGCCGGCCCCGGGGACGGGCTCGGCCCGAAGGGCGCCCTCGTCAACCTCGCCGCGCGCCATCTCAAGAAGGCGGTCCCGGCCTACCGCCTGCCCGCCGGCCTGTCCCACCGCTTCACCGCCGCGCTGAAGGCCGGCCGGAGCCTGCCCTTCCGCGGCGTCGCGGTGCACCAGTCGGATCTCGCCTTCCTGCAATATACCGGCGGCACCACCGGTGTGGCCAAGGCGGCCATGCTCAGCCACGGCAACGTGGTGGCCAACGTGGTCCAGTCGCAGACCTGGCTGCGGGCCCTCGACGACGCGGTGCCCCGGACCATGGTGACGGCCCTGCCGCTCTACCACATCTTCGCGCTCACCTGCTGCTTCCTGTTCTTCGTGCGGGCGGGCGGGACCTGCCTGCTCATCCCCAATCCGCGCGACGCGGACGGCTTCATCAAGACGCTGTCGCGGCACAGCTTCACCCACATGTCCGGGGTGAACACCCTGTTCAACCTGCTGAACAACCATCCGAGATTCGGCACGGTCGATTTCTCGAAGCTCGACTACGTGGTGGCCGGCGGCATGGCGGTCCAGCGGGCGGTGGCCACGCGCTGGAAGGAGATCACCGGCGCCGCGATCATCGAGGGGTACGGCCTGTCGGAGACCTCGCCGGTGGTCTGCGTGAACCCGGCCGGCCTGCGGGAATGGACCGGCACGATCGGCTATCCCGTCCCCTCCACCGAGGTCTCGATCCGAGACGCCCGGGGCACCCCGCTTCCCTACGGTGAGCCCGGGGAGCTCTGCGTGCGCGGGCCCCAGGTGATGCAGGGCTACTGGAACCGGCCGGACGAGACCGCCAAGGCCATGACCGCGGACGGCTTCTTCCGCACGGGCGACGTCGCGGTGATGGAGGCGAACGGCGAGGTCCGCATCGTGGACCGGATGAAGGACATGATCCTCGTCTCAGGGTTCAACGTCTATCCGAACGAGGTCGAGGACGTGCTCGCCCTCCATCCGGGCATCCTCGAATGCGCCGTGGTGGGCGCACCCTGCGCGGAGACCGGCGAGATGGTGGTGGCCCACGTGGTGGCCAAGGACCCCGCGCTCACCGTCGAGGCGATCCGGATCCATGCCCGCGCGCAGCTCACCGGCTACAAGGTGCCGCGGCAGGTGGTGATCCGGGAGAGCCTGCCCAAGACCAATGTCGGCAAGGTGCTGCGCCGCGCGCTGCGGGCGGACGACCCGGCCGCGTAACCCGGCGCCGTCGGCGCGCGAAGAGGGCTGCAACACCCCGTGCCGGTCCGGACCGGCCCCTGAGGAGAGCAGCATGTTGATCAAGCGCCGCCGCGCCTGGGAGATCCCGGAGCATCTGGCGACCCCGGAATCCGTCTTCCTCTCCCGGCGCGCCCTCCTCGGCGGAGCGGCGGGCCTCGCCGCCGGCTCCCTCGTCGCGCCCCGCGCCCTCCTGGCGGCGGAAGGGGGCCTCTACCCGGCCCCGCGCAACCCCGCCTACACCCTCGACCGCGCCGTGACGCCGGAGCGCTTCAGCGGCGACTACAACAACTTCTACGAGTTCGGCACCTCGAAATCCGTGCTGCCCGCCGCCAACGCCCTGAAGACCAGTCCCTGGACCGTCAAGATCGACGGCCTCGTGGAGAAGCCCTTCGAGATCGGGGTCGAGGACCTGATCCGGAAGGTGGGGCTGGAGGAGCGGCTCTACCGGCACCGCTGCGTCGAGGCGTGGTCGATGGCCGTGCCCTGGACCGGCTTCCCGCTCTCCAAGCTGGTGGCGCTGGCCAAGCCGGCTGCGGGGGCGCAGTACGTGCAGTTCCAGACCTTCCTCGACAAGAGCATGGCCCCCGGCCAGCGCTCGTTCTTCTATCCCTGGCCCTATCTCGAGGGCCTGACCATGGCCGAGGCCGGCAACGATCTCGCCTTCCTCGTGACGGGGGTCTACGGCAAGCCCTTGCCGAACCAGTTCGGTGCGCCGATCCGCCTCGCGGTGCCGTGGAAGTACGGGTTCAAGTCGATCAAGTCGATCGTGAAGGTCTCCTTCACCGCCGAGCGGCCCAAGACATTCTGGGAGGGCCTGCAGGCCGCGGAGTACGGCTTCTGGGCCAACGTGAACCCGGCCGTCCCCCATCCCCGCTGGAGCCAGGCGACCGAGCGCGTGCTCGGCACCAACGAGCGCGTGCCGACGCTGATCTACAACGGCTACGGCGATCAGGTCGCCGATCTGTACAAGGGGCTGGAGAAAGAGCGCCTCTTCGTGTGACGGGGCGGGGCCCGCGGGCCCCGCTCAGTACGTCCAGCGCTGGGCCTTGTTCACGAGGAAGTCGCGGAACGCCTGCACGCGGGCCACCGTGCGCATCTCCTCGGCATAGACGAGGTAGCTGTCGAGCGTCGGCATCTCGCTCTCTGTGAGCACCTGGACGAGGTTGTTGTCCCCGTCCACCGCGTAGTCGGGCAGGATGCCGATGCCGACGCCGGTCTCCATCGCCTTCTGCAGGGCGGAGATGTTGTTCACCGTGAAGTGCACCGCCCGGCGGTCGCGGCCCTCGCGCCCGATATCGGCGAGGTAGTGGGCCGCGAGCAGGTAGGAGGGCTCGTTTCCGCCGAAGGAGACGAGCCGGTGCTCGTCGAGTTCCTCGATGGTCTTCGGCGCGCCGAAGCGCTTGACGTATTCCGGGCTCGCGAAGGCGTGGTAGTGCACGGTGAACAGCCGGCGCTGGATCAGGTCCGGCTGGGCCGGCCGTCGCATGCGGATGGCGATGTCGGCCTCGCGCATGGCGAGGTCGAGTTCCTCGTTGGTGAGGATCAGCTCGATGCGCACGTCCGGATAGAGGTCGAGGAACTCGGCCACCCGCTGCGAGAGCCAGGCCGTGCCGAGACCCACGGTGGTCGTCACCTTGAGGTCGCCGGTCGGGCGCTCGCTCGTCTCGACGAGGCGGGCCTTGGTGTTCTCCAGCCGCAGCTTCATGTCCCGCGCGGCGCGGAACAGGAGGTCGCCCTGCTCGGTGAGGATCAGGCCGCGGGCGTGGCGGTGGAACAGGGGCGCCTTGAGCTCGCGTTCCAGGGCGCTGATCTGCCGGCTGACCGCGGACTGGCTGAGGCCGATGTCGTCGCCCGCTTTGGTGAAGCTTCCCGCCTCGGCGACGTTGAGAAAGATCCGGATCTTGTCCCAGTCCACGGAGAACAGCCCCCACCCATGCGAGCGAGCCGCGCCATCGCGCGGGCCGACGGCTGCCGGATCCCGGCCTCACGCGCCACGGTCGCGGCGGCACGGCATTGACGTCAGCACATGACACATGCGTTCCGAGCGCGCATCTACGCAAGCCGTGCAGGGAGAAAATTGTTGATGAGGGCGCGGATTCTCACTCCGCCGCCGCTTGGCGCGGCGCCTCGCCGATCTCCAGGTTGGCGAGGTACTTCTCCGCTTCGAGGGCGGCCATGCAGCCCATGCCCGCCGCGGTGATCGCCTGCCGGTAGACGTCGTCGGTGACGTCGCCCGCCGCGAACACGCCGGGGATCTCCGTCTCGGCGGTGCCCGGACGCACGGTGAGGTATCCGCCGTTGCGCAGGGCGAGCTGGCCCTCGAACAGACCGGTCGCCGGCTGGTGGCCGATGGCGATGAACACGCCGTCGGCCTTGCGCTCGCTGATCGCGCCGGTGGTGACGTCGCGCAGGCGCAGATGCGTCACGCTGGGCGCCGGCTTCTCGGTGCCGCAGATCTCCTCGACCGCGTGGTTCCACACCACCTCGACATTGGCGTGCTTGAACAGGCGCTCCTGCAGGATCCGCTCGGCGCGGAAGCTGTCGCGCCGGTGCACCACCGTGACCTTCGCGGCGATGTTGGCGAGGTAGAGCGCCTCCTCCACCGCCGTGTTGCCGCCGCCCACCACCACGACCTCGCGCCCCCGGAAGAAGAAGCCGTCGCAGGTGGCGCAGGCCGAGACGCCGCCGCCCTGGAACTTCGCCTCGGAGGGCAGGCCGAGCCACTTGGCCTGGGCGCCGGTGGCGATGATGAGCGCGTCGCACGAGAAGGTCTCGCCGGAATCCGCCTCCAGCCGGAACGGCCGCGTGCCGAGATCGACCTTGGTGATGTACTCGGAGAGGATCCGCGTGCCCACGTGCTCCGCCTGGAGGCGCATCTGCTCCATGAGCCAGGGGCCCTGGATCGCCTCGGCGAAGCCCGGATAGTTCTCCACGTCGGTGGTGATCATCAACTGGCCGCCCGGCTGGATGCCGGAGATCAGCAGGGGCTCGACCATGGCGCGGGCGGCGTAGATCGCGGCCGTGTAGCCGGCCGGCCCGGAGCCGACGATCAGGAGCTTGGCGTGGGTGTGGGCCATGGCGTCCTCGTATCCTCGCGCGGGCCAGTGCCCGCCGGTGCCGCCCGGTGCGCGGCGAAACTCTCCGCGAGCGCGGCGGCGATGCGCGGCGTCGCGTCGATGGGCTTGTAGCTCAGGGCCTCGAGCCGGCCGGCGAAGGGCCGCAGCGCCCCCGCGATGGCGAGCCCCGCGAACATCCGCCTGTGCCGGATATAGGTACGCGGCAGGTCGAACAGCAGGACGGGCGCGCCGGTGCTCACGGCCTCGCTCACCATGTTGGCCGAGTCCGAGGTGACGACGATGGCGTCCGCCAGCGCCAGCATGGCCACGTAGGGGTTCTCCCCCGTCCCGTCCCAGAGGAAGCCGCCGGTCTCGGCCACGAGGGCCCGCACCGCCTCCCGCAGCGGGTCCGGCGTGCGCCGCGAGACCGTGACCATCAGCCGGCAGCCGCTGGCGGAGAGCTTGCGCAGGTCGTCGAGGAGGCGGCCCATATCCGCCTTGCGGTAGTTCAGGTGCCGGCTGTTGCCGCCGATCAGGACGGCGGCCCGCGGCTTCCCGAGCCCGGCGAGCCGGGGGTCGGGGGCGGCCCGCGCGGCGGCGATGCGGGCGGCGGTGACGAGATGCGGGGCGGTCAGCGTGGTGAAGACGTTGGGACCGCGCAGGTCGTCGTAATCGGGCACCCAGATGAAGTCCGCGCTGTCGTGGCCCGTGCGCGGGTCCTTCAGGAAGGCGGTGAAGGTGCGCCCGCCCGTGGCCCGGCGCATGGCGCGCAGGTAGGGCACGGCGCGCCGCCCGGAGGCGATCAGGATGTCGGGCGCCGTCCCCGACAGGGCGCCCCGGCTCCGGTGCGGGCCCTGGCGCGGGTCGATCGGTCCCCAGGGCGCCGTCCAGCCGAGGACGCCGTTGGCGGGGATGCGGCGCAGTTCGTAGTCGAGGCCGAGGGTCTCGGCGATGCCGACGCACTGGTTCTCGTCGCCCGCCTTGCCGTCGGTGACGATCCAGGCGCGCGTGCCGGAAAGGCCGGCCGCCGGCCCGCGAGCGGGCGGTGTCATGGGGCCGGAATCCACGGCGTCAGTTCGCCGGCAAGGCGCGGCGGAGCCACTGGGCGTAGATGTCGGCGAGGCCCGCGAGACGGCGCCGCTCGGCCCCCGGCTCGTACCAGGCGCCGCCGTAGCTCGACGGCACCGCCGCGAGCTGCGGATGCCGGCCGAGCACGGCGCCGCGCCGGTCCACGAGGAGCGCCTCGCCCTCGAGATAGTCGTTCTGCATGCCGCCGCCGAACCCGCCCCGGCCGCTGCTGCCGCCCACGTAGTCGCGCAGCGACAGCCCGGTGATGCGCACGACGAGGCCCGGGCCGGAGCCGCCGATCCGGTCGGCGAAGTTGCGCCGCAGGGCCTCGGTCAGGTCGGCCCGCAGGGCCTCGGCCTGGAGCCCGCCGCCCCGGGCGAGGAGGGGACGCACGTCCACGCGCACGTCCGAGAAGCGGGCGGCCGTGATCGGCGGTCCGGCCTCCGGGCCGAACCCCTGCGCGGCGGCCGGCGCCCCGGAGAGGGCGAGGCAACCGGCGACCGCCAGACCGGCGAGAGTGCGGCCAAGACCCGTCATGTGCCGGCCCTCAGCCGCGATACTCGACGCCGACGACTTCGTAGGACTTGCCGCCGCCGGGCGTCGTCACCTCGACGGTGTCGCCGACGCCCTTGCCGATCAGGGCGCGGGCGATGGGCGAGGTGATCGAGACGCGGCCGGAGCGCACGTCGGCCTCCGGCTCGCCGACGATCTGGTAGGTCTTCTCCTCCTCCGTGTCCTCGTCCACGAGCTTCACGGTGGCGCCGAACTTGATCTTGCTGCCCGAGAGCTTCGAGACGTCGATCACCTCGGCGCGCGCGATCATGCTCTCCAGCTCGAGCACGCGCCCCTCGTTGTGGGACTGCGCCTCCTTGGCGGCATGATACTCGGCGTTCTCGGAGAGGTCGCCCAGCGCCCGGGCCTCGGCGATGGCCTGGATGATCCGCTGGCGCTCCACCTGCTGGCGATGCTTCAGCTCCTCCTCCAGGGCCACGAGGCCGCGGGTGGTGATCGGAACCTTGTCTATGCTCATCGTCTCGCGCCACAATGAATAGGCCCGGTCGGGAGCAGGTGCTCCCTCCGGGCCAAGGGTCGGACTTCGCGGTCCGCGGCCGGGTCTCAGGCCGCGAAATATTCCTGCAAGGCACGCACCTGAAGATCGCCCTCGAGATAGGCTCGGATCCCCTCGGCCGCGGCCATCGCGCCAGCTAGAGTGGTGTAGTACGGCACTTTATGCAAGAGGGCCGCCCGGCGCAGGGAGCGCGAGTCCGAGAGCGCGCCCGCACCCTCGGTGGTGTTCAGAACGAGCTGGATGTCGCCGTTCTTGATGGCGTCGACCACGTGGGGCCGCCCCTCCAGCACCTTGTTGATCCGCTCGGTCGGCACCCCGCTCTCCACGAGGAAGCGCTGCGTGCCCCCCGTCGCCTGGATCGTGAAGCCGAGATCCTTGAGCAGGCGGATGGCGGGCAGGATGCGGGCCTTGTCCGCGTCCCGCACGGAGACGAACACCGTGCCGGATTTCGGCACCTGCGTGCCCGAGCCGAGCTGGCTCTTGGCGAAGGCCACGCCGAAGCCCCCGTCGAGGCCGATGACCTCGCCCGTCGAGCGCATCTCGGGGCCGAGCAGCACGTCGACGCCGGGGAAGCGGGCGAAGGGGAACACCGCCTCCTTCACCGCGATGTGGTCGAGCTGCTTCGGCTTCAGACCGAAGGTGGAGAGGCTCTCGCCCGCCATGATCCGGGCCGCGATCTTGGCGATGGGCTCGCCGATCACCTTGGCGACGAAGGGCACGGTGCGCGAGGCCCGCGGGTTCACCTCCAGCACGTAGATGGTGCCGTCCTTGATGGCGTACTGGACGTTCATCAGGCCGACGACCTTCAGCGCCTGCGCCATGGATTTGGTCTGGCGCTCCAGCTCCGCGATGGTCTCGGGGCCGAGCGAGCGCGGGGGCAGGGAGCAGGCGGAATCGCCCGAGTGGATGCCCGCCTCCTCGATGTGCTCCATGATGCCGGCGATGAACACCTCGCTGCCGTCGCAGACCGCGTCCACGTCCACCTCGACCGCGTCCGAGAGGTAGCGGTCGAACAGGAGCGGGCTCTGGCCGAGCACCGTGTTGATCTGCCCCGTCTTGTCGTTGGGGTAGCGGGCCTTGACCTCGGAGGGGATCAGGCTCGGCAGGGTGTCGAACAGGTAGTCGGCGAACTGCGTCTCGTCGCGGATGATCGCCATGGCGCGCCCGCCCAGCACGTAGCTCGGCCGCACCACGAAGGGCAGGCCGAGATCGGCGGCCACCAGCCGGCTCTGCTCCACCGAGTAGGCAATGCCGTTCTTGGGCTGCTTGAGGCCGTGCTTGTCGAGGAGCCGCTTGAACTGGTCGCGATCCTCGGCGAGGTCGATGGCGTCGGGGGAGGTGCCGAGGATCGGCACGCCCGCCGCCTCCAGCGCGCGGGCGAGCTTCAGGGGCGTCTGGCCGCCGAACTGCACGATGACGCCGTGCAGCGTGCCCGCCTGCCGCTCGGTCTCGATGATCTCGAGGACGTCCTCGGCGGTCAGCGGCTCGAAATAGAGCCGGTCCGAGGTGTCGTAGTCGGTCGACACCGTCTCCGGGTTGCAGTTGACCATGATGGTCTCGTAGCCGGCCTGCGTGAGCGCGAAGCAGGCATGGCAGCAGCAATAGTCGAACTCGATGCCCTGGCCGATCCGGTTCGGGCCGCCGCCGAGGATGATCACCTTCTTGCGGTCGCTGGGCAGCGCCTCGTCGGCCACCGTGCCGGCGAAGGGCGCCACGTAGGTCGAGTACATGTAGGCGGTGGGCGCCTTGAACTCGGCCGCGCAGGTGTCGATGCGCTTGAAGACGGGACGGACCTGAAGCGCCCGGCGCCGGGCACGCACATCGGCCTCGTCGGTCCGGGCGAGCACGGCGAGGCGCGCATCCGAGAAGCCCGCCGCCTTGAGCTGGCGGAAGGCGCCGGCGGTGCCGGGCAGGCCGTGGGCCCGCACCCGGTTCTCGAGGTCGATGATGGCCTGGAGCTGTTCGAGGAACCAGGGATCGATCTTGCAGGAGGCGTGCACCTCCTCCTGGCTCACGCCGAGGCGCAGGGCCTGGGCGACCTTGAGCAGCCGGTCCGGGGTCGGCGTGCCGATCGCGGCCTTGATCGCGTTGTGGTCGTCGCCCTTGCCCAGCCCCTCGATCTCGATGTCGTCGAGGCCGGTGAGCCCGGTCTCCAGGGAGCGCAGGGCCTTCTGGAGGGATTCGGCGAAGCAGCGGCCGATCGCCATGGCCTCGCCCACCGACTTCATGGCGGTGGTGAGCGTCGGCTCGGCGCCGGGGAACTTCTCGAAGGCGAAGCGCGGGATCTTGGTGACGACGTAGTCGATCGTCGGCTCGAACGAGGCCGGGGTCGCCCCGCCGGTGATGTCGTTGGCGATCTCGTCGAGCGTGTAACCGACGGCGAGCTTGGCCGCGACCTTGGCGATCGGGAAGCCGGTGGCCTTGGACGCCAGCGCCGAGGAGCGCGAGACGCGCGGGTTCATCTCGATCACGATCATGCGGCCGGTCGCCGGGTCGATCGCGAACTGCACGTTGGAGCCGCCGGTCTCGACGCCGATCTCGCGCAGCACGGCGAGCGATGCGTCGCGCATCACCTGATACTCTTTGTCGGTGAGCGTCAGCGCGGGGGCGACGGTGATCGAATCGCCCGTATGCACGCCCATCGGATCGATGTTCTCGATGGAGCAGACGATGATGCAGTTGTCGTTCCTGTCGCGAACGACCTCCATCTCGTACTCCTTCCAGCCGAGCACGCTCTCCTCGATCAGCACCTCGTTCGTCGGCGAGGCGTCGATGCCGCGCTCCACGATGTCGAGGAACTCCTCCCGGTTGTAGGCGATGCCGCCGCCCGTGCCGCCCATGGTGAAGGAGGGGCGGATGATGGCGGGCAGGCCGACCTCGGCGAGGGCGATCAGCGCCTGGCCGAGCGCGTGCTCGCCGTAGCGCTTGCGCCGCTCGGCTTCGCCCTTGCTCCACGTCTTCTCGAAGGCCGCGAGCGCGCTCCGGCGCGCCTCCGGGTCGGTGTTGGCGGCCTCGATGCGGGTGATCTCGGCGTTGTACTTCTCGCGGTCGGCCTTCTTGACGGCTGAGGCGTTGGCCAGCGCCGATTTGGGCGTCTCCAGCCCGATCTTCGTCATCGCGTCGCGGAAGAGGCTGCGGTCCTCGGCCTTGTCGATGGCCTCGGCGGTGGCGCCGATCATCTGCACGCCGAACTTCTCCAGCACGCCCATGCGCTGGAGGGAGAGGGCGCAGTTCAGCGCGGTCTGTCCGCCCATGGTCGGCAGGATCGCGTCGGGGCGCTCCTTCTCGATGATCTTGGCGACGACTTCCGGGGTGATCGGCTCGACATAGGTCGCGTCCGCCATGTCCGGGTCGGTCATGATGGTCGCGGGGTTCGAGTTCACGAGGACGATCCGGTAGCCCTCCTCGCGGAGCGCCTTGCAGGCTTGCGTCCCCGAATAGTCGAACTCGCAGGCCTGCCCGATGATGATCGGACCCGCACCGACGATCAGGATCGAGGAGATATCGGTGCGTTTGGGCATCGGACGCCTTGCGGTACAGGCACGCGCCCGGGCGCGCACGGTCCCGGATCGGGGCCACGCGGGCGGGCGGTGCGGTCGGATTGTCGTTGAGGCTCGCGTTTACACGCAGCCGACAGGGTTTGAAAGGGCGCCCGGTGGATGGCTCGGGCGCGCATCGGGCAGCCCTGACGCGTCAGGGCACCCGCACCCAGCCCTGGCCCATCAGGCGCTGCTGCGGCCGGAACCGCGCCTTGTAGTCCATCTTGCGGGAGCCCTCGACCCAGTAGCCGAGATAGAGGTAGGGCAGGCCCATCGCCCGGGCGCGGCGGACGTGATCGAGGATCATGAAGCTGCCGAGCGAGCGCGCCTGCTCGTCGGGGTCGTAGAACGAGTAGACCATCGACAGCCCGTCGGCGAGGACGTCGGTGAGGCAGATGGCCACCGGCGCGCCCGTCCCGCGGCCGTGGATCGCCGTGTCCGGCCCCCGGCGGCGGTAGGACACGAGATGCGTGTCCACGTGGCTGTCCTCGATCATCATGGCGTAGTCGAGCACGGTCATGTCGATCATGCCGCCGTCGCCGTGGCGGGCGTCGAGATAGCGGCGGAACAGGGCGTACTGCTCGGAGGCCGGGCGGTTCGGCTCGGGCGTGCCGACGAGATCCTCGTTGCGGGCGAGGATGCGGCGCTGGCTGGCGGAGGGCGCGAACTCGTCGACGACCACCCGCACCGAGATGCAGGCCCGGCAGGACTCGCAGGCCGGCCGGTAGGCGATGGTCTGCGAGCGGCGGAATCCCCCCTGGGTCAGGATCTCGTTGAGGTCGCGGGCGCGCCGTCCGACCAGGTGGGTGAAGACCTTCCGCTCCTCCTGCCCCGGCAGGTAGGGGCAGGGCGAGGGCGCCGTGAGGTAGAATTGCGGGGTGTCGCGCGGATGGCTCGTCACGCTGGTCCGGTCGCCTCAAACCGGATCCGGCCAGCCCCTGCGGACAGTCGGATCCGGACTTCGCTCAGGCGCCGTGCGGGCTTGCCATGGGGCAGGGGAAGCCGGGCCAGGATGCGAGTGTAACGCCGCTCCGGCGCCGCTCAAGGGTTGCGCGCGCCGCATGCGGAATTTTCCTGAGGCGGCTTTTCCGGGCGCTCAGCCGGCCCGCACCACGGCGAGGCCGAGGAGCAGGTCGTGCCCCAGGCGGCGGTCGCCGCGGACCAAGCCGAACATCATGTCGACGAACCAGAGCAGGAAGGTCGAGATCGCCACGTAGAAGAGCAGCGCGTGGACGGCCGCGGTGATCATGTCCACCCGTCGCCCGGACTCCGGCGCGACCACGCGCAGGCCCATCATGCGCATGCCGATGGTGCTCTGCCGGTCGCCGCCCACCGTGATCGCGCTGTAGAGGATGCCGCTCGCCGGCAGCACGGCGAAGAGCGTCCAGCCCAGGCCGAAGGTGACGAGGCCGATGAAGGCGATCGCCATCCAGAGCAGGATCGAGAAGCCGAAGATGAAGAGGATGTCGAGAAGGTAGGCGCAGAAGCGCCCGCCGAGGCTCCCGTTCACGGCCGGGAGCGGCACGGGCGGCAGGTAGCCGGGGGCGTCGAAGCGCGCGGCGTAACCGGGGCGGGTGTTCTGCATGGCCTGGCATCCTCGAACGGCGAAGACTTCGTGCAGAGAAGTGGTGCGCCGGGTGCCCGCGCTCAAGATGTCCTGCTCAGCCGCCGGGATCGCCCACCGCCGCGTCCGGCGTATCGAGATAGAAGCGCTTGAGCATGTAGAGCGCGGCGCCCGTCAGGGTCTCCTTCTCCGTGGTGAGGCCGACGAGGTCGGTGCCGGGCCCGAAGCGGCAGAGGATCCAGTGCGGGCGCCGTCCGTCCGCGTAGTCCACGCGCACGGAATCCGGCACCGCGCCGGTGCCGACCCGCAGCAGACGGAGTTCCCGCCCCGCCTCGGCCACCGCGGGCAGGGCGCGGCGGCAGGTGGCGGCGCGCTGGCGCTGCACCGTGTTCTCGCAGGCGGCCAGCCCCCCGAAGAAGCCCAGCAGCGCGCCGCCCGCCACGATCCAGCGGCGGGTCGCCCGCCTCACGCGCCGGCGCGCAGGTGCTCGGCCACCCGCGGGGCGTAGTAGGTGAGCACGCCGTCGGCGCCCGCGCGCTTGAAGGCGAGCAGGCTCTCCAGCATCGCCCGGTCCCCGTCGAGCCAGCCGTTGCGGGCGGCGCCCTCGAGCATCGCGTACTCCCCCGACACCTGGTAGGCGAAGGTCGGCACGCCGAACTCGTCCTTCACCCGGCGGATGATGTCGAGATAGGGCAGGCCGGGCTTCACCATCACCGAATCCGCGCCTTCGGCGAGGTCGAGGGCGACCTCGCGCAGGGCCTCGTCGGAATTGCCGGGATCCATCTGATAGGTGCGCTTGTCGCCCACCAGCGCCGCCTTGGTGCCGATGGCGTCCCGGAACGGCCCGTAGAAGGCGCTCGCGTACTTGGCCGCGTAGGCCATGATCTGCACGTCGCGGAAGCCCGCCGCGTCGAGCCCGGCCCGGATCGCGCCGACCCGTCCGTCCATCATGTCTGAGGGGGCGATGATGTCGGTGCCCGCCTCGGCCTGGACCAGGCTCTGCTCAACGAGGAGTGCCACCGTCTCGTCGTTGAGGATCGCCCCCTCGTGCAGGAGGCCGTCATGGCCGTGGCTGGTGTAGGGGTCGAGGGCCACGTCGGTCATCACGCCGATCTCGGGCACCGCCGCCTTCACCGCCCGCACCGCGCGGCAGATGAGGTTGTCGCGGTTGAGCGCCTCGGAGCCCTCGGGGTCGCGCAGGGCGGCCTCGGTATAGGGGAAGAACGAGACGGCCGGGATGCCGAGGCGGGCGGCCCGCTCGGCCTCGCGCACCACCATGTCGACGCTGAGGCGCTCGACGCCGGGCATGGAGGCGATTGGCTCGCGCCTTCCCGCGCCCTCGATGACGAAGAGCGGCCAGATCAGGTCGTCCACGGTGAGCGTGTTCTCGCGCATCAGCCGGCGCGACCACGCGGCCTTGCGGTTGCGGCGCGGGCGCTGGGTGATGCTCAAGGACCCGCCGCGGTCGCCCCGGATCGTGGTGCGGGCCGCCTCGACGGCGAGCGGACGCGGCTCGGGCGTTTCAGAGGGCATGGAAGGGATCACCAAGGGATCGGAAGGCGCAAGGCCTTAGAGCACGATGCGGAAAAGTGGAATCCGCCTCCCCGACACCATCGTGCGATCGGAAAGCGCTAGCACATCCGGCCGGGCGGGCGAACCCCGCCCGGCCGGGCGAACCCCGCCCGGTCGGGCGCCGGCCGGCCGCGGTTGACGCGGCCTTCCCGGCGGCCTCTAACCGCCCGGCATGGAGGCGGCCGGCGTGAGCGCATCGGATACGGGCAGTGACGAGATCCGCTTCGAGCGGCGCGGGGCGCTGGGCCTCGTGACCCTCGACCGGCCGCGCGCCCTGAACGCCCTGTCGCTGCCGATGATCCGCGCCCTCCACGCGCGGCTCGACGCCTGGGCCGAGGATCCGGGCGTGCGCCGCATCGCCCTGCGCGGGAGCGCCCGGGCCTTCTGCGCGGGCGGCGACATCCGCCACATCCATGCCTGCGGCACGGCGGGGCGCTGGGACGACGTCTTCGCGTTCTGGCAGGCGGAGTACGGCCTGATCGCCCGGATCGGGACCTATCCGAAGCCCGTCGTCAGCCTGATCGCGGGGGTGGTGATGGGGGCCGGCGTCGGCCTCTCCCTGCACGGGGCCGCCCGGGTCGCGGCCGAGTCCTACCAGTTCGCCATGCCCGAGGTCGGGATCGGCCTGTTTCCGGATGTGGGCATGACCCACGCGCTGCCGCGCCTGCCCGGCCATACGGGCACCTACCTGGCGCTCACCGGCGCCCGGATCGGGCCGGGGGATGCCCGGGCGCTCGGCCTCGCCACGCACGCCGCCCCCGAGACCGCCTTCGCGGCGATCCTCGATGCCCTCGCCGATGGCGAACCGCTGGAATCGGCCCTCGGCGTCTCCGGCTTCGCCCCGCCCCCCGGCCCCGTCGCGGAGGCGCGCGCCCTGATCGACCGCTGCTTCGACGCCCCGGACGTCGCGGAGATTCTGGCCCGCCTCGAGGCCGAGGCCGACCCCTTCGCGCGCGAGGCCGCCGGGCTGATGCGCGGTCGCAGCCCGACCAGCCTGTGCATCGCCCTGGCGCAGATGCGCCGCGGGCCCGGCCTGAGCCTCTTGGAGGCGATCCGGGCGGAGTACCGCCTCGTCACCCGCGTCATGGCGGGGCACGACTTCTTCGAGGGCGTGCGCGCGGTGCTCGTGGACAAGGACAACCGGCCGGCCTGGCAGCCCGCCGACCTCGCCGCCGTCGACCGCGCGGCGGTGGAGGCGGCGTTCGGCCCCACGGGCCGGCCCGAACCGGATTTCGGCTGAGATGGGCGCGGCGTGATGCGCGAGGCAGGCATGAGGGGCGACCGCATCGAGCGCGGCGCGCAATCGCCCAAGACGAACTGGGACACGGCGCTGATCTGGCTGATGCGCCTCACCGCGCTCGCCTGGCTCGCCAAGAGCGTGCTGTCCTGGATGGCGATCCTCGACGCCGTGCCGGGGGGTCGCCCGTTCGAGGCCGAGCCGCCCGGGCGGCAGGCCGCCATCGTCTACTTCGCGGTCATCGACGCCACCGCCGCCGTCGGCCTGTGGCTGACCAGCGCCTGGGGCGGCGTGATCTGGCTGCTCGCGGTGACCTCGGCCGTCACCCTGGCGCTGCTGACGCCGCAGCTCGTGCCGACCTCGGTTCCGTTGATCGCAGCACAGGTGAGTATTGTGCTGATCTACTTCCTGCTGTCCTGGTTTGCGGCGCGCGAAATGCGGTAAATGGAAGCTTGTCGCTTTCGCTTCATTTTGCATTTACCGACAGAGGTAAATCGCGAATTCATCCTGTCGCTTAAAGCGCCTTTCATCCCCGGCCCGTAGCTTAGCCCCATAAGCGGCGTCGAACACGGCGACCGACAACAAGCATCGGGCGAGCACATCATGAAATCCCAGGCCAAGAAGATCGCCGAGACGACCGCCGCTCCCGAGGCCGCCCCCGCGGCGGTGCCCTATCTGGAGGCGCTCCACCTCGTCGAGCGGCTGCACCGCCGCCTCCTCGACGTGATCAAGGACGAGTTCGAGCGCCGCGACCGCGAGGACGTCAACAGCGTCCAGGCCCTGCTGCTCTACAACATCGGCGACAAGGAACTGACCGCGAGCGAGCTGCGCACGAAGGGCTACTATCTCGGCTCGAACGTCTCCTACAACGTGAAGAAGCTCGTCGAGGCCGGCTTCCTCCACCACGCCCGCTCCAAGACCGACCGGCGCTCGGTGCGCATCAGCCTCACCGACAAGGGCCGGGCGATCCACGACATCATCCAGGGGCTCTACGAGAAGCACGCCCGCACGATCACCCCGATCGGCGGCATCTCCATGGACGAGTTCGACCGCCTCAACCAGGCGCTGGGCCGCCTGGAGCGCTTCTGGACCGACCAGATCCGCTACCGTCTTTAAAACGCTAACCCACTCAACCCGTTCGACAATATCTCCGTGTCATCCGGCAGCGGGCGGCACGGAGAAGTGATTTGGCATAGGGTGGAGGCAGGCGGTCTCCGTGCCAGTCCGTTCCACCCGACTGGAGCCGTTCCCTGTCGGGTTGGATCGCGTGGGGTAGGCGATCTGGCCGGCGTGTGCTTCACTGGACGGGCTTGTGATGGAGGATTGCCACGCCTTCAGCCCTGTCGGTCGATCTGCGTGAGCGCGTGGTCGCCGCGATTGAAGCGGGTGCATCGCGGCGTCAGGCGGCCAAACGCTTCGGTGTTGGGGCGGCCAGCGCGGTCCGTTGTATCAGCGCTTCCGACAGGACGAGCAGATTGCGCCCAGGCCCATGGGCGGCGACCGCAACTCGCGGCGTTTGGAAGCGCAGGCCGCCCTGATCCTTCGGCTCAACGAAGAATACCCGCTCTCCTTCCTGCGGGAACTGCGCGACAGGCTCTCGGAACGCGGCGTCCGGGCCAGCACGGGCAGCCTGTCACGCTTCTTCGCCCGGCATGTGATCACCCGTAAAAAGGGGCCGTCCACGCGGCCGAGCAGGAGCGGTCGGATGTGAGGGCCGCGCGCGAGCGCGGACTGGTTCAATCACCAATCCGAACTCGATCCGGATCGCCTAGTTTTCCTCGACGAGACGGCCGCCACGACGAAGATGGTCCGCCGCTATGGTCGTGCTCCGTGCGGTCAGCGCTGCCGGATCGCCGTGCCCCACGGGCACTACTACACGACCACCACCATCACCGCCGCCCTGCCCGCCACGGAACTGATCGCCAGAAGCGTCTTCGATGAAACCACGAATGGTATGCGCTTCCGCGCCTACGTCACCGACACCTTGGCTCCGGTGCTGAGGCCCGGTGACACCGTCATCCTCGACAATTCGAACGCCCACAAGGTCGCCGGGGTGCGCGAGGCCATCGAGACGGTCGGCGCACAGGTTCTCTATAGCCCGCCCTACAGTCCCGACTTCAATCCGATCGAGCAGGTCTTAGCCAAGCTCAAAGCCCTCCTCCGGACAGCTGCTGCACGGACCGCCACCGACCTGACCACCGCCATCGAGGACGCATGCGCCGCTGTCCGACCAGACAAATGCCGAAACTACCTCACCGCTGCTGGATACGATGCCTAAGAGCCAACTCGAAAGGGAATGGCTCTACTGTTTGGTCCCGGCATTTGGTGGAGCGGGTTGAGCGTGAAGCGGCCGGGCTCGGCCGTTCATGCTTTGCAGATCGCCTCGAACGGGGTGAGCCCGCGCAGGGGCTTGAGGCGGCGATGAAGTCGGCCAGATGCGCTCGTAGCTCTGCGCGTGGCCGTCATAATGGTAGCCCCTGACAGTCGCCTCCTCGATCGTGCGGTTCATCCGCTCGACCTGACCGTTCGTCCAGGGATGGCGCGGTTTGGTCAGACGGTGCTCGACGTCGTTGCGCGCGCAGGCCGCCTCGAAGCTGTGGGCGCGGAACGTCTCGCCGGCCGCGATGGCTTCCTTGATGAGTGAGGCTGCCGAGGCGACGTTGCCGGGCGTGGTGAAGTGGGTGCCGTTGTCGGTGAGAACCGTGTGCACCCGGCAGGGCACGGCGGCGATCAGGTGGCGCAGGAAGTCACCGGCTACGCGGCGCGTGGGTCGCTCGTGCAGTTCGACGAAGGCGAACTTGGTCGTGCGATCGATGGCCACGAACAGGTACAGCCGGCCCTCCGCCGTGTGCACCTCGGCGATGTCGATTCGGCGATGTCGATGTGGAAGGAACTGGGCGGGTAGACCTTGAACCGCGACCGCTTCGGCTCGCCCCCGTCCAGCTCGGGCAGTTGGCTGATCCCGTGGCGCTGCAGGCAGCGGTGCAGCGAGGATCGGGCCAGGTGCGGGATCGTGGCCTGGAGGACGTAGAGGCAGTCGTCGAGCGGCAGCAGGGTGTGTCGGCGGAAGGCGACCACGACAGCCTCCGCCTCGACGGACAGCACGGTCGCGTGCACCACCTTCGGCCCGGTGCGCCGATCGGCGACCGAACTGCGCGCCCGCCACTTGGCCGCGGTCTTCGGATCAATGCCGTAGCGTTTGGCCAGCGCCCTCGGGCTCGCTTGACCGTGCTGGACCGCGCGACGGACCGCCTCCGTCGTGGTGGCGCGGGCGTGAAGAACCTGGCCCATGGCGCGTCCCTCCACGCAGGCGTGAAGTCGGCACCATCAAACCCCAGGATCAAACATCTAGCAAGCTTTGCTTCGAGCAGTGCTTGCTCCACACCGAGCCGCAATCGGGCAACTGACAGCGGTTCCGAGACCGAAACGTCTACAGCCATGCTCCACCGCTTTGCGATCGAGTATGGCTGCAAATTATGGCATTCGTATATTAAATTTAGATGAAGTAGATACTTTGTTCTAGGTTAGCCAAGCTCATCCCAGCGACGACGATTCCACCGTTACCGTTCGTACCGCTGATCTGCGCCCCACTGGGTGTATCGTAGAACTGCATTGTCGCACGGTTAACGCCGATGATCGTGATGACATCACCCTCGGTGAGACTGAAGTCGATAATGTTGTCGTAGACTCCACTCTCGAAATCCGCGGCCCGGAATGCGAACGTATCGGCTCCGATTCCACCGGAAACGTTGTCAGACCCCCGGTTGCCAAAGATGATGTCGTTTCCGCTCCCGGCGAAGATGAAATTGTTGGTAGAGCTTCCAACTAGATAGTCAGCATATTCCGAGCCGACAATGCCTTCTATGTTGACCATATAATCGCCATCGGCTTCGCCGCCTGATCCAATGCCTGTCGAGAGGTCGACAACGACACCACTGCCAGCAAAATCGTAGCGCGTGTAATCGAAGCCCGATCCGCCGTCGATATAGTCGGTGCCACCGTCACCCCAGATGCTGTCGTCACCGTCGCCCCCCACCAGCGCGTCGTTGCCGAAGAGACCGAAGATAGCGTCCGCGCCATCAAGGCCAAGCACGGTATTGCCTGCATTGTCGCCGACCAGAATGTCTGCGTAGGCCGACCCGATCAGGCCCTCGACCTCGACATAATAATCTCCAGCCGCCTCGCCGGTCGAACCGCCGGCATTGTCGAGCCGCGCCGTGACCCCGACCGTCGCATAGTCGAAGCGGACATAGTCGAACCCGGAGCCCCCGCTGACGTAATCCGTGCCCAGCCCGCCCCACAGATGGTCGTCACCTGCATCGCCATAGAGCGCGTCGCCACCGGCGAGGCCGAAGATCAAGTCGCTGCCGGCTAGACCGAGGATCGTATTGCCGCTGTTGGTTCCCTGAAGATTGTCATCGAACGCCGATCCGAAAATTCCCTCGATGCTATCATAGGTATCTCCCTGCGCCTCGCCAGTGTTGACGGAAGGCAGGAACAGCACAGCTGTCACCCCAGCAGTCGCGTTGTCATAGCGCGCATAGTCGAAGCCAGCGCCTCCGTGCAGCGCATCGGCGCCGGTTCCGCCGAACAGGCTGTCATCGCCGTCGTCGCCCCAGAGTTGGTCCACGCCGGCGCCGCCATACAGCACGTCGTTACCGCGATTGCCGAACAGTTGGTTGCTGGCGTCGTTGCCCGTAATGGTGTCGTTGCCGTCGCCGCCATGGGCGTTCTCGATCACGGTTCCCGCGGCGATGGTCATGGTCCGGCCAGCGATCACGCCGCTCTGACCGGATTGCAGGTTGATAACCGAACCTGTCGTGACGGCTGCGGCGTTGATCTCGTCGATACCGCCATTGGCGTCGGTGATGGTCTGATTGTGGCCGCCGACGCCGGCGTAGTTGGCATACTCGTTCGTGTAGACGTAGCGATCTTGGGTGGTGAAATTTCCGTACGTCCGAACAACGATGTCGGAAACCGTGAGAGCGTCACCCGCAGCATCGTCTACGACCCGGACAGTCCAGGTTCCGGCGGAACGCTCGCCGCGATAGGCCTGACTTTCGAAAGTCCACGTTCCGTTGAAGTCGTTGCCGCCGCCGGTGTTGGCGATGAGTGTGGTGACGTGGCCCGTCGGCGACGTCAGGTAGAGTCCGAGATCGCCGGTAAAGGTCGTTGAGAAGGCGAGCGTGACCGTGACCCGCTCGACGATGTCGTTGAATGAGGCCGCGCCCGTGAAGGTCAGACCCGATGCGTTGCCGTCGGGAATCACCGTGGACGTGTTCAACATGTCCATGGTGTTGGAGAACTCGTTCGAACTGGTCTGAGCCGATTGCCCGGCCCGCAGCCAACTCTCGGAGAGCCGGACCGCGGCCAGGCCGTTCACCAAGCCGTAGCCGTAATCGGCACTGAAATGCAGGCCGCCGCCGTTCCAGGTCTGCGCGCCATTCCACTCCCAGTTGTAGCGTTCCGCCCCGCTACGGGTGGCGCCCATGGCGGAGCCTACCTGAGTCGCCGAATGAGCGAGAATCTGCTGAACGTCGCGCCAGCCGAGCGACGCGTTGGCGTCGTACATCAGAGCCGTCACACCGGTGACCATGGGAGCGGCGGAAGAGGTTCCGTTGAAGCCCGACGTATAGTCGCCCGCCGATCCGGACGCGGTGTTGTATCCTGCCGATCCGCTACGATCGGTCGTCACTACCTGTCCCGGAGTGCCGAAGCCCGAGATCAGCACCGCGGCGCCGTAGCTGGAGTAGTTCGAGACGAAGCCGTTCTGGTCGACGGCCGCGACGACAACCTGCCGCGTGTCGTTGGTCCAGTCGTCGGCGTTCACATCGAAATCCGCGGACCGCGAATTGCCGGCCGACTTGACGATGGTCGTTCCAAGCCCGTTGCGGCCCTGGGTGACGGCCGTACCAATCGAGGACTCGATCTCATCAAAGCGGACGGCATTGTATCCGACGCCGAATTCGCTGTTCGTGTCGTTCGCAATGCCCTGACTGATGTTGACCACATCGCCAGCAGCGTTGGTTCCGGAATAGAAGATCGCATCACGGATATCCTGAAGCCAAGCATCCGAGATGAAACCGTAGGTGCGGTAGCCCACCAGATCCGTACCATAGGCCACACCGACGGCGCCGACGTTGTTGGCGGCGGCGCCGATAATCCCCATCACGGCCGTGCCGTGGTTGTCCGATGCCGCTCTCGGCGCGGCATCGTTGGTGTTGCTCTCGAAGTCGAAATCGAGTGCGGTATTGTAGTTGGGAGACAGGTCGACGTGATTGTAATCAAATCCGTCGTCGATCACCACGGTTCGCGTACCTGCGCCGGTGTAGCCGGTGCCGGAGGTCGGATTCCAAACTTGGCGGACGTTCAGGTCGCGGAGCCCGGTGACGGAATTTCCGAGGTGCCACTGCTGATTCAGCAACGGATCAGTCGGCAATGCGTTGTCGATGGAGATCGACGTCGCTGCCGGTATAGCCGCTCTCGTCTCCGCATCCCCGGCATATGCGAGAACGGCAATCGAAGAAACCGATCCAGATTCGACGGCACTCGATGCAGCGCCGGATGTCGAGGGCCTCGAATCACCGCTGATGCCTGCGCCGGCGGTGTACGAGAACTTGCCGTTCAGGTCAGCGAAGACAAATAGATTTGCATCCTCATCATCGGCACTTGGGCGGGACTTGAGGCCGCCGGAACTCATCTTGGAACCAGACATGAGACCCTCCCATCGAAGAAGTGCCGGATCTTCGCATCCGGCACAGGCTTATGACTGCCTTGCGCCGGGAGCCCAACCGAATCGCAGGTATGTTCGAGAATTTCGTTCACTCTGTATTCAATATCGAAAACCGTCAAGCTGTGAGAAATTCCGCACCGAACGACATGATTTGGAGTTATTATTCATTTATTTTCTGATATAATCTTCTCCTCAGTGAATTTTTAAATAAAAACCTTAGAAATCGGAAAGTGCCGTGTCCGGTTTTTAGCATGCTCGTAGGAGCCGGCATGCGTAGTGCCTGACGATAATTCATCCTGCGTTTCCGTCCTCCGCAGCGCGGCGTGCGCAGCCCTGACTCTTCGAAGGGCGCTGGTACCCGCGCAGATCCGAAATGACCGGCTCGGTCGGCTTCGGATCGGGCTAATTGGGAGGATCAGCTGGCTTTCGTTTCCAAAGAAGTTGTCCTTGGGGGTCCTGCTTGTGGGTGATTGCCCGCCGAGGGCTGAGGGGGGCCAGCGGCTGTCGTCGTCGCATAGCCCTAGCGTCACAGCTGTGCGCCTGCGAGGAGAGGTAGGGTCTGGGGTAAAGCCATTCGTGCAGGCTCGTCTGGATAAAGCGCCGGCCTTGCCGTTGGTCTGCAGCATGTAGGGCCACGTTCGCTTGTGGCGGATGCCGTGGTTGGCGAGCGTGGTGTGGAGCAGGAAGCTTTTGTAGGCGGAGCCGTTGCCGGTCATGACGCGCTCGACCGTGATGCCGAAGCCGGCAAACTAAGCAGGCACCCGCTCCGGCAAGGCGGTGGCACTCTTCCGTCTCTCGTCGGGCATGATCGGGACGCCGCCACCCGACGGCGGGGTCTGGACCACCACCAAGATCGCCGCCTGGATGACGCAAGAGCTCGGTCTCGTCTCGGTCTATCCGCAGCGGGCCTGGGACGCGCTGCAGGCGATGGGCTGGTCGATCCAGGCACCACGCCCGAGGAACCCGGCCGCAGCCAGTCCCGAGGCGCAGGACGCCTTCAAAAAAAACTCGCCGCCACCCTCGCCGAGGAAGAAGCGCGCCCGCCCGCCCGGTCACACTTTCTGCACAGACGAGCACCTCATCGGGCTGAAGCCCGTCACGCGCCGGGTCTGGGCCCCGCGTGGGCACAGGCTGACCGCGCCGGGCCGTCACCGCTACGAGTGGCTCTACGTCACCGCCTTCGTCGCACCCGCCACCGGCGAGAGCCACTGGTACGTCGGCAACGGTGTCTCCAAGCCGCTCTTCGAGCGCCTGCTGGCCGCCTACGTGTCAAACAGCGTTGAACATTGACCCTGGATCGGCGTCGAACTTTGACCCCCTGGATGGGTATGGCGGGACGCCCCTGATCAGCCCGGCGAAGGCGGGTCGGGGTGGCGCAGCCGGGCTGATCAGGGG
>CANEZL010000013.1 GCA_947444195.1 Methylobacteriaceae bacterium | reverse complement strand
CTGTTCGTGGCCATCGATCGCACGACCAAGTTCGCCTTCGTCGCGTTGCACGAGCGAGCCACGCGCCGCGTAGCCGGTGACTTCCTGCGCCACCTGATCGCCGCCGTGCCCTGCCGGGTGCACACGGTTCTCACCGACAACGGCACCCACTTCACCACGCCCGGCAACGTCGCCTCGGCAGCTCCTCTCATCAAGGAAGCCATCGCGGGCGGCGAGACGTTCCGCGCCCACAGCTTCGAGGCGGCCTGCGCGCGCAACGGCGTCGAGCATCGTCTGACCAAACCGCGCCATCCCTGGACGAACGGTCGGGTCGAGCGGATGAACCGCACGATGGAGGCGACTGTCAGGCGCTACCATTATGACGGCCACGCGCAGAGCTACGAGCGCATCTGGCCGACGTCATCGCCGCCTACAACTACCGCCGCCGCCTCAAGCCCCTGCGCGGGCTCACCCCGTTCGAGGCGATCTGCAAAGCATGAACGGCCTAGCCCGGCCGCTTCACGCTCAACCCGCTCCACCAAATGCCGGGACCAAACATTGCAGCGTCTTTCAGACCGGCCAGCCGGCCTCGCGGTAGGCGCTGTCCCAGAACATCCATTCGAGCCGGGTGGCCTGCGCGAAGGCCGCGAGCATCCGCGCCCGGATGCCGGGCGAGGCGCCGGCGGCGGCGGCATCGGCGGCCGCGATCACCCGGTCGACGGCGGCCGAGAAATCCTCGCCGCCATAGGTGTCGATCCAGGCGCGGTAGGGGTTGTCCGGCGCGGCGCGGGCGAGGATGTCGCGGCCGACCTCGCGGTAGATCCAGAAGCAGGGCAGCAGGGCGGCGAGCACCACCTCGTAGGGCTCGCCGTGGGCGGCGGCGAGGAGATGGCTGACGTAGTGGTCGCAGGCCGGCGTCGTCGGCGTGGCCGCGAAGGTCTCCGGCCCGATCCCGTAGGTGCGGAAGAAGCCCTCGTGCAGGGCGCGCTCGACCACCACCGCCTCCTCGGCGGCACGGGCGAAGAGCACGATCCCGTCCGGATCCGGCGCCTTGGCCGCGGCGAGGGCGAGCGCCCGGCCGAAGCCGATGAGGTAGTGCGCGTCCTGCACGATGTAGTGGCGGAAGCGGGCCGGGCTCAAGGTCCCGGCGGCGAGCTCCGCGTTGAAGGGCATGGTGCGGATGGTCTCGTAGAGCGCCGCGTTGGCGCGCCACGCGGCCTGCGAGAAGGTGCCATCCACTGCCATCGATCTCCCCCTTTTTGGGCGCGCAGCAGGATCTGAGGAAGAATCAGCCCTGGCGCTGGGCCTGCGTCACGGCGACGTGGATGAGTTCGGCGAGCGTGCGCACGCCGAGCTTCTGGCGCATCTGCGAGCAGGCGTTGGTGACGGTCTTGTAGCTCACGGAGAGGTCGGCCGCGATGGCGCCGTAGGACTTGCCCTGCGCCAGACGCGACAGGATCTGCTGCTCGCGGGGGGTCAGCTGCGTCTCGGGGGTGCGGCGCGCGTCGGTGCGCAGCATCGCCACCTCGGTGGCGAGCCGTCGGTCGAGATAGACCTCGCCCACCCGCACCCGCTCGAAGGCCTCGTAGAGCTCGGCCGAGGCGTGGTCCTTCAGCACGTAGCCGAGCGCCCCCGCCTCCAGGGCGCGGGAGACGATGACGGGGTCGTTGTGCATGCTGAAGACGAGCACCCGCGTCTCGGGCGCCACCGCGCGCATGCGCCGGATCAGCCCGAGCCCGGCGAGCCCGCTGCCCTGGAAGGTCAGGTCGCAGATCACGATGGGCGGGCGCAGCCGGTGGAAGATGCGGTAGCCGCCGACCACGGTGGTGGCCTCGGCCACCGTCTCCACGCCGGCATCCTCCAGCACGCGGCGGCAGCCCTGGAGCACGATCGGATGGTCGTCGATGACGAGGACCGGCAACCGGGTCCCGGCGACCCCTGCTTTCGTGGCGATGGCGTTCATGGCGTCGCTACCGTATTGGCGTCCGCTGGCCCCTCGGGAACCGGGATGCTGATCCGGACAACAGCGCCGGGCGGCGCCTTGTCAAGGGCAAAGCGACCCTCGAGGGCCTCCACCCGCTCGCGCATCCCCGAGAGACCGAGGCCGGTGCCGTGATCGGCGCTGAAGCCGCGCCCGTCGTCGCGCACCGTGATCCGGAGCCGGCCGGCCTCCTCGTGGACCGCGGCCACGATCTCGCCCGCGGCGCCGTGGCGCACGGCGTTGGTGGTGCTCTCCTGGACGCAGCGGAACACGGTGAGGTCCACGAGGTCGCCGTAGCCGCGGGCGAGCCCCTCGAAGCGGCCGACGAACCGGATGCCGGGGTGGCGCCGCGCGAAGTCGCGCAGGAGCAGGTCGAGGCAATCGGCGAGCGGCACCTGCCCCAGCCCGTGCGGGCGCAGGCGGTTGAGCAGGTCGCGGTTGCGCCCCTGGACCTGGCCGACGATGGCCGCGATGTCGGCGGCGCGGGCCGCGAGCTTGCCCCGGTCCGGGGCCGCCTCGCCCGCGGCGATCCGGGCGATGGAGGCCGCGTTGGCCTCCAGGGCGAAGAGGCAGGGGCCGAACTCGTCGTGCAGTTCGAGGGCGATGCGGCGCCCCTCGTCGTCCTGCGCGGTGAGGAGCTGCCGGTTGAGTCGGCCGTTGGCGGCGCGGGTCTCGCCCAGGGCCTCCGCCACCTTGTTGAAGCGGGCGGCGATGACCGCGAGTTCGCGGGTGCCGGGGGGCGCGAGGCGGGCGGTGTAATCGTGCCGCTCCAGCTGCGTCAGCCCCTCCGCGAGGCTGCCGAGCGGCGCCAGCACACGGCCGAGCACCAGCCAGAGGGCCACCAGCATCGCCACGTTGATGCAGAAGGTGGTGATGGAGAGCGCCCGGGCGTAGCTCCAGATCTCGTCGATCTCGTCCAGGGGATGGGTGGTGATGCGCGCCGAGCCGATGGTGCGCCCGCCCACCACGATGGGCAGGACGTGCTGCTGGATCGGCGGCATGATGAGGTCCGAGAACCAGGCGGGCGCCGCCCGCTCCGGCCTGGGGCGGCCGAGGGGGGCGCCGATCTCGTCGCCGTCCGCGTCGCGCACGCTGACGCGCACGTGCCGCAGCGTCTGGAAGCGCAGGTCGAGGGTCTGGAGCAGGGTGTCGGGCGGGGCCGTGTCCGCCAGCCGGATCGTGTCCGCCACCAGGGATTCGACGGTGGCGAGGGAGGCGCGGGTCTCGACCTTCACCGCCTGGCGCGCGTTGAGGACGATCACGCCGCAGGAGATCAGCGCGGCCAGGAGGTCGATGGCCAGCACGGCGGCGATCAGGCGCTGGCGCGTGGACCAGCCGGCCCAGGGGCCCGCGCGGCGGGGGACGGGCAGCGCCTCGGGCGGAGGCGCGAGCGTGGTCGGCGTGGCGTTCACACCGGAAGGCATGATCGAGGCCGCGGCCCTTGTCCATCGCGCCGCCCGCTTGATGCCCCCGTGCGGACCGCGTAGCCGGGCCCCGCGATGGACGACGTGCACGAACTTCTGGCGGCGGCCCTGTCCGATCCGGAGACCGGCTGGAGCCTCGGCACCTTCGGGGCGGCCGGCGAGTTCCGCCGCCGGCCGGACGAGCCGGTCCGGACGTCCGGCGCGGGCGGCCTCGGGCTGCGCACGCGCCGGGGCGGCATCCGGATCGCGGCCCGCCCCGACCTCGTGCCCGTCGCCTACGAGACCCCGGTTCCGGGGGGCTGGAGCCACGCGGTCGCCCTGTGCCTGCCGGCGGCGTCAGCGCGGGGCGCGGCGCGGGGCGTGGCCACCGAGCTCGGACCGGACCGGGACGCCCTCGATCCCGCCCATGCCGGGCGCATCCTGTTCGATCTCGGCTTCGGCCTGCCCCATCTGGACATCTGCGCCCGCAGCGACGACCCCGCCGCCCTCGCCCGCCTGCGCGCGGGGCTCGGCACGGGCGCGCGGGAGTTCGGGCCGCCGGTCCTGGCCGATCTCGAGGCCGGCCGGCTCGGCCTCGTCCTCACGGGGGCCCTCGGTCGCGTCGAGGTCGACGCCGCCGGGCCCCCGCCGGGACCGCGGGCCTACGCCGTCGCCCAGGTGCTGCGCCTGCGCCGGAGCCATGCCGCGACGGCACCGATCCCGCCCGGCCTCGTGCCGTGCGCCCATCTCCACCCGGCCCATCCGGAGCGGGACGCCACCGGGGCGCCCCTCCCCTTCTGCCGCCGGCGGCACGCGGCCTTCCAGGCCCTTCTCGCCCGCTGGGGCGATCCGGACCTCCTCGCCGCCAAGCGGCACCGGCTCGGCCTCGGCCCGCGGCCCGGGCGGGCGCCGGACCGCTGGACCCGCGCGGCGGAGCGGGTGGCCGACGCGCAGGCCGCGCGCCTGAACCACTGTTCCGTCGCGTCCGGCGGCGTGCCGGAAGGAGAGGTGCCCGCGCGGCCGGTCATCGATTCTTAAGTCCGCGCCCCCTAAGAGGAAGAGATCGGCAAGGATAGCGTGAAGGATCCGTGGATCGGACGGCCTGCCCCCGGGCGAAAGTAGCGCGGACCTGACGCACGACATCTTTGTGCCGCAATATCCGCGATGAAATCTTGCTCGCACACGATCGGGAGACACGGCGTGCGCGGGGCCGGGTTCGGGGGAGCGGCCGCATCGATCCGCGTCGCGTCGGAGACCCCGTCCATGAACGACCTTGCCCTCGACCCCACCGAGACCCGCGCCCCCCGCGCGCCGCGGATCGATGCGCGCGCGAAGGGCCTGCCGGCGGGCCGGATCGCCGTCGTCACCGTGGCGGGCATCGCGGGGCTCGCCGCCTTCGCCGGGGCGACGCACGTGATGCAGGGCCTCGTCGCGCCGCCGGCGCCCAAGCCCATCGCCGCCAAGCACCAGAGCGCCGCGGACTGGCCTGACCTGAAGGACGGGCTGCCGGACCTCGCCCCCGCCGCCGCGCCCCGGCGCATCGCCCTGCCCTCCGCCGACACTTCGGCTTCCGCCCCGCTCCCGCCGAAGCCCGCAGCGGCCGAACCGGCCCCGGTCCAGGCCGCCGCCAAGCCGGCGCAGCCCATCTCCGCGGCGCAGCCCATCTCCGCGGCGGCGCAGCCCGTTTCCAAACCGGCGCAGCCCATCGCCACACCGGCGCAGACCGCCTCCAGGGCGCCCGAGCCCGTCTCCATGGCGGCGCAGCCCGCGCTGAAGCCGGCGCAGCCCGTGCCGGTGGCGGCCCAGCCCGTCCCGGAGCCGGCCGCGCCGAAGGCGGCGCAGATCCCTGCAAAGCCGGCGCCCACGATCGAGAACGCGGCCGTGATCGGCCCGGCCCGTCAGGCCGGCGTCATCCCGCCGAGCCGGACCGTCGCCACCGTCGGCGCGCGCCCGGCCGAGACGGTGCGGGCGAGGACGGCGAGCACCGCCTTCGCCGCCCTGCCCCCGGCGGGCGAGGCGGTCCCGGCCGTCGAGAGGCCCGCGGCCGAGGCGAGCGAGCCCGCCGCGAAGCCGGCCCCGCGCGCGGCCAAGCCCAAGGAGGCGAGCCGGACGGCCGCCAAGGAGGCGAAGCCCGCCGCCGCCAAGGCCGCGACGCCCGCCGTGGCGGCGGCGAGCCCCCCCGAGGACGAGGAGACCGAGGTGCTCGGCATCCGGATGCCGACGCTCGCCGCCGCCGGCCGCAAGATCGGCGCGGGCGTCGAGGCGCTGGGCGACGCGGTGAAGGGCCTGCCGGACAAGTTCTGAGCCCCGCCGCTCCGGACCGTCCCGGTCCGGAGCGCGCGGATCAGCGCGCGTCCGCCGGCTTGCCGCCCTTGCGGGGACCGCCCTGACCGGGCCTTGCGCCCTTCTCGATGTGGCGGGCGTGCTTGGTCGAGCGCGGGCTCTTGGGACCCGCGCTGCGCGGGGGCGGCGCGCCCTCGGAGCCGAGGGCCTCGACCTGGATCTCCGGCGAGCCGTTGCGGGCGAAGGCGGCCGCGAAGGACTGGGCCGCGCCGCCGCGGATCTCGAACTTGGTCTCGCGCTCGAAGATGCGGATGGCGCCGATCACCGCGCGGTCGATGCCGCCGCGGCGGGTCAGGAGCGGCAGCAGGCGGCGCGGGTCGGCGTTGTCGCGCCGGCCGAGATTGAGCCGGAACCAGACCGCGGGGCCCATCGCGGCGATGCGCTCGGCATCCATCGGATCGTAGGGGGCGTGGCCGGCCGCGGCGCGGCCCTGCCGCTCGCCCGGATCGGTCACGTCCTCGGGGGCCGGCAGGCGGGTGCGGTAGACGCGGGCCAGAAGCGCGGCGAGCTCGGCGGGCGTGCGCTCGGCGAGCAGGGTCTCGGCCAGCGCCTGATCCTCCTCGCCCGGGGGCTCGCTGAACAGGGGATCGGAGAGCATGCGCTCGCCGTCGAGGCGGCGGATCTCGTCGGCCGAGGGCGGGCCCATCCATTCGGGGCTCACCTTGGCGATGGCGAGCATCTGCTCGGCCCGGCGGCGGCGGGCGTTCGGCACGAGAAGCACGCTCACGCCCTTGCGCCCGGCGCGCCCCGTGCGGCCGGAGCGGTGCTGCATCACCTCGGCGTCGTGGGGCAGGTCGGCGTGGATGACGAGGCTGAGCGTCGGCAGGTCGATGCCGCGGGCGGCGACGTCGGTGGCCACGCAGACGCGGGCGCGCCCGTCGCGGAGCGCCTGAAGGGCGGCGTTGCGCTCGCCCTGGCCGAGTTCGCCCGAGAGCGCCACCACCGAGAAGCCGCGCTCGGTCAGGCTGGCCTGGAGATGGCGCACGGCGTTGCGGGTGTTGCAGAACACGATCGCGGTGGGCGCGTCGGCCTCGCGCAGGACGTTGAGCACCACGTGCTCGATCTCGCGCGGCACCACCCGGATCGCCCGGTAGGCGATGTCGGCATGGCCCCGCACCTCGCTCTTGATGGCGAGCCGCAGGGCGTCGCGCTGATAGCGCTCGGCCAGGGCCTCGATGCCCTTCGGCAGGGTCGCCGAGAACAGGAGCGTGGAGCGCTCCGGGGGCGTGGCCGAGAGGATGAACTCGATGTCCTCGCGGAAACCGAGGTCGAGCATCTCGTCGGCCTCGTCGAGGACGACGGCGCGCAGCGCCTCGGGGAAGAGGTTGCCGCGCTCCAGATGATCGCGCAGGCGGCCGGGCGTGCCGACGACGATGTGCACGCCGTCGGCCAGCCAGCGCGCCTCGCGCCGGGGATCCATCCCGCCGACGCAGGCGAGCACGCGGCCGCCCGCCGGGCCGTAGAGCCAGGAGAGTTCGCGCTGGACCTGGAGGGCCAGTTCGCGGGTCGGGGCGATCACCAGGGCGAGCGGCGCGCCGGGCGGGGGCAGCGCCTCGGCCTCGCCGACGAGGTCGCCGGCGATGGCCAGCCCGTAGGCGACGGTCTTGCCCGAGCCGGTCTGGGCGGAGACGAGGAGGTCGCGGCCGGCCGCCTGCGCGACGGCCTCCAGAACGGCGTTCTGCACGGGCGTCGGCTCGGCATAGCCGCGCTCGTCGAGCGCCCGCGCGATGGGAGCGGGCAGGATGGGAAACGGCAAGGCGTGACTCTCACGGACCGTTGAGGGCGGACGGGCGCAGCGGGAAGCGCGCGGGATCCGCGGGCAGGACGGTCTCGAATCGGGTTTCGGAGCGTGTCCCTATACCCCCTTCCGGCGCGAGGGGCCATGTCCCCCGCCGCATGGGGCGGTTGCACCGGGAATCGCGTCGGAGCGCGCTCGCGATGTCGGTTCTCGCGAAATCGTTGCCGACATGGAGGAGCGGGCGATCCAGCTCTCGCGCGACCGCGTAGGCGAAGCGATCGCCGAAATCGAGCCCGGCCGGACCGACGCCCTCGCCCCAGCGCATGTGGGCGGCCCCGACACGGGAAGCTCCGGCCGTCGTGTCCGCCGCGACTTCGAAGCGGCTGCGGAGGCCCACACGGTCTCGATGAACGCGCGCCGTCCGCCTCGATCAGGTCTTGCTGCGACCGGGGACAGGCGGGCGACGGGCCGGCCATGCCGCGTGAGGACGACCTCGTCGCCTGCCTCCGCGCGCCGGATCAGGCCGGACAGTCGTCCCTCGGCATCGCTCACCGGCACGCGCCGCATGGCGTCCGCGCACTCTCACCGCGCCCGCGGAGCGGCGCGCCGCCTTCCCGGCGACAAGAGCGCTGCCGCGACGCAACCTCTCGGCCCGCAAGAGCTTAACGGTACGGATCCAAAGGGACGGACGATGGGTGCAGCGGCGCGGCTTGTGGTGGCGTGGGCAAGCGTGGGCGTCTTCGCCTGGTTCGGCAAAGGCTGGCTCGGCGATCTCGGCCAGCAGCCCCTCTTCGCGAGCCTGCTGTTCGCCTGGCTCCTCGGCGTCATCATCTGGGCGGCCTTCGGCGTGGTGCACGAGGCGGAGGAACTCGCCGAGATGCTCGGCGAGCCGCTGGGCACGCTGATCCTGACGCTCGCCATCGTCATCATCGAGGTGGCGCTGGTCTCGGCGGTGATGCTCTCGGCCAAGGACGCGCCGACGCTCGGGCGCGACACCATGTTCGCGGTGCTGATGATCGTGCTGAACGGCGTGGTCGGCCTCGGGCTGATCCTCGGCGGCCTGCGCCACCACCAGCAGAGCTACAACCTGCAGGGCGCCTCGGCCTTCCTGGCGGTGATCATTCCCCTGGCGACGCTGGCGCTGATCATCCCGAACTTCACCTCCTCCACCACCGACGGCTCGCTGACCAAGGTGCAGGCGGTCACCTTCTCGATCTTCACGGTGGCGCTCTACGGCATATTCATCCTGATCCAGACCGGGCGGCACAGCGACTTCTTCCAGGATCCGGACGCCCGGGCGCAGGCCGCCAGGACCGAGGCGGTGGAGGCGCCGGCCAAGCACCGCGCCTCCGCGCGGGAGATCCTGCGCCACACGATCCTGCTCGTGGCCAACATCCTGCCGATCGTGCTCCTGTCGAAGAGCCTCGCCACGATCCTCGACCACGGCATCGCGGCCCTCGGCGCGCCCTCGGCGCTCGGCGGCGTGCTCATCGCGGCGATCGTGTTCACGCCGGAGGGCATCTCCTCCCTCAAGGCCATCGCCCGCAACGAGTTGCAGCGGGCGATCAACCTGTGCCTGGGTGCGGCCACCTCCACCATCGGCCTCACCGTGCCGGCGGTGCTGGCGATCGGTCTGCTGACCGGGCAGACCGTGATCCTCGGCCTCAGCCCGACCGGGATGACGCTGCTCGCCGTCACCCTGATCCTCAGCACCCTGACCTTCTCGGGCCCGCGCACCACCGTGCTGGAGGGCGCGGTGCACCTGATCCTGTTCTTCGTCTACCTCGTGCTGATCTTCAGCCCGTGAGCCGGGGTCAGCGCGCCGGCAGCTCGTTGGACAGCTGCATGATCAGGCGGGTGGCGAGGTAGAGGCGCGGGGTCACGCTGTCGAGGACGGCGAACTCGTCGGGGCTGTGATAGCGCCCGCCGACGACACCGAGGGATTCGAGCACGGCGGGCTTGCCGGGGCTGTCCGTCTGGAAGGCGTAGGCCGCGTCCGTGCCGCCGCCGATCTCCACGAGCTTGAGGTCGCCGCCGACCTCCCGGTAGATCCCCTGCGCCTTCTCGCCCAGCGCCCGGGTCGCCGGGTTCACCGGCAGCGGCGGCCGGCCGCGGTTCAGCTCGAACGTCACCTCGGTGTCGGGCACCCGGCGGTTGGCGACGATCTTCGTGGCCTGGGCCAGCACCCGGTCGTATTCCGAGGCCTCGAAGTAGCGCATGTCGCCCTCGGCCTTGGCGAGGTCGGGGATGATGTTCGGCTTGGTGCCCCCCGAGACCACGGTCCAGTTCAGGCTCGTGCCCTTCGCCTTGTCGCCGAGATCCTGCAGCTGGAGGATCTGGTGGGCGATCTCGGTGACGGCGTTGCGGCCCGATTCGGGCGCGCCGCCCGCATGGGCCGAGCGGCCCTTCACGGTCAGGCTCGCGTAGTTGATGCCCTTGGTGGCGACGGTGGCGGCATCCACCGCCTCGTCGGCGAAGGTCGGCTCGAAGGAGAGCACCGCGTCCTGGCCCTTGGCGACCGCGCGGACGACGTCGCGGGAGCCGCGGGAGCCGCGCTCCTCGTCCGGGTTGAACACCACGGTGATCTGCCCGTAATCGCGGAAGCCGAGTTCCTTGAGGACGGCGAGGCTGTGCAGGATGATCGCGATGCCGCCCTTGGCGTCGGCCACGCCCGGCCCGTAGGCGCGCCCGTCGCGCTCGGTATAGGGCCGCTTGGCGGCCTCGCCCTCGCCGAAGACCGTGTCGTAGTGCACGAGCAGCATCAGCTTGGCCTGGCCGGTGCCCTTCAGGGTGCCCACCAGGGTGTTGCCGCCGAAGGCCGGGGCGGGCTTCGCCTCGACGGTGGCGCCCAGCCCCTCGAGGCGGGCGCGCAGGATCTCCTCCACCTTCGACAGGCCGGGCACCTGCCCGGTGCCGGTATCGACGTCGACGAGGCCGGCCAGCGTCTCGCGCAGGGGCTTGTCCTGCGCCTTCACGGCGGCGAGCACGCGGGGCTCGGGCTCGGCGGAGGCCGCCAACGGCGCCAGCGCGGCGACGGCGGCAAGGGCGAGGGATCGGAGCATCGGGTGTCCTTCTCACGGATACGGGGGCACCGAATCCTCAGCGGGCCCGCGGCGCAACCCGCGCGGACGGCCGGCCGCGGGATTTGCCCGCCTCTGTCATCCGCCGAAGCGCTCGGTGCGGATCGAGGAGGCGGGCAGCCCGGCCGCGAGGAGAAGGGAGGCGGCCGCGCCGACGAAGGGGTTCGCGCCGCAGACGAAGCTGCGGGCGGGGGGCCCGAGGCCGGCCAGCACCGCGGCCACCACCTCCGCATCGATCCGCCGCCCCGCGCCCTCCCGCGTGGTGAGGAGGCGGAGCATGAAGCCCGGCTCGTCGCGGGCCCGGGCCTCGAGCTCGGCGAGCGCGATCGCCCCGGCCCGCCCGCGCACGGAGTAGATCAGGGCGCAGGGTATCTCGGGGGCCGCGTGCGCCCGGTGGCGCAGCATGGCCAGCAGGGGCACCACGCCCGAGCCGCCGCCCACGAGGAGGAGCGGGCCGCCCTCCTCCGGCCCCCAGGCGAAGGAGCCGCCGACGGGCCCGCGCAACTCGATCGCGTCGCCGACCTCGGCGACCTCCAGGAAGAAGCCCGAGACCTCGCCGCCGTCGAGCCCCTCGATGACGAGCTCGATGGTGCCGGACTCGTTCGGCGCCGAGGCGATGGAGTAGCTGCGCTGGGCCTGGTAGCCGTCCTCGGCGGTGAGGCGCACGTCCACGTGCTGGCCGGCGCGGAAGGCGTGCGCGAAGTCCACCGCGAGGCGGAAGCTCTTCACGCGGGGCGTGAGCGGGGTGATCGCGGTGATCGCGGCCGGCCGCCAGCGGGTCCAGGCGAGGTCGGGCTCAGTCACCGGTGAAACGCTGCTCCCGCCAGGGGTCGCCGTACATGTGGTATCCGCGCAGCTCCCAGAACCCGGCCTCGTCCTTCGCCGTGAAGCGCAGGCCCTTCAGCCATTTGGCGCTCTTCCAGAAGTAGAGGTGGGGCACGAGGAGGCGGGCCGGCCCGCCGTGGTCGAGGGGGATCGGCGCGCCGTCGTAGAGGGTGGCCACCATCGCCCGGCCGCCGGTCAGGTCCGCCACAGGCACGTTGGTGGTGTAGTCGTCGTAGCCCTCGGCGAGGAGGAAGCCGGTGGGCGCCGCGATCCCGGCATCGGCCAGGAGATCGTCGAAGCTCACGCCCTCCCAGGCGGTGTCGAACTTCGACCACTTGGTGACGCAGTGGATGTCGCCGCCCCAGCGGGTGCGCGGCAGGGCCTGGAACTGGTCCCACGACCAGGATTTGATCGGGCGGGCGCCCTCCCGCAGGGTGAAGCGCCAGGCCGCGAGGTCGATCGCCGGGTTCGGGCCGATCTGCAGGACGGGGAAGTCCTGCGTGAGATACTGCCCCGGCGGCAGCCGCTCGCGGGTCGCCTCGGGCGGGCGCCGCCCGGTGAAGCCTCGTGTCGCCAAGCCGGCCTCCGTGGTGTCTCGGGTTCCGCGCCCGTTTCAGGCCGCCTGGACGGACGCGTCAAGCGGCGGCACGTAAGAACCGTGCGGATCGCGAGGGAGGGGGATCATGGGGCGGACGGGCTTCAAGGACCACTTCTCCGGCACGGCCGCTGCCTACGCCGCGCATCGCCCGACCTATCCGGAAGCCCTGGCCGATCATCTCGCCGGCCTCGCCCCCGCCCGGGAGAGGGCCCTCGATTGCGGCTGCGGCAGCGGCCAGCTCGCGCGGCTCCTCGCCGGGCGCTTCGCCGAGGTCGTCGCCACGGATGCGAGCGCCGCGCAGATCGCGGCGGCCGAGCCGCATCCGGGGGTGCGCTACCAGGTGGCCCCGGCCGAGGCGAGCGGCCTGCCGGAGGCCAGCCTCGACCTGATCGTGGCGGCCCAGGCCGCGCACTGGTTCGACCTCCCGGCCTTCTACCGGGAGGCCGCGCGCATCGCCCGGCCGGGCGCCGCGCTGGCGCTGGTCTCCTACGGCGTGCTCCATCTCGACGGCGCGGCCGAGGCGGTGCTGCGGCACTTCTACACGCAGGTGGTGGGGCCCTACTGGCCGCCGGAGCGCGCCCATGTGGAGGCGGGCTACCGCACCCTGCCCTTCCCCTTCGCGGAACTGCCCGCGCCGGACCTCGCGATCGAGCGGGACTGGTCCTACGACGACCTCGTCGGCTACGTGCGGACATGGTCGGCCCTGCGCGGGGCGGAGGCGGCGCAGGGCCGCGATCCCCTTCCGGCCTTCGCGGCGGATCTCGCCGCCGCCTGGGGGCCGGAACCCCTGCGGCGGGTGCGCTGGCCGCTGGCGCTGCGGCTCACGCATCTCTGATCGGGACTGCCGAAGATTCGCCCCAAAGCCGGGCTGTTCTTTCCCGATCGGGCCGCCCTCCCGTGCGGGCGGCCGACCAGGGGAACGGACATGTTGCGCAGCTTCGCCATCGCCCTCGTCGCCGGGGGCCTTCTCGCGGCACCGAGCGCAGAGGCGCGGGACGGGATCAGCCCCGGCGGCGCCGCGGCGCTCGGCGTTCTCGGCGGCCTCGCGGTCGGCGGCGCCCTCGGCGCGGCGACCGCCGACCCGTACTATCCCGGCAAGCCGGTCTACCGCGCCCCGCGGCCCCGCCCGGTCTATGTCGAGGAGGAGGATATCGGGCCGGTCTGCCATTTCGAGCGCCGCCGCTACATCGACGCCTACGGCGATGTCTATTTCCGCCGCGTCCGCGTCTGCGAGTGAGGGCACCTCACGGGACTCCCGTCTCCGGGAGTCCTCCCTCCGGCAGCGACGGCGCGGAGGGCGTTCCGTGAGAGACACGGTGCTCAGCGCCGCGGGGGCTCGGGCGTGACCACCTCCGCGGCCGGCACGGCCGGCGGCGCGGCCCGGGGCCGCAGGCGCTCGGCGCAGACGATGCCGCCGATGACGAAGGCGAGCGCGAGGGCGTCGGTGCGCCCGAAGGGCTCGTGGGCGATGACGACGGCGAGCGCCGCCCCGAAGATCGGCACGAGGTTGACGAACAGGCCCGCCCGGTTCGGGCCGATCATCTCGACGGCGCGCAGGAAGGTGAGTTGCGCCACGAGCGAGGGCCCGAGCGCCACGTAGACGACGATGAGCCAGCCCGTCGCCGTCGGCCAGATCAGGCGCCCGGTCGCCCATTCCGCGGCGAGCGGCGGCAGGGAGGTGACGAGGGCGGCAGCGGCCATCGCCGCGAAAAAGGTGATCCCCGAGACCTTCGGCCGTTCCGCCAGCGCCACCGTGTAGGCCGCGTAGAGCAGGCAGGCGACGAGCATCATCACGTCGCCGCGGTTGAGGTCGAGGGCGGCGAGCGCCGCGAGGTTGCCGTGCGTGGCCACGATGCCGGCGCCGACGAGGGTGGCGGCGACACCGATGCCCTGGCCCAGGGACACGGGCTGGCCGCGCACGAGGAAATTCAGGAGCAGGACGAGGACGGGGATCGCCCCCTGCAAGAGGGCGATGTTGACTGCGCTCGTATGGGCGCCGGCCGCGTAGAACAGGCTGGCATAGAGGGTGTAGCCGACCGCCCCCATCAGCAGCACGCGCAGCCACGCGCGGCGCAGGCCCTCGCGCTCGGCGAGGATGCGTCGACCGGCGGCGCCGGCGAGGATCAGGCAGGGGAAGGCCCAGCGCAGGGTGGTCAGCGCCTGGGGCGAGACCTGACCCGGCGCCCAGCGCGACGCGATCACGTTGCCGGCCCAGACCAGCATCGTGAAGAGGAGGAGGAGGTAGGCGCGGCCGGGCCGGGCGCCCGCCGCCGGGACGTTCAGCGCCGGCGGAACTGACCGCCCCCGCGCATGGGCGGCCGCGGCCCCGAGGAACGCTCGTCCTTGTGACGGAACACGAGGCGGCCCTTCTCCAGGTCGTAGGGCGACATCTCGACGGTGACGCGGTCGCCCGCGAGCGTCTTGATGCGGTTCTTCTTCATCTTGCCGGCGGTGTAGGCGACGATCTCGTGGCCCTGGTCCAGCTGCACCCGGTAGCGCGCATCGGGCAGGATCTCGAGAACGAGACCGTCGAACTGCATCAACTCTTCTTTTGCCATTCACCTTCTCCAGTCGGACCGTCTGGAAGCAGGCGTTCCGGCATTCTCGCGTCTCGTGTGACGTTCTGACAAGAAACGCGGCGGCGCCGGTCTCGATCCGTGATCCGGCCAGGGCCGGGCACGGGAGCCGTACCGCCGAGCGTGCCCGGATGTAGTCGCCGCAGCGCCCATCGGCAAGCCGTCACGGCGGCGCGGGCCCGCCTCCTCGACAGGATTCAAGGTCGCTCGTTACCCGCGTAGTCGAGCCGACCGTCCGGCGTGGTGCGCCAGACCCGCAGGGCCACGGCGCCCGGCCGCGGATCGCCCGTCCCGTCGAACGCCACCTCGCCCACCGCCGTGCGGAAGCGGCCCGCATGGAGCGCCTCGGCCACGCGGCGCCCGTCTGGGGGGCGCGTGCCCCCTTGCGCGGGGAGGCGGGCCAGCGCCTGGGCCAGCACCTCGACCGCCGCGTAGGCGGGGGCGGCGACGAGGTCGGCCTCCGGCGTGCGCGGGGCCGCCCGGCCGCGCGCCTCCGGCAGGGACCGCTCGGGCACCAGGGTCATCAGCGTGCCGTCGCCCGCCGGGCCCGCGAGGGTCGCGAAGGCGGGGTCGAGGATGCCGTCGCTCGCCACCATCGGGACCGGGAGGCCCGTCTCGCGCAGGGCGCGCGCCAGCACGGCGGCCTCGGGCGCGGAGCCGCCGAAATAGACCGCCCGTGCGCCCGCCGCCCTGAGGCGCCCGGCGAGACCGGCGGCGTCCCGGCTCCCCTGCGGCAGGCTCTCGAAGGCGACCTCGCGCAGGTTGCGCGCCCGCAGGTCCCGGGCGACCCCGTCGGCGAGGCCGCGCCCGAAGGTCGAGCGGTCGTGGACCAGGGCGATCCCCTCAGGGACATGGTCGGCGAGCCAGGCCGCCGCCGCCGCGGCCTGCTGGGCATCGCCGGGCATGAGGCGGAACAGGTTCCAGGCCCCGCGCCCCGTGAGCGGCGGATAGCTCGCCGCGGGGGCGACGAGGACGATGCCGGCCTCCTCGTAGACGGGGGTCACCGCGGCCACCACGGAGGATTGCAGGGGCCCGACCACGAGGCGCACGCCCTCGCTCGCGAAGCGCCGGGCGACCGCCACGCCGCGCCGGGCCTCACCCCCATCGTCGGCCGTCACGAGGGCGAAGCGGGCCCGGCCCGCGGCGCGGTTGAGATCGGCCACCGCCTGCTCGGCGCCGAGCCGCAGGCCCTGGCCGAAGGCGGCATCCGGCCCGGTGAGGGGGGCCGAGAGCCCGATCTTCACCGGCGCCTGGGCCAGGGCCGGGGCGGCGAGATGGAGGGCGGCGAGGACGAGGAGCGTGCGGAGCATGGGGCCGGGCTCACCGGGGGCGCGTCACACCTTCATAGGCGATGCCGGCCCCGCTGTCCCGGCGCCCTCAGCGCCGGACGTTCACGAGGCTGCCGGAGGCGGGCGCCCCGAAGGTCCGCCGGAAATCGTGCGCGAAATGCGCCTGGTCGGCGAAGCCGGCGGCATGGGCGGCCCGGGTGAGGTTCGCCCCCGCCGCGGCCTCGGCGAGCGCCCGCCGCATCCGGAGCCAGGCCCGGTAGCGGCGGAAGGGCACGCCGACCTCGCGGGTAAACAGGTGCTGCAGGCGTGATGACGACAGGCCGACGACGCGGGCGAGGGCCTCGGCGGAGAGGTCGGGGCTCGGCCGCGCCGTGAGGCGGGCGACGACGCGGGCGATGCGCGGATCGCTCTCCCGCCCGGCCCGGCGCCCGGCGAAGGCGGTGAGATCGGCGAGCGCCGCCCCCGCCCAGGCGGTCGCGTCCGGCGCCTCCCAGAGGTCGCGCAGGGGCGCGATCTCGCCCCCTTCGCCGAGACGGGCCCGCCCGCTCGCCGCCGCGCCGTGCAGGAGGGCGGCCAGGGCGTCGGGCGCGGCGGCGCCCGGTTCGAGATAGAGCACGCCGAGGGGCTCGCCGCCGAGGTCGAGCTCGTGGGAAACGCCCGCCGGCACCAGGGCCGTCCGGCACAGGGCCCAGCCCGCCCCCTCCACGCGGATGCGGAAGCGGCCGTAGAGCCCCGCGAGATAGACCGGAGCGCCGTGCTGGTGGGGCGCGTTGTAGCGCAGGGGCCCGGCGAAGAAGGTATGCGCGCGCCCCACGTGCCAGAGGGGCCCCATCGCGGCGCCCTCGGCCGGGCGCGCGCGGGCAGCAGGTTCGTACAAGCGCAGGCCCTCCCGCCCCTGCTACGCCTGCCGATGCAGGCGCGGCCCTTCAGCATAGCCGTCCGCACCGGGAGGAACAGGGGCGATGACCGCACTCACACGCCGGGGATTTGCCGCCGCGGCGGCGCTGACGGGCGCCGCGCTCACCGGCCGCGGCCATGCCGCGACGGTGACGCCGGGCCTCGAGAGCGCCGGCCATTACCGCTTCCGCCTCGGCGCCTTCACGGTGACGATGCTCCTCGACGCGGGCGGCCTCATCGACGGGCCCTGGCCGATCGTCGGCGCGGATCGGCCGCGGGAGGAGGTCGCGGCGCTGATGCGCGAGAACCGGCTGCCGGGGGACCGCTTCCAGCCGGGCTTCACCCCGGTCCTCGTGGAGACGGGCGGCGCCCGCGTCCTGTTCGACACCGGCAACGGCGGCGCCGGCTTCGTGCCGCGCCCCGCGGGCGGGCGGCTGGCGGAACGGCTCCGGGCGGCCGGCTGTCCGCCGGAATCCGTGGACCTCGTGGTGCTGACCCATTGCCACACCGACCATATCGGCGGCCTGACGGAGGGGGGAGGCCCCGCCTTCCCCAACGCGCGCCTCGTCGTCGGCGCCGCGGAGTTCGATTTCTGGAAGCGATGGGAGCGGCCGGGCGCGGACCCCGCCGACAACGCCTCCCGGTCGGCCGAGATCTTCCGCAGCCATCTGCTGCCGCTCGCCGAGCGGACCCGCTTCGTCGCGGACGGGGCCGAGATCGTGCCCGGCATCCGGGCGCTCGCCGCGCCGGGGCACACGCCGGGCCACCTCGCCTACCATGTGGAGAGCGCCGGCCAACGCCTGCTGATCTGGGGCGACTGCGCCCATCACGAGGTGGCCTCGCTCGCCCGGCCGGACTGGCACGCCCTGTTCGACATGGACCGGGCCGAGGGGGCGCGCACGCGCCGCCGGATCTACGACATGGCCGCGAGCGAGGGGATCGTGGTGGCGGGCTACCACACGAGCTTTCCCTCCCTCGGCTACGTCGTCCCGGCGGGGACGGGTTACCGCTGGATCCCGGTGACCTACCAGCTGCTGTGAGGCGACCTCACTCGGCCGCCTCCAGGGCCTGGGAGCGCGCCACCCGGTCGAGGGCCTCGGGCCGCGGGCCGCCGGTCGCCCAGTCGAGAAGCTCCACCGTGTGCAGGATCGGGATCTCGGTGCCCCGCCCGATCTGCGTGGCGCAGCCGATATTGCCGGTGGCGATGAGATCGGGCCGCATCCGCTCGATGTTGGCGACCTTGCGGGCGCGCAGCTTTCCGGCGATCTCGGGCTGGAGGATGTTGTAGGTGCCGGCCGAGCCGCAGCAGATATGGCCCTCCGGCACGTCCTTCACCGTGAAGCCCGCCCGCTTCAGGAGCGCCTTCGGCTCGGTGCGGATGCCCTGGCCGTGCTGCATCGAGCAGGCGGAGTGGTAGGCCACCACGAGGTCGGTCTCGACCACCGGCTCCATCAGGCCGAGCTGCGCCACGTACTCGGTGACGTCCTTGGCGAGGGCCGAGACGCGGGCGGCCTTCGCCGCGTAGGCCGGGTCCTCGCGGAACATGAAGCCGTAATCCTTGATCGTGGTGCCGCAGCCCGACGCCGTCACCAGGATCGCGTCGAGGCCGCCCCCCTCGATCTCGCGGGTCCAGGCGTCGATCGCCTGTTTCGCGTGGGCGTGGGCGCTGTGCTCCTTGCCCATGTGGTGGGTGAGCGCGCCGCAGCAGCCTTCCGCCGCCTGCACCACCTCGACCCCGTGCCGGTTGAGCAGGCGGATCGCCGCCTCGTTGAAATCGGGTCGCAGCACGCTCTGGGCGCAGCCGCGCAGGAGCGCCACCCGGCGGCGGGGCGCCGCGCTCTCGGGCGCCGGGAAGGTGCCGGGCCGGTCGGTGGGGTTGCGGTTGGGCAGCGCCGCCGGCGCCAGATCGAGCATCGCCGCGAACCGGTTGCCGACCCGCGGCAGCCGGGCCACGAGCCCGCGGAACGGGCTGCCGATCCGCGCGGCCAGCAGCGCGAGGCGGAAGCGGTTCGGATAGGGCAGCACGAAGGCGAGGATCGCGCGAAGCCACCGGTCGTCGGCGCTGCGGGTGAAGGTCCGCTCGATATGCGCGCGGGCATGATCGACGAGGTGCATGTAGTGCACGCCGGACGGACAGGTCGTCATGCAGGACAGGCAGGTCAGGCAGCGGTCGACGTGGCGCACCACTTCCGCCGAGGCCGCCTTGCCGCCCTCCAGCATGTCCTTGATCAGGTAGATTCTTCCGCGCGGGGAATCGAGCTCGTCGCCCAACAGGAGATAGGTCGGGCAGGTCGCCGTGCAGAAGCCGCAATGCACGCAGGTGCGCAGGATTTTTTCCGAGGCCGCCATCGCCGGATCGGCGAGTTGCGTGAGGCTGAAATTGGTCTGCACGGTCTCGTCCCCGGGCCTTCGCCTGTTCTTCTTCCGATACGCGGCCGGACCGGCGGGCTACACGCCCGCGTACATCCGGCCCGAATTGAACACACCGCCCGGATCATGCGCCGCCTTGATCCCTTGCGTCACCCGCATCAGCGGCTCGGGCAGGGGCTCGAAGACCGGCACGGCGGCCCGCAGCGCGGCGGGCGCGCGCAGGAGGGTGGCGTTCCCCCCCTGCGCCTTCACCGCGGCGCGGATGATCGCGGCGCCCGCATCCCCCTCGGCGGGCGTCTCCAGCCAGATCAGGCCGCCGCCCCAATCGTAGTACCAGCGCGCGGCGAGCCCGCGGGCGATCTCCGCGGTGAGGGCGGGTCCCCGCGTCGGCGCGGTGGAGATGCGCCAGACGGCAGCCCCGCTCCCGGCGAAGGGATGCACGTCGCGAACCGGCTCCCAGAGTCCGGCCTCGTCCGAGACCTCCGGCGCGCCGAAGCGCTTGAGCAGGCGGCGCAACTCGCCCAGGCGGTAGTCGATGGAATCGGAGAAGCCCTCCACCCGCATCAGGGTGCGCGCCTCGGGTCCCGCGATCCCGGCCGGGAGATGGGCCGCGCCGGTGAGCTCGAAGGGCGAGCCCAGCGCCGCGGACAGGGCCTCCACGGCGCGGGCGTCGTGGAGGCCGCGGAAGACCAGGGTCGCGACCCGCTCCTGCACGGGGAGCACCTTGAAGGTGACCTCGGTGAGAAGGCCGAGCGTGCCCCACGAGCCGGCCATCAGCTTCACGAGGTCGAGGCCGGTGACGTTCTTCATCACCCGCCCGCCCGACTTGATGGCCTCGCCCCGGCCGTTGACGAAGCGCACGCCGATCAGGCTGTCGCGCGCCGCCCCCGCATTGATGCGGCGGGGCCCGGAATTGTTGATGGCGGCCACCGCCCCGAAGGTGGGCGTGCCGGTGCTGCCGAGGAGGGCGCGGTGGTCCACGGGCTCGAAGGGCAGCATCTGGCCGCGGCCAGCGAGCAGCGCCTGCACCTCGGCGAGCGGCGTGCCGGCGCGGGCCGCCACCACCATCTCGGCGGGCTCGTAGAGGGTGATGCCGGTGAGCCCCGCGGCCGAGAGCGTCGCCTCGTCCTGGGCGGGGCGCCCGAGGCCGGCCTTGGTGTCGCCGCCGGCGAGGCGCAGCCGCTCCCCGCGGGCGACCGCCGCGCGCACGGTCTCCCTCGCCTCGCCCTCGTCGCGGGGCTCGTATGAACGCATCGTTTCCTGCCCCGTCGCCGCCGGCCTTTGCGCCGTGCGGGCCGTTCTCGCGCGTCGTCCCCGGGAGGCGCCCGCTGGCGGACGCTCCCGGAGAGACACCTATGGCAGGATCATGCGGGTTTGAACCCGCGGTTCAAGCGCGCGCCGGAGGCGGACGGTGACATCGCGCCCCGTCCGGCGGCTCATTCGGCAGGCGCCGGGAAGGCCGGCCGGAACCGGGCCAGGACGTGGCCGCGCAGGCCCGCGATGTCGAAGATCCAGACGAGGCCCCCGTACAGGCCGATGCCGAGCGGCAGGCAGGCCGCCAGGGCGAGGCCGGGCTCCAGGTGGCGGAAGGGCGCCAGCGCGAGGCCCATGAGGAGGCTCGCCGCCGAAGCCGCCGCGATGGCCCGCCAGGGCAGGTGCAGGCGCTCGGGCCCCGTGAGCGCCCGCGCCGCGAGCCAGATCCCCGCCGCGGCGAGGCCGAGGCTCTGCGCCAGGGCGATGCCCGCCCCCCCGAGGAGCGGCGGCAGGACGAGGAGGCCGATGGCGTTCGCCGCGAGCCCGACCCCGGCGGCGGCGATCACCGGCAGGGTGCGACGCCGGATCTGGAAGATCGGGTTGATGGCGAAGAACATCAGCGACAGGCAGAACAGGCCGGGGATGAGCAGGCTCGCGTAGAGGGCGAAGGGCCCGCGATAGGCCTCCGGCACCACGAGCCCTTCGAGGGCCGGCAGCACCGCCCAGAAGCCGACCGCGCAGGGGGTGAGCAGCGCGAAGACCACGCCCGCGTTGCGGCTCACCTGTGCCTCCGCCGCCACGCGGCCGTGGGTCTCCTCGGCGCGCACGGCGATCTGGAACAGGAGGAGGTCGAGGGCGGTGCCGAGCGTCGTCAGGCTGCGGCCGGTGACGTCCGAGGCCAGGGCGAAGTAGCCGGCCTCGGCGAAGCCCGCATGGGCGGCGATCACGCCGCGGTTCAGGAAGGGCATGAGCTGGTAGACGGCGTTGGCCGCGATGAGCGGCAGCCCGTAGGTCATGAACAGGCGCCAGCCCGCGCGCATCTTGTCGCGGGCGACGGGCGCCGCGGGATCGCGCAGGGGCCGGTGCAGGACGAGCACCGAGAGCACGCAGCTGACGCCCGCCACCGCCAGGACCCAGGCCGGCTCGCCGAGGAACCAAGCGGCCGCCGCCATGGCCACGAAGGCGAGCCCGTTCTTCACCGCCACGAGGCCGAGATAGAGCCGCCCGACGAAGCGGGCGCGGGCGAGCGCCGCGTGGTAGTCGAACACGCCGTTGCCGAGCGCCGCCAGCATGGTGCCGGCGAGCACCGCGCCGCGGCCCGCGGGCCCGTCGGCGAACCCGAAGGCGAGCGCCAGCCCGGACGCCGCCACCAGGGCGAGGCCGACCACCGCGTAGGCCCGGTCGAGGCCGTGGCGGATCCAGGGCTCGTCCACCCGCACCCGGCCCGAGTAGAACCGCGTCGCCGACAGACGCAGCCACTCGAACAGGACCGTGTTGAGGACGACCGCGCCCGCCGTCGCCAGGGCGAACAGGCCGAAATCGGCCGGCCCCAGGAGCTTGGCGAGGAGGAGACCGAGGGCGAAGTTCAGGCCGGCGTTCAGGACGAAGGCGGCGATGACGGCCATGGCTCAGCTCTCGAAGGTCGTCCGCTGGTCTAGGCGGCGAGCCGGTAAGATTTCCCTAATCCCTCGTCCCGCGCGGCCGGGAACCCTCCGGGCGGGACGGCCGTTGCTGGGCCCGAACAGGCCCAGACTGAGGAGACCTCGACCATGCGCTTCCTGCTTCCCGCCGCCGCGACCCTGCTCACCGCCCTCTCGGTCCAGACCGCCAGCGCCGAGACCACGGTGATCCGCCGCGACGCCCCCGACACGGTGGTGGTCGACCGCCCCTCCACGGAGCGCAAGACCGTGGAGACGCGCGAGACCAGCGACGGCTGCGCCTCCAAGACCGTGAGCAAGACGAACGAATACGGCGACCGCAAGACCGTGACCAAGGAGAGCTGCGACTGATCGGGCCTGCGGGCATCAGGGACCCGGCACGGACGGATCGGCCCCTCAGCCGGCGGAGCCGTCCGTGCCGGGCAGCGCCTTCTCGTAGCGCCACGCCTCCATCCCGTCCTCGTAGTAATCCGGCCGCACGGCGAAGCGCGCGTAGCCGCGCCGCTCGTAGAGGCGGATGCCGCCGCCGTTGTCCGCCCGCACCTCCAGGCGCAGCCGCGCGCAGCCCGCCTCCAGCGCCCGCGCCTCGGCCGCCGCCAGGAGGCGGCCGCCGATGCCGAGCCCGTTGCGCCCCGGCGCCACCGCGATCGAGGCGAGGCGGGCGATGCGGCTGCTGCGCCGCCGCTCCAGCACCGCCGCGCCGACGAGGACCTCGCCGCCCGGCGCATCCGCGACCAGGGCCACGATCACGTCCATCGTCGCCGAATCGATCGCGTGGCGGATCGCCCGCCGCTCGGCGCGGTCGGTGACGAAGGCGGCGTGTTCCAGGGCCATGAGCGCGTCGAGGTCGGCGCGCCGCCCGGGGCGCAGGACGACCTGCACGCCCGCCGCGTCCCTGGCCTGTCCGCCCTTGGCGGCCCTGTCCCTGGCGGGCGCCGGGACGGCGCTCACGGCCGGGGCCGGGACGTCGTGAGGATCGGTATCACGGGGGTCATGGTGGCTCGCATCCTCCGAGCCCGCCGGGGCGGGGCGTCCGAGCAGATGCCCGCTCCGCGCCCCGTTGGGAAGCCCGCCCCGCTGCGGGGGCGCGGCGCGGCCGCGGGCGGAGGGCCTGGGAAAGATCGCGGGGGATCGGCCGGGCCCGGCACCACCCGGCCCTTGGACAGGCCGGGCCGGGCCGGCATAGGGTGTCCGCATGAGAACATATCATGAACATAACCGATCATGACGGCGCCGACGACGCCCGCCTATGCCGAGCTCGCCGTCACCACGAACTTCTCCTTCCTGCGGGGCGCCTCGCATCCGCAGGAATACGTGGAGGAAGCCCTGCGGCACGGGCTGCGCGCCATCGGCATCGCCGACCGCAACACCACGGCGGGGCTGGTGCGCGCCTACGCGGCGGCGCGGGTGAGGCCGGAGGGCCCGCGCCGGCCGGGGGATCCGGAGATCTGGCGGATCCGCTTCCTGCCGGGCGTCCGCCTCGTCACGGAGGAGGGTTTCGAGGCCATCGCCTATCCCATGGACCGGGCGGCCTACGGCCGGCTCTGCCGGCTGCTCTCGGTGGGGAACCGGCGCGCCCGCAAGGGCGATTGCCGCTTCTCGGGGCCCGAGCTGCGCGCGGTCGCCGCGGGGCAGGTCTTCATCGCCATGCCGCCGGCCGGCCCGCCCGCCCCGCCCGAGGATTTCCTGGCCGATCTCGCGGCCCTGGCCGAGGCCGCGCCGGGGCGGACCTATCTCGGCGGGAGCCATGCACGGCGCGGGGACGAGCGCGCCCACCTCGGGCTGCTCGCCGAGATCGGGGCGCGGCTCGGCGCCCCCCTCGTCGCGGTCGCGGACGCGCTCTACCACCACCCGGCCCGGCGCCCGCTCCAGGACGTGCTCACCGGCATCCGCGAGGGATGCACCCTCGCCGCGGCGGGCTACCGGCTGGAGGCCAATGCCGAGCGCCACCTGAGACCGCCGGCCGAGATGGCCCGGCTCTTCGCCGAGCATCCGGAGGCCGTCGCCCGCACCGTCGAGATCGCCGAGACCTGCGGCTTCTCCCTCGGCGAACTCGCCTACGAGTACCCGGACGAGCCGGTGCCCCCCGGCCGGAGCCCGCAGGAATATCTCGAGACCACGACGTGGGAGCGGGCGCGCTGGCGCTACCCCGCGGGCGTGCCGGAGGCGGTCGAGACCACCTTGCGCGCGGAGTTCGCGCTCATCGCGAAGATGGGCTACGCGCGCTACTTCCTCACCCTGTTCGACCTCGTGGAATTCGCCCGCGGCCGGGGCATCCTCTGCCAGGGCCGCGGCTCGGCGGCCAATTCCGCCGTCTGCTACTGCCTCGGCATCACCGCGGTCGATCCCGTCGAGATCCGGCTGCTGTTCGCCCGCTTCATCTCCGAGAACCGCGACGAGCCCCCCGACATCGACGTGGATTTCGAGCATGCCCGCCGCGAGGAGGTGATCCAGTACCTCTACGGCAAGTACGGCCGGACGCGCGCCGCGATCTGCGCCACGGTGATCCACTACCGCCCGCGCTCGGCCATCCGCGAGGTCGGCAAGGTGCTGGGCCTGCCCGAGGACGTGACCGCGGCGCTCGCCGACACGGTCTGGGGCTCCTGGGGCAAGGGCCTGCCCGACGCCCACATCGCCCAGGCCGGGCTCGACCCCGCCAACCCCGCGATCCGCCAGGCGGTGGATCTGGCCGTCGCGCTCGTGGGCTTTCCCCGCCACCTGTCGCAGCATGTGGGCGGCTTCGTGCTGACGCGCGAGCGCCTCGACGAGACGGTGCCCATCGGCAATGCGGCGATGGCGGAGCGCACCTTCATCGAGTGGGACAAGGACGACATCGACGTCATCGGCCTCCTGAAGGTCGACGTGCTGGCGCTCGGCATGCTCACCTGCCTGAAGCACGGGCTCGATTTCCTGGAGCGCGATTACGGCCTGCCCTACGCGAGCCTCGCCGACCTGCCGCAGGAGGACCGGGCGGTCTACGCCATGCTGTCGCGGGCCGATTCGGTGGGCGTGTTCCAGGTGGAGAGCCGGGCGCAGATGGCGATGCTGCCGCGGCTGAAGCCGGCCCGGTTCTACGACCTCGTGGTGCAGGTGGCGATCGTGCGGCCCGGCCCGATCCAGGGGGACATGGTCCATCCCTACCTGAAGCGGCGCGCGGGCCGCGAGCCCGTGCACTACCCCGCCCCGCATCCCGACCACGGGCCGGCGGACGAACTCCACGACATCCTGCACAAGACCTACGGCGTGCCCCTCTTCCAGGAGCACGCCATGCAGATCGCCATCAAGGCGGCGGGCTTCACCCCGGCCGAGGCGGACGGCCTGCGCCGGGCCATGGCGACCTTCCGCCACGACGGGCGCATCGGCGGCTACGGCGCGCGCTTCATCGAGGGCATGACCGCCCGCGGCTACGACCGCGCCTTCGCCGAGCGCTGCTTCCGGCAGATCGAGGGCTTCTCCACCTACGGCTTCCCGGAGAGCCACGCGGCGAGCTTCGCGCTTCTCGTCTACGCCTCGGCCTGGCTGAAATGCCGGCACCCGGACGTGTTCCTCGCCGCGATCCTGAACGCACAGCCGATGGGCTTCTACCGGCCGGCCCAGCTCGTGCGGGACGCGCGCGCCCACGGCGTCGAGGTGCGCGGCGTCGACGTGAATGCCAGCGCCTGGGACTGCACCCTGGAGCCCGCCGCCGACCCTCCGCCCCCCGGCGCCGAGCGGCGCATGGCCGTGCGCCTGGGGCTGCGGCAGGTGAGCGGGCTGTCCGAGCCGCTGATGCGCCGCCTCGTGGCCCTGCGCGGCAACGGCTATCCCAGCGTCGAGGGGCTCCAGGCGGCCCTGGCGCTGCCCGGCGACGCGATGGAGCGCCTGGCCGGCGCCGACGCCTTCCGCTCCCTCGGCCTCGGCCGGCGCGCGGGCCTGTGGGCGGTGCGCGCCCTCGAACGGGGCGGCCGGGCGCGCGGGGTCGCCGCACCGGAGCGGCGCGCGCAGGCCATCGACGCAAGCCTGCCCCTCTTCGCCCTCCACGCCGACGACGGCCTGTTCCGGCACGAGCCCGCCTGCGACCTGCCCGCGATGCCCCTGTCGGAGGCCGTCGCCGAGGACTACACCACCACCGGCCTCTCCCTGCAGGGGCACCCGGTCGCCTTCTTCCGGGCGCGGCTCGCCCGCATCGGCGCGGTCACCGCCCGCGACCACGCCGACCCCGCCCGGCCGAACGGCAGCCGCCTGCGGGTGGCCGGCCTCGTGCTGACGCGCCAGCGGCCGGGCACCGCCAAGGGGGTCGTCTTCCTGACCCTGGAGGACGAGACGGGGGTCGTGAACGTCATCGTCTGGCGGCAGGTCTTCGAGGCGAACCGGCGCGCCGCCATGACCGCGCGCTTCCTCGCGGTCGAGGGCCGGGTGCAGCGGGCGAGCGGCGTGGTGCACCTGATCGCCGAGCGCTTCCGCGATCTCACGGGGGAGCTGCGGCACCTGCGCGACGGGGGCCTCAACCTGTCCGGTGCGGCCAGGGATTTCGGCGTACCGACGGAGCGGCGCGTCTTCCGCAGCCGCGACTTCCATTGAGCGGCCGCCCTCCGCTCGACAGCGCCGCCGCCCTGCGGCATGCCTTCGCGGCCATGCTTCGCTTCGCCCTCGCCTGCCTGATCCTCACGAGCACCGCCGCGCGCCGACGAGTGCGACGGCCTCGCCCGCCAGATCGCCGAGGCGATCGGCGGCAGGCCCGCGCGGCGCTCCGGCCCCAGCATCGACATCCGCGTGCCGGGGGCGATCAAGTTCGACGTCACCTGCCGGGCCGAGCCGATCGTGCAGGCGAGTTCCGGCGAGGCGCAGCCCTCGGCCACCTTCTTCGGCGACCTCGCCCTGGCCTCGCAGATCCTGATCGGCGAGCCCGCGCAGGCCATCGCGCCGATCATCGCCCGCGCGCACGCCACCTCGCTCGCCGAGGGGCGCAAGTCCTTCATCCAGCAGAACGGCTGGTCGGCGAGCTGCTACACCGATCCCCGCGGCAGCAGCATGCGCACGCTCTGCTCGGTCGGGCGCATCCCGCCGGGCTGAACGCACAGGGTGGTCCGATCCTCTCCACGGTCATTCCGGGGCGCCGAAGGCGAGCCCGGAACCCAGGCACACCGTCCCTTCCCGTCTGGCCGCCTCGGTGGGCCTGGATCCCGGTCTCCGCTCACGCGGCCCCGGGATGACGGTGCGGGCTTATCCCGAAGCGATCAGCCGGAAGCCGTATCAGTAGTCGATCACGTCTTCCAGCGCGTAGTGCTTCACCGTCTTGCGGTTGGCGATCAGCTCGTCGACCGTGGGCTCGCCCTTGAGGGCGCGACCGATGGCGAGCTTCGTGGCCTCGTAATTGGTGCGGTAGAGGTCCTTGCGGTCGAGGTCTTCGTGGCCGGCGCAGCGCTCGTCGAGCCAGATCATGATGATCATGCATAGCTCGTCGAGGCCGTCCCGCGGCAGGATTCCCTCGATGATGCAATCGACGATGGCATCGCCCGTCGCCGCCTGGACGACGCCGCCGAGCAGCTCGGCATACTCGGCCGTGTGGATCGTGACCTTCGTGGTCATGATCGTGGCCGGGCGCACGAGCTGGTTGATGTCGCGCACCACGAACATGCGGGTGTGGCCCTGGACCTGCCCCATCATGGAGGCGAAGGCCTGGCCCACGGGGCCGCGGGTCGAGCCGATCAGCACCTCCGGCATTGCGTCGGTGTACTGCCCCTCCGCGGCGAGGACGGTCGCCTCGCCGGTGCGGAACCAGATCTCGGACATGTTCTTTCCCTCGGATGCGGGCGCCGGACCCGGCGCCCGGGCGAGACATCATCCCGCAGGCCCAGCGTCAATCGCGGATCGCGACACCGGCATGCGGCCGGGCGACATGGGCCCACCGGAACGCGGAGCGGCGCGGATTGACCGGGACCGCCCGGTCTGCGAACCGGCACGGGACGGCCCGAGGGCGGCCACGAGGGACGGCAGCCATGCAGGAATCCGGCAAGGGCACGGGGCACAAGGCGGAGCGGCACGGCTGGAGCCTGTCGGCGAGCGCCGTGGCCGAGGGCGTTCGCCTGGAACTCGCACTGCCCGATCTCGGCGGCCAGCCGGCCACCGCCGCGCTGATCCTCGACCGGGCGGAGGCCCGCGCCTTCGCCCGAGCCCTCCTCGCCGCGGCGGGGGACGCCGCCGAGCGCACCTTCCGCGGCACGGATTCCTGAGAGCACCGCCCTTGGAGCATCGTCCCGAAAGGTGGTTGCTCAGACCGCGGTGGCGTTCGAGGCCGAGCCCCGCGAGACGCGCTCGCGCAGGTCCTCCGCGTGCGCCGCCAGCCGCAGGAGACCCGGCGGGTCGGGGAACATCGGCCGCGGATGAGGCTCACGACGCCCTCACCGTCGGCCAGCTCGAACGGGAATTCGCCACGCGCCTGTGACGCGCTCCACGCGGCAGCCGGTCTTCGCCCACGAAGGGCAGACCCTGCTGGCGGATGCGCGCCGGGCCGGGACTCGCTGCCGTGCACAAGTCGACCGACTATCTTTCGTCAGATATTCCCCCCGATCAGCGTAATTGCGACCTGCAATTTTCAGGCCTAAACTCTAGCGAGTTTAGTTCTGATATGTCGCGTATTTTGCCAAATAAACCCGCGTTTATCTTCTAGATTTTTATGATTCGGTAATAGACCTGCAGCTACAGCCCTGGAAGGTTATTTTTAAGTTCGCCGTAGGGTTGCATGCTTAAAGTCATCGGTTGCTTCGTCGGTGCCCATGACCTGTGGCTGGTAAGCTTGGCTGCGGTCATCTGCTCCGTCGCAGCGGTCACCTGCGTCGAGCTTCTGCGGCACGCCAGCAGGGCGAAGGGACGGCTTCACGCCACGTGGCTCGGGGTGGCGGCCTTGGCGGGCGGGTCCGGCATCTGGGCCACCCATTTCGTCGCCATGCTCGCCTTCGAGCCGAGCGTGCCGCACGGCTACGATCTCGGCCTGACCGTGCTCTCCCTCCTCAACGCCATCGCGCTGACCGGGGCCGGTCTCACGCTCGCGCAGGCGCGCGGGGTGCCCCTCGCCCCCGTCCTCGGCGGCGGCGTGCTCGGAGGCGGCATCGCCGCGATGCATTATACCGGCATGGCCGCCTACGAAGTCGCCGGCCACATCCAGTGGGATCCGGTGCTGGTCGTCGCGTCGCTGGCGCTCGGGGCGGTCCTCGGCGGTGTCGCGCTGCAGGTCTCCCTGTCGGGCCGCGGGACACGGGCCCACGTGGTCGGCGCCCTGCTGCTGCTGCTCGCCATCGTCAGCCACCACTTCACCGCGATGGGCGCCGTCACCATCCTGCCCGACCCCACCATCCCGATCTCGGAAACCGCCCTGCCCTCGCGCTGGCTCGCCGTCGGCGTCGCGATGGCGAGCCTCACCATCCTGTTCCTCGCCTGCGCGGCGCTCGCCCTCGACATCCGCGAGCGGCGCCAGGCGGCGCGCGAGCGCGAGCGGCTGAACAGCCTCGCCAACGCGGCCGTGGAGGGATTGGTGGTGTGCCGGGGCGACATGATCGTCAGCGCCAACGAGAGCTTTGCCCGCCTGGCCGGCATCGGCGCGGCCGAGCTGCCCGGCACACCCCTGTCACGCTTCCTCCCGGACGTCGCGGGCCGCCTGGCTCTGGCCGGCTCGTCCGACCAGCCCATGGAGACCGAGCTCCAGCCGGTGGCGGCCGACGCCGTTCCGGTCGAGCTGATCATGCGGCCGGTGACCTACGGCAACCAGCCCCACTACGCCGTGGCCGTCCGGGACCTGCGGGCCCGCCGCAAGGCCGAGGGGCAGATCAAGTTCCTGGCCCATCACGATCCCCTCACCGGACTGGCGAACCGGGCGAGCTTCGCCCAGCGGCTCGACCAGGAGCTGAAGCTGGCCGACGCCACCAAGCGGAAGCTGGCGGTGCTGTGCCTCGATCTCGACCGGTTCAAGGAGGTCAACGACCTGTTCGGCCACGCGGCCGGCGACGCCATGCTGGTGACGGTCGCCCGCTCGGTCACGGCGCTGCTCGACGACACGCAGATGATGGCCCGCCTCGGCGGCGACGAGTTCGCGATCCTGATGCCCTGCGAGCACGCGGTGGCGGCCGGTCGCTTGGCCGAGCAGATCCTGGAAGCGCTGCGCAGCGGCAGCACGGACGCGGCGGGCCCGGTGATCGCCACCAGCGTCGGCATCGCCCTCTATCCCGACGATGCGGAGGATCGCGCCCTGCTCCTGAGCTATGCCGACACCGCCCTCTACAAGGCCAAGTCCGAGGGCCGGGGCACCTACCGCTTCTTCGAGGCCAAGCTCGGCACGCAGGTGCGGGAGCGCCGCATGCTGGAGCACGACCTGCGCCACGCCATCGCCCGGGGCGAGATGCACCTCGTCTACCAGCCGCAATCCGACGTGCGGACGGGGGGCACGATCGGGTTCGAGGTGCTGCTGCGCTGGCGGCACGCCGAGCGCGGCTCGGTCTCGCCGGCCCTGTTCATCCCCATCGCCGAGGAGAGCGGCGCCATCCTGCAGATCGGCGAGTGGGTGCTGCGCGAGGCCTGCCGGGAGGCGGCGAGCTGGCCGAACCCGCTCTCGGTCGCGGTCAACGTCTCCGCGGTGCAGGTCCACGCGCCGCACTTCGTGCAGATGGTGCACGAGGTGCTGTTCCAGACCGGACTTCGGCCGGAGCGTCTGGAGATCGAGATCACGGAGACGGCGCTGATCCGCGATCCGTCGCGCGCCCAGTCCACCCTGCGTCAGCTCAAGGCGCTCGGCGTTCGCATCGCGATGGACGATTTCGGCACCGGCTACTCCTCGCTGTCGAACCTGCGCACCTACCCCTTCGACAAGATCAAGATCGACAGCTCCTTCATCCGGGCGGTGGATGCCAACGAGCAGACCCAGGCGATCGTCCGCTCCGTCCTGGGCCTCGGCCGCGGCCTCGGGCTGCCCGTGCTGGCCGAGGGCGTCGAGACGTCGGGCGAGCTGCGCTTCCTCGCCGACGAGAACTGCCAGTCCGTGCAGGGCTACCTCACGGGCAAGCCGGCACCGATCGAGCAGTTCGCCGAGCAGACGCACAACACCGAGCCGGCAGCGGAACCGGTGCCCCGCGTGGCGTAGAGCGTGCTGCTTCTTCACGGAACCGGCAGCACGCTCTATCTCTCTGTGGTCGCACGATGATGTCGGAAAACCGGATCCCACTTTTCCGCATCGTGCTCTAGGATGCCCCGCCGGGCGGCGACGCCCGGGACGACCCGGTAACCTCGAACCGGCTTCGAACCGTGCAAGCCGTGGCCGGCCCCGGCCGGCGGCGGAACGGCCGGTTCGGAGCAGCGCGTCCCATAGAGTTCCGAGACGTCGGAGCGCTCGCGCGGGAACCCGCCCCGCGCTCTTACGCCGAACCGGCATCCATCTCGGCGGAGGGCGCTCTAACGGCGCGGTAGTTCCAGAAGCCGCTGGCCGACCTTGATCGTTCGTCCCTCCGCGATCTCGGCGCAGGGCGCGTAGCCGGAAGGCGCCAGCATCACGATCGTCGAGCCGTGCTGGAACCAGCCCATCTCCTCGCCCTTGGCGAGCGGCGCGTCGCAGGGGATCGTGCGCGGGCCGCCCTGGCGGAGATCGAGCCCGATGTCGAGGAAGCGCAGGCGCACGCTGGCGACGAGGATCGCCGCCACCGCCACCAGCGTCACCGCCTCGCCGGTCGCGTCGAGCCGCAGGCGGATCGCCGCGCGCTCGTTGCGGCAGAACAGGTTCTCGATGCGCTTCAGGGCGATCGGGTTCACGTTCCAGGTGTCGCCGGAGATGTAGGTGACGGCCTCGACGCGCCCGTCATGGGGCGCGTGGAAGCGGTGATACATGCTCGCCGTCAGCCGGAGCGTGACGAAGACGCCGTCGCGGTAGCGCTCGGCCGCCTCGGCGCTGCCGAGCAGGTCCTCCAGGCGGTAGGGGAAGCCCTTCACCTGGAACAGGCGGGTGCCCTCGATCGGGCCGAGGGCGCCGACGATGGCGTCGCAGGGGCTGACCATCACGCCCGCGTCCGCGTCGACCGGGCGGGCGCCGGGCTTCAGCTCGCGGATGAAGCAGTCGTGCAGGCTGTCGAAGCGGCTCTTGCGCGCGTCCGAGAGGTCGAGATCGGAAAAGAGCCGCCACGCCCACATCGAGACGTCGCGCACCAGCGGCTGCCGGATCTGGGCGAGCCAGCCGACGAGGCGGGTCGCGAACCGGCGCGGAATCCGGTTCGTCAGGAGGAAGTTCAGATCCTCGTGGCGGGCGATGCCCAGCAGGGTCGAGCGAAGCGTCATCATCCCGTGACATGCCCTTGGTTCACGCTGACCGCATGGATGCTCTCGGAACCATCTCGGTCGCGGCCGCCGCAGCGGCGCTGGCTCTTCTCGGTGTGAAGGGGCCAAGAGCCCTTGCAAGAAGGCTCGCCCTGTCGCGGGCGAAGCACCCCTCGCTCACCGGCCACGTCCGGATGGCGAAGAGGATCGCCGCCCAGTTGCCGTTCTACGCGTACGACGAGGCGGCGTTCGCGGGCGTGGACGGCGCCCCGGAGGCGGTCGCCGCCCGCCGCCGCGCCGGCTTCGCGCGGCTCTCCGCCCTCTACCGCGAGCGCTACGCGAGGACGCGCGCGATGACGGAGGAGGCCAAGGCCGGCATCTCCGACCTGCAATTCACCGGGCGCTACCGCGTGCCGTTCCAGTTCAGCCGGATCGTCCGCGAGAACCTGTCGGCCGGAAGCTTCCTGCAGAGCGCGTCGGGCGTCGAGGTGACGGATCTCGACGGCAACCGCCTCTACGATCTCACAGGCTCCTACGGCGTCAACGTGCTCGGCACCGACGCCTACAAGGCCTGCATCGCGGAAGGGGCCGGCGCGGTCGAGGCGCTCGGGCCGGTGCTCGGCGCCCTGCATCCGGTGGCCGCCGACAACGTCCGGCGCCTGCGCGCCGTCTCCGGGATGGACGAGGTCTCGTTCCACATGTCCGGAACCGAGGCCGTGATGCAGGCGGTGCGCCTCGCGCAGTACCGGACCGGCCGGCGCCGCATCGTGCGCTTCTGCGGCGCCTATCACGGCTGGTGGGGCGACGTGCAGCCGGGCATCGGCAACCCGCGCCCGGCCAACGATACGCTGACCCTCGCGGACATGTCCGAGCGGACGCTGAAGGTGCTGGCGAACCGCCGCGACATCGCCTGCGTGCTGGTCAACCCGATCCAGGCGATGCACCCCAATAGCGGCGCGCCCTCCGACGGCGCGCTCGTCGATTCGGGCCGTCAGGCCGCCTTCGACCGCGCGGCCTACGCGGACTGGCTGAGGCGCCTGCGCGCGGTCTGCACGGAGCGCGGCATCGTGCTGATCCTCGACGAGGTCTTCGTGGGCTTCCGCCTCGCGCCGGGGGGAGCCCAGGAATACTTCGGCGTGCGGGCCGACCTCGTCACCTACGGCAAGACGCTCGGCGGCGGGTTGCCCATCGGCGTGCTGTGCGGGCGCCACGCCCTGATGCGGCGCTTCCGCGACGACCGGCCCGGCGACATCTGCTTCGCCCGCGGCACCTTCAACGCGCACCCCTACGTGATGGGCGCGATGAACGCCTTCCTGCGCCGCCTGGAGAACCCGGAGGCGAGAGCGCTCTACGCCGACCTCGACGCCCGCTGGAACGCGCGCGCGGCGGAACTGAACCGGCGGCTGGAAGCCGAGGGCCTGCCGGTGCGGGTCGTCAACATGTCCTCGATCTGGACGGTGCTCTACACCCGGCCCGCCCGCTACAACTGGCTGCTGCAATACTATCTGCGCCTCGAAGGATTGGCCCTGTCCTGGGTCGGCACGGGGCGCCTGATCTTCAGCCTGAACTACACCGACGCGGAGATCGCGGCGGTGACGGAACGCTTCGTCGCGGGCGCGCGGGCGATGGAGGCGGACGGCTGGTGGGCCGGCCCGGCCACCACGAACAAGGCGATCCGGCGCGGGATCCTGCGGGAGATGCTCGCCGTGCGCTGGCGGAGTTTACGCGGTCGCAAAGCCTCGGCATCGGCCGATGCGGGCAACAGTCCGGTGCCGGCGGAGTGAGGCGCCTCTTTCCCCTCCCCCTTGCGGGGAGGGGTCAGGGGTGGGGGTGGTTCAGGATGGATCGGTGGGGTGCCTTCTGCACCACCCCCACCTCCGGCTCCTCCCCACCCGGATCGGGCCTGCCCGATCTGGGCAAGCTTGAAGTATGGATCTCGGGCAAGCCCGAGATCCGGGGGGAGGAGAGGCGCCCACTCAGCGCGCGGCGCTGCGCGCGGCCTCCTCGGCCACCTCGTCGGCGAGGCCGCGGTCGATCAGCTCGCCCTGCATCAGGTAGAGCGGCGCGCGGTAGTACAGCTTGATGTCGTGGAACGGGTCGGTGATGATCTTGGCCGCCCAGACCAGCCCGGTCTCCACGTCGCGGATGACGAAGAGCTGGAGCACCCGGAAGACGAGGCCGCCGATCCCGATCGCGAACCAGAGCATGCCCACATGCCGGACGAGCTCGCCCGCGCTCTGGTGCGGCTCGATCAGGCCGAACAGCGAGGGGCTGACGTAGAACAGGAGCGGCGAGAGCGCCCAGACCGCCATCAGCACGACCTTGCGCTGCAGGTTGTACCCGACCTTGATCTCTTCCTTGTGGTCGTGGGTGGCGTGGTTGACGTGGTCGTAGCCCTTGGGCTCGAAGAAGAAGTGCCCGGCCTGCCGGCTCGTCATCGAGACGAGCCACGCGATCAGCGCGGCGATGGCCGGGTCGTGGAAGCAGATCACGTAGGCGGAGACGAAGCTCAGCGCGCTCAGCAGGTGGAGCGACTGGTTGATCCGGCTGTGGTGATAGTAGCGGTGATCGTCCCACCGCTGCACGCGCAACGATTCGAAAAAGCCGCCCATTGTCGTCTCCTCTGGATGGGAGTTGAGATGTCGAGCCGCCGGTCGAGGCCGGCGGCGGGATCGCGGGGATTGCCGCGCGTCAGGCCGCGTCCGATTTCCGGAGACGGATCAGCGAGAAGTGGCCGAGGGGCGGCAGCGGCCGGCGCTCGATCACGCTCACGCCCGCGGTGCGGTCCACCCAGTCCTGATAGCGCTGCCAGGAGAACTCGGTGCGCCAGCCCAGCCGGTTGACCACCGGCGAGAGCAGGGACTCGATCGCGCCGCGCAGGCCCTTGTCGGCGCCGATGCGGGTCGTGATGACGATCTCGCCGCCGGGGCGGGCGACGCGCAGGAACTCGTCGAGGGCGGCCTCGGGGTTCGGCACCGCGGTGACGACGTACTGCGCCACCACCACGTCGAAGGAGGCGTCGGCGAAGGCGAGATGCTCGGCATCCATCACCTCGAGCTGCTCGACGTTGCGCAAGGCCAGATCGGCCACCCGCTCGCGGGCCTTCTCCAGCATCGGCGCCGACAGGTCGACCCCGACGAGGCGGCTGCGCGCGGAATATTGCGGCAGCGAGATGCCGGTGCCGACGCCGACTTCGAGGATGCGCCCGCCGACCCGCTCGGCCGCCGCGATCGCCGCGGAGCGGCCGCGGGCGAAGACCCGGCCGAAGACGAGATCGTAGACGGGCGCCCAGCGGTCATAGGCCCTGGCGACCCCTTCCGTGCGCATGTCGTCGACGGTGGGTAGCGCGCCGTTTCCTGCCATGGATGAGCTCCTGATTGAACGGGGGTTCAGGCCAGCGCCGGGGCGCCGGGCCCGACCGGCCCGCGGATGCGCGCCCGGGCCACGTTGCGCGCGAACTGGCGGGCGCTGGCCTCCCACGAGCGGCCGAGGGCGAAGGCGCGGCACTCGGCGCGGGAAACATTCAGGGCGCCGAGGCAGGCGGCCCGGAGATCCTCGTCGAGCGCGCCGACGCCGTGCCCCCCGATCACGTCGCGCGGGCCGGTGACCGGGAAGGCCGCGACCGGCACGCCGCAGGCGAGCGCCTCGAGCTGGACGACGCCGTAGGTGTCGGTGCGGCTCGGGAAGACGAACACGTCGGCCGCCGCGATGTGGGCCGCGAGATCCGCCCCGTGGCGCTCGCCCAGGAAATGCGCGTCGGGGTAGTGCGCCCTCAACGCGTCGAGCTGGGGCCCGGCGCCGATCACGACCTTCGATCCCGGCAGATCGAGGGAGAGGAACGCCTTGAGGTTCTTCTCCACGGCCACGCGCCCCACATTGAGGAAGATCGGCCGCGGCAGGTCGAGGGGGGCGATCCGCTCGGGCGTGAACAGCTCCGTATCGACCCCGCGCGTCCACAGGCCGAGCCGGCGGAAGCCGCGCCCGCGCAGCTCGCGCACCAGCGAGGCGGTGGAAGCCATCGTCACCCGGCCGGCGGCGTGGAAGCGGCGGAGGAACCCGTAGCTCCAGGTCGCGGGCACGAAGAAGCGCGCGGCGATGTATTCCGGGAACTTGGTGGTGAAGCTCGTGGTGAAGGGAAGCCGGTGCCGGAGGCAGTAGGCCCGCACCGCGTGGCCGATCGGCCCCTCGGTGGCGATGTGGATCGCGTCCGGGCGCGCCGCCCGGATCCGCCGCGCGATCTCGTGGCTATCGGGGATCGCCAGATGCAGGCCGGGATAGCTCGGCACCGGGAAGCTCGAGAACCCCTCGGGCGACAGGAAGACGATCTCCATTCCGACCTGGGGGGCGGTCCGGGCCAGCGAGGTCAGGGTCCGGACCACGCCGTTGACTTGCGGCGCCCAGGCATCCGTCGCGATCAACACCCGCATCTCGCTGGCAGTCCCCACGGCCGACCATCAACGCAGGCCCACGATTCATCCGCAGTGCAACGGCCGGTGCACCGCCTTCGGAACATTCCTTCAGCGGTACATTTCGATTTTTACGTTCGCATGACACCGGACGATATTCAAAAACCATGTGCGATCGGCGCATTTTTATTAGACGCCGAAATATTACACGTGCGGAAGTCCGGACACTCCGACGATGAACCGGATAGCCGACTGCGTGATCCCACGAGGCGATCCCCGAGCCGGCAAGCCTCCCGCGGGATCAAACTTCAAGCATCGTCCTTCCCGAAAGCCGGCGGCCACCTTTCGGAACGAAGCCCCAGGCAGCCGATTCCGCGCTTCCCGTCCGCGCGCCGCGCGCTACAAGGCGGCATGGACACGGACGGTTTCGCGGATATCGCCGTCATCGGCGGCGGCATGGTCGGACTCGCGAGCGCCATCGCCCTGCGCGAGCGCGGCCTCGATGTGGTGCTGTGCGATCCGGGCGAGGCGCGGGCGCGGACCTCCTTCGGCAATGCCGGCGTGCTGAGCCGCGGCTCGATCTTTCCGATGGCGAGCCCCGCCCTCTGGGGCAAGCTGCCCACCTACCTGCGCAACGCCGACCCCTCCCTGCGCCTCCGGCACCTGCATGCCCTGCGGGTGCTGCCCTGGACGCTCCACTTCCTGGCCGCGGCGCGCGCGGGGGCGTGGCGGCGCTCGGCTGCGGCGCTGCTGCCGCTGACGAGCGCGGCCTACGACGCGCACGAGCGCCTCGGCGAGCGCGCCGGGGTCCGCAACCTCCTGCGGCGGTCCGGCTGGATCAAGGTCTACCGCAGCGAGGCCGCCTTCGCGGGGGCGGCCCTCGAACGGGAGATCCTGGCGGAGCACGGCATCGCCATGGAGATCCTCGACGGCGCCGCGCTGAGGGCGCTGGAGCCCGCCCTCGTACGCCCCTTCGCCCGGGGCATGCTGCTGCCCGAGACCGGGGCGATCTCCGATCCGGGCGCCCTGGTCGAGGCCTGCGAGCGCCTGTTCGCGGAACTCGGCGGCCACGTTGTCCGGGCCGCGGTCGCCGCTCTCGAACCGAGCGCGGAGGGGTGGGCGATCCGCCACGCGGGCGGCGAGATCCGCGCGCGGCAGGTGGTGCTCGCGGCGGGCGCGGCCTCGGCCGAGATCGCCCGTCCGCTGGGCTACCGCTTCGCCTTCGCCGCGGAGCGCGGCTATCACCGCCACTACGCCCTGCACCCGGACAGCCCGCCCCTGACGCGGCCGATCCTCGATACGGGGGCGGGCTCCATCCTCTCGCCGATGGGCGAGCATCGGGTGCGCGTGCTCTCCGGGGTCGAGCTCGACCGGCGGGACGCGCCGCCGGACGAGCGGCAGATCGAGGCCGCGAGCCGGGAGGCCGCCGGCACGCTGCACCTCGGCGGCCCCCTCGACAACCGCCCCTGGCTCGGCAACCGGCCCTCGACGCCGGACGGGCGGCCAGTGATCGGCCGGGCGCCCCGGCACCGGGGACTGATCTTTGCCTTCGGCCACGGCCATATCGGCCTCTCCACCGGCCCGATCACCGGCCAGATCGTGGCCGACATCGCCACCGATCGCGCGCCGCGCCTGCCGATCGCCGCCTTCGCGCCGGAGCGGCTGCTGCGCTGGCCGCGCCTGTCGGCCTGATTCCTTCGGTTCAGTACCCTTTTTTCACCTGGGCCAGGGCGGCGCTGAGGCCGCGGGCGACCTCTGCCCGCTCCTCGGGCGAGGCGTCGCGGGCCACCGCCACGTGCTCACGGCGGGAGACCAGGGTGAGGCGCTGGAGGCCGTACTCCTCGTCCTCGACCTGGGTGAGCTTGGTCCAGAGCGGGTTGAAGCGCCACTCGCGCCGCTCGCCCCGGTGGCTGACCCGGGCGATGAGGATCTCGATCTGCGAGATCATCACCTCCTCGAAGGAGCGCCCGCGCCGGAAGCTCACCTTCAGGGCGACGTAGACGGCGAGCATGTCGAGGCCGAAGAAGCCCGCCACCGGCCAGAAGCCCATGCGCCAGCACCAGACCGAGACCACGAGGGAGACGAGGCAGCAGCCCGTCATCACCACCCGGAAGCCGAGGCGGCTCAGGGATTGGTGCGGCCGGATCGTCGCGCTGAAGACCGGCCGGTCGATCGTGTCGGGGTCGAGCCCGTCGGGATGGGCCGAGAGGTTGCCGCGCGCCATGCGCCTAATATAACGCCCCGATGCCGCCGAGAAAGACGCCCGCGCCCGACATGAAGCCGCGCGGAACAGCGACGCGGAAGGCGCCGGCGAAGGGCGTCCTGACGCCGCCCCTGACCGCTATCGCCGAGACGCGGCCGGAGCCCGTCGACGCGGACACCCTCGCCGAGATCTTCCGGCGGCTGGCGGCCGCCAACCCCGAGCCGCGGGCCGAACTCGAATACCTGAACCCCTACACCCTGCTCGTCGCCGTGGTGCTCTCGGCCCAGGCGACCGACCGCAGCGTCAACCTCGCCACCGCCCCCCTCTTCGCCATCGCCGACAGCCCGGAGAAGATGCTGGCACTCGGCGAGGAGCGGGTGCGCGGCTTCATCCGCACCATCGGCCTGTTCAACACCAAGGCGAAGAACGTCATCGCCCTCTCGCAGATCCTGGTCGATGCCCACGGCGGGGCGGTGCCGCGCAGCCAGGAGGCGCTCCAGGTGCTGCCGGGCGTGGGCGCCAAGACGGCGAGCGTCGTGCTCAACGTCGCCTTCGGCGTGCCGCGCATCGCCGTCGACACGCACATCTTCCGGGTCTCGAACCGCATCCCCCTCGTGCCCCTCGCCCAGTCCGGCACCACGGACAAGGTCCAGGCGGGGCTGGAGGCCATCGTGCCGGAGCCCTACCGGCTCAACGCCCATCACTGGCTGATCCTGTTCGGACGCTACGTCTGCAAGGCGCGCCGGCCCGAATGCCCGCGCTGCCCGATCGCGGATCTGTGCCGCTATCCGGACAAGACGCACTGAGCCGATGCACTGAGCCGGCTCGCCGTTCGGGGGCCGCGCCGCACGCGCCCCGGCCATGCGGGAACCGGCGGGGATCCCCCCTTCCGCACGGCCCTGCGCTGTCCCCACCTCTGGGCTAACGCGTTGTGCTGCCAGCCCGGTTCGGGTAGTTTGGCGGCCGGTTGCGGGGGCCTGTCGGCAACGACGCGCGCCCGCCGCCCGACCTTTCGTCCGGTCGCCGCGCCGCGGATTCCGCCCGTTCGCCCATAGGAGTCACGGCCCATGGACTTCCTCAAACCACGGTACACGCCTATGAACCGCCGCCGTCGCATCTACGAGGGCAAGGCGAAGGTCCTCTACGAAGGGCCGGAGCCGGGGACGCTCATCCAGCACTTCAAGGACGACGCGACCGCCTTCAACGCGAAGAAGCACGAGATCATCGACGGCAAGGGCGTGCTGAACAACCGGATCTCGGAATTCGTGTTCCAGCACCTCAACGACATCGGCGTGCCAACGCATTTCATCCGCCGGCTCAACATGCGCGAGCAGCTCATCCGCGAGGTGGAGATCATCCCCCTCGAAGTGGTGGTGCGCAACGTCGCGGCCGGCTCCCTGGCGACGCGGCTCGGCCTGGAGGAAGGCACGCAGCTGCCGCGCTCGATCATCGAGTTCTACTACAAGAACGACCAGCTCAACGACCCGATGGTGTCGGAAGAGCACATCACCGCCTTCGGCTGGGCGACGCCGCAGGAGATCGACGACATCATGGCGCTGGCGATCCGCGTCAACGACTTCCTGTCGGGCCTCTTCCTCGGCGTCGGCATCCGCCTCGTCGACTTCAAGATGGAGACCGGCCGCCTCTGGGAAGGCGACATGATGCGCATCGTCGTCGCAGACGAGATCTCCCCCGATTCCTGCCGGCTCTGGGACATCAAGTCCTCGGACAAGCTCGACAAGGACCGCTTCCGCAAGGATCTCGGCGGCCTGATCGAGGCCTATACCGAGGTCGCCAAGCGCCTCGGCATCATGTCCGAGAACGAGAAGGTGCAGACGGGCGGTCCCCGCCTCGTTCAGTAACGCGGGCGGCGGAGGCGGGCTTCCCCGGCGGGGATCCCGCGCCGCAGCCGGGCATGGGTCGAGAGGTCCGGGTCGAAGCCCGGATGGTAATGGGGGTCCTGCGCCAGCAGCGGCCCCCATCGCTCTTTCAGGGCCGCCACCTCGCGGGCGTGGCGGGCGCGCGCCTCCGGCGTCCGGCGGCGGCTCGCCGCCTCGTCGTGCAGGAGCGCGGCGCCGGGCACGAGCAGGCTGCGGAAGCCCGCCGCGTTCAGGCGCAGGCACAGGTCCACGTCGTTGAAGTCGACCGCGAAGCTTTCGGCGTCGAACCCGCCGACCGCGGCGAATTTCCGCGCCTCGACGGCGAGGCAGGCGGCCGTCACCGCCGAGACCGCGTGCGTCGTACCGAGCGCGCCGAGATAGCCCGGCGCGTCGCCGGGAAAGTGGCGGTGGGCGTGGGTGACGAGGCCGCCGGTGCCGAGGACGATGCCGCCGTGCTGGATCCGGCCCGCACCGTCGATGAGCTTGGCGCCGACCGCCCCGATCTCCGGGCGCAGGGCCTCGCGGGCCATCAGGTCGAGCCAGCCGGGATCGAGGACGGTGACGTCGTTGTTCACGAAGACGAGCAGGCGTCCGCGGGCCGCCGCCGCCGCGGCATTGTTCATCCCCGCGAAGTCGAACGGGCCCGGCCAGGGCACGACCCGGGCGCGGCCGGTCTCCGTCAGCGCCCGCAGGTAGGCGAGCGTCTCGGGCTCCCGGCTGTCGTTGTCGCATACGAGGACTTCCAGGGCCGGCCAGTCGGTGCGCTCCAGGCTCTCGATGCAGGGGCGAAGCAGGTCGAGGCGGTCGCGGGTCGGCACGATCAGGCTCGCCAGCGGCGGGGGCTCGGGGCGGGCGTGCAGGATGCGGAGGGCCCCCTGCCCCAGCGGCGATATCGCCGCGTCGGCCCGCCCGGTGCGGTCGAGATGGGCCCGCACGGCCGCCTCGTGCCCCGTCCCCTCCCCGGCATCCGCCCGGTCCCAGGGCCGCCAGATCGACAGGATCTGCGGCAGGTGTCCGATGGCCTTGGGCCCGAAACGCTCGGCGATCCGGAACAGCGCGTCGGTCGGTCGGGCCGCATCGCCGGCGGTTTCGGCGAGCGCCGTGCGGCGGAAGGCGACGACGGGGCCGATGTAGTCGCTGCCCGCCAGGAAGGTCGCGTCGAAGGCGGGCCGCAGGAGCGGCACCACCGGCCCGTTCCGCTCGCCTTGAAGCAGGGCATCCCCGTAGAGGGCGTGCAGGGCCGGATCGGCGAAGGCCGCCCGGATCGCGTCCGCCACCCTTCCGCTATCGCGCCTCCCGGACTGCGAGTCCCCTCTCCCCGCCTGCGGGGCGCGGGCAATCGTGGAACCGGTCAGACCTTCGACCAGGGTATGACCGGGTGCGCCCGTCACCACGATGTCGGGATCGGCGAAGGGCTCCGTTGCGGTGGGAAACGCCGCGAGCACCGCGGGCGACAGGGCGAGGCGGTGGTCGATGCCGGCGAGCGCCGCGAGGGCTTGGCGCGCGCGCAGGCGCTTTCCGGTGATCCGCGCCCACAGGATCGCGAGGCCGCGGTGCGGTTCGTGCCAGGCGGCCCGCAGGGCGCCCGGCAGGGCGGATCGCGGCGCGGCGAGGCGGGCGAGGTGATCCGGCAGCGCGGCGCCGCCGGCCGGTTCCGGGCTCCGGCCCGTCACTCCAGTTCCTCCCCGAAGGTCGTGAGCGACAGGCAGGGGTGATAGAAGGGATCGTGCCGGATCACGGCGCTCCAGCGCTCGAAGAAGCGGGCGCCCTCCGCCTCGAACCGGAGCCGCGCCGCCCCCAAAGCGGGGCCGCGGCTCACCGATTCGAGATGAGCGAGCTTCGCGTGGGGCGTCCACACGCTCTTGTGGCCGAGGGCGCCGAGGCGCAGGCAGAAATCCACGTCGTTGAAATCGATCGGGAAGGCGTCGGCGTCGAAGCCGCCCACCGCGTCGTACTTCGCGCGGGTGACGGCGAGGCAGGCGGCGGTCACGGCGGAGACCTCGTGGGCGACGCGCATCTGCCCGAGATGGCCGGGCGCGTCGCCGGGGCGGCGGCGCAGGATGTGGCCCGCGCGGCCCCCCAGCCCCACCACGACGCCGCCGTGCTGGAGGCGCCCGTCCGCGTAGAGGAGCTTGGCCCCGACGGCGCCGACCTCGGGTCGGCAGGCCTGCCGCACCAGGGCCGTCAGCCAGCCGGGCTCCAGCACCGCGATGTCGTTGTTGAGGAGCACGACGACCGCCCCGCGCGAGGCGGCCACCCCCGTATTGACCAGCCGCGAGAAGTTGAAGGGCTGCGGGTCGGCGAGGATTTTCACGCGCGGGTCGGCGCGCAGCTCAGCGTAATGGGCGAGCACGGCGGGATCGGTCGAGCCGTTGTCGACCACGACGAGTTCGATGGCCGGATAATCGGTCTCCCGCAGGACGCCGCGGCAGACCTGCGCGATCAGGTCGAGGCGGTCGCGCGAGGGGATCACCACGCTCACGAGGGGCGGCGGCTCGGGGAGCGGCCAGAGCAGGTCCATGGCCGCGCCCTGGCGGATCCAGGCCACCCCGGCCGCAGCGCCGAGATGGCGGCCGACCGCCTCGGCGCGGGCATCCTCCGCCGCGTCCTCCACGGTCTCGGCGAGGAGGCAGGGCAGGTGGCGCACGGCGCCCGCACAGGCCGCCAGCGCCGCGTCGATCCGGGCCGCGAGGCCGGACAGCGGCGCGAGCGGCAGGCCGCGGAGTGCCGGGTGCAGGGCGGGACCGGCCAGCCAGGGCCGGCCGAGATAGCCCGCGGCCAGGGCGAGGTCCGGGCTCCAGTCCGGCTTCAGACGGGGCAGGCTGGCGCGGATCTCGTCGGCGTAGACGAGGGCGGCTTCCCCCAGGCCCGCGGCGAGGAGGGCGAGGGCTCGGGGCGCGAGCTCGTCGCCGGGGAGCAGCACGCCGAGCGCGGCGCCCGGCTCCGCATCCGCGAGACACGCTCCCTCCGCGGCGGAGACCGTGACCCTGGCATCGAGCCCCTGCGGCGGCGCGACGCCCGCGTCGAGGACGAGCCGCGCGCTCCAGCCCGCATGGGTCTGCCGGGCCAGGCTCGCCAGCGTCCGGCCCAGCGCCGCGCCCTGCCCGGCCCGCACGGGAAGGAGGATGCGGACCGGCACGGCCGCGGCGTCGGCGGCATCGGGCAGGGGCCGGGCCGCCGCCCAGCCGCGGATCCCGGCCGGCGCCGTCACCGCGCAGGCCCCGCGCAGGGTGTCGCGGTAGCGCCGGGCATCGCCCCGCGCCCGGTCGTAGAGGGCCGAGACCGTCCGGAGGGGGCGTCTGGCGAGGCCGTCCAGCAGGATGTCGGCCTCGCCGCGGCGGCCGACGCGATCCAGCACGAAGCCGTCCGGGGCGGCGAGGCGGATCTCGGCGGTGTCGGCGGGCAGCAGGCCGAGCCAATGGGCGCGCGGCCCGCCCGGGAGCACGAAGTCCTGGGTCGCCCCGTCCCGCCGCAGGATCCGCAGGACCGGGCGCAGGGGCGGGCGCAGGGGGTCCGTGCGGTAGCTGAGGACGATCCAGCCGCCCTCCGGTCCGTCGAGGACGAGGCGGCGGTCGAAGGGGGCGGACCCCGCCGCCTCCAGGCGGAACGCGACGGCTCGGCCGGGGCGCTTCAGGCCTGCCCCGGCCTCCGGTTCATTGTGCGGCACCGGCTCCGCCGCCCTCCGTGGCCGCCGCAGCGGCGGGCTTGCGGCGCGGCTTCGCCTTGGCGGCGCCCTTCTGGCCGCCGACGGAGACGGCGATCTCGTAATCGGCGGTCGCCGCGACCGGCACGATGATGCCGTCCTCCACCGTCGAGGCGAACCCTTGAGCCTCCCCCGGGGCCACGGTGACGGCGAGCCGCGTCTGGCGGGTGGCGACCGTCTTCTCGTCGCGGCGGATGGCGACGGTGACCGGCACGTCGAAGCGGCCCGACGAGCCCCCCGGGCCCAGCAGCACCCGGACCTCGATGCCGACCTTCACGCTGATCGAGCCGTCGGCGAGGCGGGTGCATTCGCGGGCGAGCCGCCCGAGCGTGGCCTGCGAGCGGATGCCCGCGGCGCCCCCGCCCGCGCCCAGCGTCTGCAGCGCCGCGCCGCCCTCGGGCACGTCGACCATCGGGCAATAGGCGGGTTCGAGATCCGGCCCGCGCGAGGGCGGCACGGTGGTGCCGCCGTATTTCAGCAGGTTGGAGAAGATGTTGCCCTCCTCGGCCCGGGCCTGTCCGGCACCGAGGGCGAGGGCGAGGGCCAGCACGGTCAGCCGTCCGGTCATCTCAGCGCTCCGCCTCCGCATCATTTCAGGCTGTCGAATCCCGCCCCGAAGCCCTTCATCGACAAGGGTATGCCGACGCCCTCCTCGGGGGTCTGGAAGACGATGAAGGTCGCCTGGCTGCCGTTGCGGAACTGCCGGATCAGGCCCTCGTCCATCACCACCTCGGCGACGCAGCCGGTGGTCAGGCAGCGCACGAAGCCGGCGCGGCCGATGTCGTTCTGGTCGATCTTCAGGCCGAGGCCGGAGGGCAGGAGCACGCCCAGCGGCGCCACCACGCGCAGCAGGTAGCCCCGGTTGTCGGCGGTCTTCAGGACGATGACGACGAGGGTGAGGTTCGGCCGGTCCTCCGCGGCGAGGTACTGGACGAGGGCGCACTGCTCGGCCTTGGCGCCGGCGGGCGTCTCGCAGCGCAGCTGCCAGTCGTCGAAGGTCTTGCGCACCATGCCCTGGGCCTGCGCGGCGCCCGTGCCGCCGGGCAGGAGGAGCGTGAGCGCGGCGGCGAGACGCCAGACAGGACCGAGCCGTACGCGCTGTGGCACCAGCCAACCTCTTCGAGGAGCGCCCCGGCCGGGGCCGCCGAAAAATCCGGGCGTTGGGACCATGCGGCTCTGCCCCTGTCAAGCGATGCGCCGCGTCCTATTGTTGCCGCAAAGCGCTATCGTGAAACCCGGCCGGGTTCTAGGGATGGCGCTCAGGCTCACTCCGTCCCGGATCGGCTCCATGCCCGCGCGTGCTCTCCCCCTCGTCCTCGCGCTCGGCACCCTCGCCGCCGGGATCGCCGCGGCCCAGGCCCAGGGCCTGCCGGTGGGCGAGACCACCTATATCGAGCGCTCGCTCAACCGCGACGGCCCGCTCACCGTCGAGCATCCGCCGGTGCCCCGCAACCCGCGCGGCCGCCGGGGCGACGCCGCCGGCATCGCCGGATTCTGCCGCGACGGGGGCTTCGTGCGCCGCCTCGACACGTTCGGGAACCCGGTGATCGTGCGCCAGCGCGAGATCTGCGACAGCGTGGCGCCGCGCACCCTGATGCCGGGCGAGGTCGATCCCCGCCCCGTCTGGCCGGCCGCCGTGGTCCGCCAGCGCGTGCTGCGCGTGAAGGGCTGATCCGGCGCGGGTCAGCCGTAGCGGTGGAGCCCGGCGCCCTCGCGCTTGAGCCAGGCCTCCGCCGGATCCACGTGCGGGCAGAGGTGGCGCACGAGGCTCCAGAACCGGTCGGAATGGTTCATCTCGCGCAGATGCGCCATCTCGTGCGCCACGAGGTAGTCGAGCACCAGGGGCGGGGCGAGGATCAGGCGCCAGGAGAAGTTCAGCTCGCCCCGCGCCGTGCAGGACCCCCAGCGGCTGCGCGTGTCGCGCAAGGTCACCCGCGCCGGCCCCTGGCCGAGGGGGCCGGTGTAGCGGGCGATGGCCGCCTGGAGATCGCCGCGGGCCTGGGCCATCAGGAACTCGCGCACCCGCCGGGCCACGTGCGGCGCGCCGCAGGAGACGGAGATCACCGGGCCGGACGGGTCGGCCTCGAGGCGGGTCGCCCCGCCGCGCTCGCCGCGCCGCACGATCCGGTGCGGGACGCCGCGCAGGGGCACCAGAGCGCCCTCCGCGAACTCGACGCGCTCGGGCATCCGGGCGAGCCGGGCGGCGATCCAGTCGCCGTGGTTGGCAGCGAAGCGCCGGGCCGTGGCGAGAGCGGTGCGGGGGGGCACCGTCATCACCACCTCGCCCGTGGCCGACGAGACCCGCAGCGTCAGGCGGCGGACGCCGTCGCGCCGCCGCAGCAGGATGCGGAAGACCGCCCCCGCATGGGCGATCTCGATATGGTCGGGGGCAGGAGCCGGGTCGAGGCGCCGCAGCAAGGCCTGGAACATGGCGATATTCTAGCCGAGGCTCGGCCGTTTGCCAGCGCCGCAGCTCCTGAACGCGCCTCGGACGCCGGCCGCCACCTTTCGGGACTATGCTACAGGCTTCGCTTCGCTCGCCGCCGCCGCGGAGCCGGGACCCGCGCGCGGGGCGCCCTTCGCGCCCGGAGGGCGGGGCAACCGCCTCCCAGGCGGTGGCCTCGACCCTCAGCTCACCCGGCGCAGATGCGGCACCCGCGCCGCCGGCAGCGCCCCCATCTCGCGGATGAAGGCGGCGATGCGCGGGGCGATGACCGACCGGTAGCGGGAGCCGTTGAAGACGCCGTAATGCCCGACGCCCTCCTGCAGGTGGTAGGCCTTGCGCGCGTCGGGCAGGTTCGGCGTCAGGTCGAGGGCGGCGAGCGTCTGGCCGATGCCGGAGATGTCGTCCTTCTCGCCCTCCACCGCCAGGATGGCGCAGCGGCGGATGGCGGCGAGGTCGACGGGCTCGCGCCCGTGCCGCATCGTGCCCTTGGGCAGGCGATGGGACACGAACACGGTCTCGACCGTCTGGAGGTAGAACTCAGCGGTGAGGTCCATCACCGCGAGGTACTCGTCGTAGAACTCGCGGTGCTTCTCGGCCGAATCGCCATCGCCCTTCACGAGGTGGTCGAACATGTCCGAATGGGCCGTCATGTGCCGGTCGAGGTTCATCGCCATGAAGCCGGACAGCTGCAGGAAGCCCGGATAGACCCGGCGCCACGCGCCGGGGAAGGTCGGCGGCACGTAGGCGATGGTGTTCTTCTCGAACCAGGCCTGGCCGCGTTCCTGGGCGAGGCAGTTCACGGCGGTGGGCGAGCGCCTGGTGTCGATGGGCCCGCCCATCAGCGTCATCGAGACCGGAACGGTGGGCGCGTTGCGCGCCTCCATGAGGGCCACCGCGGCGATCACCGGGACGGCGGGCTGGCAGACCGCCATGACGTGCAGGTCGGGCCCCAGATCCACGAAGATCTGCTGCAGGTAGTCGATATAGGTGTCGAGGTCGAAGCGCCCCCTGGTGATCGGCACCATGCGCGCGTCCATCCAGTCGGTGATGAAGACCTGATGGTTCGGCAGCATCGCCTCCACGGTCCCCCGCAGGAGGGTGGCGTAGTGGCCCGACATGGGGGCGACGATCAGCAGCTTGGGCTGGGGCTCGGCGGGGGGCCGCAGGAAGCCGCGGTCGAAGGTGACGACCCGGCAGAAGGGGCGCTCCCAGACCACGCGCTCGGTCACCGGCACCGCGACGCCGTCCACCACCGTGCTCTGGAAGCCGAAGCTCGGCTTGCCGTAGCGGCGGGTCACGCGCTCGAACATCTCGCACCCCGCCACGACCGCGCGGGCATAGGGCGAGTAGGCCATCGGGTTGGCCGGGTTGAGCAGCGCGTAGCGGGTCAGGTCGGTGGCCACGCGGGTCGGCGCCATCAGGGCGCGCGCGCCCTCGTACCAAAAATATGCCAGGTCCATGTCGTTCCCCCGTCGCCTGCCCGTCGCCGATGCGGACATGGCTTCGTTCGAAAGATTGGCCCGCGCGCATTGCGCGAGGGTTGCCGCTTCCCCGCACCGGCGCCCACAACGTCGGGATTCCGGGCAGGAGTCTCCGAAACCGCGGGGGCTCCGGCCCCGTTCCATCATCGGGGGCGGCGGAGCGCCGCCGAGACCCCACAGCGCCGACCAAGGCCCGACCCAAGGCACCGATGCCCGACAGCGATCCCTCCCGCCTGCTGCGCGACGCGCGCCACCTGCGCCTCGACACCTTCGTGCGCCTGCGCTGGCTCGCGGTGGCGGGGCAGAGCGCGGCGGTGGCGGGCGCGCAGTTCGGCCTCGGCCTGACCCTGCCCTTCGGCTGGTGCTTCCTGGCGATCGCCGCCTCGTCCTGGCTCAACCTCGCCCTGCGCATCCGCTTCCCCGCGAGCTACCGGCTGAACGACGATTCGGCGGCGCTGCTCCTCGCCTTCGACATCGTGCAGCTCGCGGTGCTGCTCTTCCTCACCGGCGGCCTGCAGAACCCGTTCTCGCTGCTCTTCCTCGCGCCGGTGCTGATCTCGGCCACCGCCCTGCCGCCGGAGCGGACCCTCGCGCTCGGGCTCCTCGCCGTCGGCCTCGCGACGCTGCTCGCCCTGGTGCACAAGCCGCTGCCCTGGTTCTCCGACGGGCTGATCGAGCTGCCCTTCCTCTACGTCTCCGGGGTCTGGACCGCGATCCTGCTCGGCACCGCCTTCACCGGCGTCTACGCGTGGCGCGTCTCGGAGGAGACCCGGCAGCTCGCGCAGGCCCTGGCGGCCACGGAACTGGTCCTCGCCCGCGAGCAGCACCTGTCCCAGCTCGACGGGCTGGCGGCGGCGGCGGCGCACGAGCTCGGCACGCCGCTCGGCACCATCATGGTCGTCACCAAGGAGCTGATCCGCCAGCTCGGCCCCAGCGCGACGCCCGCGGTGCGGGACGATCTCGACCTCCTGCACGAGCAGGTCGACCGCTGCCGGGGCATCCTCGGCAAGCTCACCTCGCTGGGCGGGAGCGACGGCCACTTCCTCGAGACGGTGAGCCTCGGCCAGCTCGTCGAGGAACTCGCCGCCCCGCACCGGGCCCTCGGCGTCGTCCTCGACATCACCCGGGCGGGCGAGGGGCCGGAGCCGCTCTGGCGGCGCAATCCCGGCGTCCTTTACGGCCTCGGCAACATCCTCGACAACGCCCTCGACTTCGCCGAGGAGCGCGTCGCCCTGGACGCCCGCTGGACGCCCGAGCGGGTCTCCCTGGAGATCTGCGACGACGGCCCGGGTTTCCCCTCCGAGGTGCTGCTGCGGGCGGGCGAGCCCTACGTCACCACGCGCCCCCGCGGCCGGAACCGCTCCGGCGAGGGCGGGGTGGGCGGCGGCCTCGGGCTCGGCCTCTTCATCGCCAAGACCCTGATCGAGCGCTCGGGGGCGCAGATCATCCTCTCCAACGCCTCCAGGCCGGGGGCGCGGGGGGCCGTGGTCCGCATCTCCTGGGCCCGCCACGTCTTCGAGCGCGACACCCTCGTGCACAATTTACAAGCGTCGCAGGGATCGCAACCCCTGCCAACACGTGATGCCGCACCTATATAAGGCGCTATCAGAACAGCGAATTCGAAAGGACGCGTCCCATGCTGACGCAGACCGGAACCCCCGCGCCGGGCGATGCCGCCGTGAGCGGCGCCGATCCCCTCGCCGCGCTCGCCGACCGCAGCCTCCTGATCGTAGACGACGACAAGCCGTTCTCCACCCGCCTGGCCCGGGCCATGGAGAGCCGGGGCTATCAGGTGCAGGTGGCCGAGAGCGTGGCCGAGGGCCTCTCGGCCGTCGAGGTCCGCGCCCCCGCCTTCGCGGTCATCGACATGCGGCTCGGCGACGGCAACGGCCTCGACGTGATCGCCCGCCTGAAGGAGCAGCGCCCGGAGGCCCGCGGCGTCATCCTCACCGGCTACGGCAACATCGCCACCGCGGTGAACGCGGTGAAGCTCGGTGCCTTCGACTACCTCGCCAAGCCCGCGGACGCCGACGAGATCCACGGCACGCTGATGGCCCAGCCGGGCGAGCGCGCGGACCCGCCCGAGAACCCGATGTCCGCCGACCGGGTGCGCTGGGAACACATCCAGCGGGTGTACGAGCTCTGCGGGCGCAACGTCAGCGAGACGGCGCGCCGCCTCAACATGCACCGCCGCACGCTGCAGCGGATCCTGGCCAAGCGCGCCCCGCGCTGAGGCCCCGCACCTCCCCGGTTGCGCCCGGCAGGGCAATCACGCTACTGCCCGGTCGCGCCGGGGCCCGCGGCCCCGAGCGACCATTTCCAGCCCAGACCGGCATCCGTCCCGGTTCGCAGGACGCTTGAGGGAACGGGACCGTGAACACGCGCAACCTGATCACGATCGTCAGCATGATGGTGCTGGTCGGCACCGAGGTCTTCGCCGTGGCCATCGCCGCCGGCTGGGCGATCGCCGGCCTGTTCGACCTCGGCGACCATGTCGGGCACGTCCTGATGGTGCTGTTCAGCCTCGTCGCGGCCTGGGTGATGCTTCAGCTCTGGCGCAAGGCCACGAGCATCGAGCCGATTCGCGGCGGATCCCGCGCCGTGCGCTAGAGCACGATGCGGAAAAGTGGAATCCGGTTTTCCGAAATCATCGTGCGACTACAAAGAGATAGAGCATGCTACTGTTTCCGTGAAAAAGCAGCATGCCCTAGCGCATCGTCCCGAGAGGCGGCCATCGGCTTCCAGGACGATGCGCCGAGCCCGAGGCCGACCCATTCCCCTTGACGGCCCCCGGAGGCTTGATCGACAGGCTTCCGCACTTTCCGTTAGAGTAGCGTCGTCGCTGGACGGCTGAACCGGAGTCCCGGCGCAGGCTCCGCCACACGAGAGCATCCCGATCATGAAAGCCCGCATCATCGTCACCCTGAAGACGGGTGTCCTGGATCCTCAGGGTAAGGCGATCGAGGCCGCTCTGAAGTCCTTCGGCATCGACAGCGTGGGCGGTGTGCGCCAGGGCAAGGTCTTCGACCTCGACGTGGAGGCCGCGGATCGCGCCGCCGCCGAGGCCACCCTGAAGTCCGCCTGCGACAAGCTGCTGGCGAACACCGTGGTGGAAAACTACACGATCGAGATCGCCTGATGCGCGCGGCGATCGTCGTCTTTCCGGGCTCCAACCGGGACTCGGACGTGGCGCGGGCCCTGCGCCTCGCCGGTGCCGAGGTCGTGAAGGTCTGGCACGCGGATACGGAACTGCCGTCCGGCACCGATCTCGCCGTCCTGCCCGGCGGCTTCTCCTACGGCGACTACCTGCGCTGCGGCGCCATCGCCGGGCGGGCGCCCGCCATGGACGCGGTGCGGGCGCACGCCGCCCGCGGCGGCCTCGTCCTCGGCATCTGCAACGGCTTCCAGATCCTGTGCGAATCGGGCCTGCTGCCGGGCGTGCTGATGCGCAACGTGAACCGCCGCTTCATCTGCCACCGGCAGACCCTGCGGGTGGAGCGCAACGACACGCGCTTCACCAGCGCCTACGCCGCCGGCCAGGTCATCGACGTCTGCGTGGCCCACGGAGAGGGCAACTACTTCGCCGATCCGGAGACGCTCGCGCGCATCGAGGGCGAGGGCCGCGTCGCCTTCCGCTACTGCGACGCCACCGGCGCGCTGACCGTGGACGCGAACCGCAACGGCTCGATAAACGCCATCGCCGGCATCTACTCCGAGCAGCGCAACGTGCTGGGAATGATGCCGCATCCGGAGAACTTCGTCGAAGGACTGATCGGCGGCACGGACGGGCACGGCCTGTTCCGGAGCCTCGCGGCGTGAGGCCGGTGCTTTAACCGGGCGTTAACGTTTCCCGTTTACCAAGGGAGCATTCCAGATGGTCTGGATGTCGAGTGGTTCTTCCGTCCACTCTGTTTGATGCCTCCCTGATGACTCCTTTCAAGCCGCTCCTCGGAGCGGCTTTTTTCTTGCGCGGAGTACGGGCCGGCCTTCGGGACCGACGCCCGAAAAGGAAAGGCCCCTCGCCGCGCGATGCGGGAGGGGCCTCCAGCCGTGGTCCGGTCTTCGGGTCGGTTCAGTAGAGGCCGCCGGCCTGGGCGGCCCGGTCGGCGTCGGGGGCCACGGCGGAGCCGGCCGGGCCGTCGGGCCGGGCGACGTAGGCGTCGGGCGGCGCGGTGCCGGGCTTGAAGGCCTCGAGGATGGTGCCGGCGCCCTCGCCCGAACCGGCGCGCATGCCCGAGGACGTGCTCACGCGGATGAGCTTGATGCCCGGCGGCACGCGGAACGGCGTCGGCGGCTTGTCCTTGAGGGCCTGCTTCAGGAAGTCGAGGGCGATGGGCGCGGCGAGGCCGCCGCCGGTCGCCCGGTCGCCGAGCGAGCGCGGCTTGTCGAAGCCCACGTAGATGCCCACCGCGAGATCCGGCGAGAAGCCCACGAACCACGCGTCCTTGGCGTCGTTCGTCGTGCCGGTCTTGCCGGCGAGCGGCTTGCCGACCTGCTTCAGGATGGTGGCGGTGCCGCGCTGGACCACGCCCTCCATGATCGAGGTGATCTGGTAGGCGGTGAGCGGGTCGAGCACCTGCTCGGAATCGTCCACCAGCTTCGGCTCGTCCTGGCCCGACCACTTCTCGGCGTCGCAGCCGACGCATTTGCGGGTGTCGTGCCGGTAGATCGTCTCGCCGACCCGGTCCTGGATGCGGTCGATCAGCGTGGGCCGGATCCGGCGTCCCCCGTTCGCGAGCATGGAATAGGCGGTGACCATGCGCATCACGGTGGTCTCGCCCGCCCCCAGGGACATCGGCAGCACCGGCAGCATGTCGTCGTAGACGCCGAAGCGGCGGGCGTACTCGGCGATGAGCGGCATGCCGACATCCTTGGCGAGCCGCACGGTCATCAGGTTCTTCGAGTGCTCGATGCCGTAGCGCAGGGTGTGCGGACCGCCCGCCTTGCCGTCGTAGTTCGAGGGCGTCCACGCCTCCTGGCCGGGACCGGCCTCGATGGTGATCGGCGAATCCTGCACGATGGAGGACGGGGTGTAGCCGTTGTCCAGCGCCGCCGCGTAGACGATCGGCTTGAAGGAGGAGCCGGGCTGGCGCATGGCCTGGGTCGCCCGGTTGAATTCCGACTCGTCGTAGGAGAAGCCGCCGACCATGGCGTGGACGCGGCCCGTATAGGGGTCCATGGCCACGATGGCGCCGGAGACCTCCGGCTTCTGGCGCAGGCGGTATGTGCCGCGCCCGCCATCCATGGCCTCCACGTAGACCATGTCGCCCGCGGCGAGGCCGGCCCGGCCGGCCCAGCGCATGCCCTCGGGCGGGATCACGCCGGTGTCGCGGTCCTTGGAGACCTGACCCGAGGCCTCGCGCCGAGGCTGGAGACCGATCTGCACGCCGCCCGCGCCGGTGCCCAGCACCACGGCGAGCCGCCAGGGGGCCACGTCGCCGAGGACCGGAACCTCGGAGGCCGCCATGCCCCAGTCGCGGCCGACCAGGCTGACCTTCGCCACGGGCCCGCGCCAGCCGTGGGACTGGTCGTAGCGCACGAGGCCGTCGATGAGCGCCTTGCGCGCCCAGGCCTGCATCTTCGGGTCGAGCGTCGCGCGGACCGAGAGGCCGCCCTCGTAGAGCTTCTTCTCGCCGTAGCGCTCGGAGATCTCGCGGCGGACCTCCTCGGTGAAGTAGTTGGCGTTGGCCGCGTTCGGGAAGGCGACGCGCGGGTTGACGCCGAGGGGCTGCTTGCGCGCCGCCTCCTCCTCCTCGCGGGTGATGTAGTTGTTCTCCCGCATCAGGCGGATGATCTCGTTGCGCCGGTCGAGGGCCGCCTGGGTCTTGCGGTAGGGGTGGTAGTTGTTCGGCCCCTTCGGCAGGGCGGCGAGGTAGGCCGCCTCGTTGATGGTCAGTTCGTGGACCGACTTGCCGAAATAGTCGAGGGCGGCCGCGGCGACGCCGTGCAGGTTGCGCCCGGGCACGATGGTGCCGAGGAAGATCTCGTTCAGGTAGAGCTCGAGGATCTTGTCCTTCGAGAAGGCCGACTCGATCCGCAGGGCGATCAGCGCCTCCTTGATCTTGCGGTCGTAGGTCTGCTCGTTGCTCAGGAGGAAGTTCTTGGCCACCTGCTGCGTGATGGTCGAGGCGCCCTGCTTCTTGCCGCTCTTGGCGTTGGTGAGCACGGCGCGCACGATGCCCTCGGGGTCGATGCCCCCGTGCTTGTAGAAGTTCTTGTCCTCCGCCGAGAGGAAGGCCGCGACCACGATCTTGGGCATCGCCTGGATCGGCAGGTAGAGCCGGCGCTCGCGGGCGTATTCGGCCAGCAGCGAGCCGTCCGCCGCGTGGACGCGCGTCATCACCGGCGGCTCGTAATTGGCGAGCTGGGCGTGGTCGGGCAGGTCCTGGCTGTACTTCCAGTAGAAGAACGCGCCCACGGCCGCGGCGACCACGAACAGCACCGCGGCGGCGCTGAACAGGAAGCCGAAGAAGCGAAGGATCAAGCGCATCCGGTGTTCCGCCCGCTGGTGGCTCGGCCGCGCACGGCCCTGTGTCTCGGCTCGGAGCCCCTCGCGAGACCCCCGGCCGGGAGTCCTCCCCGCGCCCGGAGGGGCGTGGTGGGAGTTTCGCGAGGAACGCTCGGGATGACGGCCGGCGCGCATCCGCGCGCATCGGGAACGACCGTCCGAGGCCCTGACCGATCACCGCCCGGGGGCGGGGCGACAGGGCGTCTTCCTGGCCCCGTATCCACACCGGATCTATGGTGAAACTGGGGCGATTGCCGCGGCGCGGCGCGTGGGACCCGCGGGGCGGCCGAGGGTCGCGCGGTTCGTGAAGAACAGGTCGATCGCCTTGGCCATGGAGCCGGTGACGCTCTCGCGCCACTCGGTCGATTGCAGCATCTCCAGGTCGCGCTTGCTCGACAGGTAGCCGAGTTCCACCAGCACGCTCGGCACGTCGGGGGAGCGCAGCACCCGGAAGCCCGCCTCCCGGTGCGGCTTGGAGCTCATCTCCATCACCGGGGAGAGCTGGCCCATCAGGGTGCGGGCGAAGCCGGAGGAGAAGCCGCGCGTCTCGCGCAGGGTCAGCTCCTGCAGGATGTCGGCGATCTCGGCCGGGGCCTCGCTCGCATCGGCGCCCGCGGCGGCGTCGGCGCGGTTCTCGCGCTCGGCGAGCTTGGCCGATTCGGCGTCGGTCGCCTTCTCCGAGCCGGTGTAGATCGTGGCGCCGCGCACCTGCGGGGCCGAGGAGATCGAGTCGGCATGGATCGACACGAAGAGATCGGCCCGCGCCTCGCGGGCGAGGCGCACCCGCTCGGCCAGGGGCACGAACACGTCCCGGTCGCGGGTCATGCGCACGCGGTAGCGTCCGCTCCCTTCGAGGCGGGCGACGAGGGCTTGGGCGAAGCCGAAGACGATGTCCTTCTCGAACACGCCGCCCACCGCGATGGCGCCGGGATCGGTGCCGCCGTGGCCGGCATCGATCATCACGAGCGGGCGCGGGTCGGCGGCCTCGCGGACGTTCGCCTTGGGGGCGGGTGCCGGATCGCTCGCCGCGGCGGCCTTGCGGAAGGCCTCGCGCTCGACGCGCTGGAAGGTGACGGTGAGGATGACGGCGCCGTCCCGGGCGCGCGTCGCGGTCTCGATGGTGCCGACGCTCGCGGGGCCGGCGAGATCCACGACGATGCGGGAGCGGCCCGGCGCGAACAGGCCGTAGCGGAAGGACTGGACGAGGCCCTCGCGGCGGCGCCCGACCTCGGGACCGAGCTGGAAGTTCACCTCGGGCAGGTCGATCACGGCCCGGTCGGGCCGCTCCATCACGAAGGCGCGAGCCTCGACGGGCTTCGACAGGGTGAGGGTGAGCTTGGTGCCGCCCGTGCCGCCGGCGAGGTCGGCGGCGATGGCCACCGCCCGCTCGCCGTCCTGCGCGACGGCCAGCGCGGAGGCCAGCACGGCGACGGCGAAGAGGATGCTGAGGATCAGGCGCGCGCAGGTCGGCATCGGACTGGTTCGGTCTCCCGTGCCCTCCGTTAGGCCATAGGCCCGGCATGGTTAACCGATGGTTGCGCCGCACCGTTCGATGCCGCCGGCTCTGTGTCTCCCGAGCGACAGCGCCTCCCGAGCGACGGCGGGCCGCCGCCCCTTCCGGAGCGACGGCCCGCCGCGATGTTCGGAACCTGCGGTCTTCAGTGCAGGGCGGCCGGGCGGCTCGCGCTGCGGGCAAGGGCCACCCAGCAGGTCAGCGAGGCGTCGGCGACCCGCTGCATCTCGGTCACCTGAAGGCGGATCATGTCGGCGGGCGAGCGGGCCTCGCCCAGCGCGCGCATGTGGGACATGGCGGCCGCGCTCTCGCTCTGCATGTAGGCGATCAGGATGCTGCCCATGCCCTGGACGTCGAAATAGACCGGCGTGAAGCCGAAGCGGTAGGCGGGGGCGGCCGTGGCTGCGGCCGTGGCGGCCTGGGCGAGGCCGTCCTGCATCACCGCGACGGCGGCCGGGATCTCCTCGGCGGCCTTCTCGGCGGCCTTCTCGGCAGCCTTCTCCGGGGCCTGCTCGGCGGCGGGCGGCGGGATCTCGGCCGGAACGGAGGCGGGCTCCTCGGGGGCTGCTTCGGCGGTCTCGACCGCCTGCGGCTCGGGGATCTCGGGCGCCTGCGGCTCGGGCGCGGCCTCGGCCACCGTCTCGGTCACCGGGGTCTCAGCCACCGGGGTCTCGGGGGCCTCGGGCTCGGCTTCGGCAGCCGGCGCGGCCTCGGAGGCCGCATCCTCGGCGTCGTCGGGTTCGGCGATCGCTTCGCGCACGGCATCCGCCTCAGGGGTCTCGGCCGCGGCCTCGATGGCCGGGAGTTCCGCCTCGGTCAGGTCGGGCTCGGGGATCGCGTCCGCGCTGGTGGCGGCGATCAGCGTGGATGCGGAGGTGTCCGAATGGCCCTCCGAAGCGACGGGCCGCACGGGCGGCCTCCGACGCGGACCCTGTGGCGTGCGCTGCTTACCCATCCCTGAAATCCCTCGAAAAACTCACGGCCCGGAAGGCGGCCTCCGGGCGACGCCCCGCCCTGCGGGGCACCTCGGATGCGCCGTCCCCGGTGCGGAGCCGGGAGCCCGCCTACGCGCGGGCTCCCGGGCCGATCAGGCGACGAGCGGTCTCGCGGACGCTCAGTGCGCCGCGTTCTGGGCGAGGCTGCCGAACTCCTTGGCCTGGGCCTGGAGCGCGGCGACCTGGCTGCGGACGAACTCGGACTGCAGCTCGAAGGCCTCACGGAAGTCCTTGGCGCGGACGAGCTTGTGCGCGAAGTCGAAGGTGGCGTTGGCATTGGCCTGGGCGTGGTCGAAGCCCTTGGCCACGGCGGCCTGGAAGGTCGACTGCACGGTCTTGCCGCCAGCCTGGAACTGGTCGGCGGCCTTGTGGGCGTTCGTCATGATGACGCCGACGGCGTTGCGGGTCTGGTCGATGCTCTTCTCGGCGAAATCGCGCATCTCGGTCGGGATCTCGAAGTTCGTGGTCTGCATGAGTCTCTCCGCTCGTTGGCCGGGCGCGATACGTCCCGGCCGGCCAGGACTGGCGGCAGAGATATGTTGCATTGCAACAAAAAGGTCAAGAGGCTCGAACCGAGAACGAAGACCGGAGTGGAGAGCGAAGACAGAGTTTTGATCTCTCCGGCCGAGTGCGCGCGAGACGCTGATATGATTCCTTAAGTCGGCCGAGCTTATGAATGCAATCCGCGCGGACCATCAGGTCTCGGATCCCGCCGCGCGTTGCCATTCGCACGCTTCTGCTTGCCGGCAACGATTCTGGCGGGCGGTCTCCTTGCTGCGATCTGCTGGAGGACGATCAGACCGTGCGAAACTTCTCGGTTCCCGCATGGTGCGCCGCACAGGACGCTTGCCGCAGAACCTGGACGTAGAGGTCGTGGACGGCGCGGGCATGGGCGTCGAGGCTCATCGGCGCCTCCCGGAAGCGGGCATGGGCGGCGCGGCCGAGGGCGGCGACGCGGCCGTCGTCCCGCAGGGCCCGGAACGCCTGCGTCAGGGCTTCCGCCTCGGGGGGCAGCACGAAGCCGGTCTCCCCGTGGCGGACCTTCTCGGCCGCTCCCGACCGCTCCGAGGCGACCACGGGGATCCCGGCGGCCAGGGCCTCGTAGACCGTGAGCGGGCCGGTCTCGAACCAGCGCGACGGTGCGGCGAGCGCCCGCGCCCGGCGCCGCAGGATCCCCTGGACGGCCTCGGGCGATTGCCAGCCCAGCATCTCCACGCCCGGCCGGGCGGCGAGTTCGGCCTCCAGCGGCCCGGTGCCGATGAAGAGGGCGGGAAGTCCGGCGGCCGCGGCCGCCTCGGCCACGAGGTCGGCGCCCTTCTCCCGCGTCAGCCGCCCTACATAGGCGACCGCATCCCCGCGCTCCGGAGCGGCGGCGGGGCCGGGCACCGCCCGCACGGGGTTGTCGACGCGGTGGTGCGCGAGGGCGTAGCCGCCGAGCATGTCGCCCATCCGGGCCCGGCTGGCGTCGCAGACATGCACCACGTCGAGGCGGCGCCCCCGCAGCGCCTGGCGGAGGGCGGCGGTGCGGGCGACGCGCACGAGCTTGTGCGCCCGGCTCTTCGAATCGCAGGGCGCGGCCAGGCACGCCGCCGACATCGGGCGCAGGGCGCAGGGCTCGCCCCGATCGAACCGGTAGTAGACGCCGTTCGGGCAGGCCAGGAAATAGTCGTGCAGGGTGAGGAAGACCGGCACGCCCGCCGCGCTCAGGACGGGAAACACGCTCGGTGACAGGCTGCGCGTCCACTGGTGGACATGGATGCAGTCGAAGGGTGCGGTCTCGGCGAGGGCCGCTTCCAGGCGCTCGGCCGCCGTCATGTGCCAGACGCCGGAGACGGCGGCGGCCAGGGCGTTGCGGCTCCAGATGTCGGGCAGGCCGAGGCAGCGGCGCTGGATGCGGGGATGGTCGAGGAGCGGGTCGACGGGCCCCTCCACCGCCTGGAGATAGGTGACGGTGAGCCCGCGCTCGGCGAGCCCGTGGGCGGATTCGAGGGCGACCTTCTCGGCGCCGCCGCTGGTGGCCGCGAACTCGGCCAGGATGACGACGTGCATGACTGCGGATACCGGGCTCTCGTTCCGGAGCGCGCTGGCTCCCCCGGGGGAACCGGCGGCACGCTCCATCCTGTCGTGATCGCGCGATGACCTCCGAAGACCGGATCCCGCTTCTTCCGCATCGCGCTCCGGGGACCGATCCTGGCACCGGGTCCGCTTCCGTCCGGTAAACGCCGCCTGCAACACCTGTCCGCACGCCGCGTTGAACCCCCGACCGGCCCGTGCGCGGGCGACCAAAGTCGGAGGATCAGCGGATGTCAGAGGACAAGACCAAGGGCGTGGACGAGGCGGGCTTCCAGCAGGGCAGTGCCAAGCCCGGCGACAAGGACCATCCCGAGAACAAGCAGGGCAAGATGAACGAGCGCCTGGACGAGGCGCTGGAGGAGACCTTCCCGTCGAGCGATCCGGTCTCCGTGAAGATCACCAAGTAGACGCGGTCCCGCGCGGGCGCCGCCCGGCCGTCGCGGCCGGGCGGCGCCCGCTCAGACATACGGGACCGCGGGCCTCACGGCATCAGGCCCGCCAGGGAACCGAGGGACAGGCCGCCGAGGGATCCTCCGAGGGAGCCGCCCATCGAGCCGCCGAGGCTGCTGACGGTCCGCATCCAGTACATCGCCTGCGCCATCTCCGATCCGTGGCCGCTCCTGCCGCGGTAGACCCGGCGCGGGGCGGAGGCGGTGCGGCGCCACGTCCGCGCCGCGGCGACGCGGGGCGAGCAGGCGCAGGGGGCGACGCTGCGCGCGGCGACCCGGACGGGCGCGCGGCGGGGTGCCGGCTCCACATCGGCCACGCGCCGCGGGACGACGCGCGGCGGCGGGGCCTCGGCCTGACGGGTCGTCGGTCCGGCGGATTCCTCCATCACCGTCCGGCAGGCCGGGCTCAGCCGCGTGTGCTGGCGGGCGAGACAGGACTTGATGTTTCCGACATTCGGGATGGCGGAGGCGCAGAGCCGGAACACGTCCGGCATGCAGGCGGAGCGCTGGGCCTCGGTTCCCTGCGCCAGCGCCGGCGGCGCAGCGAGGAGCGGGAGCAGCAGCGCGACGGCGCGGGATGTCTTCATCGTCGGGTCTTCCTCGGACCGGGCCCCCGCATCGGACGACGCGGGCAGGCCCGAGGTTCGAATTCAGACCAGATCCGGAACCGTCGCGGTGCCCCCGCACACGCAGCCGCCCGAGAACTGACTTCGACGCGTCGGGACGGAGCGAATTCAGTGCTTCGCGGTCGCGCGGGCCACCGCTCTATCGCGCGCGGCTCGCGGGGAGTGGGGCCGCATCCGGGAAGACGGCTCGTTTCGGTGGGACTCGATCCCGGGACTCGCCTCACTGCTCCAGCAGGCGGCGGGCGATGACCTGGGCCTGGATCTCGGCCGCCCCCTCGAAGATCGAGAGGATGCGGGCGTCGCAGAGCACGCGGCTGATCTGGTACTCCAGCGCGAAGCCGTTGCCGCCGTGGATCTGCAGGGCGTTGTCGGCCGCGGCCCAGGCCACGCGGGCGCCGAGCAGCTTGGCCATGCCGGCCTCAAGGTCGCAGCGCTTGCCCTCGTCCTTGGCGCGGGCCGAGAAGTAGGTGAGCTGGCGGGCGATGTTGATCTCCACCGCCATCATGGCGAGCTTGTCGGCGACGCGGGGGAAGCTGATCAGCGCCTTGCCGAACTGCACCCGCTCCTCGGCGTAGCGCAGGCCGATGTCGAGGGCCGACTGGGCGACGCCGATGGCGCGGGCCGCCGTCTGGATGCGGGCCGATTCGAAGGTCTGCATGAGCTGGGCGAAGCCCTTGCCCTCGACGCCGCCGAGGAGATTGTCCCCGGGAACGGAGAAGTTCTCGAAGGCGAGCTCGTACTCCTTCATGCCCCGGTAGCCGAGCACCTCGATCTCGCCGCCCGACAGGCCCTCGACCGGGAAGGGATTCGCGTCGTCGCCCCGCGGCTTCTCGGCGATCAGCATGGAGAGGCCGCGGTGGCCCTTCTCCTCGGGCTTGGTGCGCACGAGCACGGTCATGATGTCGGCGCGCACGGGGTGGGTGATCCAGGTCTTGTTGCCCGAGATCTTCCAGGTGTCGCCATCCTTCACCGCCTTGGTGCGCAGGGAGGCGAGGTCGGAGCCGGTGTTCGGCTCGGTGAACACGGCGGTGGGCAGGATCTCGCCGCTCGCGATCTTCGGCAGGAAGCGCTGCTTCTGCTCCTCGGTGCCGCCGCCGAGGATGAGTTCGGCCGCGATCTCCGAGCGGGTGCCCAGCGAGCCGACGCCGATATAGGCGCGCGACAATTCCTCCGAGACCACGCACATGGCGGTCTTGGGCATGCCCATGCCGCCGTACTCCTCGGGGATCGTCAGGCCGAAGACGCCGAGTTCGGCCATCTTCTGCACGATCTCCATGGGGATGTAGGCGTTGGCGAGGTGCCATTCGTGGGCCTGATCCACCACCTCGGCCTTGCCGAAGCGGCGCATCTCGGAGCGGATCGCCTCCATGTCCTCGTCGAGGCCCGATTCGCCGATGGTGGCCGCGCCGCCCCCTTCGCGGATCTTGGCGACCAGGGCGGCGCGGTTCTCGGGGGTGTTGCCCTCGGCGATCACCGCCTCGACCGCGGCGTCGCGGAACTGGGCGAGTTCGCGGGGCGAGAGGCCGAGGGAGCCGGTGGGCCGCACCATCTCGCCCTGGCTCATCGGGATGCCGCCGAACATCTGGTCGAGATACTCGCCCGCGCCGATCCTCACGAGCAGCGTCTCGGTCTCGCCGAGCTTGCCCGCCTCGCGCAGGTTGGCCGCGTAGGCGCCGAGTTCCCGCACCGCCTCGCCGTAGACGGCGAGCCAGGCGAGGCCGTGGGCGGCGTGCTGCTCGGCCTCGAGCCGGGCCGGATCGATCCGCCCGTCGGCACCGAGGACCTGGCTGCGGACGCGGCGGGTGGCCTCGGCGACGAGCTTGGCCGCGGCCGCTCCGGCCTCCGTCACCAGGGCGACGACGTCCTGCGGTTCGGTCTGGAGAGCGGGGAACGCTGACATGGCGGAAACCTGGATCTGGCGTGGGTCGGGGATGCGGACGTTATAGAGCGTCCCGCGGCCGGGGAGACGTTATTTTATTTGCACCGCCGGTGAAGCAAAGTGAATCCATCCCGTATTGCACCATGGTGCAATGGGTTTGCTTGGCGCGAGCCCCCGCGTCGCCGGCCCCGCGACAGGTTGTCCTCACCCCCGGCTCGCCAGGGCCACGCCGATCACGGCGACGACCATGCCGCCGATCTGCACGGGGGCCAGGGTCTCGCCGAACAGGAGGTAGGCCATCACCGCGGAGACCGCGGGGACGAGGTAGAACAGCGCGGAGACGCCGGCCACCGCCTGCGCCCGGATCAGGCCGAGAAGCAGCAGGACGCCCCCCACCGAGAGGCCGAGTACCGCCCAGGCGAGCCCGACCAGGGCCGGGGGGCTCGCGTCGAAGCGCCCCTCCTCCAGGAGCAGCGCCAGCGGCAGCGTCATCAGGCCGGCCCCGAGGAACTGCACGGCGGCGTTGGTGCGCAGGTCGACGGTGGCCGCGAAGCGCTTCTGCCAGAGCGTGCCGCCGGTGAGCGCGATGGTCGCCCCGAAGCAGACGGCCAGCGCATCGAGGGGCACCGCATCGGCGCCCGCTCCGATCTTCGGCAGCAGGACGAGGCCCGCGCCGAGCGCGCCGATCCAGACCCCGAGCCAGCGGCGGCCCGAGACCCGCTCCCCCAGCAGCGGACCGGCGACGAGGGCCGTGAGCAGCGGCGGCAGGCTGGTGACGAGGGCGGTGAGCCCCGCCGTCAGGCCGCGGCTCACCGCCCAGAACACCCCGTCGAGATAGATCCCCTGGAGCAGGATCCCGGCCAGGAGCGCGTCCCGCCAGCCCCGCCAGCCCACGGGCCAGCGCGCCCCGGCGATCAGCGCGACCGCGCTCAACACGCAGACCGTGAGTAGGAAGCGCAGCGTCAGGAAGGTAAAGGGCTCCGCGTGGGGCGCGATGAGGCGGGCGACGATGAAGCCGCTCGACCAGATCAGGACGAACAGCCCGGGCGCGAGGCGAAGGGCCGGGCTCGGCGAGGCGGGGGGCGTTCGGGTCATTCGGGTGCCGGGGGCAGCGGGGGTGGAGCGTGTGTAAAGGACTTGTCTCGCGCGCCAACCCGGTTTCCCGTCCCGGCCCGGATCCGGTGTAGGGACCCCGCTCACGATGGCCTCCGCTCCCCGCCCGCGTCGCCTCCTCGAGATCGCTGCCATCGCCGCGCAGCGCTTCGTCGCCCATGACGGCTGGGCGATCGCGAGCCACATCGCGCTGTCGATGCTGACCTCGCTGTTCCCGTTCCTGATCCTGCTCGCGGCGCTCGCCGGCCTGTTCGGCTCGAAATCCCTGGCGGACGAGGCGGGCGTGCTCATTCTCGACGCGTGGCCGAAGGAGGTGGCCAAGCCCATCGTCGGGGAGGTGCACCGGGTGCTCACCGAGCAGCGCGGCGGCGTGCTGACCCTGGGCGCGGCTCTCGCCCTCTACTTCTCCTCCTCCGGGGTCGAATCCCTGCGGGTGGGCCTGAACCGCGCCTACGGCATCCGCGAGATGCGGCCCTGGTGGCTCACGCGCCTCGAATCGATCGGCTACGTGGTCTGCGGCGCCTTCGCGATGCTGGCCTTCGCGCTCCTCGTGGTGCTCGGGCCCCTGATCTGGCGCACCGTGGTGAACGTGGCGCCGGGGCTGGAGCCCCTCAGCCTCACCGTGGCGATCGGCCGGATCGCGGTGACGGCCTTCCTGCTCGTCCTCGTCCTCGTGATCGCGCACAAGTTCGTGGCCGCCGGCCGCCGGCCGATGCTGATGGTCCTGCCGGGGGTGGCCGTGACGCTGCTGCTCTGGTTCCTCGCCGGCCTCGGCTTCGGCTTCTATCTCGACCGCTTCTCCAACGCCTACGCCTCCACCTATGGCGGCCTCGCGACCGCGATGGTGTTCCTCGTCTTCCTCTACTGGCTCGCGGCGATGTTCCTGTTCGGCGGGGAGATCAACGGCACCGTGATCGCCGCCCGCCGGGCCCGGCTCCAGGCCCGGATGCAGGCGCGGCGAGCGGGCCTCGCAGCGCCGCCCTAGAGCGTGCTGCTTTCTCACGGAACCGGCAGCACGCTCCATCTCTCCGTGGTCGCACGAGGAGGTCGGAAAACCGGATTCCACTTCTCCGCATCGTGCTCTGGGGCATCGTCCCGAGAGCCGGGCGTCGCGGTCGCGGCTAAGTTCCAGGGAACCAAGCCGGGGCGCAGGCATTTCCCAGGCACTCCATGCGATCCCCAAGAGCACCTGACAGGCCAGCCTCTCCCGGCGGGCCCTTTTTTTGTCCGATGCGCCGCTTCGTCCGCGCGCCCGCACCGCGCCGGGAGCCGGTCGCCGGCTCCCGGAGGGGTTCGGGGTCTCAGGCCGCCATGGCGAGGTCGTCGCCGGTCTCGGCCTCGGCCTCGGCGGCCATGAACTGGGCCCGGGCCAGCTCGGCGAAGCGCCCGCCCTCGGCCACCAGCGCGTCGAAGGTGCCGCTCTCCACGATCCGGCCCTCGTGAAAGACGAGGATGCGGTCGGCGTTGCGGATCGTGGCGAGGCGGTGGGCGATCACGAAGGTGGTGCGCCCCTCCATCACGGTCTCCAGGGCGGCCTGGAGCTTGCGCTCGGTGGCGGCGTCGAGGGCCGAGGTGGCCTCGTCGAGGATCAGGACCGGCGGGTTCTTCAGCAGCGCCCGGGCGATCGAGAGGCGCTGGCGCTCGCCGCCCGACAGGGAGCGGCCGCGCTCGCCGATCACCGTGTCGAGCCCGTCGGGCTGGCGCGCCATGAAGGCGGAGGCCTGCGCGCGGTCCAGGGCGTCGAGCATCTCTGCGTCGGTGGCCTCGGGGCAGCCGACCTGAAGGTTCTCGCGGATCGAGCGGGCGAACAGCATCGGCTCCTGGAAGACCACGCCGATGTTGTGGCGGAGCGACGAGAGGCCGAGGTCGCGGATGTCCACGCCGTCGATGCGGATGGCGCCGGCGGCCGGGTCGAAGCTGCGGTGCAGGAGACCCAGCGTCGTCGACTTGCCCGAGCCGGTGGTGCCGACGAGCGCCACGGTCTCGCCGGCGCGGGCCGAGAAGGTGACCCCGTCGAGGGCCTTGCGGCGGCCGTCGTAGGAGAACTCGACGCCCTCGAAGCTCACGTCGCCCTCGAAGCGGGCCACCTGCTTGGCGTGCGGCCGGTCGCGCACGGCCGGGACCGTGTCGAAGATCGCGAAGAACTCGGCGATCTTCGGGGCCTGCTGGAACACGCCGTTCACGAAGCCGACCACGTGGTCGAGGCGGGCGACGAGGGCGGTGGCGAGGCCCATGAAGGCCACGACCTCGCCGACCGTGGTGGTGCCGGCCTGGTAGAGCATGATGCCGGTCACGAAGATCGCGGTCATGGTGATGGTGGCCGAGGCCCGCGTCGCGACGTTGGCGAGCGCCCACCAGGACAGGACCGGGATCTGGGCGGCGAGCAGGTTGGAGATGATGTCGCGCATCGCCTCCTTCTCGGCCTTGGCCCGGGTGAAGGACTGGATGACGGCGACGTTGCCGAGCGCGTCCGAGGCGTGGGCGGCGAGGCCCGAATTGTAGGCCTCGACGCGGCCCTGCAGGGTCTCGGTGCGGCGCATGACGAAGGTGGTGAGCGCGGTGAAGACCAGCACCAGCACCACGAGGATCAGGCCGAGCTTCCAGTTCACGAAGAGCGTCATCGGCAGCAGGACGCCGAGCGAGATCAGCGCCGCGAGATGGTCGCGGAAGAAGCCGAGCCAGAAGGCGTTCATGCCGTTGGTGCCCTCCAGCATCGCCTTCAGGACGGTGCCGGAATGGTTCGAGGCGTGGAAGGCGAGGGGCAGGTCGAGGACGTGCTCGAAGTAGCGCGCCATGGTGCCGAGCCGGTTGCGGTGGGCGAGCCGGTCGGCGTGCAGCGCGATGGCGACGCCTGCGCCGATGGTGAACAGGCCGAAGCCCACCCAGGCCAGGATGAGGGGCAGCATCGTGCCCATGGCGTCGCCGCCGCGCTTCAGCTGGGTGAGCTGGTCGATGATGCGGCCCATCAGCAGCGGCTCGGCGAAGGCCGCCACCGCCAGCATGACGTTGGCGCCGGCCAAGCCCCAGGCGAGCTTGCGGTCGGTGCCGAGCAGCCCCAGCACGCGCGCGTAGAGACGAACCAGCGACATGGTTACTCCGGTTGCCCGCTCCCGGCGCGGGCCCCTTCGGGCCTCAGACGCCGCTTCCCCCTCGCCCCGATCCGCGTTCGCGGAGCCGGAGATGTTCCCTTGAGCTGGGCCGGCCGAAGGCCGCTTATCCCCTGCTGCAGAAAGGCTTATGGCTGCCCCTGCCTGAACGGTGCATGACGGAGCGCGCCAAGGAGCGCGGCCTTTACGGTTCGTTCAGCAAGATTTCCTAACGCTGGGCCCGAGCCCGCGACAAGCGCCGCGGTGCCGCGTCCGCCCGAATTCGTGCGCCAGGTCGTGCCTCGATGGATCTCGCAACCGGAGTCGGACTGCTCGGCGGCGTCGGCGTCGTGGTCACGCTGATCATGATCGACGGCGGCAACTTCGCCGCCTATTTCGACAAGCACGCGGTGATCGTGATCTTCGGCGGGTCCGTCATGGCGACGATCATCCGCTTCCCCTTCTCGGCGATCGCCCACGGCCTGCCGATGGGCCTGCGCTACGCCTTCACCATGCGCGCGGTGAAGCCGCACGATCTCATCGAGGAGATCACCAAGATCGCCGACGTGGTGCGCAAGAGCGGGCCGATGGCGCTGGAGAACATGGAGATCTCCGATCCGTTCCTGGCCCAGGGCGCCCGCTACATCGCCGACGGCTACGACCGCGAGTTCATCCGCGACACGATGGAGCGCGACCGGGACAACTTCCTGATGCACCTCGACGAGGGCTCGAAGATCTACCGCGCCTTCGGCGACTGCGCGCCGGCCTGGGGCATGATCGGCACCATCCTCGGCATGGTGACGATGTTCGCCAACATGTCCGACCCGTCCAAGCTCGGCCCCGCCATGGCGACCGCGCTGCTCGCCACCCTCTACGGGGCGCTGATCGCCAACCTCGTGGCCCTGCCCATCGCCGACAAGCTGCACGTGAAGCTGGAGGAGGAGGACGTCTCCCGCTCGCTCATCATCGACGGCATCCTGATGATCCGCGACCAGAAGAGCTCGACGCTCGTGCGCGAGATGCTGGTGGCCTACCTGCCCCACAACCACCGTGAATCCCTGACCGAGGCGGCGGCGTGAGCCGCGCCGCGGTGGCGTCACGCCCCTGAGCGGAGGGCCGAGAGGTGGCCAAGAAGAAGCGCGGCGGAGCGCATGGCGGTCACGGCTGGTTCGTGACCTTCGCCGACCTGATGGCGCTCCTGATGAGCTTCTTCGTGATGATCGCGGCGTATTCCACGCAGGATCAGAAGAAGATGCAGGCGGTGGCGGGCTCCATGCGCGACGCCTTCGGCGTGAACAAGGAATCGCGCTTCGCCGGCGTGATCGACTACAAGGGCCTGCCCGCCGCCGACCGGCTGAAATACCTGCGCGACATCCCGCCGGAGCGCGCCTCCGACCGCACCACGCCCCCCCGTGACGCGCAGTCCAGCGAGGAGGGCCTGAACGACGTGGGCGAGCCCGACAATTTCGGGCTCGCCACGGCCTCCCTGCGTCAGGCGCTCCAGGACCTGCCGGAGATCGCCGAGCTGTCGAAGAACGTGGTCATCGCCCGCACGGAGCAGGGCCTCGACGTCTCCATCGTCGACCAGGACGGCCGCTCGATGTTCCCGGAGGGCTCGAGCCGGCCGACCGAGCGCACCCGGCTCCTCCTGGAGAAGATCGCCCCCGTCCTGCGCCAGATGCCCAACCGGATCGCCGTGAGCGGCTTCACCGCGAGCGACCGGCCCGGCCGGCGGCCGGCCGCGCCGCCCTGGGAGATCTCGGCCAGCCGGGCGATCAGCGTCCGCGAGATCCTGGCCGGCTCGGGGGTGCCCAACGACCGCTTCGCCTCGGTCACCGGCAAGGCCGACACCGAGCCGCTGTTTCCCGACAACCCCTATCTCGCCGCCAACCGGCGCGTGACCGTGACCCTCCTGAAGGAGGCGCCGCCGGTCCCGATCCAGGGGCTGCCGTAGGGCCGGTTTCCGGTCGTTCTTCCAGGGACTTGCCCCGGCCCGGTCACGGCGCCCGCGCGAGATCGGCGAGCGCCCGCGCGGTCCCGGGATCGAGCCACGCCGCCGGGACGGCCTCCGCGAGGTTGCGGGGATCGCCGCCCGTGCCCTGGCCGGCGGCCCGCGCCAGGGCGTCCCGCGCTCGGTCCATGGCCCGGACCAGCCGCTCGGCGACCTCGGGGGGCAGGCCCGGCCGGGCGAGGATCAGGCTCCACGAGCCCACCGTGTCGAGGGGTGCGTCCTGGCCCCGGAAGGTCCCGGCCGGCACGCGCATGCGCCGCAGGGAGGGCCGCTCGGCGACGAGGCGCGCCACCGCCTCCGGCGACGGGGCGAGGAAGCGGGCACCGGCCGGATCGTCGGCGAGCGCGGTGAAGCCGGGCCAGCGCAGGCCCCCGCCCCAGAGCGCCGCGACCGCCCCGGACCGCACGCGCCCGGGCCCGTCGCCCGCCCGCGGCAGGATCACCGGCACGACGTCCCGCTCTGGATCGAGGCCGGATGCGGCGAGCACCGCCCGGCCCATGGCGGTCAGTCCCGAATCCCGCGTGCCGAGGGCCACGGGGCGGCCGCGCAGATCGGCCACCTGCCGCACCGGGCTGTCCGTCGGGAGCACGAACAGGCCGGGGGTCGGATACATCGGCGCGACGACGCCGAGCCGCGGCGCGCCGGCCTCGGCCAGGGCCGGATAGGCGTATTCCCCCTGTACCAGCGCGAGATCGAGGGCGCCGCGGCGCAGGAGTTCGAGATTCTCCACCGAGCCGCCGGTCGGGCGGGCCTCGATGACGAGGCCGGGCTCGGCCGCGCGCAGCACCCCGATCAGCGCCTCGGCATAGGCCGGGAAGCCGCCCCCGGGCGTCGCGGTGCCGAGGCTGACACGCAGTTCCCCGGCCGCCGCCGGAGCGGCGAGCAGCAGGAGCGCCAGGAGGAACCGCACCGCGCGCCGCATCGCCTCTCCCCCGGCTCGGATCCGCGTCCCGACGCGCCCTACTTGGCCGTCAGCAGCGCCCAGTAGACCTTGTACTTGGAGCCCGGCGCGAAGGCGGTGGCGATGCCCATGCGGGTGGCGGCCGGATCGAGCAGGACGGCGTTGTGGGGCGGGCTGTCCCGCCAGCCCGAGAAGGCCTCGGCGAGGGTGTGGTAGCCGGCCGAGAGGTTGGCGTTGGGCGAGGCGTAGCCGAGCCGGCCGACGGCGCTCTTCACCGTCTGGGCCTTGCTCGGCCGGTCGGCGAGCGCCATCGCGGCGGCCTCGGCCTCGGCGAGGCGCTGCAACTCCGGATCGACCACCAAGGGGCCCTCCCCCCGGCCGCGACGATAGGCCGAGATCATGTCGCGGGCCGTCTGGGCGTCGATCTGCGCGCCGGAATTGGCCAGGGGCAGGTAGATGCTCGGGATCGCCGCGGTCGTGGTGACGGCGTCGGTCGCGCAGCCTGCCAGAAGCAGGGGCGCGAACCCGCCGATCCCGAAGCCGATCCGCCGCCTGCTCACGCCATCCTCCCCTGCCCTACTCCGCCGCCGCGCGCTTCTGCGCGCCCTCCCGTCCGAACCGGCCCGCGATCTCGGACATGGCCTCCTGCATCCCGTCGAGGCCCTGCACCGTGACGATGCTGGCGCCGGGCCCGAGCGCCGGGATGAAGCCCTCGTCGGATAAGGTCTTGAAGACCGCGAAGTTCAAGTCCGTCTGCACCTTCAGGGCGAGGTTCACGTCGAGAATCATCGCGATCAGCTCGAATTCGAGGAAGGGATCGCCGATCTTGCGGAACACCACCCGGGGGGCGGGGTCCCTGAGCACCTCCGGCAGCCCCAGCGCGCATTCCGTCAGCAGTTCCGCCGCGCGGACGGGGTCTTGGTTGCGCAGCACGTTCACGGTGATCGTCACCCGGCCCGTCCGGTCGCCGCGGACGCGGTTCTTGACGATGCCCGAGATCAGGTTCGAGTTCGGCACGATCACCGCCGAGCGGTCGAAGGTCTGGATCTCGGTGGAGCGCACCGAGATCCGCTTCACGATGCCCTCGCTGTCGCCGATCAGGACCTGGTCGCCGACCCGGATCGGGCGCTCCCACAGCAGGAGCAGGCCGGAGACGAAGTTGTTGACGATGGATTGCAGGCCGAAACCGATACCGACGGAGAGCGCGCCGGCCACGATGGTGAGCTTCTCCAGGCTCAGGCCCAGATAGGAGAAGGCGAGCGCGAGCGCGAGCAGGAAGCCGCAATAGCCCGAGACCGTCGAGATCGAGTTGCGCAGGCCCGCATCGAGATCGGTCGCCGGCAGGTAGGTGCCTTCGAGCCAGCGCTGGACCGCGCGGGTGACGATGACGCCGAGCACCATGATGCCGACGGCGACGATGATGGTGGAGAGCGAGATCGTGACGTCGCCGACCTTGAAGCCGAAGAAGGCCGAGCGGACCGAGGAGAAGATGTCCGTCGAATCGAGGCCCCAGGGCGCCAGCGCCAGGAGCGCGGCGACGAGGAACAGCACGACGCGGGCGGCGCCCGTGGTCAGCACCGCGATCTGGTTGAGGGAGCGCTTGCGCAGGCCCGTATTGGCCTGGAGCGCCGTGGCGAAGCGGGTCTCGTCGCTCAGGGAGCCGCCGACGAAGGTGTCGACGCTCTGCACGAGGAGGTAGAGCAGCACGAGGAGGCTCGCCGTCCAGACGAGCTGGTCGATGAGGAAGCTCGCGAAGGCGACGTAGCCGAACAGGGCCGCCACGAGGATCACGCCCACCGCGGCCCAGCCGATCAGGCGGGCCGGCCCGCCGATGCCGGTGGTGCTCGTGGTCGGCACGTAGGGGCCGAAGCAGGCCTCCTCCGCCTCGTCGGTATCGGCGAAGCGGTGCAGGCCGATCGCCAGCATGGCCGCCATGGCCAGCGCCCCGATGCCGCGGGTGGCGATGGAGACCGGCAGCGCCGCCGAGATGCCGGTGTTGAGGGCCTCGATCGCCTTCACCACCGAGATCACGGTGGCGATGCCCACCGCGAGGCGCTTCACCCGGCCCGCCGCCGAATCGCTCACCGGGGCCGGGCGCCAGGCCGGCTTGCCGGGGGCGAGCAGGCCGTCGCAGAGGGCCTCCACGAAGGCGATGAAGGCGAGGCCGCCGAGGACCGCCCCGGCGAAGGGCAGGAGCCGCGAGGGCAGCAGGTCGGTGGCGTCGAGGGCGTAGTAGACCGCGTAGCTGCCCGCCACCGCCGGGAGCGTGCCGACGAGGATCACCCGCCAGGCCCCGAACAGGGTCGCCCGCCGGCTGGGCTGCGTGTCGGTGGCGTCGCGGCGCCCGAGGCGCGGGGCGATGTTGCGGCGCCCGAGATAGAGCGCCACCGAGACGCCGAAGGCGAGGCCGAGCAGCAGCAGGTTCCAGACCGTGCCGTTGCGCGAGAACAGGAGCAGGATGTCGCTGAGCGCGCTCTGGAGGGAGCGCGTGTCGCGGGGCACGTCCGCGGCCACCCGCGACCACAGGCCGGGGCTGATCAGGGGCTGGGTGCGCTCGAACAGGCCGCGCGTGAAGGATTCCCGCCGCTTGTTCGAGACGCGGTCGATGATCTGGTCGCCCTGCGCCAGCAGCGAGCGGGCGAGGCGCTGCGACTCGTCGATGCGGGCGACGGCGGCCTCGCGCTCGACGCGCTCCTGGGCGACCTCCGGGCTCTCCTCCGCATCCTTCGGCTTCGGGCCGAGCTGGGTCAGGCGCTCGCGGGCGGCCTCGAGGGGCGCGTCGAGCTGGCCGATCAGCGTGCGGATCTCGTCGGTGATCGGGCCGACGGCCTCGCGGACGGCGGTGAGCTCGGCCGTGGTGACCTCGGGCCGGCCGAGCTCCTTCTCCTGCCGGTCGAGCTCGGCCCGGACGGCATCGAGCTTGGCGCGGACCTTCTTGCCCTGCTCGGACATCTCCGGCTTCTGCGGCGCGGGCTTGGCCGGCGCAGGTTTGGCCTCGGCCGGCTTGGTCTCGGCCGGCTTGGTCTCGCCCGCCTTCGTCTCCGCGGGCTTGGTCTCCACAGATCTGGCATCCGCCGGCTTCGGGGCCGCGGCGACGGGTTCCTGGGCAGGCTGGGCGGGCGCCGCGCCCGGCTGGGCGAGCGCGCCGGGGGCGATCAGCAGGGCCGCGAGCAGGGCGAGCGGGGCGAGCCGCGCCCCGCTCGCCCTGCGCGGGGCTCGAAGGGCGGGCGTGGTCGGGCTCAGCGCGGGCATGAATCGGCTCAGGCTTCGGCGCATCGGCATCCTCTGAACAGGCATCCTCCCGGTCGCCGCGCAGGATCCGGGAACGGGTCCGGGCGGCGTGCGGAGACGGCCCGGCGGCATGGGTCCGGGGCATGGGTCCGGCCGGGGCATGGGTCCGGGCGGCAAGGTCGGGGAGAGCAATAGGGCGAAAGGGCCGGGATGCCCACCCGCACCGGCGATGCGCTGCCATCCCCACGGGGCATCCCCCGCGGCGGAGCGCGGGGCGGGCGCCTGTGCGTGATGGCGCCGCGCGGCGGCGGCGCGGCTTCACAAGGCTGTCACCCTGATATTAGACTAAGGCTCGATGGACAGGGCCTTTTCGTCATTGGGCGAAGGGGCGCGGCCGGGCGGCGTGCCGCCGCGGTCCCGCCACACGCCGGCTTCCCATGCCCCGCCGGGCCGCCCCGGGCGCCCGCCGTTCCGTCCGTCGTACCGATGCGGCCCGCCCGCTCTGGCCTCTCGAAGCCGCCCCCCGGGCCGGCTCCCAGTCCCGCCCGTCGATCTTCGCCCCGGAACGGCGCGCCGCGTCCGGCTCGCGCGTTGTCCCGTCGGGCCGCCGTTCGAAGAGTCGTGCCGATGATGGACCTCCAGACCCTCGTCCTGAACGCGGATTACCGGCCGCTCTCCTATAATCCGCTCTCCCTCTGGTCCTGGAAGGACGCCTTCACGGCCCTGTTCCTCGACCGGGTCACCCTGGTGGCGAGCTACGACGTGGAGGCGCGCTCCCCGAGCCGGGCCCTGCGCGTGCCCAGCGTCGTCGCCCTCAAGAACTACGTGACCCTCGCCCGCAGCCCGGCCTTCACCCGCTACAACATCTACCTGCGCGACGGATTCAGCTGCCAGTATTGCGGCCTGCGCCTGCCCTCCGGCGGCCTCACCTTCGACCACGTGGTCCCCCGCTCCCGCGGCGGCCTGTCGAGCTGGGAGAACGTCGTCGCCGCCTGCAGCCCGTGCAACCTGCGCAAGGCGAACCGCACCCCGGCCGAGGCCGAGATGCCCCTCCTCAACGCCCCCCGCCGGCCGACGCGCTACGAGCTGCACCACCGCCAGCCGGAATTCGACCACCGGCAATACCACCACACCTGGCTCGACTACCTCTACTGGGACAGCGAGCTCGAGAGCTGAGGGCATCCCCCGATCCTCGGCCGCCTCGCCCCGCGGCGGAGAACGCCGCGGGGCGCGCGTCATCTGGTGACAGGCCGCGAGGGGCTTGATACGACGGCACCCGGTTCAGGCCCCGTAGCTCAGCTGGATAGAGCAGCCGCCTTCTAAGCGGCAGGTCGTAGGTTCGAGCCCTACCGGGGTCGCCACCCAACCCGCACCGAGACCATCGTCCTTCCTCCGGCATCGGCCCGAGAGGGCCTTCGTGACCTCTACCGCCGGAAGCCGCTGTGGCAGGGAAGAAACGGTGGTGGGCCCGGCAGGACTCGAACCTGCAACCAGACCGTTATGAGCGGTCGGCTCTAACCATTGAGCTACAGGCCCGGATTTAATATCATCAACCGCTTGAGGACGGTATCTGTCGTCACCTTCGTCGCGGACGACACACATTTTTCCGCTGTGTACTCGCGCGAGGCTGGCCGTACAAGGGGTCGGCGGACATCCATTTGACCCATTACGACCACTTCGGCGCGTGCGCACCATCGGCGCCACTCGGCCGTCGGCAGAGCGTGGTGATCGGCTGTCCCTGAGAGCCCGTTCGAGAGGGAGAGTTTACTGAGGATTGTTGAGGGCGTTGGCGGCCACGAAGGCAGGCCACGCAGGCGAGACGGCCAGCGGCGATCCCGAGGCGACCGGCTCGCTCGCGCAGTAGCCCACCCCAGTAGCTCAGCCAGCCGAAGGTTCGCTCGACCAACCAGCGCCGCTTCAGCACGACGAAGCCTTTCTGCTCGGAGTCCTTGCGGACGACCTCCCACCGCTTGATGGCCGCGCACGACGTGACCTGCTCCATGAGCTGGTCGGGCGACGTGTGGGACACCGCAGCGATAGAGGGCATCTGCTGGTCGCGGAAGACCGAGTCCACAGCCCCGCGGACCTACCGTCCGCGAGACGAAGCCTCCACAGACGAGCTGGATTACGGCGAGCGCTTCTACAAACTGGTATGGCGGCACTCCAACCCTGGGCTATCGCGGCCCTGTCGAGTTCGAAAACCGAGCTCAATTCGGTCGGGACGGTGCCCACCAAATCGGCAGCAGATCAATCAATGTCGCGCCGACTGCCGGATTAGACAATGATTATTGACCTGTCTTGACGCGCGCCCACTCACGCTTCAGGATCACCTGTGAAACCGTCACGACGGTCTCGATGTGTTCATCGATGCTGGTTCCGATCGTGGTGTCGAGCGGCGCAGTCCGTAACGTCGCCACGATCCGCATCAGAATGTCGATGAGGGCTCGATGATCGGCCTCCGACGGGTTGATCAGCAGCCTGATCTTGGTGAAAGTCCTGACGATCTCCTCGATCTTCGTCAGCAATTCCGGGTCCGTCGTTTGAAGGATGCCCGCCTCGCCCAGTATCTGTGCGCGGACGGGCGCGGCAGCTATGACCTGAGCGCAGAAAGCGGCAATGAGATCGCGCAGCGTCTCGATCCATCGCTGCCGATTGCTCGAGACGACCGTCGCGCGGATCTGAGCGCGCGCCATTCGCAGCGTGATGAAGGGTGCGACGAAGGCTGACAGCAAAGCCGTACAGGCGGTTACGAAGGCGACCTCGATAGAACTGATATACCCATAACTTGCTCCCATCTGCAGCACCTTGATCAGCTCCACCGACTTCGAGCCATCCTCTGCCCTTGATCTGCGCAAATCCGGGCGCCCCGAGATACGCGCTTCCGGCATGGCCGATCCAGATCTCTCGCTATCGCGGTCAGCGGCACCTCACGGCCGGCTCACCCCAAGGGGGCGGAAGGAGCGAGCCGGCCGCTTCTCGCGCGGCCGGCAGGCCACGCGATCTCATATCTCTCGTGTCCGTCGGCGGCCGGTCGTCCGATCAGGGTGCGGACGGTCCGGCCGACCCGGACGGCGCGTCGGTCTCCCGGATGCGGTACCAGCCGACATAGAGGGCGGGCAGGAAGAACAGGGTCAGCAGGGTGGCGGCGAGGATGCCCCCGATCATCGCGTAGGCCATCGGCCCCCAGAACACCTCGCGGGCGATCGGGATCATCGCCAAGCAGGCGGCGGCCGCCGTCAGCGTGATGGGCCGCATGCGGTGACAGGTCGCCTCGACGACCGCGTGCCAGGGATCGCGACCCTCACGCTGGTACTCGTCGATCTGCGTGACGAGGATCACCGAGTTGCGGATGATGATGCCGATGAGTGCCAGCACCCCGAGAATGGCCACGAACCCGAGCGGCTTGCCCGAGGCCAGCATGGCGGCCACCACCCCGATCAGGCCGAGAGGGGCGACGCTGACGACGAGGAACAGCTTCTGCACGCTCTGGAGCTGCACCATCAGAACGAAGGCCATCGCCAGCAGCATCACCGGCGCCACCGCCAGGATAGGCCCCTGGCCCTTGTCGCTCTCCTCGACCTCGCCGCCGAGCGCCAGCTTGTAGCCTCGCGGGAGCGCGGTCCGGAACTTGGCGATCTCCGGATCGAGCGCCTTCACGACGGTCGACGCCTGGGCGCCGTCGCGGATCGTCGCCCGAACCGTGACGGTCGGCAGACGGTCGCGCCGCCAGACGATAGGTTGTTCGACGTCGTAGCTCAGGCTCGCGAAGGCGAGCAGCGGCACCGCGGCGCCGTTCGAGGCCGGCACCTGCAGCCCGCGGAAGGTGTCGAGCGAGCGCCGCTCGCCCTCTATGGCGCGGGCAACGACGGGCACGAGATAGACGGCATCTCGCACCTGGGTGATCCCGGTCCCGCCGACGATGCTGTTGAACACCGCCGCGACATCCTCGGAGGTCACGCCGAGCTGACGCGCCTTGTCCTGGAGGATCTCGACGCGCAGCACCTTGCCGGGCTCGTTCCAGTCGACGGTCGGGACGTCGAGGTGCGGGTTGGCGCCGACGATGCCGGAAAGCGCCAGCGCGGTCTCGCGCACGGTCTGCACGTCCGGGCCGCTCAGGCGGTACTGCACCGGGCGCCCGACCGGGGGGCCGAGCTCGAGGGCGTGCACGAACACGTCCGTGCCGGCGAACCGCTCCTGCCCAATGCGCTTGAGCTTGGTCTCGACGCGCCCGCGGGCCTCCAGATCCTTGGTGTCGACGACGATCTGCCCGTAGAACGCGTTGCCGGGCTGCGGGTCGAGCGACAGATAGAAGCGCACGGCCCCGAGCCCGACGTAGGAGGTCCAGCGTACGACGTCGGCGTCGCCCTTCAGGTTCTCCTCGAAGCGGTCCATCTGCGCACGCGTCTCCGCGATGGTCGAACCCTGCGGCAGGGTCACGTCGACGAGCAGCGCCGGCCGGTCGGACGCCGGGAAGAATTGCTGCTGCACGAAGCCGAGACCGACGCAGGAGATCCCGAGCAGCGCGAGGCAGGCGAGGACCGTCGTCCAGCGCCGTCGCATCGTCGCCGTGAGCAGACGGCGGAAGCCGCGCGCGAGAGAGCCCTCCTCGCCTCCGTGACCCTCCAGGGCCTTCGGCAGGATGAGCACGCCGAGCAGCGGCACGAACAGGACCGCGACCACCCAGGAGATCAGCAGCGAGGCGGCGATGACGACGAAGAGCGAATAGGTGTACTCGCCCGCCGAGGATCCGTTGAAGCCGATCGGGAGGAAACTCGCCACGGTGACCAGTGTGCCGGTCAGCATCGGGAAGGCGGTCGAGGTGTAGGCGAACGTCGCCGCGTCGTGGATGCTGTCCCCGGCCTCCAGTCGCGCGACGATCATCTCGACGCTGATCATCGCGTCGTCGACGAGCAGTCCCAGCGCGATGATCAGCGCGCCCAGCGAAATGCGCTGGAGGGTGACGTCCATTTCCAGCATGACGACGAAGGTCAGCGCCAGCACCAGCGGAATCGATATCGAGACCACGAGGCCCGCGCGCCAGCCCAGGCTGATGAAGCTGACGCCGAGCACGATGACCACCGCCTCCACCAACGCCTTCACGAAGCCGTGGACCGACTCCTCGACGATGGCCGGCTGATTCGAGATCTGTCTGATGTCGAAGCCCACCGGAAGTTCGCCTTCCGCCTGGCGCATGCGCTCCCTCAGCGCCTCGCCGAAGGTCAGGATGTTGGCGCCCGGCTGCATGCCGATGGCGAGCGCCAGAGCAGGTTGGCCGTCGACGCGGAACAGGTTCGTCGGCGGCTCCTCGTAGCCTCTGGAGATCTCGCCGATGTCCGACAGACGGAAGAAGCGGCCGTCGACCCGCAGGTTCACCTCGCGCAGGGAATCCTCGGACTTGAACCCGCCGCTGATGCGAAGCGAGACCCGCTCGGCCCCAGCCTGGACCACGCCGGCGTTGCTCACCGCATTCTGCGCCCTCAGTGCGGAGACCACCGCCTGCCGATCGAGGCCGAGCTGGGCGAGCTTGCGGGTCGAGAAGTCGAAGAAGATCACCTAGGGGCGCTCCCCGACGACCTGGGTCTTGCCGATTCCGGGGATGTCGACGATGGCGCGGCGCACATGCTCGACGCCGTCGCGCAGCTCTCGGTACGACAGGCCGTCGCCGGTGAACGCGTAGACGTTGCCGAAGACGTCGCCGAACTCGTCGTTGAAGGCCGGCCCCTGGACGTCGGCGGGAAGCTGGCCGCGGATGTCGTTGATGCGCTTGCGGACTTGGTACCACGTCCACGGGATCGTCGCAGCCTTGGTGGTGTCCTTCAGGTAGACGTAGACCACGGTCTGACCCGGGGTGGTGAAGCTCTTGACGTAGTCGAGCGCCTCGACCTGCCTGACCTCCTTCTCGATCCGCTCCGTGACCTGCCGAAGCATGTCCTCGACAGTTGCGCCGGGCCAGGACGCCTGCACGATCATGGTCTTGATCGTGAAGGGCGGATCCTCCTCGCGGCCGAGCTTCCCGTAGGCGATCGCGCCGGCGACGAGGGAGACGACCATCAGGAAGTACACGAACGAGCGGTGGCCGAGCGCCCATTCCGAGAGGTTGAAATGCATCATCGAACATCCGTGGCGGCAAGCGCCGGTGACGGACCGACGTGTCGAGGCGGTCGGGCCGCGACTCAGGGGTAGGTGAGAGCGGTGGCGACCGTGACGGGCTGGCCGTCCTTGAGACGGTTGATGCCGACGCGCACCACGCGGTCGCGCGCGTCCAGTCCCTCGACCGCGGCGACCCCGTCGCGGCGCTCGACGACGCGGACACGCCGCAGCGAGACGGTCGCGGCGTCCGGCGGAACGACCCAGACGGCGGTCTCGCCGTCGCGCCGCAACAGCGCGGCTTCCGGCACTTCCAAACGGGAGGGAAGCGGGCTCGTGAACGAGACCGTGACCGTGCTGCCGATACGGAAGGCTTGCGAGGGCGCCTCCAGCGCGAAGCGGACCCGCCGGGTCCGGGTCGCGCCGCTGGCCCCCGGGGCGATCTCGCGCACGATGCCCCTGACGTCTATGCCGCCGGCGGCCTGCAGCGCGACGGTGAACGCGTCCTTCTCGCGGACGCGATCGATCAGGGCATCGGGGATGTCGACCACCGCCTCCAGCATGTCCAGCCGCGCAAGGGTGACGACGCCGGCGCCCTCGGCGACATCCTGTCCGACCTCGGCGTTCCAGGCCATCACCACGCCGTCGAACTCGGCATCGAGCGCGGCGTAGCCGAGACTGTCCCGAGCTTTGGCGAGAGCAGCCTCGGCCTGGTCGAGCTTGGCCGCGGCGGTCTTCTGGTCGGCGCTCGCCGCGTCGACGTCCGATTGTGGAACCGCCTGACTGCGCGCAAGGATTTGCTTGCGCGCGTCGGCGGCCTCTGCGGTCTTCAGCTGGGCCTGGGCGTTGACCACGTTCGACCTGGCCTGAGTGACGGCGAAGCTGAGCAGAGTCTGGTCGAGGCCGGTCAGGCGCTGCCCCCTGGCGACGCGATCGCCGACGTCGACGTCGCGGGTGATCATCCGCCCGGAGGTGCGGAATCCCTGGCTCGTCGTGTAACGGGGTTCGATCGTGCCGGCGAACGGGCCGAACATCTGCGCGCCGCGCACCCGGACGTCCTCCACGAGGACGGGCCGGATCGGTGCGGGCTCTTCGTGCGCGTCCTGGCAGGCGCAGAGGAGGACGAGGGCCGCAGCGGCACCCGCCCGCGGCCCGTGCGCGCGGGCCGCGGCCGTCGTGGCGCCTGGACGCTTGCCGAGGGGCCGCATCATGGCGTCGTGTCCTCGACGACCGTGACCCGCTGGCCGGGATGCAGGAACTGGATGCCGGCGGTGACGACCCGCTCGCCGTCCGCGACACCGCTCTTCAGGATCATGCCGTCGTCGGTGAAGCTCTCGACGGCGACCTGCCGGACGGAGACCGTCGCGTCGGCGGGATCCACCACCCAGATTGCGGGTGTGCCCCGCCACCGGAACAGGGCGCCCCAGGGCAGCGTCACCGCGCGCGCGGCGTCGAGGTTGCCCCTGCCGAGCACCGTGGCCCCGAGCGCCATTCGGTCCGGGATATCCTCCAATGTCGCCCTGACCCTCACCGCACCCGTACGCGCATCGACGGTCGGGGCGATCTCGCGCACCATCGCGTGCGTCCGTACGCCCGGATCGGCGATCAACACGACCTCGATGCGCTTGCTCGCGGGAGGCTTGGCGAGCAGCCCCTCGTAGACGTTGAAGACCGCGTCGCGGTCTCCGTCCCGAGCGATGGCGAACACCGCGTCGCCGGCCCTCACGACCTGCCCAACCTCGGCGTTTCGCGCGGTCACGGTCCCCGCGACCCCCGCCCGCAAGTCGGTGTAGGAGAGCTGCTCGCGCATGCTGCCGAGTTGCGCTTCGCGAGCCTCGACCTGGGCCTGCGTGACGCGCGCCTGCTGCTCGGCTTGGTCGAAGGCGACCTGGGTCGTGTAGCGGCTGTTCATCAACGCGCGCTGGCGGGCGAAGGTCAGCCTCGCCTGCTCCGCCCCGGCCCTCGCCGAGGCGAGCGCGGCCTCCGCGTCGCGCAAGTTCGACCGCTGCTGCTCGGGCTCGAGGCGCGCCAGTACTTGGTCGGCGGTCACGTGCTGGCCGACCTCGACCAAGCGCTCGGAGATCCGCCCGGCCACCCGAAAGGAGATGTTGGATTGATAGCGCGCCTGCACGTCGCCGGGGATGACGATGTCCGAGGACGTCGCGGACATCCGGGCGACCGTGACGACGACCCGCGGCCTCGCCGGTTCGGCCGCCACACCGGAGACGAGGAGGACGCTCAGGCAGGCACCACCGGGCCATCGACGCGGCGGGCGCCGCTTGGTTCGCCTCGTTCCATCGGTCATAGGTGTCGCTCGCATGGGGCTCCCTTCCGCCATAGGACCGGCTGTGGGATGCATGCCCGAAACCCGGTTCGGAGGGGCATTAAGAGTACCTATGGGTACACTTAGTAAACGGAACGCCGTGCCGCCGTCAACCGGTCCGGCCGCATCCCCGTCGCACGGTCGCCCTGTCGTGCCGCGCGGCGACCGGCGACGGCGGGAGATCGCCGAGGTCGCCGAGGGTGTGTTCCTGGCCCAGGGCTACGAGACGACCACCATGCTGATGGTGGCCCGATCGGCGGGCGCGTCGAAGGTGACGCTCTACCGGCACTTCGGCAGCAAGGAGGATCTGTTCGCGGAGGTGATCCGCAATCGCGCCGCCACGCTGAACGCGGGCTTTGCCGCGGTGTTTGGAAGGGGCGGCGATCTACCCGCGGTCCTGAGGGATGTCGGCATCACGCTCCTGACCGAATTCACATCGTCGGCGGTGGTGCAACTCCTGCGGATGGTTGCCGCGGAGACGTCGCGCGACCCTGAACTCGGGCGGGTTCTGCACGCGCATGGCCCGGCGACGGGCGAGGCCTACCTGACCGAATACTTGGGAAGTGAACGCGCAAAGGGCACCTTTCCCGATGTCGACGTTCGGCTGGCGGCCAACCTCTTCATCAGCGCCGTAACCGGGCACGTGCTCCTCGACGTGCTGTTTCTGGTGGAAGCCGACGTGATCACCGCCTCGGAAATCGAGCGGCGAGTCGATGCGGTCGTCGAGATGTTCATGGCTCGCTACGAAGCAGCAACCGGTGCACGGGCAAAGCTCTAAAGTGATATGAATATTGCTGGATCGTCCACGCAGACAGTAAATCCGACGCCGATTGCGCTCGTTTTGTCTTCGAAAGATCGGATTATCTGTCGCTGCGCCGTCGCGACGTTTGTCTTCGGGGACGCCGGAATGCCGGATCTTGGCCGCCCTTCTCGGCGATGGAGACCCTACGGCGTCCGGCGGCGAGGATCGCCAGCGCGTTCTCCAGATCGAATCCGTCCTCGATCCCTTCCACCCCGGGCTGGCGTGGTCGAGATGGCGAACGGGAACGCGACCCCATGCCGAAGCGGGATGCATCGCATCGATCGAGCGGGGTGACCGGCGAAGTCGCGGGATCGCCAGATGCCTCCCGCACACGCGAGGACCATCCGGACCGCCCGCCGACCGTGCCGGCGGACCCGGTTGATGGAAGTGCAACGACGCCACCGGCCGCCGGCTCGGCGTGGAGACGTCGGTCCGGTTCGCGCTACGATCCGGCGCTCGTCACGCGGTACGATTGCTCGCCCAAGCCCGCGATGCCGAGTTTCATGACTTGCCCAGGTTGCAGGTAGGCTGGCGGCCGCATGCCGAGACCGACGCCGGGTGGCGTGCCGGTGGCGATGATGTCGCCCGGTGCCAGCGTCATGAAACGGCTGACGTAGCTGATCAAATCAGCGACGCTGAAGATCATGTTCCCCGTGGAGCCACGCTGACACGGACTGCCGTCAACGTCGAGCCAGAGCGCCAACGACTGCGGATCCGCGACCTCGTCGCGTGTGACGAGCCATGGTCCGATGGGACCGAACGTGTCCGCGCTCTTGCCCTTGGTCCACTGTCCGCCCCGCTCGGACTGGAAGGCGCGTTCGGAGATGTCGTTGACCACGCAATACCCGGCGACGTGGCCGAGGGCCTCAGCAACGGCGACGTACTTGCCCCGCTTACCGATCACGACGCCGAGTTCGACCTCGTAATCGAGCTTCGTTGCGTCGCGCGGCCGCTCGACGTCGTCATTCGGCCCGCTGACGGCGCTCACCGCCTTCATGAACAGGACGGGCTCCGAAGGGATTTCCCGCCCGGCCTCCCTTGCATGGTCGGCGTAGTTGAGACCGACGCCTATGAATTTGCCGATGGCCGTCAGGCATGGGCCGAGGCGAGGAGCGTGGACGACCGGCAACGTCTCGTCCGGGATCTCGCGCAGGGTTGCCAGCGCGGCATCGGACAGGGTCGGACCGCCGATGTCGTCGACCACCCCCGAGAGGTCCCGTACGTCGCCTGCCGTGTCGAGGCGGCCGGGCCGCTCTCGTCCCGGCGGTCCGTAACGAACCAGCTTCATGACCGAGCCTCCCGCTACATCGACGACCGAACGGCCTTCCGAGCCTGGCCACCCTGATCATCCACGAACGCGGATTCGAGAAAGCTACGGGCCTCGCCACCTTTCAGCTTGTCGAAGGATCCCTCCTGCAACGACCGCGCCGCATCGATGACCGCGTTCCAGGCCGCCATAGCGAGGGAGCCCCCGACGCTGATGCGCCGGACCCCGAGGTCACGCATCTCGGAAAGGGTCGTCCACGGCGACTGGACGAGGACATTGAGCGGTTTGGGCGACACGGCGCGCACGGCGGTCTGAACGTCCTCCCTGGTGCGCAGCCCCGGCGCATAGAGGCAATCGGCGCCAGCGGCGGCGAACGCGACGAGCCGATCTATCGCCTCGCCGACGACGGAGGGATCCTCCAGGAGGATGTCCGCGCGCGCGACGAGCATGACGTCCCCTGCCGAGGCATCGATGGCTTGCCGCGCCGTGCGGACGCGCTCGACCGCCGTCGACAAGCCGTAGAAGCCGTCGAGTTCCTGGCGACGATCCTCGATCGACAATCCGGCAATCCCGGTCGCCGTCGCCAGCGTTACGTTCTTCGCCAGTTCCTCCAGATCCTCGGCGAAGCCGGACTCGAAATCCGCGTTGATCGGGAGATCTGTCGCACCGACCATGTCCCTGAGGTGATCGAGAACGTCGGCGAGATCGAGTGCGTAGTCGGTGTTGCCCTTGGTCCAGGCAGCTCCCGAACTCGTGGTTGCCAGGGCTTTGAATCCCATATGCTTGAGCAGTCTCGCGCTACCGCGATCCCAGGGATTGGGGATCACGAAACAGCCCTCCTCGTGAAGCGCCCGGAATTCTTGCCTGGTTGTCATCGCGATGCTCCTCGGGAAGACACAAGGTGAAAACTGATACGCGGGTTCGGCACTGGCTTGGCGTCGGGCGATACAGCCGGATCCGTCGATCGCTCCGGGGATTGGATCCCCGCCGCTCGGACGAGCAGACCGATTCCCCGAGGGATCGCAAGGGCCGACCGGTCAGCCTCGATTGGCTTCGCGCCCAATCACGCCGGCTCCTGGACGTTTTTTGCCGTGATCGAGCTCGTCCGCCCGTAGCGAGAAACCGAGCCCGGTCGTGAGGAGGGCCGCGGCGGCCGCAGGCGCGAACGCGGCCAGCACAGTCCCGCTCCAGCTCCAGAGCCAGCCCGCGAGGAGAGACGCCAGCATGGCGAGCGTGTAGCTCACGGTGAACATCGCGGCCGAGAGGCGGGGTACATCCTCCGCGGCTCCGATCAGCGAAGGCAGCGCCAAGGCAAGGGTGAGCAACCCGCCGAGGAAGAAGCCGCACAGGGCGGCCCACGCCAGCGCGGCCGAACCCGATGTCGCGACGACGCCGATCACGCTGGCTAGCATCACGGCGCCCGCAACTCCGTAAGCGAGTGGCTTGCGGACCAGCCGCTCGGCGAAGAACAGCAGCAGGAGGGAGGCGGGAATCTGGCCGAGATTCAGAGCGATCAGCAGCGGTTGGACGAGCTCCGGTGTGCCTTGTGCCGCCATCCAGCCGGGGAGAAACCCGTTGAGGCCGAAATAGGTCGCGTTGATGCCGCCCAGCAGCATGCCGAGCCGCCAGACCCGCGCGTCGCGCCAGTCGGGCCACCAGCGCGCCGTGGCGGATCCGTCTCCGGTCGCCGGGCGACGTCCCAATGCCGCCACCAGGATTCCGGTCGTCAGCGGGAGTACGGCCCAGGCGGCGAGCGCGGCACGCCAGCCATCGCCGATCAGAGGCAGTTGGCCTTGCGGAACCCAGGCGGTGGGGAGCACCTCCCCGATCAGGAGGCCATTGGTGTAGACCGCCGTGGCGAAGCCGATCCGATTGGGCGCCCATGCGCGTACCAGCGGCGGCAGCGCCGGCTGCATCACGGCTATACCGAGGCACATCAGGAACGTCGCCGCCTCGAGGCCGAAGCCGCTGCCCGTGAAGCCGCGGGCCGCCGCGCCGAGCGCATTCAGCAGGAGGCCGAGCGTCAGGGTCGGGACGGCGCCCAGCCGAGCGATGATGCGAGCGCTCGGCACCGCGGCGGCAGCGAAGAGCAGTGAGGGCAGCGCCGTCAGAACGCCGACGCTGCCGCCTTGCAGACCGAGATCCGCGCTGACCTGCGGCAGTACCGGGGGAAGGGCGAGGATGGTCGCACGCAGCGAGGCACCGGCGAGCCACAGTAGGGCCAGGGTGCGGACCGTCTCGGCGAGCCCGACGGATGGGACGGCCGTCCTGCCTGCATATGCCATCTGTCCGATCCTCACGATGCGGCCTCGGGGCGGATCCGTGGGGGGGGGGCCGGACATCCCTGCAGCAGGTGGCGGACCCGCCCCCGGCTTCGGCTCAGCCGAACAGCTTGATCGCTGTCCTGCCGACGAACGCGCCCTGGTGACGCGCGCCGTCCAACTCGACGGCGGAGGGTTGCCGCGAGCCGTCGCCATCGGCGATGGTGGTCGCACCGTAGGGCGCGCCGCCGACGACCTCCGTCACGGTCATCATTCCCTTGTGGCTGTAGGGCAGCCCGACGACGACCATGCCGAAATGCATCAGGTTGGTGATGACCGAGAACAGGGTCGTCTCCTGGCCGCCATGCTGAGTCGCCGTCGACGTGAACGCGGCCCCGACCTTCCCTTCGAGCGCACCGCGAGCCCACAAGCCGCCAGTCTGGTCGAGGAAGGCCGCCATCTGCGAGGCGATGCGGCCATAGCGCGTGGGCGTGCCCACGATGATGGCGTCGTAATCCGGCAGCTCGTTCACGGTCGCGACGGGCGCGGCTTGGTCGAGCTTGAACCGGCCTGAACGCGCCACCTCGTCCGGCACCGTCTCCGGCACGCGCTTGACCACGACCTGCGCCCCGGCGCTCCCGGCTCCTTCCGCGATGGCCCCGGCCATCGTCTCGACGTGTCCGTAGGTGGAATAATAGAGGACCAAGATCTTCGCCACGGTGCTCGCCTCCGCGGATGAGAGACAGGGCGTAGCATCGCGACGCGATCCGCTTCCTGCCGTTGGTCCAGACACATAGACATGTTAAGCCTTCGGCTAAACCTCCATAAACTTGATCGAATTGTTCAAGAAAATCGAATGGCGTCCTCCCCCGGCACTCCGACGCTCGATCAGCTCCGCATCCTCGTGGAGGTCGTGGACGCGGGCAGCTTCACTGCCGCCGCGCGGAAGATGAAACGGGCTCTGTCCGTGGTCAGTTACGCGATGAGCAACCTCGAGCAGCAGTTGGGCATCGACCTGTTCGAGCGGGGCACCAGCCGGACGCCGCAGTTGACCGAGGCGGGGCGTGTCGTGCTCGCCGAGGCGCGCGAGGTGGTCGGAAACGTGGAAGGCTTGCGCGCCAAGGTCAGCGGTATGCAGCAGGGCCTGGAAGGCGAACTCCATATCGTGATCGATACGCTCATGCTCGCGGATCGTGTCCTGGAGGCGCTCACGGCCTTTCGCGAGGCCTTCCCCACCGTGAACCTGACCTTGCACGTCGAGACGCTCGGTGCTGTCGCCAGTCTGGTCCTTGGCAAGGTGGCGACGGTCGGTTTCAGCGGTCCGTTCACCGACGCCTTCAAGGAACTTACCCGCGTGGCGATCGGCTCCTTGCGCATGGTGCCCGTCGCGGGACGCAGACATCCCCTCGCCGCCGCCCCGCCCGGCGGTCATCCGCCCGGCGCGGGACGCGAGCACATCCAGCTGGTGGTCTACGATCGTTCGCCCCTGACCAAGGGGCGCGATTTCAGCGTCAGCGCCAACCGGACATGGCGGCTTGCGGACCTCTCCGCCAAGCACATGCTGCTCAAGGGCGGAATCGGATGGGGCATGATGCCGTTGGCCATGGTGGCCGACGATCTGGCGTCCGGCGTTCTCGTCGAGCTCGACATGCCGGATCGGGTACCGTTCGACTATCTCGTCGAAGCGATCTACCGCAGCGACACGCCACCGGGCCCGGCGGCGAGATGGTTGATCGAGCGCTTCAAGGGACAAGCGAGCGCCTGACCCCCCGCGTCGGCAGCCCTCCCTCTTTCAGCGATCGGGCGACGTGGTCGGAGCCTGCTCAATGCTCCTCTGACAACAGCGCGATGTAGCGCTGGGCGGAGTGCTCTATCGCGGCATTGCCGTCGCCGACGATCTCGCAGCCCGTGCCGAATCCGTAGATGCGATCGATCCGCCAGGGCTTGAGATCGTCGGCGATGCGGCGGACGCTGCGAGCGGACAGGGGAATTCGGTTGGGGTAGCTCCACAGGAACGATACGCGCCTGGGATGAGGCGACAGCTGCAGGGTGTCGCCGGTCAGCAGCACACCATCCCCCCCGCCATCGGGCATCCAGTGGAGCACCGCCGAACCGGGAAAGTGACCGCCGAGCCGGATCAGCGTCAGACCGGCGCCGAGATCCAGGGTCTCGCCGTCCCAGTGGCGGATCGCGGGGTCGGGCCGCATCACCCATTCCCGGTCGGCCGCGTGGAGATGCACCGGGCAGCCGAAGGCCGCGGCCCAATCCTGGCAGCACGTGTAGTAATGCGGGTGCGAGATGGCGATGCCGGCCAGACCGCCCAGCGCCTTCACGATCTCGACCGTCGCCGCGTCGATGAGCGAGATGCAATCCCAGAGATAGTTGCCGCCGGGCGTACGGATCAGCAGCGCACGCTGCCCGATCGCGAACTCGGGCTCGGTGTGGATCTCGAGCAGCCCCGGCTCGATGAGCCGCCAGGTGTTGGCGTGCCGCCGCCTGAGTTCCGCGGCCGTGGTCCACGACTGCCCATCGCGCGGCACGTACTGCCGCTCGTCCATGCAGATCGGGCAGCGATCCGGCGGGGATGCAGCGTCGGCGTAGGACGTGCCGCAGGCCTGGCAGATGTGGATGGGCATGACGGGTCCTCGTCTTCTCGGGCGCTTCCCTCGGACCATGGGGCGCCCGAGCCATCCGCCACCGACCTCTCCGTCATCGGGTCGAAGTCGTCTCGAAACCGATCGTTGCCGGGGTCACTCGCGGAGGAAGGCCAGGGTGTCGGCGATCATCTGGTCGGAGTTGGTGGCGTAGAACCCGTGGGGATGGCCCGCGTACTCGATCAGCCGCGATCCCTCGATCAAGCGGTGGGCCCGGCGCGCGGTGGCATCGATCGGGGCCGGCTTGTCGTCCGTGCCGTGGACGATGAGCGTCGGCACCGTCATGGCGGCGATGTCGCCGGAGAAGTCGCCGAAGGTGAAGTTGTGCGGCATGGCGGTCTGGGCGCGGATGCTGCCCATCATCGCCCAGTTCACCGCCGTCTCCAGCACGTCGTCGCTGACCTCGTGGCTGGCGGCGCCGCCCTTGCCGTAGAACGGGGGAAGGAAACTGTGCCGGTAGAACCCCGGTGCGTCCTTCTCGATGCCGGCGACGATGTCGCGATAATCCTGCTCGGTGTGGCCGGCGGGATTCTTCTCGGACCGGAACATGCCGGGCACGATGGACGCGTAGAGGCCGAGGCTGCGGATGCCCTTGCCGCCGTGACGGCTCATGTAGCGGGCACACTCGCCACCGCCCATCGAGTAGCCGATGACGGTCACGTCCCGGGTGGCGCCGGTCGCGGCCATCACGTCGGCGAGATCGTCGGCGTAGGTGTCCCAGTCGTAGCCGTCCCAGGGCTGGCTGGAACGGCCGAAGCCGCGACGGTCGTAGTTGATGACGCGGTAGCCGGCCTCCGCGAGCTTCATCGCCGTGCGGTCGAAGCTGTCCGCATTGAGCGGGTAGCCGTGTATCAGGACCACGGGCCTGCCGCTGCCCCAATCCTTGTAGAAAATCCGAGTCCCATCGCGGGTCTTCGCTGCCGGCACTTTCCATCTCCGCTTGGACAGCCCTAGCTCCGGGCCTGGGAAACTGAGCGAGCTGGCCGCCTCTTCGACCACATCTCGGCTCGATGAGGGCGGGACATATGGTTTGATGGCGGGCAGTGAAGCGCGGATAAAATCGATGGGGACCTTCCATTTTGTCGAAGATCGCAGTTCTTCGCTGAAATGGAAGCCGAGGTTCGATTTTTTATGAGATATCTGTCGAAACTATTGATGAGAGATATTTGTTGTCGTCGAGCCGAGCATCGCTTCGGCCGAGACGTGGAGGTGAGAGCTTGATCACGCTGTACACATGGTCGACACCGAATGGTTACAAGATTCCGATCATGCTGGAAGAGTGCGGACTGCCCTACAAGGTCGTGCCGGTGAATATCGGCAAGGACGAGCAGTTCGCCTCCGACTTCCTGAAAATTTCGCCGAACAACAAGATCCCGGCCATCGTCGACGACGAGGCGCCGGGCGGCTCCCTCTCCGTGTTCGAGAGCGGCGCGATCCTCACCTATCTCGCGGAGAAGACCGGGCGCTTCCTCGCGCCGTCAGGTCCGGCCCGCTACGAGGCTCTGCAATGGCTGCACTGGCAGATCGGAGGCCTCGGGCCGATGCTGGGGCAGCTCGGCTTCTTCGCCGTGCGCTCCGACGAGAAGGCGCCCCTGGCCATCGAGCGCTTCACCGACGAGGCCGACCGCCTGCTGCACGTCATGGACAGGCGCCTCGGCGAGGGGCCGTACCTCGCGGGCGCGGACTATTCCATCGCCGACATCGCCTGCTACGCCTGGACCCGGGCGGCCACAACCTTCCTCAAGGAGCCGCTCACGGGTACGCTCGGCAGCGTTCCGAATGTGCATGACTGGCTGAAGCGTGTCGGCGATCGGCCGGCGGTCCAGCGCGGGATGGAGGTGCCGAAGACCTGAGCCTCGGCCGAGATGCTCACCTTCAGCCGAGCGGTATCGGTACCACAGTACGCGAAGGTCCCCGACGGCGCGTGACCTTCGCGATGCTCGTCGTGCCGGCTCACCGCGTGCGGGCCGCGATGTCGTTCCTCGGCCCGGCGACATTGGCGTGAATCGCCGTGGTGGCGATGTCGGCGTGCCCCAGCCAGCGCTGGAGCGGGTTGAGCGGCACACCCGAGCAGAGCGCGCGTATGCCGAAGCCGTGTCGCAGCCCCTTCGGCGAGGCCGCGACACCGACGACGCCGGCGTCCCACATCACGTCCCCGACGTGGCGCCACGCGACGCTTCGCGCGATCGCCCAGAGCCGCTCGTGCGGCCGCCCCGTCCGGTGCACGCGCAGCGGGCTGTCGAGGAATGCGCTCGGAACCGGCGCCCCCCAGAGAAGGTCACTCCCACCCTAAGCCCGCTTGCAAGCTTTGCTCCCGAGCAGACTAGAGCATGCTGCTTTTTCACGGAAACAGCAGCATGCTCTATCTCTTCGTGGTCGCACGATGATGTCGGAAAACCGGATTCCACTTTTCCGCATCGTGCTCCAAAGCAAAGCTTTCCATCATCAGGAAGGGCGGGAGACTACCGGGCCGCGGCCACCGACGAGATCGCGCGCGACACGGATCACATAGCTGCGGATCCTTGCCGTAGGTCCAATCCCGGTCTGGTCTAAGCTGCGCGGACGTTCGCGAGGAACTGCTCCATCTCGTCGCGCAGCGCGCTGGACTGCCCTGCGAGGCCGTCGGCTGCCGATGCGACGGCCTGGGCGGCGTGCCCGGCGCCCTCCGCCTCCTGCGCGACCTCCGCGATGTTCGTCGTCACCTCGGAGGTGCCGGCCGAGGCTTGTGCCATGCTGCGCACGATCTCCTGCGTCGTCACGCCCTGCTCCTCGATCGCGGCCGCGATGTTCGTGGTCACGCCGCTCATGGACTGGATCTGGCGGGCGATGTCCTGGATCGCCTGAGCGGCGCCCGCGGTCGCGGCCTGGATCGCACCCACCTGCTGGCCGATCTCGTCGGTCGCACGCGTCGTCTGGCTCGCCAGTTCCTTCACCTCGGCGGCAACGACCGCGAAGCCGCGTCCGGCCTCGCCGGCGCGCGCCGCCTCGATCGTGGCATTGAGGGCCAGCAGGTTGGTCTGGCCCGCGATGTTCGAGACCAGGCCGACGACATCCCCGATCCGGGTCGCCGCCTGAGCGAGGGCCGCCATCGTCTCCTCGGTGCGCGAGGCTGCCTGCACGGCAGACGCCGACATCCCTGCGGCCTGCTCCACTTGGCGGCCGATTTCCTCGACGGTCGCGCCGAGTTCCTCCGCCGCGGCCGCCACCGCGTTGACGTTGATGGCCGTCTGCTGCGCCGCGCCGGCCACGCTGGTCGAACGCTGCGCCGTACCGGCAACCGCGTTCTGCATCGTGGCAGCCGAGCCCTGCAAGCCTGCGACCGCATGCGCGACGCCCGCGACGATGCCACCGACGGAGTGCTCGAACCGGTTCGCAAGGTCGCGCAGCAGGGTGCGGCGAGCCTGCTCCTCGCGCAGCCGTGCGGCTTCCGTAGTCTTGAGCTGCTCGGCAGCCTCTTCCAGCGACATGTCGCGGATCGTCACCACGGCTCTGGCGATGTCGCCGATCTCGTCGGCGCGCCGGCTGCCGGGAACCTCCGCCAGCGTCTGCCGGGCCGCCAGCGCCTTGAGCGCCCGGGTGAGCGCATCGAGAGGCCCGACGATCGACCGGGCGATCACCATCCCGAGGACAGCCGTACCGACGAGGATCGCCAGCGCGATCAGAGCCAGCGTGCGCGACAGGCTCTGCACGGCACCGATCGCCTCCCCCTCCGCCTGCTCGGCCACGACCGTCCAGGGCGCGCCGAGCACCGACACGGTCGCGCTCGCTGCCATGTGCGGGCCGTCCGTAGTCGAGTAAGTGAAGCTGCCCCCCACGAGATGGGATGTCCCGAAGCCAAGGTCCGAGACGGGCGCTCCGGCTTTCACCTCGGGGTTGAGGGGTGGGTTCGAGCGCAGGCGACCGTCCGCACCCGCCGCCAGGATCTGACCGGTCTCACCGAGCCCCGTCCGCTTTGCCAGCGTCCGATCGAACAGCGCGGGGGTGACGCGCAACGCGACGAAGCCGATCCGCTCCGCGGCTTGGGCCGTGCCCATGGCGACGTTGGCGCGCTTGGTCATGGCGCGCCCGATGAAGGCCGAGGGGCCGGCGCCGACCGGGTAGGCGGCGAAATCCTCGTAGGCGGTCGCTGCCGGATCCTGTCCCTTCAGGCGTTCGACGAGGCGGGCGAGGCCGGTCCCCTTCAGGTTCGGATCACCGAGAGACTTGGCAAAGTCTTCGCCCTTGGTCGTCGTGTAGACGATGCGCCCGCTCTCATCGAGGAAGATCAGGTCCGCGTAACCCGGCTCGGCCACGATCCGGCGGGCCACCTCCTGCACCTTGGCGTGTCGCCGCCCGTACATCGCGGTCGCCGGCGTGCTGTCGACGGCGATCCGTGCCTCGACGGTTGCGGGCGATCGGAAAGCCTCGACGATGCCGGTGAAGTCGGGCTTGGACGGATCGAGGTTCTCGATGAGATCGGGGAAGTTCGAGACGATCTGGGGGTGTCCGGCCGCGGCCAGGAAGTCCGCCTGCATGCGGTCCGCTACCAGCTCGATGCCGTCGCGCCGGGCCGCCGCTGCCAGTTCGAGCCGCGAACCTGCCGCCTCGATGAGGCCGGACCGAGCGGACGACCAACTGAATCCACCCATGGCCGCGGCGCTTACGAGCGCGAGGCCGATCGTCGCTGCGGGCAGGCGGATCCCGATTCGGGACGTGTTGATCATGGGGCTACATCTCAAGGGCGTATTCTAGCGATTGTCAAAATGCACGCTCGAAACTAAAACTTTGTTTACTCCGCGCCGAAATCAGACAGATTCCGCGGAAGTAAGTTGCATATTTCAACAACCATGCAATTCAGAGTTGAATTTTCGGACTTCCGGCTATTCGAACGGATGCGCCATGCGATCCTGATCGCGCGGGGTCCCTTCCGAGCCGCCCCTGGCCACGGACATCGCCGAGTTCGCCTTCGCCGGCACGCCGATCAACGAGGGGCTGGTGCGCGACCTCGCCGGCGGCGCGTTCCCGGCCCACCGGCGCAACTGGAGCGGGCCCCTGACGGTGGGTAGGATCGGGCGGCGGTTCTGACCGTCCGCCGGGCGTGCCGCTCCTCGCACTGCACGGGGCTCGGATAACCGAGCGCGACGCGCAGGCGGCGAGCGTTATGGACCTCGTCGATGAAGCGCGGCAGCTCGGCCGCCCCATCGGCGAAGGTCTCGAACGCCACCCTGCGCATTCATCTGCCAAGCCTGGACCGAACAGCCCGAACGCGTCAGGCTCGATCCGTCACATCGCATGCCGGGACCGAGCATCCCGGTGATCGTCGATGAAGGCGATCATGTCCGCGACCGGCGGTCGAGCTCCGCCATCGCAAGATGGGCCGACGCCTTCCTCCGGATCTCGTTGGCCTGCCGCCGCTCGCGGTTCTCCCGCTCCAGCGTCGTGATCCGCTCGCGCGCGGACGTCGTCGGTTCCGCCCGCTGGCCCTGGTCCCGCTCGGCTTGCCGGACCCGGTTCCGCCGCGTCTCGCCCATGCCCGCTTCGCCATGCCCCGTCCGGCCGAGGCCCGCGAACTCCCGGCGGAAGCGCTCGCCTATCCGGAGGCTTCCGACGTCGGGGTCCAATCGAGACGTGCGGAAATGGCGCCGCCCGAGCGTTCGGGGGCGCTCTTGTCGGCCGCCCCTGCCGCGACCGCGGTGCAGGCGGCGGAAAGCGACGACGACGGCGTCCTCCTCGACGGACAGCACGGTCGCGTGCACCACCTTCGGCCCGATGCGCCGATCGTCGACCGAGCTGCGCGCCCGCCACTTGGCCACGGTCTTCGGATCGATGCCGCAGCGTTTGGCCAGCGCCCTCGGGCTCGCTTGACCGTGCTGGATCGCGCGACGGACCGCCTCCGTCGTGGTGGCGCGGCCGTGAGGAACCTGGCCCGTGGCGCGTCCCTCCACGCAGGCGTGAAGTCGGCACCATCAAGCCCAGGGATCAAACATCGGCGCGCCGGCCGGGGTCGATCCCCGCGGATGCGGGGGAGCCCACGCGGCGCCCGGCACCTTCGATTGGATCCTGGGTCGATCCCCGCGGATGCGGGGGAGCCTTCAGCATCGACTCCAGCGTGCTCGTTTCCTCGGGTCGATCCCCGCGGATGCGGGGGAGCCGAGGTCGACCGGATCGCCCGCCGCGGCCGCCAGGGTCGATCCCCGCGGATGCGGGGGAGCCTGATAGTCGGGGGCCGCCCCGCCCTGGGGCGGGGGTCGATCCCGGCGGATGCGGGGGAGCCTGGATCGCGAGCCCGTGCTGGTGCGCGCCGGAGGGTCGATCCCCGCGGATGCGGGGGAGCCTGGCGCACGTCCTGCTGTCGGCTGAACGGCGGGGGTCGATCCCCGCGGATGCGGGGGAGCCCGGGTGCGCCCATCGATCGCCGTCACCATCGCGGGTCGATCCCCGCGGATGCGGGGGAGCCGCACGGGGGCTGGAGGCGCCGGGGCGCGGGCCGGGTCGATCCCCGCGGATGCGGGGGAGCCCGCGCGGCCTATCCGGCCGGGACCGCAGTCGAGGGTCGATCCCCGCGGATGCGGGGGAGCCCCTGCCAGTCAATATACTGACATTATTCACTTATCAAAGAGCTCGCCTCCTGAGCGAGTACCGGCGGCCCCGCTCCGCCATGCAGCGTACGGCGGGTGAGAAGGACGCCCTCATGGGCGACCACCTCCTTGGGCGGCGAACCGAGCGTGCGAACGCCGAGTGCGCCGGCCGCGGCCGTGTCCGCCCAGGTCATCACGATGCTGCCACGCCCGAGCTGGCCGTACCAGTCCGACAGCACGGTCCAGACGCGGTCGCGCACGCCCGCGCTCATGCGCGGGTAGGCGTAGACGCCGGGAGCCAGCTCCAGCATGACCGATCCGAGGAACCCTCTGTAGCGGTCCTCGACATCGCGGGTGACGACCACGCAGAGCGGCATGTCTCTCCCCTCGTCCCGCTCACGTCGGCTCGGGGGCGGTCGTCGGACCGGCCCCGGCGTCGTCCTCCGGCTCCCACGGCGCCAGGACGGACTTGATCACGTCGATCAGACCCGGGACGACCTCGCGCCGGCGAAACAGCTCGGCCGCCCTGCGGCGCACCAGCCGGTCGATGCTCTCCGGGCGTTTGCCGGCCTGCTTGATCGACTCCTGGGCCGCCCCGAAGGCGATGTCGAGGACGACGTCGTGGCGCCGCACGTCGGCGATGTCGAGGACGAAGCTCTGCCCGGAATCCTCGTGGATGAAGCCGAGCTGCGGGATCGTGCCGGTGGCGGCCACCGCGATGGCGGCGGCGGCCTGCATCGTCACCGCCGCGTGGTTGAGGGCCTAGTTGGGCAGGTCCGCGCCGTCCGGATCCGCCCGGTCGTAGCGGCGTCCGCGCCAGGGCACGCCGAAGCGCCCGGCGGCGAGTTCGTAGGCACGCTTGATGCGCCCGCCCTCCATGCCGCGCAGGACCGCGATGTCGCGGGTCCGCACGATCTCGCCGAAGCGCAGGGCGTACATCCCCGCCGCGCCACCTCCATGCGGGTCGCCTTCACCGCCCAGAGCTCGACCTGGCGCCGGGCCAGGGCGGAGGTGTCGGGCAGGAGCGGCGGCGCCGTGTAGAGCCGCACGCCGTCCTCGCCGATGGCGCACAGGGCGCAACCGTGGCGGGCGAGGAGCCGGAGGGCGTCGTGGGTCACCGAGGAGCCCGGGCCGAGCAGCACGGCCGAGACCGACTGGTGCGGGATCTGATAGTCGCCCGGTGCGAGGGTCGCGCGCCCCTCGGGCCCGGCCCGGGTGACGAAGCGCAGGCAGCCGTCCTCCACCTCCAGGCGGCCGCGGTCGAGCCAGAGGAGGCCGTGCCGGTCGCCGTGAGGGACGCGGGCCGTGTCGAGGCCGAGGCGGCCCGGCAGCATGGCGCTACCTCCCCGCCGGCCGCAGCAGCAGCATGCCGAAACCGAACGCGCCGTGCCGCCCCACCCCGCGTGCCAGCAGGGCGGCGAAGGCCGCCGGATCCGCCACCGTCAGCTCCCCGTCCACCACGGTCTCGGGCCCGGCGAAGCCGGGCCGGAGGCGGGACGCGGCGTCCGGCGGGACCGACCGCACGGTGCGGATGCGCCGATGCGCCACCAGGCGGAAGGCGGAGAGGGCCGCCGCCGTGCCCAGGTGACGCTCCAGCCAGGCGTGGTAGATCGGCTCGCGGTCCAGCGAATCGCTCTCCTCGTTGCCGCCGGCGAGGTCGCGCCGCTCGAGCGCCGCCAGGAAGGCGTCCCGCTCCTGGCCGCCCCGTCGGTCCGCCGCCGACCGGGCCTCGGCGGCGCGCGGGCCGTAGCGCACCACCGGCCGCATCCGTAAGCCGAAGCCGTAAGCCGCGCCCCGGGCGAAGGCGCGCGGCATCGCCTTGGCCTCGAAGGGATGCGGGAAGAGCGCCGCGAGGGCGCTCTCGGCATCGTCGTTGCCGCGCCAGTCGGCCTCCCAGTCCGGCGGCGCCTCGGGTTGCGCGATCGCGCGCGGATCCGCGGACCGCAGGGCGTCGGGATCCTGCGTGTAGCCGAGCAGCATCTCCGGCCCGCCGTCGCGGCCCGGCATCAGGCGCCAGGGCTGCGGGGCCGCCGCCCCGAAGCGCCGCCGCAGGGCGAGGTGCAGCGCGTAGCCGAGATCGTCGTCGAGGACACCCTGATACGCCGCGAAGGCCCGCAACGCCGCGGGCGCGACGGCGGTGCGCACGAGGTGCAGGGTCGTGCCGCTCACGGCACGTCTCCGCCGGACCGGGCCGGAAGGGACAGCCGGCCCTCGATCACCCCGCGCGCGCCGCCATGCACGCCCACCACCCAGTCGCGCTCGTCGCAGATCTCCATGCGGCGCTCGCGCTCCCGGTCGGCATGCCCCAAACCGGCGGGCCATTGCGCGCGCACCCGACGCTCGGAGCGGGGCCAGCCGTCGGGCTCGCGCCGGGCACGCGAGGGATGCAGGCGAAACCGTCCCTCGCCGGCGGCGCAGGTTGCGAGGCCGCGTTCGAGGGCGGTGCGGACGTCGTCGGCCGCGACGCGCCCGGCCACGAGCGGCCGCGAGGGCAGGCAGGGCTTGCGCCCGACGAAGAGCGGCCGTTCCGGCCGGTCGAGGGCGCCCTCGACCTCGGCCAGGGTCGGGCTCTCCTCGGGGGGGTCGAGGTGGAAGGCGACGAGCACCAGCGCGTCCGCGTCGGCGTCGCGATAGCGGATGTGGGGCGAGTCGTAGGTCGCCGCCCCGCCGCTGCGGCCCTCGGGGCGACCGCGCGTGGTCCAGCCCCGGTCGCCGGCGCCGAGGCGGGCGGTCTGGAAGTCGCGCACCCGCCGGCCCTCCGCTACCCGGGCGGAGCCCAGGACCAAGCGAGCCTGAAGCCGGTCGAGGAGGGCGCCGTCGGCCCGGTCGTAGCCGAGCGCGTTGGCGAGGAGCCCGGTGACGGTCGAGCGGCCGGGGAAGTTGCGCACGACCCCGTAGGCGTCGATGATCTCACCGCCGAAGGCGCAGAGCGGCGCGTCGAGGAGGAGGACGAGATGATCCGGCACGGGGCCTACCCCGCGATCAGCGCCCGGCGCACCATGGCGCCGGCACGGGTGGCGAGGTCGGGCAGGGTCAGCGCGTCGACCCCGGGAAGCCGCGCCGCGCCGCGGGCGGCCTGCATCCGGGTCTCGTGCGGGCCGAACATCCCGTCGAGCCCCTCGATCTCCCGGACGATCGCCCGTGCGGTCTCCCCCGCCAGCGTCGCGCCCGCCTCCAGCGCCCGGCGGTCCCGCGGCGGCTGGACCGGATCGCGGAACGCGTTGGCAAGCGTGCGCGGCTGGCGCTCGCCGGCCTCGACCAGCACGAGGTCGGCGTAAGCATAGGGCGCGGTCGAGCCGCGCTTGGCCCCGGGGCTGACGGTGGCGACGAGGTGGACCAGGTTCTCGACCGCGCGTCCAGCAAGGTCGCGCGCCTCCGGATCGAGGTCGGCCCAGGCCTTGCGCGTGCAGCCCGTGAGATTCGAGACCAGGAGCGGCACGTCGACCACGACGTATCCGTAATAGAGCCCCGAGGTCAGCTCGGTGTCGAACACGCCGGCGGCCCCCGCATCCTCGCGCCTGGCGAGGTCGTCGACCACCGTGAAGTAGTCGAGCTCGGGCTGCTCGTCGTGGACCGTGAAGGCGTGGGCGACGTGGATCGCCGCATCGGTGTTGGCGCGCACGTCCGAGGTCACCATGCGGCCGAACAGGGCGCTCTCGAGGCCGGGCGCCAGGTGGTTCTGCTCGCGCAGCTGCTTGAGGTTCGCGCGCCCGTCGCCGTCCTTGAAGAAGGCCTGGGCTGCGGCCTCCGCGGCCTTGGCGTCCCCTGCCTCCCGGGCGATGCGGGCGGCGTTCTCGGCGAGGTAGGCGAGCTCGGGGCGGCCGAGCAGCAGCGCCTGGCGGGACTTCTTGTCGCCGGCCTTGCCGCCGTAGACCTTCTCGACGAACACCTTCTCGACGGCGTTCAGCACCGTCTCGTCGGCCCGGCCCCGCAGCGGGCCGGTCACCGCCTCCTCGATCGCGACCTTGGAGCGCTCGGCCTCGAGGCCGACCTCCTCGGCGAGCCGGTGCAGGCCGCGGGCATCCTCGGTCATGCGCCAGTGGCGCTTGAGGCATTGCGAGGAGATCCGCGTGCGGGTGGCGCCGCCGAAGGGCAGGCGCTTGGCCAGCCCCGCATCGTCGCGGTTGAGGAGCACGCCCGGATACGAGGCCAGGAAGTGGATCTGGATGAAGCGGGGAGTCGTCACGCTCGAGCGTCCTCGTCTGTCTCGTCGGTGTCGCGGTCGTCGCCCGCTTCCGCGGCGTAGTAGGCGCGGGCGAGCGCCAGGCGGGCTTCGTCGGCCCGGGTCTCGTCGAAGCCCTCGGCGAGGATCAGGCGCGCGAGGGGGGTCAGGTCGAGGGGGACGGCGCCGGCGGCGGCCAGGAACCGGCCGAGGCGGGCGACCTGGGCGACGAGGGCCGGCCCCCGGGCGGTGGTGAGGCGCATCAGACGGGTCTCCGACACGCCGGCGGCGTGGATCCGGCGCCCGGCCTCGCGCTCGCGGTGGCGCGGGCCCGCCAGTTGCCCGTCCGGGTTCCGCTCGCGCACCGGCGCGTGGACCTCCCGCGCCGCCGTGCCCGACAGGGTCGCGACCAGGTGGCAGATCAGCGCCCAGCGGCGAAAGCCCTCGTCGGAGGCGTAGGCGCGCCGGTTCACGCCGGCGGCCACCAGAAGCGGGATCACCGCATCCACGCCGCGGCCGGGGGCCGCCGGATCCAGGCGCCGCAACGCCGCCCGCGTCCCGCTGCCCAAGCCCGGCATCCGGCCGGAGATCGAGCGCAGCTGCGCGGAGAGCGAGGGGGCGCGCCGCCCCTCCCCTCCGCCCGCCTCGACCGTCGGCGTCGCGTCAACCGGCATCCTTCACCTCCGCCACGAACGCGCCGGCCCGGCGCTCGAACAGGTCCGAAGCCTGAGCCCGGGCGCGGATGCGCCGCACCTCGGTGCGCGGCGCCGCCTCGGCGGCCTCGGCGAGGACCGCGCGGGCGATTCCGCGGAGCCGCCCCCGCCAGGGCACCCGGTGCGGCCCTTCCCGCTCCGCCAGCTCGTTCCAGAACGCGTCGTCGAAGAAGCCCGCCTCGACGCGGCCGTCATAGGTCGCCTGCCAGGACGCGGCCTTGCGCAGACCCGCCTCGTCGTCGAGCCGCACGGCGTCGCGCCCGCCGCGCATCAGCGTCAGCAGCGCGTGGCGCAGGATGCGCCCCATCTCCCCGGCCTCGTCGGCGCGCTCCTGCGCGACCGTGCCGGTGCGGTACAGCATCTCGTCGCCGTGCTGCTCCATCAGCGCGGCGACGAAGCCCGGCACCGGCAGGTGGCGCTCGTGGAAGCCCTCGGTCTTGCCCTGGCCGCGCACCACGGCGCTCAAGACGATAGCCAAGCCGGTGGTAGGCATGCCCGGAGCGGGGCTGGCGAGCACCGGCCGCACGGTAATCTTCGTGTTCATCAGCCGGGCGATCTGCCGGTAGCCGAAGCCGGCCGCGCTCGGCGTGTAAGCCTTCTCGCCGTCCTTCAGTACCGGCGCCCACGGGTCGCCGGTCCGTCCCGTGAGCGCCTTCGCCTCGATCCGGGCCGCCTTCGAGCCGGCCGTGCGGGCGACGAGCCGGCCGTCCTCCCGCACCAGTCGCACCCGGCGGCACACCTCGACGTAGAGCGGATCGAGCCCCGAGAAGCCTCGGGAGGCCTGTCCGTCCCACGGCTCGAGCCAGAGCAGGCCCGGCCCGTCGCGGGCGGCGAGCGCCGGCTGTCTCGCCAGGATCTCGTCGCGCCCTCCGGCGAGGAGCCGGCCGACATCGTGCCGGAGGGCGGCGCCGGGCGTGCCCTGCGGTCGCAGCCCGAAGGTCGTGCGGCTGCCGAAGCCGCCATTCATCCGGCTGATGCCGAAATTGCCCGCCCCCATGAAGCCCTCCTGGGTCTGGAGGCTGACCAGGGCGAAGAGCCAGTGGTCGTCGGTGACGTCGCGCATCCGCTCGGCCTTCAGGTCGTGGTTCTTGGCCGTGACCAGCATGTCGAGGGCATCGGGCGCCTCGATCCGCCCCCGGTACTCCGCCGCGTTCGCGGGCCGTGCCACCGGCGGCTGGAGCAGGGCGGGCTTCTTCCAATCCTCCACCACGAGTTCCCACGCCTCGCCGTCGGGCCAGTCCGGGGTGAGGGCCAGGAGCAACCGGCGCCACGCCTCCGCGCTCTCCGGCAGCGACGCTGTGCCAGCGCGATGAAGCGCCATCGCGGCAGCCTGGACCAGGAAGGCGTGCCAAGCTTGGCGCTGGTGCGGCCGCAGGGCCGGGAACGAGGCGACGATGTCGGCGCTCAGGGCGGCCAGGATGTCGAAGAGGTCGGCCGTTCTCGTCTGGCCGGATCGATCGCGGTAGCGGATATCCATACGAGAGGCCCGTTTGACCACCCTGACCGAATCGATATTCGTCCGGCGCCTCTGGATCACGCAGCGTGCTTCAGAATTGACTATGGAAAATATCAATTATTTTGGGGAAGTCAAACGGAATCTCGATCGTTTAATTATCAGAAACCCAAGTCCGGGCTTAGACTAAATCTTCGACATTTATTTTTATCCCCGCGCGTGCGGGGGAACAACCCGCATGACGGCGGCGGCCACCATCCAGCGCGGTCGATCCTCTTCGAGAGAGGGAACAGTTCGGGACAGAACAACTCTGCCCGATAAATCACGCGCTTGTGACAGGGGCTTCCGAGGACGATTTGCTCAGAAGTATTAAGTAGTCGCAATCGCGCTCGGACACGTATGTCTCGCGCGATGTCGATATGATGCGGCCATTGTCGGCGCGAAGGCGCCATCGCCATCCCTTGCGCCCGGGAACGGCATATTTCTCGTATTTCATCTTGGGCAATCATGCCTCATCCCACCCGCAGCCCGAGCCTGTCGTAGCGGAACTCCACCGCGCCCAGCGTGAACCGCACGCCCCCCGCACCGGCCTCCTCCCGGACCGCGACGGTCGCGTCGTCCGGGATCGTCCCCGCCTTCGTGAGCATCCATCCCGGGATGCGCAACTGGGTGATCGTCGCACCGAACGGGCCGACGAACGGCGCCTCCGGTGAGATCAGCCGGTCGTCGGCGCCGAGCCGGGTGCGCACCGTCTCGCCCTTCGGAAACGACAGTTTCGTAAACGGCGTCGCCATGTCGAGCCGGTGGTGGGCCGCGAGGGTCGCGTCGGCGATGCGGCCGCCCTCCTGGCGGGTGGCGTGGTCGAGCCACGCGCCGCCCTTCCGCGCGGCGACCGCGTCGAGCGCCTCCGGATGGGTCGTCAGCTCGACGAGCCGGCGGCAGTCGCACGGGACCACGATCCGGGCGCTCTCCTCCAGCAGGCGCCAGGTCGCCTCGATGACGGCCAGCCGCGGATAGATGCCGCGTCCCTGCTTGGGCGGCCCCAGCCCGTGCCGGGCCCGGTCGAGCAGGGGCGAGAGGTCACGCGCCTCCGGGACCAGCACGATCGCCCGCGGCGTCGCGAAGCCGGCCGCGCGGTCGTCGCGCCGGTGCCGGTGCAGGCGGCCGAAGCGCTGGAGCAGCACGTCCATCGGCGCCAGGTCGGTGATGAGGAGATCCGCGTCGATGTCGAGGCTCTGTTCCAGCGTCTGCGATCCAACGGCGACGATCGGCCGGCGCTCGCGGCCGCGTCGGTCCCCGGGCGGCTGGTCGTCGTCCACCTTGCCGAACACGGCCTCGATCTCGGTGTCGAGGAGGCGCCGGTCCTCGGCCGAAAACCGGCCGTGATGCAGGGTCGGAACGCCGCCGACCCGGAACAGAAGGTCGCCGGCGCCCTCGGCCTCGAGCGCCTGCTGCAAAGCCACCGCGTCGGCGACGGTGTTGCGCACGACCAGCACCGAGGCGCCCGTCCGCGCCGCGCGCAGGGCCCGGGCGGCGATCTCCCGCGGGTGCGCGATCAGCGGCGCGGTCTCCACGGCGATCTCCTTGCGCCGGCCGCCGGTCGCCACCGTCTCGGGCGCCGCCTCCGAGCCAGAGAGCGCCGGGTAGGGTGCGTCCAGGGCCTGCGCGAGGTCCGGCGCCTCCTGGCCGAGGAGGGCCGCGCGCGCCACGCTGCCGAGGGTGGCCGAGAGAAGCATCACCCGGCCACCGGCCGCGACGTGATTGTCGATGACGGTCTTCAGGATCCCGAGCGAGAACCCATCCGAGCTGGCATGGACCTCGTCGACCACGAGCAGCGCCCGCGACAGGGCAGCAGCACGCAAGTGCGCGTGCTTCACCTGCAGGCCCGCCATCAGCGCCTGGTCGATGGTGCCGACGGCGATGCGGGCGGCGAGATAGCGCTTGGGCGCCTCGGCAGCCCAGCGGGCGTCGTCGCCGTCGCCGTCCGGCCACAGCACCGTGAAGGGCGCGAGACGCTGCCCGTCCTCGTCCCCGGCGCGCAGGTAGCCCGGCACCGCCAGCACCGCCCGGGGCGCGTCGGCGCCGAAGACGGGGGCGAGGTGGCGGTTGATCCGTCCGTGCAGCTGCGTCGCGGCGGTGCGGGTCGGCACCGCGAAGTACAGCGCATCGACCTCGCCGCGGGCGATCAGCGCGAGGGCGCGCCACAGGGCCGCCTCGGTCTTGCCCGAGCCGGTCTCGGCCTCGAGGGCGGCGACCGCGCCGAGCCACGCGGCGGCGGCCTTCTCCTGCGCCTCGTAGGGCGGGAAGCCGAAGGCCGCCGCGAAAGAGGCGGGCACCGCGCGCGACAACGGGCCGAGCCCCCGTTCGGCGACCGCCAGAGCGGCACGCGCCGACGCGAGTTGCGTCCGAGAGAGCGCGGGCGGCGTCGCGAGGGGGAAGTGTGTCGTGTCCGAGCCGAGCCAGTCGGCCAGGGTCGTCAGCCCGGCGAGCAGCGCCACGGCGCGCGGGGCATCGGGCAGCGGCGGGCCCTCCGCGAAGGCGAGGGGGAAGCGCTGGCGCGCGGCGGCGATGAGCCGCGCCAGCTCGGCGAGCGGATCGTAGCCGTCGTTCGGGCGCCACCAGCCGGCATTCTTCCGTGACTCTCTGGCGCTGTCTCCGCTCATCGCGCCCTGCTGGCTGAAACTCGCCAGCGGGCGGCCGTGATGCGCCATCACGGCCGTGAGGTACTGGGCCGCCCCCCAGGCCGCGACGACGCGCGACAGCTCCCGCACCACGGCTTGGTTGCGGAGTTGCAGGCCGGGGTGGAACAGGGCGCCGACGATCTCGGTGTGGCCGATGCGCGGCATCTTGGGAAACTGGCGCCGCCAGAAGCCGCTATTGGCCTTGCCGAGATCGTGCAGGAAGGCGAGCGCGCACAATCGCTCGACGTCTTGGTCGGACAAGGCGCGTCCGGACAAGGTCGCGATCCGGCTCCGGTAGATTGTCTGCGTCAGCACGGTGTGCAGGACAGCGGCGACATCCTCGCCGTGATCGATGAGAGCGAGCGTCACACCGGAATCGTCGCGCTTGGCCCAGGCGTGATCCACTCCGATTTGATGATCTTCAGTCAACGATCCCTCCCGATCGGGTTGCCCAGACCTGGGCGGGATCCGATCTTCATCGGCCCTGCACGAGCAACCCCGACAGGGAGCCCGGCACGCTCTGCTTTGCAGCGTCGCACGCTTCCTGGCGGCACCGCGCCGGGCCGAAACCCGATGAACCGACTCACGTCGTGCGGAGAACGCTCAAGTACGACAGCCGGGTTTTGGTTGGCTTACGTGTCTTGGTTGGTCGTTTGGGCATTCGGTTCCGGCGGTGCCGATGGGCGCGTCTGGCCCGCTGCTGATGGCGCCGCCGCCAGACGGACCAGCTCATGGCACGCCTCCGCCATGAGAACGGGCAAACCCGGCTGTAGTGTCAGGCTGCCTGCCCGGGCATCCGATCCATCAGCGCATAGCAGGTCCGATCGCGACCCGCGGCCTTCGCCTCGTAGAGGGCGGCATCGGCCAAGCGGTAGAGGTCGGCCGGCCCGCTGCCTGCGCGCGGCAGGCCGAAGCCCAGGCCGATGCTCACCCTGATCCGCCCGACGGTGCCCTTCTTCGCCTCGACCACCAGCCGCGCGACGGCCTCGTGCACCCGCTCGGCGACGCACGCGGCGCCCTCGGCGTCGGTGTCGGGCAGCAGGATCGCGAACTCTTCCCCGCCGATCCGGGCGACGAGGTCCCCCGGCCGGCGCGCGGCGCCCGAGAGGGCCTGGGCGAGCGCCTGCAGCACGCGGTCGCCGACCGCGTGGCCGTGGCGGTCGTTATAGCGCTTGAAGTGGTCGGCATCGACCACGAGGAGGGGCAGCGGGCTGCCGCGGCGGCGCGCCTCCGCCCAGACGCGCTCGAACGTGTCCTCGAAGGCGCGGCGGTTGGGCAGGCCCGTGAGCGCGTCGGTGCGCGAGAGCTGCGCCAGTTCGGCCTCCGCCGCCGTGCGCCGCCGCAACTCCCAGTCGACCAGCAGCGACAGGCCGATGGTCAGCCCGCACAGGGCGAGCAGGAGGAGGCCGATCACCAGGGCCTTGACCCGCCACTCGGCCTCGATCTCCTGGGTGGAGAGCGCCACGTTGAGGATGAGCGGAAGAGCGTCGACCTTCGTGAAGGTGTAGAGGCGCTCGATATGGTCGGACGTCGTCCGGGCGACGAAGCGGCCGGACCCTTCGCGCAGGAAGCGCCGGAAGTTCGGCACGGCCCCGAAATTCGGACCGAGTTCCGGATCGGGCACCGGATGGCGCACGAGGCGGGTGCCGTCGCTGAGGAACAGGTTGATCGTGCCCGCCTTGCCCAGGCTGATCCGGTCGAACAGGCGGTCGAAGTAGGACAGCGACAGGCTGCCGAGCACCACGCCGCCGAAGGAGCCGTCGGGCTTGTCGATACGCCGGCTGAGCACGACGATCGGCGCGCTGAGGAGCCGTGACTTGAGAGGTCGGCTGATGTGGAGCCCGAGGCCGGGATCGGTGCGGTGCGCCTGGAAATAGTAGCGGTCGGCGTAGTTCATCCGGCGTGGCGGGAACTGGGCGGCGTCGTGGGCGACGTCGCCGTTCTCGTCGAGGACGAGCATCACGCCGAGATCCTTGGCGTTGACGGAGCGGTCGAACAGGACGCGCTGCCGGTACTTCGGCGTCAGTTCGCCGAGATCGGTGTGCCGAAGGTTCTCGACGACGCTCTTCAGGGCGAGGTCGATGATCTCGACGTTGCGGTCGATGTCGCGCTCGATCACCTGGAGCAGGTTCCGCGAGGTCTGCTCGGCCTTGTCCCAGGCGTCCTGGCGCAGTTCGAGCAGCATCACCGTGCAGACGGCGACCATGCCCAGCGGCGCCAGGATCCCGAGCAGGATCCAGGCCCGGGCCGACCGGCTGCGCCGCGGTGGGGGCGTCGGCTTGCCCATGCTCACGCCTCGCAGGCGAGGCGGGGGGAGAAGGCCGCGGCGACGGGCCGGAAGGCGTTCACCACCACGGCGTCGAGGCGCCCGGCCATGCCCTCCAAGATCGCGAAGGCCTCCGCGCCGGGCATCGGCGGCTTGTAGGACCGGCGCTCGATGAGGGCCGCGTAGATGTCGCAGACGGTCACGAGGCGCACGAGGTCCGGGATGTCGTCCGCCTTCAGCCTGTCGGGATAGCCCGAGCCGTCGAGCATCTCGTGGTGGGAGCGCACCACCGCCAGCATCTCCGCCCCGAAGCCCTGGCCGGCGAGCATGCGGTAGCCGTGCTCGGGATGCCGGCGCACGATCTCCATCTCGCCTGGGTCGAGCCGGCCCGGCTTGTTGAGGATGGCCGAGGGCACGTAGATCTTGCCGACATCGTGCAGGAGCGCGGCCTTGGTGAGGCGGTGGCATTCGAGCTCGCCCAGCCCCAGGCTGCGGGCGAAGGCGGCCGCCAGCCCGGTGACGAGCAGGCAGTGCTGGTGGGTGGCGTCGTCGAAGCGCTGCACGGCCCGGACCCAGTCGCGGATGCCGGTGTCGCGGACCGCGTGGCCGATGAAGTCGGTACCGGTGTCGACGGCCTGCTCGGTGAGCGGGCGCTCGGGCGCGAACGTCGTGCTGTAGAAGCGGCGCGCCTCCTCGCTGGTGTGCTGGGTGCCGAGCGAGAGGGGTTCGCGGTCCGGGCCCGGTGCCCCGATGGCGCTGCGCAGGCGGGCGACGTCGAAGGGCGCGCAGAAGGTCTGCGTGGCGCCGAGGGCCATCCCGAACAGGCGGGCGCGCGAGCTGTTCTGCTGCACCAGCACGACGAGGGGCGCCCCGCGCCGGGCCTGCCCCAGGACGCGGCGCAGGCGCTCCACCGATTCCGCGCTGAAATCGCGCACGTCCGCGAGGATGGCGTCGGCCGG
>CANEZL010000012.1 GCA_947444195.1 Methylobacteriaceae bacterium | reverse complement strand
CTCGGCGTCGACGGGTTCGGCCGCGTCCAGCAGTACTTCAACACGGACAAGGCCTTCATCCAGTTCGCCGGCTTCACCGCGGGCCGCGCCTCGTCGTTCTACGACTTCTACGCCCACGACTTCGAGATCCAGGCCGGCACGCTCGGCTCGGACGTCGCCTCGACCAACCTCGCGGCCTACACCGCCACCCTCGGCAACGGCTTCTCGGCCACCATCTCGATGGAAGACCCGAGCTTCCGTCGCGCGCCGACCTACTCGCCGGCCAACGTCGCCGCCGCCGCCGCGGTGCTCGGCAATTCCAGCCTGCAGACCTTCGCCATCACGCAGTCCCCGGCCCCGGTCTTCACCGGCTTCAACGCCGCCGGCGCGCCGGTCGGCCTCGGCTTCGTGGACGTGATCGAGCGCAACCGCATGCCCGACTTCGTCGGCGTGCTGCGCTACGACCAGCCCTGGGGCTCGGCCCAGATCTCGGCCGCCGTGCACGAGATCAACTCCGGCACCTTCAACACCGCCGCCGCCCAGCTCATCGGCACGAACCCCGGCACCCTCGGCCGCACGGCTTCCGAGTACGGCTGGGCCGTCCAGGGCGGCCTGAAGGTCAACCTGCCCTTCATCGCGCCGGGCGACACCCTGTACCTGCAGGGCTCCTACGGCGAGGGTGCCGGCATGTACACGGGCGTGTCCGCCTGGGCGGGCTCGTACATCCAGTCGGCGACCTCGCTGCAGGGCGCGCCCTTCCAGCAGTTCTTCAGCGACGCGGTGCTCAACCCGCTCTCCAACCGCCTCGAGCTGACGCAGACCTTCTCGGTGGTGGCCTCGTTCCTGCACTACTGGAACCCCACCCTCCGTTCGGCCCTGTTCGGCTCGTACGGTGAGATCGCCTTCGCCCCCGGCGCCCGCGCCGCTCAGGCTTCCTACAACGGCCTCGCCATCGGCGGCCTCGCCAACGTCGGCGCCGTCGGTTCGAGCTACTTCAACCTCAACCAGATCCTGCGCGACACCTACGCCTTCAACGTCGGCGGCAGCCTGATCTGGTCGCCGGTGAAGGACCTCGATATCGGTGTCGAGGGCGTCTACCAGAACTACGGTGTCCAGAACGGCCGCGTCATCGACGCGAACCGCTCCCCCGGCATCACCTCCCAGGCTCTGCTGAACACGGCCGTCGCCAACGGCACCCTGCGCACGGTGACCAACGCCGACGTCTTCCAGGTCCGCGCCCGCATCCAGCGCGACTTCTAAGGCGACGCTTAACCCCGGCGCGGGATCCTCACGGATCGCGCGCCGGGTTCGGTCCCGAAAGCTTCAGACTCGAATCGGCCCGGCTGCGAAGCCGGGCCTTTTTGTTTGCGCGGGGATCGCCGCGCGCGGATGTGCCGCGCGCCCGGCGCGCGGGCCTGCGACCCGGTGCAGCGGGAGCTCGGACGCCAGAGCACGATGCGGAAAAGTGGAGTCCGGTTTTCCGGGATCATCGTGCGACCACAAAGAGATAGAGCGTGCTGCCGTTTCCGTGAAAAAGCAGCGCGCTCTAGCGGTCCGGCCGCTCCATCCACTTGATCAGCGGCATCAGGGGCAGGATCCAGGCGATGCCGAGGATGCAGTAGAGCACGGTCTGCACCGGCGGCGAGGTCTCGGAGATCCGGCTGTCGGCGAGCGCCATGGCGAGCGGCGCGTAGATCATCACGAAGGCGAGGATGCCGATCGTCCCGATCAGGGTGCGGGTGCGGCGGCGCATGGGACGTCCTTGGTCGAGGGGGAGCGGGCGGCCGCCGCGCCGGGCATTGCCCCGCGGGCCGGCCTTGCCTAACCGGTGCGCGGGCTCATACCAGCTTGCGCGGCCCGGGCCGAGAGCGGAACGCCGGGACCGATCCCCGCGTGGCGGAACCATGAGAGTGAGCGGATCGATGCGGCTTTCCACCTCCGGCCTCGGCGAAGGGACGCGGACCGGCCCCGTGCGCGCCTGGCTCTACCTCGTGGCCGTCCTCGTCCTCGCCATGGTGGCGGTGGGGGGCGCGACCCGTCTGACCGGCTCCGGCCTCTCGATCACCGAGTGGCGGCCGGTGACCGGCGCGGTGCCCCCGCTCTCGGCGGCCGACTGGGCGGCCGAGTTCGAGAAGTATCGCGGCACGCCGCAGTACCGCATCCTGAACCAGGGCATGGGCCTGTCCGACTTCAAGGTGCTCTACTTCTGGGAATGGGGCCACCGCCTCCTCGGCCGCATCCTCGGCCTCGTCTTCTTCCTGCCGCTCGCCGTGTTCTGGTGGCGCGGCCTGATCGGACGCCGCCTCGGGCTCGGCCTCCTCGGGCTCGGCCTCCTCGGCGGGCTTCAGGGGGCGATCGGCTGGATCATGGTCGCCTCGGGGCTGAAGCCCGGCATGACCGCCGTGGCGCCCCTCAAGCTCGCCCTGCACCTCTCCACGGCGAGCCTGATTCTCGCCGGTCTCGTCTGGCTGGCGGTGGGCGAGCGCCGCGGCGCCGTCGCCGCGGCGCCCGCGCGCCTGCGGCTCGCCGCCTGCGCCCTGCCCGTGCTCGTTCTGGTCCAGATCTTCCTCGGCGGCCTCGTGGCGGGCTCCCATGCCGGGCTCCTCTACAACACCTGGCCCACCATGAACGGCGACCTGATCCCGCCGGCCTCGGACCTGTTCGCGGTCAAACCCTGGATCGAGAACTTCGTCGACAACGCGGCCCTGGTGCAGCTCAACCACCGGCTGCTGGCCTACGCCATCGTCCTCCTCGCCCTCTTCCACGCGGTCGATGCGTGGGGCTCCGGCGCGGGCGGCCGGGCGGCCGGGGTGATGGTCCTCGTTCTCGCGCAGATGGCGCTCGGCATCACCACGCTGCTCCTGGCCGTGCCCCTCTGGGCCGCCCTCGCGCACCAAGTGCTCGCCATGGGCGTTCTCGTGATGGCCGTGGTCCATGCGCGGCTCTGCCTGGGCCTGGGCGCTCCGCGGGAACGGGCGCGGGGCCAGACCCCCTTCGGCTTCGAGGGGCTGGCGGGGGGCGGCATCTGAGCGCCGCCCGAGCCCGCTCGACCAGTCTTAACCAAGACCTGTGAGCGGTTGTGCTGCGCAGCGCAGGCATTGCGCGGCACGAGAATGCCGCACGGGGCTGTGGAAGCCGGGGATAGCGTGCGTTTCAGCACTTTGCCGCAGGAACGTCTTCGGGGCGAGAAGATTAATCTCCACGGAATGGAGATGAACGCAGGAGGCTTCGATGTCTCTGGCCGATGACGGGAGACCGCTTTCTCTGACCTGGCACTACACGCCGCGCGAGATCTTCGCGGACGGCGTGGTCCACGGGCTCGGCGTGCTGTTCGGGCTCTGCGGCGCCGTGGCCCTGGTCGTCACCGCCCTCACCGCGCATCTCGGCTGGGGTGACCGGGCCTCGGTCGTGATCTACGCCGCCGCCATGCTCGGGATGCTCGGGGTGTCGGCCACCTACAATCTCCATCCGGTGGGCCCCCGGAAGTGGCTGCTCCGCCGCGCCGACCACGCGCTGATCTACCTGATGATCGCGGGCACCTACACGCCCCTCGTCACCCTCGTCGGTACGGGGACCACCGCGTGGCTCCTGCTCGCGGTGATCTGGATCGTGGCGGGCATCGGCATCGCGGTGAAGCTGCTGCTGCCCGGCCGCTACGACCGGCTCTCGATCGGCCTCTACCTCGTGCTCGGCTGGAGCGGGCTGCTGGCCTACGAATCGGTGATCGCCGCCCTCCAGCCCGCCGCGCTCTGGCTGCTCGCCATGGGCGGCGTCCTCTACAGCGTGGGCGTGGTGTTCCACGTCTGGCGCAGCCTGCCCTTCCAGAACGCGATCTGGCACGCCTTCGTCCTCGCCGCGACGGTCTGCCATTTCGGCACCGTCTGGGCGAGCGTGGCGGGCGCCTCGGCCCTGGGCTGAGGATCGTCCCGGTTTCCGGCGGAGACGAGGAGGGCGATTCTCTCCCTTGCGGCGGAGGGCGCGTCCGACGACCGCCGCTTCACCCGTCATCCCGGGGCCGGGCAGCGGAGCCCGGGAGCGATGCCCGCTGAACAGTCAGGATGACGGCTCGCGGCGTTCCCGGATCGCACGCTCCGTGCGCCCCCGGGGACGGGTGATCGTCGGCGCCCCGGAACGACGGGGGGCCGGAGGTAGGGCCGGCGCAGGCCGAGCGTCGCGGGGCCGTCCGCGCCACCCCCGCTCCCGGCCCCTCCCCCGCAAGGGGCGGGAGAGGCTCGTCTCTGCTGGGCGGGCGGTTCTCAGCGAACCGTGTTCCACACGTTGATCACCCGCATCGTCGCGGGGGTGGCCTGCGCCTCCGTCGCGATGGCGGGGTGGGCGGTCGGCGCGCCGCGCTTCAGGCGGGCGAGCTGCCGGCGGGCCTCGTCGGCGGGGAGCGCGCCCACCGGCGCCACCATGGCCGCGAGGTCCCGCTTGGTGCGGGCATCCACGAGGCGCGAGCTGCGCACGGGCTGGAAGTCCTGCGGGGTGTGCCGCTTCTCCACGCTGCCGGTGAAGACCCGGGCCCCGCCGTCGAGGATCACGATGTCGCCGGGGCGCAGGGTCGGGTCCCGCATCAGGGCGGCTGCGGCGCCCCCCGACATGTCGAGGGGCTTCTGGCGGTCCGTGATCGTCACCTTGAGCGGTTCCGCCTTCGGCAGGGCGGCGTAGCGGGTCCGTAGCCGCGGGCGCTCGGCGTGGCGGCGGCTGTAGATGCGGGTGGCGCGGCTCTGCACCGGCTCGGCCTGCTGCACCACCGGCTCGGGCTGGCGCGCCCGGCCGAACAGGGCCTCGAAGAAGCCGACTTCCTGGGCGTGCGCGGCCGAGCCGGCCAGCAGGCCGAACGCGGACAGCGCCAGGGCGGCGCGGCGGGGGCTTGTGGCGAGCATGGGATCTTCCGGGGCGCTGCGACGCTGAGGATCGGTCAACCGCTCAACAGCGGGACGACCTGGGCAGTTCCGGCATTTTAAGAAATCGTTACGCTTCTGTCTTCGTCAGGCCGGCGCCGCCTGCTCACCCTCGCCGATACAGTCGAGGGCCCGCTCGACCGCGCTCACCGCGTCGAGGAGATGCTGGACCGTGCGCTCGACCTCGAGGGCCGGCCGGCCGGTGCCCGCCGCGCGCGCGCACACGTCCTCCAGCTGCTCCAGCAGCACGAGGAGGTCGCCTGCCACGGCCACGACCTCGCAGCGGGCGAGCTGGGCGACGGGCGGGCGCTGGCGGAAGGGCACGACGTTACTCATCGAGTTCGCTTCTCGCCCGAAACCGGCTGGATTCGCCAGGGGGAGGGCCCCCTCCTCCACACGATTGGCCCGGGGCGGTGCCAGGAAGCCGCGGGCATGATGAGTTTTCCGTGGCCGCGTCGCATCACATCCGCGCCGTGCCGTCAGGCTCGCCTCCATCCTGCTTGACCGGTCGGTGGCGCGGGGCCACTCGGGCCCGAGCCGCCGCGCGCCGCCTCACGGCCGCCGGCTTCGCGCGTCAGGATCCGTCTCTCCGGCGCCCTGCCCTTCACCAAGGTCCCCGCATGCGTTCCCTTCTCGCCCTTCCGGTGCTCCTCGCGGCCTGCCTCTGCCTCGGCGCCTGCAGCAGCACCGAGTCCGACAGCCGCAGCGGCTTCGCGGAGACCTTCAACGCCGACAATTTCCGCCGCTCCAGCGACACCAACGGCACGCAGACCCGCCGCGACGTGAACCGCGCCTACACGCAGCCCTCGCTGCCGAGCATCGGCAACCGCGGCTACTGAGGCCGCCCCGCGGATCCGGGGTTCCGCACGGGCGGACGCTGTCGGCCGCCCCGGCATCGCCCTAAGATTCCCTCCGGGCACCCCCGACGCGGGTGCGGATCGTGGCGGAGGGGTTCGTGGAAGAGGCGCGGCCGATGAGCAGCGCGGTCGTCGTCGGTGCCTCGGGCGGGATCGGCCGGGCGCTCGCCGAGGCCCTGGCGGCCGGGGGCGCCCACGCCCCCGTCTTCGCCCTGGCGCGCGGGCCGGCCCCGTTCGCCGCGCCCGTCCGCACCCACGCGATCGACCTCACCGACGAGGCCTCGGTGGCCGCGGCGGCGGCCTTCGCGGGAGGGGCCGGGCCGGTGGGCCTCGTCGTCGTCGCCAGCGGCATCCTGCACGGGCCGGGCATCGCCCCCGAGAAGGCGGTGCGTAGCCTCGATCCGGCGGCGATGGCCGCGGTCTACGCGGTGAACGCGATCGGCCCCGCCCTGGTGGCCAAGCACTTCCTGCCCCTGATGCCGCGGCGCGGGCGCAGCGTGTTCGCGGCGCTCTCCGCCCGCGTCGGCTCCATCGCCGACAACCGCCTCGGCGGCTGGTACGCCTACCGCGCCTCGAAGGCCGCCCTGAACCAGATCCTGAGGACGCTCGCCGTCGAGGCGGCCCGCACGCATCCGGAGGCGATCGTGGCCGGGCTGCATCCGGGCACGGTGGCGACCGGCCTGTCGCGGCCGTTCCGGCCCGATCCGGAGGGGGCCGGCCTGTTCGCCCCGGAGGAGAGCGCCGGGCACCTCCTGCGCGTGCTCGACGGCCTGCGCCCGGAGGATACGGGACAGGTCTTCGCCTGGGACGGCCGGCCGATCCCGGCCTGAACGAGATCCCGGACCCTCTTCCTTCCCGCCCGCGGCCGGCTCCCGGCCCGCGGGGGCAGGCGCGCCTCGCGTCCCGGGATCGAGTTGTGCGCTATTCGTTGGTTGTAAACTTCTCGAGCGCATCGTTGCTTGCCGGAAGCCGGTATCGGTCTCTCGAGCGCAGACCCCGTCCCGAAACAGACCGCGTCTGAAGCGGGGACCGACGGTGACTTCTTAACGATCCTGGGTCGGAAATTCATTTCCGACATCTACAGTTTACGTCATGTCGAACCTGACAAGAAGCTCGTGGAACTAGAGCGCTCTCCGCCGAAGTGGACGCCGGTTCGGCGTAAGAGAGCGCGCAAAGACAACAACTTGGAGCCGTGAACGATTGCAACGCGATCGGGAACGGCTCTAGCCGCCGTGCGGTTCGAGAGGCCAGCCATGTCGTTTTTCTCTTCCGATAAGGCCGCCACCCTGATCGCCCTCGAGCGCGCGCAGGCCCAGATCCGGTTCGAACCGGACGGACGGATCATCTCCGCCAACGAGATCTTCCTCGGCCTCACCGGATACCGGAACGACGAGATCGTCGGCCGGCATCACAGCATCTTCGTCCCGCCCGACGAGCGCGACGGTCGGGCCTATGCCGCCTTCTGGGAGGCGTTGCGCCAGGGGCGGTTCCAGACCCGCGAGTTCCGCCGCATCGACAAGGCCGGCACCCCGTTCTGGATCCAGGCTTCCTACATCCCGGTGCTCGACCGGCGCGGATGCGTGGCCAAGGTGGTCAAGTTCGCCACCGACATCACGGCGCAGAAGCAGCGCGACGCCGCCCTCTCCAGCCAGATCGACGCGATCAACCGGTCCCAGGCCGCGATCCATTTCGATCTCGACGGCTCCATCCGCGAGGCCAACGCCAACTTCCTCGAGACGATGGGCTACACCCTGGCGGAGATCCGGGGGCGCCACCACAGCATGTTCGTCCCCGAGGAGGACCGGCGCAGCGAGGCCTATGCCGCCTTCTGGCGGGACCTCGCCCAGGGCACCTACAAGGCCGGCGAGTTCCGGCGCATCGGCAAGGACGGACGCGAGATCTGGATCTTCGGCTCCTACAATCCGGTGCTGGATTCCGAGGGCAGGCCCTACGCGGTGGTGAAGTTCGCCACCGACGTGACCCGCGCGGTCACCGACCGGCTGCGCCGCAGCGCGGCCCAGCGGGTCATCGACGCGGATCTCCAGGCGATCACCGCGGCGGTCTCCGCCGTGACCCGCCGCGCCCGCAGCACGAGCGAGGTCAGCCTGCAGACCTCGGACAACGTCCAGGCGGTGGCGGCCGGCACGGAGGAGTTTGCCGCCTCCATCGACGAGTTGAGCCGCCATGCCAGCGAGGCCCAGGCGGCCTCGGACGACGCCGTGAGCCGTGCCGGCGAGGCGGGCGTCATCGTCGGCAGCCTGACGGGCGCGGCCGACCGGATCGGCGAGGCGGTCACGCTGATCCGCTCGATCGCGGAGCAGACCAACCTGCTCGCCCTCAACGCCACGATCGAGGCGGCGCGGGCCGGCACCGCTGGCCGGGGCTTCGCCGTCGTCGCCGCCGAGGTGAAGGACCTCGCCGGCCAGTCGGCCCTGGCGACCCAGTCGATCAGCCGGCAGATCACCGACGTCCAGGGGGCGACCGCGCGGGCGGTGAGCGCCATCGAGGCCATCGTGCACTCGATCGCCCATCTCAGCCAGATCTCTCTCAGCGTCTCCTCGGCGGTGACGGAACAGGCCGCCGTGACGCGGGACATGTCCGTGAACATGCACGCCGCCGCCGGCAGCGTCGCGGCGGTGCGCAGCGACATGCAGGCCATCGCCCACGCCGCCGACGACGTGGACCTCTCCGTGCGCAAGGTGGCCGAGGCGGCCCGCGCCCTCGCCTGACCCGCGCGGGGCGATCCCGCCGCGGGTCCTGCATCCGACCCGGCGGAGCGCGTGCCGGGGCGGGCCGCCCCCGCTCCGTCCGGTCGCGCGCCGATCCCGAAGGGCCGGTTTCCACTTTCTCGCATCGTGCTCTAGCCTGCCCGCCATGGCCCCTTCCGGCATCCCGACGCGGCACGCGGCGATCCCAGCCCTCTCCGAGCGCATGCACGGCTTCCGCAGCCTCGGCGGGAATTGCGAGTTCGGCTTCGTCCAGCGCTATGGCGGGGCCGAGCCGTCCGGCCTGCTGCGCTTCGCCGCCACCCCCCTGGACGCCCTCATCCGGGCGCTGGCGGACGATTTCGACGGATACGGCGAGCCGGGCGACCTCGTGGTCGAGGCGACGGCCACCGGCGCCTATTACGGCCGCAGCCGGCGCTACGGCGTCTGGTGGAACACCATGCAGCTCGTCGGCCGGATCGAGCCGGAGGCCCTGCTCGCGCGGGAATACGGCCGGGTCGCCCATCTCCGGCAGAAGCTGCTGGAGGAACTGCGCACCGGCTCCGTGACCTTCGTCCGCACGACCGCGCAGGGGGAGAGCGATGCCGATCTCGACCGCCTCGCCGCGGCGATCGCCCGGCACGGGCCCGCGCCGCTCCTGCGCGTGAAGGCCGCCGGGCCGGACTGGGCGCCGGAGCCCGTGCGCCAGGTCGCAGACGGCGTGTTCGAGGGGCGCGTGCGCCGATTCTCGGCCGATGACCAGGCCTGGATCGTCGATCTGGAGCCCTGGCTCGCCCTCTGCGACGCGGCTTACGCCGCCCGCCACGGCCTGCCGGTCGACGCCCTGGCGCCGGGCCCCCGGCCCGACCGCCTGCCCCTGCCGGGCGGGCTGCGGCGCTGCCGCGGGCGGCCCGGGGTCCAGGGCCTCAGCCCCTTCACCCGCGCCGTGGATCCGGCCGCCTTCGACAGGGAGGCGTCCTACGTCTTCTCGGCCTGGGTCTGGATCCCGGAGGGGTGCGCGGCCACGCGGATCTTCGCCACGGCCGGGCTGTCGCGCCTGGGCTGGGCGGATGCGGACCTGAACCGGCGCGGGTGCTGGCAGCGCGTGTGGGCGGCGGGGCGCTTCGGGCCCGCGGGGGGCGCGCGCGAGCCGGTGGGCCTCGGCATGGTCGGCGGCCCGGGGGACTGGTTCTGGTCCTGCCGTCCCGCCTTCCACGAAGGGGTGCTGCCGCGGCCGGTCTCGGCCCCGCGGATGCGCCCCTGGCCGGCCCCGGCGCGCTGGCTCACGCACTGGCTCGACCGCCCCCGCCGGTTCGGCGCGGGACCGCCGGCCTGAGCGGGCCCGCGCAGGCCCGCCTGCCTCAGGCGGCGGAGGCCTTGGTCTTGCCCTGCGCGGCCTCGCGGGCGGCGGTGAAGCGCATCACCCGCTGCGCGGTGGCCACCGACAGGGCCTGGTAGGCTTCGAGCGCTCCCTGCATCATCTCGGGGGACGGGGCGCGGCCGTCCCGGGCCATCATGAACATCTTCAGGATGCGCCAGCCGAGATTGACCGAGCGGATGAGGAACAGCAGCGGCTCGTAGGATTGCGCCTCGTAGGCCTGGAAGGCCACGCCGTTCGGCACGCCCGCCTTGCGGGCGAGGCCGATGAGGGCCTCCGTCTCCTTGCCGGCCCGCAGCCATTCGGCGATCGTGGCCTCGTCGAGCTCGCCCTGCCGCAGGCGCTTCTCGACGACGACCTGGGCCTGGAGCAGGGCGGCGCTGCGCTGGCCCGCATCGAGGCCCTTGACGCTGTGCGAGACGGCCGCGGCGGCGGCCTCCGTCCCGAACTCGGCCGCCAGGCTCGCCTTGGCGCGGGCCTGGGCCGCGGCGACGAGGCGCGCCCGGTAGGCGGGCGGGATGTCGACGCGGGCCTCCAGGCGCGCGCGCAACTCGGCGTCGTCGGCGGCGCGCTCCATGAGGGTGGCGTGGCCGTAGGCGGAGAAGGCCGCGGTGCTGTTGCCGGCCACCGAGCGCACGACCGCGCCGTCGCCGCGCTCGACCAGGAGGTCGGTGACGCGGGTGGTCAGGGCCGGGCGGCGGCTCAGGGCCATCAGGTGCTGCTGGCCGCGCTCGCGCGCGACCTCCACGAGGACATCCTCGCCCACCCGCGTCGAGCGCTCGAGCACCGGGCCGGCGACCTCGGGGGCGTGGTCGAGGGCGAGATCCCGGACCACCGCGCGGGGCGCCCGCGCCATGTCCGCCATCCGCTCGGCCAGTTCGGCCCGCGCCTCGGTCTCGATCTCGTCGGTGAGCTTGAGGATGATCGCGCCGAACTCCTCGATCTGCTCCTCGTTCAGCTTCGCCGCGGTGCCGCTGAACAGGTGCGTCATCTCGCGCAGCATGCCGACGCGGTGGGCGGGGTCCCTGGAACTGACCGCGGCCTCGACTTCGTTGACGACGGAGATGAGCCGCGTGGGCATCGCTTCCTCGTGAGGGGCGACCGCGTGGGCCGCCGAGACCCTTCGGATTCCGGACGAGAGGCCTTCCCGCCCCTTGGTTCAGCAAGCTGTAGCAGCGGAGTCCTTAAGTCGCCCTCAATCCGATCTCTCGGAAACTCGGCTTCCGCCGTTGGCCTATCGTCTTGGGAATCAGATCCAGGGTGATGCTCTATCTCTTTGTGGTCGCACGATGATTTCGGAAAATCGGATTCCACTTTTCCGCATCGTGCTCTAGGTTTTTGATTCCGCATCGTCTTTTTCCCCAAAGCCGGCAACCACCTTTCGGGACGATGCTTCAGGGACCGATCCGCAGGCCCCGGGGGGCTTCAGCGCCGGGCGGTCAGCCGCGAGGCCGCGAGCACGGCGAGCGTCACCGCCAGCACGAGCAGGGTCGAGGCGGCGTTGATCTCCGGGTTCACCCCGAGCCGGATCTGGCTGTAGAGCCGCATCGGCAGGGTGGTGGCGCCCGGCCCCGAGACGAAGCTCGCGATCACGAGGTCGTCGAGGGACAGGGTGAAGGCGAGCAGGAAGCCCGCGAGCACGGCGGGCGCGAGCAGCGGCAGCGTGACGGTGGCGAAGACCCGCCGGGGCGTCGCCCCGAGATCGGCGGCGGCCTCCTCCAGCGTCCGGTCGAGCCCGCGCAGGCGCGCGCCCACCACCACGGCGACGAAGCCGGTGCAGAAGGTCGCGTGCGCGATCACCAGGGTCACGATGCCCCGGTCGAGCCCGACGCCCACGAAGAGCAGCAGCAGCGACAGGCCGATGATGACCTCGGGCATCACCATCGGCGCGAAGACGAGGCCCGTGAGGAGGCGGCGGCTGCGGAAGCGCCCGTGCCGGGCGAGTGCGAGTGCGGCCAGCGTGCCGAGCAGCGTGCTGATCGCGCCGGCCATGAGCGCCACCCGCAGGGAGACCCAGGCGGCGGCGAGGAGCGGCCCGTCGGCCAGCAGCGCCGCGTACCAGCGCGTCGAGAACCCGCCCCAGACGGTGACGAGGTTCGAGGCGTTGAAGGAATAGACCGCGAGCACCAGGATCGGCGCGTAGAGGAAGGCGAGGCCGAGGGCCAGCACCGCGCGCAGGAACGGGCTCACCGCTCCCCCTCCCCGCGCTCGCCCGCGTCGCGGAACAGCACCACCGGCCCGATCACGATGAGCAGCAGCAGGACCGCCACCGCCGAGGCGAGCGGCCAGTCGCGGTTCGAGAAGAACTCGCTCCACAAGACGCGGCCCAGCATCAGGGTGTCCGAGCCGCCGAGCAGATCCGGGATCACGAACTCGCCGACCATCGGGATGAAGCAGAGGAGCGCGCCCGCCGCGATGCCGGGGGCGGCGAGCGGCAGCGTCACCGTGAGGAACACCCGGACCGGGCCGGCCCCGAGATCGGCGGCGGCCTCGCGGAGCGCCGGATCGAGCCGGCTCATCACCGCGTAGAGGGGCAGCACCATGAAGGGCAGGTAGGCGTAGACGAGGCCGATCAGCACGGCCGCGGGCGTGTTCAGGATCTCGAGGGGCTGCCCGACCACGCCGAGGCGCAGGAGCGCGGCGTTGAGCAGTCCCTCCGGTTTGAGGATCGCGATCCAGGCGTAGACCCGCACGAGGAAGCTCGTCCAGAACGGCACCACCACCAGGGCGACGAGGAGGGCCTGCGCGCGGGCCGGCGCGCGGGCGAGCGCGTAGGCGAGCGGCGTGCCGAGGAGGGCGAGGACCGCGCTCGCCGTGCCCGCATAGGCGAGCGAGCTGAGGGCCGCCTCGCGGTAGAGGGAATCGAACCAGAGAACGGCGTAGTTCTCGAAGTCGAGGGCTTCGAGGAAGCTCGACCAGCCCTCCAGGCTGCCGTGCCAGTCGAGGACCGGCAGGTAGGGCGGCATCGCGGTCGCCGCGTCCGAGAGGCTGATCTTCAGGGTGATCGCGAAGGGGACCAGGAAGAAGGCGCTCAGCCAGAGGAGCGGCGGCAGCCGCACGAGGCGCGCGCGCCAGCCCTGCCCGCCCCGGCCGCTCATCGCCGGGCGCTCATGCGGGCAGGATCGCGGCGACCTCGGCGGCGAAGCCGAGCCGGATCTCCGCGCCGACGGGATGCTCCGCGGCGCCCGTGGCGGGGCCGCTGGCGCGCAGGGTGGTGCCGTCCCCCATGCGCAGGGTGCGGGCGATGCGGTCGCCGAGGAAGATCCGCTCCGTGACGGTGGCGGCCAGGCCGTGCGCGCCGAGCTCGACCCGTTCGGGCCGCAGCGCCACCACCACCGCCGCCCCCGGCTCGAGCGCCGGGGCGGGCGCGCGGGCGCGCAGGGCGCCGAAGGCGGTCTCGACGGCCCGGGAGGGCCCCGGCTCGGCGGGTCCGAGGGTGCCGGGGATCAGGTTCACGTCGCCGAGCAGCCCGGCCACGTAGCGGCTCGCCGGGTTCTCGTAGAGCTCGGCGGTGGCGCCCACCTGGACGATGCGGCCCCCCGCCATCACCCCGACCCGGTCGGCGAGCCGCATCGCCTCTTCCGGATCGTGGGTGACCACGACGAAGCTCGTGCCCAGCCGGCGCTGGAGGGCGCGCAGCTCGCTCTGCGTCTCCTCGCGCAGGGCCCGGTCCAGCGCCGTCAGGGGCTCGTCGAGGAGGAGCAGGCGCGGTTCGCGGGCGAGCGCGCGGGCGAGCGCCACCCGCTGGCGCTGGCCGCCCGACAGGGTGTCGGGCCGGCGCGCGCCGTATCCCTCCAGGCGCACGAGCCGCAGCAGGGTCTCGACGCGGGCCGCCCGCGCCGCGCGTCCGAGCGAGGAGAGGCCGTAGGCGACGTTGCCCGCCACGCTCATGTGCGGGAACAGGGCGTAGGACTGGAACATCATGTTGACCGGCCGCCGGTGCGGCGGGTCGGCGGTGATGTCGGCCCCGCCGAGGCGGATCGTGCCCGCGTCCGGGCGCTCGAACCCGGCGATCATGCGCAGCAGGGTGCTCTTGCCGCAGCCGGAGGGGCCGAGCAGGCAGAACACCTCGTTCTCGGCGAGCGCGAGGTCGACGCCGTCCACGGCGGCGCCGGCGCCGAAGCGCTTCGTCACCCCTTCGAGCCGCAGCAGCGGCACGCCCGAGCCTGCCGGGACCTGCGAGCCGGACAAGGCCTCAGCTGTCCTCGCGCAGGGCCTCGGCGACGCGCGCCTCGAGCAGGTCGGGCCGGCGGATCACCAGGGCGCCGCGGGTGCGGTCGACGAGGCCCTCGTTCGCCATGGCGGTGAACTCGCGCGTCACCTGCTCCCGGCGGCAGCCGATACGGGCGGCGAGCACGTGGTGGTAGGGCGGCGGGCTCACCACCCGCTCCTCGCCCCCGCCCGCCCGCGGCACGGAGAGCCGGAGCAGCTCGGCGTAGAGGCGGTGGCGCAGATCGAGGAGCGCGTGCTCCATGAGCCGCGTGTTCAGCTCGCGCACGCGCTTGGCGAGCAGCCGCATCAGCCGGTCGGCGATGGGCTCGGAGGCGAACACGATCTGGCGGAACACGGTCGCCGGCACCACGCAGACCTCGCCGCGGGTGAGCGCGGTGACGTTGGCCGAGCGCCCGACCCCGTCGATCGCCGCGAGCTCGCCGAAGAAGGCGCCGCCGCGCATCTCGCCGAGGATGACCTCCTTGCCCGACTGCGTCCGGTTGAGGATGCGCACCTCGCCGGTGGCGAGGAAGTAGACGTCGGTGGAGATGTCGTCGAAGTCGACCAGCACCTCGTTCTCGTCGAAGCGGCGCCAGTGGCAGCGGGTCTCGTAGGGGCCGAGCTCGATGCCGGGCTCCTTGAAGAAGGGTATGGTGGACAGCCGCGCCATCCCAGTCGGTCCCTCGATTCGTTCGCAAGGCTCCGCACGTCGCCGACGCCCGGAGCGGGTTCGCCACCATGCGCCGGCCGTCCGGCCGGCGAACCCAGGCGCGCCGGCGGGGCGGCAGGACGGGGGACCGGATCTTGGGCTGGGCGAGCTTGACGGGCGATCGTGGCCGCAGCCTCGGGCCCGGTCAAGCCGCAGGGCGGCCGAAAGCGTGGATGACCCGGCGCGCGCCGGGGCGCCGGGGCGGGTTTTCCTGCGGGGCGGCTTCGCCCGGGGCACGATGCGGGAAAGCGGAATCCGGCCTCTCGCGATCATCGCGCGACGCGGATGGGATGGAGCCTGCCGCTGGTTTCCGCGAAGAGCACGCTCTAGGCAGGAGCGCGACCATTCCGGGGGAGGCACGGCGATGCCGATGGACGAGGGGCGGGATCCAGCCGCCAACGCGCCGGTGGCCGGTCCGGGGCCGGAGGCGGGCCAGGGGACGCTCGCCGCCCCGTTCGAGCGCGCCGGCCCCGGCCTGCATACGGGGCGGCACGCGGTGGTGCGGGTGGTGCCCGCGCCGGCCGGGCACGGCATCCTGTTCCGGCGGACGCTCCGCGGCGGGCGCCGGGCCGACGTGCCCGCGGACTGGCGCCTGCGCGAGCCGCAGCCCCTGTGCACGGCCCTGCGCTCCGCCGACGGCGTCCTGATCCGCACCGTGGAGCACCTGATGGCGGCGCTCTACGTCCACCGCATCGACAACGCCCTCGTCGAGATCGACGCGGAGGAACTGCCGATCTTCGACGGCTCGGCCGCGCCCTGGTGCGACGCCATCCGCGCGGCGGGCCGCCGGGCCCTCGACGCGCCCCGCCCCGTCCTGCGCGTGCGGCGGCGCGTGGCGGTCGCGGACGGGCGGCGCAGCCTCGTGATCGACCCGTGCGACCATCTGCGGGTCTCGGCCCGGCTCGAACTCGCGCATTTCGGGGCGATGCACTGGGAGGGTCCGGTCGATCCCGACGGGTTCGACCGCGACCTCGCCCCGTCGCGCAGCTTCGGCCGCCTGAAATGGGCGGTGCCGATGAAGCTCTACAGCGTCCTCACCGGCCGGCCGGTCCTGCGGGGCGCCAACCTCTCCACCACGGCCGGCATCCTCGGCGGGCGCATCCTCGGGGGGATGAAGGTGCCCGACGAGCCGGTGCGCCACCGGGCCCTCGACCTCGTGGGCGACCTCGCCCTCGTCGGCCATCCCGTCCACGGTGCGCTTTCCGCGGCCCATACCGGGCACGAACTCAACCACGCCCTCATCGCCGCGCTGATGAACGACGAAGCGGCCTGGGAACTGGCCTGACCCCTCAGTCCAGGCCGGCCAGCGACAGCAGGCCCATCATCACCAGGGGCAGGGCCGCGGCGGCGAGCACCGTCTGGACCGCGGTGATGCCGGCCATCAGGGGCGCGTCGCCCCCGAGCTGGCGCGCCATGATGTAGGCCGAGGAGGCGGTGGGCAGGGTCTGGAACAGCAGGGCGGTCGCCGCGGCGGGCCCGCGCAGGCCGAGCGCGAGGCAGGCGAGCACGGTCGCGGCCGGCATCAGCCCGAACTTGACCGCCGAGGCCGTGAGCACCGGGCGCAGCCAGTGGCGCGCCGCCCCGAAATCGAGGGCCGCGCCGACGCAGAGCAGGCCGAGCGGCAGGGAGGCCTGGCCCAGCGCCCGCAGCACCGGCTCGATCCCGAAGGGCAGCGGGACGTGGCTGGCCTGGAGCAGGATGCCCCCGAGGCTGCCGAGCACCAGGGGGTTGAGGGCGATCTGCCGGAGGAGCCCCGCGAGGCTCGGCCGCCCGGCCCGGCCGAAGCGCGCGAAGACGAGGACGCAGAGCACGTTGACGGTGGGCACGATGGCCGCATTGGCCACCGCCGCCATGGCGATCCCCTGCGCCCCGAACAGGCCGGCGGCGGCCGAGACGCCCACGTAGTTGTTGAAGCGCACGCCCCCCTGGAACACCGAGGTGAAGGCCGCCCCGTCGAGATCGAGCCGCGGCCGCAGGGCGATCAGCACCGCCGCCACCGCCGTGGTCGAGAGGACGAGCACCAGGGCGAGCGCCGCCACCGGCACCCCGTCGAGCCGGGCGGTGCCGAGCCCGTGCAGCAGCAGGGCCGGCAGCAGCACGTAATAGGCGAGCCGCTCGGCCTGCGGCCAGAACGCCGCGCTGAGAAAACCCCCGCGCCGCAGAGCGGCGCCGAGGCCGATCAGGAGGGCGATCGGCACCAGGGCGGCGAGGATGGTGGTCAGCATCGGCCGAGCATAGGGCATTTCGCGCGGCAGACACTCGTAAGGCTTATGTGCACCTTGAAGTCACCGCGCCATCAGTTCCGTCTACGAACTCGACCATAAGCTGTCCCTTCGGCTCGCGGTCTTCCAGTGGTGGTGGACAGGCTGGTTCAGCCCCATCGAGCCATCATCAGCACAATGGATGACAGGTTTGCCATCCAAGATAGTTGACAATGTCGGGTTGGGGTGCCATTTGGGCTGACAGGAGGGCATCACATGAGCGATGGTCCGTACCGTTCGTTGCCCATGTCACCAAAGTGGAAGCAGGCAGCGAAGCGCGCTTACCTCTCATCCTTCTCGACGCCCGAGATTTCCGAGTCGCTGCAACAGGCAGTGGAGCGAGACTGCCGTGCGGAGCTATCGGCCGGCCTCGTGCGTCGTGTGATGGCCCTGATCATCGGTCCTGACACGCCTGCGCTCTTTCGTGACCTGCCGATTGCCGATGTCAAAGCGCTCCACCGTGAATGCTCCTCGACGATGGAGCACGGGTTCGTGAGCAATGCGATTGATGCTTTGCAGGACGGTCTTCGTGGTCAGGCGGCACTTCAGTGGGCGGCTGAGGCCAGCGTGTCGGATCGTATGCTCGCCGGCAGTCGCCAGATCGAGGAACATATTCACCGCGAGGCCTCGGATTATCAGGCGCGGACTACCCGCTCACGACTCGAAGAGGCGTGTGGCAGCGTAAAGATCTCTGGCGTTGCCCGCATGCTGTTGCGGGCGCCCGACGCACCGATGCGGACTACCACTGTCATCTACTCCGCGCTCGATGATGGAGTTCCGCTTTGATTGCCAGGACCTATCATGTGGCAGACGCGGTGCCACACCGTGTTGATGCGATCGAAGTCGGCGAAGTGCCGCGTAAGGGAGCGCGCACAGCGACGCTCGGCGACGCCATCACCTTGTCGATTGAAGGGCTCAAGGACTTCTTTTTTGCCGACTGGCGATGCGATCTAATTGACTTAATCGTGATCGCGGCCGCGGTCGAATATTGCGATCTCAGCGTCCGGCGGCCGTCCTGGGGCTGGGCACGGTCGTTCGATCTCCTCGTCGCGGTGCACGACGAGGAGCAGTGGAGCGCGCCGTGCGTGCGTGCTGCGCTGGAAGAAGCACTGACTTTCCTGACTGGCGATCGCTGGAGCATCAGCTTCACTAAGCGTCGCGATCCCGTCGTGAAGATCAAGCCCCACCGCTTTGCGTTCGACACCCCAGACAAGGTCATTATGCCCTATAGTGATGGCCTAGATTCTCGTGCGGTCGCAGCGATTGTCGAGGATCAGGAAAAGGGCGGTCTCGTCCGCGTTCGTCTTGGTTCCAAGGGGGTCGATAGCGCGAAAGTGCCGCGCAAGAAGCGCCGCTTTGCAACTGTTCCGTTCGATGTGAGGCTGGGCAAGCGACAGCGTGTCGAATCCTCCGCCCGCTCACGGGGCTTTAAGTTCGCGGTGATCACCGGTATTGCCGCCCAACTCGCGTCCGTCGATCGCATTGTAGTCACCGAAAGTGGGCAGGGCGCGCTTGGGCCAATATTGGACTCTTCTGGACAGATTTATCCTGATTATCGAGTTCACCCAACTTTCACTCGACGTATTGAGCACTTGTTTCAGTCTCTCACCAGTAAGGCTCCGACTTACGAATATCCGCGCATTTGGAGTACCAAAAGTGAAACTCTCGCCAAAGCATGCGCAGTCGCCAGCCCGCCCACTTGGCATGACACACGCTCGTGCTGGCAAGATTCGCGCCGCGTCAGTTTCAAAGGTGCTCGCCGTCAGTGCGGTGTATGCGCGGCCTGCATGTTGCGGCGCATGAGCATCTACAATGCACATATTGATGAGCCAGCTTCGGAATATATCTGGGAAGATTTGGGCGCTGCAGAAATGGAGAACGGCGCCGTAGCGGGCTTTTCGGGCATGTCGCAGGCGTTTCGTGATTATGCCCTCGCCGGAATTCTCCATCTCGATCATCTCGCTGCGCTCAGCAGATCCGAGCTTCACCAGCGGATGGTCCGGCGTATCGCCCGTGAAACCGCGGAAGCGCTCGGAATGGAAATGGCCGAAGGCGAGCGCGCCCTAATGAGCTTGCTCGAGCGACACCGATCCGAGTGGCTCGCTTTTCTCGTCAGCCTCGGTAATCGCTCGTTTGTCGCCCGCGTGGCCATGGTGTCGCCATGGCACTGATACCCCACGGCCTATCACCCAAAAATCTTGGAGAGCTGCTGCGGAAGGCACGCGAGAGCGCCAAGATCACGCAGGCTGCGGCAGCAGCTGCGATCGATGTGGCGCGCACCACTTTGGTTGCGATGGAACAGGCGCAGCGCCGGCCACGCGTGGACGAGCTTCAAAAACTGGCGGTTCTCTACGGCTTGTCACTCAACGAGTTGCTGCGTCAGGATGGCATCCGCGTCGATCTGCGGCCGCGGTTCCGTCACACCGGCGAGCAGAGCAAAAAACTACAATCAGCCGTCGAATTGCTCAATCGCCTCGTCCAGGCCGAGGTGGAATTCGAGGATCTACTGGGTATCCAGCGCGCACGGCTCGATCCGCCCGAGCGTCCACTGCTACCGGGCAATGTGTCCCTCCAGGCGGAGCAGGATGCCGCGGAATTGCGCCAATGGCTGGGGCTTGGGCTAGCACCGGTTCTCGATATCGTAAGCTTGCTTGAATTGCAGCTTGGCGCTCGCGTCTATGTCCGCAAGCTCGATCCGAAAATCTCCGGCCTTTATGCCTTCGATGAGCGCGCCGGCGCATGCATCTTGCTGAACGCCGATCATCCGCGTGATCGCCGAACTCAGACCGGTGCGCATGAACTGGGGCACTTCATCTCGACTCGCCAGTCGCCAGACGCACTTCACGATGGGACACCAGATTCGACCCGAGAAGAGCGCTACGCCAACATTTTTGCTCGGTGCTTCCTGACCCCGGCCCGAGCTGTAAGCTTTAAATTCCAGGAGCTTACCGCGGGAGCGTCGAAACTAACCCGCCGGCATATTATCCTGCTGGCCCATGTCTTCGGCGTCTCCCGCGAAGCCATGGTCCGGCGTCTGGAAGAACTGGGCCTTGCGAAGTTGGGAACCTGGGACTGGTTCGTTCAGCAGGGTGGGATTACTGACGCGCAGGCGCTGCAAGTGCTCGGTGACCTTGTACTTCCTGACAGCGCGAAAGTTGATGCACGGCGCCAAGTCTCAATGCGCATGGGTGTGATGGCCAGCGAAGTTTGGCGCCAAGCACTGCTTAGCGAAGGTCAAGTTGCTCGGCTCCTCCACATCGACCGCGTCGATGCCCGGACCCTAATCGACGAATTTGAAGCGGAAGGAGCTGAAACGGATGAATTCCGTTCGTTTTCAGCCTAAACCGCCCCTCGTCGCGGACGCCAGTGTGTGGATCAACCTTCTTGCTGGCGGGCGGGCGGTTGATGTTCTGCGCGCGTTGCACAAGCCGACAATCATCTCAAGCATCGCGTTAGGCGAACTCGAACGCGGGCGCCACAAGGGGCGTAGTGCACACTCGGGCATCATGTCGCTGATTGAGACCGGCTGCGTCACCGTCAGTGACCTGCCGGAGGAGGCGGAGGCCGTCTATTTGAGCTTGGTCGCCGGACGCGTCAGCCAGACGCTGGACGACGGCGAGGCCGCAACGCTCGCGCTCGCGCTCCACCTTGGAGCAACCGCGCTGATTGACGAGCGCAAGGCGATCTGCCTTGCCGCCACTCGATTTCCAGCCCTAACCGTCGCCACAACCACTGATCTTCTTCTGAGCACGCCAGTCCGCGCCGTGTTGGACGCTGTCCAACTCACCGATGCGTTGTTTGCCTCGCTCATAGAGGCACGCATGCGAGTTCCTGATCATTTGCTTGACGAGGTTTGCGCCTGCCTTGGATCTGACAGAACGAAGCTGTGCCTTAGCCTTCCAGCGAGTGTGAGGAGCGCTTCGTGAAGCGATCTAGCGAGGACGCAGATCTGCTAGCTGGCCGAAGGGTATCCCCACTGACGCGATCTCCTCTGGCACTTCGATCACCCCAAGCCCTTCGCTGAAGGATAGACTGCTTCCGCAACTCGACGTCCGAAATCTGCCAATTGGCTATCAGTCTACGTTGGCGTTTGAGTCAAGGTCATCAGCCTGCCCGGAAGTGGACGTTCTCGGAGACCGCTTGGGGGCAGTACAGACGGGAACAGCACGCAAAGATCCGAACCACCCCCCACCCCACCAACCCCGCCCTTGCCTCCGCGGCCCGGCCTCGCCAGAACGCCGCTCATGCTGCGCGTCAACGACCTCACCTACCGCATCGGCGACCGCCTGATCCTCGACGGGGCGAGCTTCTCCGTGCCCGACCGGGCCCGGGTCGGGCTGGTCGGCCGCAACGGGGCGGGCAAGACCACCCTGTTCAAGGCGATCCTCGGCGATCTGCCGGTGGACGCCAGGGCGGTCTCGCTGCCCAAGGGCATGCGCATCGGCGCCGTGGCGCAGGAGGCGCCGGCCGGCCCCGAGACGCTGCACGCCGTGGTGCTCGCCGCCGATACCGAGCGCGCCCGGCTGATGGCGGAGGCCGAGGGCGCCGACGGCCTGCGCCGCGCCGAGATCGAGACGCGGCTCGTGGATATCGGCGCCCATTCGGCCCCGGCCCGCGCCGCGGCGATCCTGCACGGCCTCGGCTTCGACGCGGCGGCGCAGGGGCGGCCCTGCTCGGACTTCTCGGGCGGCTGGCGCATGCGCGTGGCGCTCGCCGCCGTGCTGTTCTCCGAGCCCGACCTCTTGCTTCTCGACGAGCCGACCAACTACCTCGACATCGAGGGCACGCTCTGGCTCTACGACTACCTGGAGACGTATCCGCGCACGGCGATCATCATCAGCCACGACCGCGACCTGCTCGACACCAGCGTGGACCACATCCTCCATCTCGACCGGGGCAAGCTCACGATCTACCGCGGCGGCTACACGAGCTTCGCCCGGCAATTCGCCGAGAAGCGGGCGCTCCAGGCCAAGGCTAAGGCCAAGCAGGACGCCGAGCGCGCCCATCTCCAGAGCTTCGTCGACCGCTTCAAGGCCAAGGCCACCAAGGCGCGCCAGGCCCAGTCGCGCATGAAGCGGCTCGCCAAGATGGAGCCGATCGCGGGCCTCACCGAGGACGACGTGCCGGTGATCCACCTGCCGAGCCCCGAAAAACCCCTCTCCCCGCCCATCGTCGCCATGGAGCGGGTGCAGGCGGGCTATCCCGACCGGATCGTGCTCGCGGGGCTCAACCTCAGCCTCGCCCCCGACGACCGGGTGGCGCTCCTCGGGGCCAACGGCAACGGCAAGTCCACCTTCTGCAAGCTCATCGGCGGGCGCCTCGCCCCGCTGTCCGGCGAGGTGAAGCGCTCCTCCAAGATGGAGGTCGCCTATTTCGCCCAGCACCAGCTCGACGAGCTGCGCCCCGCCGAGAGCGCCTACGCCCACGTGCGCACCCTGATGCCGGACGTGCCGGAGGCCCGCGCCCGCGCGGCCACCGCGCGGCTCGGCTTCGGCGCGGCCAAGGCCGACACGCCGGTGGAGAAGCTCTCAGGGGGGGAGAAGGCGCGCCTGCTCATGGGGCTCGCCGCCTTCCACGGGCCCCATCTCCTCATCCTCGACGAGCCGACGAACCACCTCGACATCGAGAGCCGACAGGCGCTCGTGGAGGCGATCAACGATTACGAGGGCGCCGTCATCCTCGTCTCCCACGACCGCTTCCTGGTGGAGGCCTGTGCCGACCGGCTTTGGCTCGTCAGCGACGGTACGGTGAAGACCTTCGACGGCGACATGGACGATTACCGCCGCCTCGTCCTGGCCGGGCCCGAGCGCGAGGAGAAGGCGGCCGATTCCAGCGGCGGCCGGCAGGCCGAGGCCCGCCGGGCCGGCGTCGAGCGCCGGGCCGCCCTCGCCCCCCTGCGCAGGAAGCTCGAGGGCATCGAGGCGCGCATCGCCAAGCTCACCGCCGCCATCGCCAAGATCGACGCGGCGCTGGAGGACGGCACCGCCTTTCGCGAGAACGCCGCCAAGGCCGGCGAGATCGCCCGCATGCGGGCCGAGGCGGCCTCCGCGCTCGCCGCGGCGGAGGACGAGTGGCTCACCGTGAGCACCGAGATCGAGGCCGCCTGACGGGGCGGCCCGGCCGCGGCCTCAGCTGTTGCTGCCGAGGCCGAGCCCGCGGATCAGGTCGCCGATCGGGTCGATCCGCGCGGCCGGAGCCTCGGCCGTGCCCGGCTGGGGCGCGACGCCCTGCCCGGCGGGGCCGGGGGCGTCCAGCGCGGCCTGCCGCGTGGTCGCGGCCCGGCGCGCCAGCTTGCGCCGGCCGGCCGCCTCGCGGTGGCGCCCCGTCACCGCGACCTGGACCAGCCCCGCGGGCACGGGCTGCACCATGATGCCGTCCGCCGGGAGCACGGCCATCGGCTCGGGCTCCATCAGCGCGGCGACATCCGGCAGGGCCCGGTGCCGGGCGGCGCGCTTCGGCGCCGGCGGATCGACCCAGGCCGTCTGCGTGGCGACCATCGGCCGGGCGGCGGCCCGCGCCGTGCGCTCGAAATGGCCCGGATGCAGAATGCCCGCGGCGGCGACGAGGCCGAGAACGGCAATACCGGTCACGGCGAAGGTTGACCTGTAGTGTTCCATGCTTGCAGAACGAACGGCCAAGGTAATCGTTCCGCTTGGGCCGCCCGCGTCGAAGCTGTCGTTACCGTTCCCTCAAGCAGCGGTGCCGCCGGGCTCCGGGGTGCTTGCGTGGGGCTCCTCGAAGATCGCCGGGGCCCGGGGAGATCCCTCGACAGGGCGGACCGCGCCGAGCGGGCGGTCAGAACCGCACGGTGAGGGTGCCGGTGAGGCGGCGGGGCGAGCCGGGAAACACCCGGAACACGTTGTTGGAACTCTCGTAATAGGTGGTGTCGAACAGGTTCTCGACGTTGAGCGCGAAGCGGAGGTTCCCGTACCGGTAGTAGGACAGGGCATCCACCGCGATGTAGGCCGGCAGGACGAAGCCCGAGCCCGCCGCGTCGCCCGCCCGCTCGCCGACGGCGCGCACGCCGCCGCCGAGGCCGAAGCCCCGCCACGCGCCCTCCTGTACCTCGTGGACGGCGAGCAGGCTGCCGCTGTGGCGGGGGATGTTGATGAGCGGCGCGCCCACCGGCAGCACGTTGTCCCGCGTCACCGCCGCGTCGGCGAAGACGTAGCCGGCCAGCACCTTGATCGCGGGGGTGATCTGCCCTTGCGCCGTGAGCTCGAAGCCCTGGCTGCGCACCGCGCCCGCGGCGAGGGAGAAGCCGCTGTTGTTGGGGTCGGGCGTGAGCACGTTCCGGCGCTCCACGCGGAAGCCCGCCCCGGTCACGAGCAGGTTGCCGCCGAACAGCTCGGTCTTCGCCCCCGCCTCGTAGCCGAGCCCGGTCTCGGGCTCGAGGGGTCGGCCGGGCGAGACCGCGGCCGCGTCGGGGCCGATATTCGGCCGGAAGCTCGTGCCGACATTGGCGTAGAGGCTCAGCTCCGGCAGCGGCTGGTAGACGAGCCCGGCGCGCGGGGAGGCCGCGGCCCGGGACTGGTCCGTCCGGCTGCGCGGGATGCGCTCCCGGAACGAATCCTCGAAGAAGTCGAAGCGCACGCCGAGCAGCGCCTTCCATTCCGGGCCGAGGGTGATCTGGTCCTGCGCGTAGAGCGCGGTGTTGGTCACCCGCTCCAGGTTGTTGCGCGGGAGGGTCAGGGGCGGGCGCGCCTGACCGTAGACGGGGGCGTCGATGTCGAGGGCGTAGGGGCTCGTGCGGAAGTTCGAGCGCAGGTAGAGCACCCGGCTGTCGGTGCTCTCGCGCTCGAAGCCGAGCAGCACGGTGTGGCCGATCCCGGCCGTGTCGAAGCGCCCGACCACCTCGGCCTGGCCGATGGCCACGTCCCAGCGGTAGTCGCGCACGTTGCGGTCGCGCGAGACGGTGCGGTTGTCGGCCGCGATCGCGCGGATCTCGGCCGATTCGCCTTCCAGGCTGCCGGTGTTGAAGGAGGTGGCGAGCCGCATCTGCCAGTCGGCATCGAAGCGGTGGTCGAGGCGCACCTGCAGCGTGTCGCTGGCCTGATCGGTGCTCTGCCCCGGCTCGCCGAGGAAGCGCGAGATCGGCAGGAAGCCGAGCCGGCGGTTGATCGCGATCACGCCGCGGTCGAACACGACGCGGTTGCGCAGGAACTCGGTCTCGACCGTGACCCTCGTGTCGGGGGTGATCTGCCAGCCGATCACCGGGGCCACGAGGAGCCGGTCGCCGTTCACGAAGTCGCGGAAGCTGTTCTGCGCCCCGGCGGCGAGGTTGAAGCGGTAGAGCAGCGTGCCGTCCGCGTTGAGGGCGCCGCCGGAATCGACCGTGCCGCGGAACTGCTCGAAGGAGCCCCACAGGCCGCCCATCTCGAGGAAGCGCTCGGCGGTCGGCTGCTTGGTGATGATGTTGACGAGCCCGCCGGGATCGCTGCGCCCGAACAGGCCGGCCCCCGGCCCCTTCAGGACCTCGATCCGCTCGACGTTCTGGGTGTCCGGCGGGGGCGGGGTGCCGCGGTTGAGCGGGAAGCCGTTCCTGTAGAGCTCGGAGGTGGTCGTTCCGCGGATGGCGTAGCTGAAGATCGACAGGCCGCCGAAATTGTTCTGCTGGGCGATGCCGGGCATGTAGTTGAACACCCGGTCGACGCGGGTGGCGGCGAGATCGGTGATGACCTCGCGCGGGGCGACGGTCACGACCTGCGGCACGTCGCGCTGGGGCGTGTCGGTCTTCGTGCCGCTCACCGCCCGGCCCGCGCCGTAGCCCGGCGTCGGGCCGATCAGGCCGATGGGGCCGGATCCCGTCCCGGCCGCCCCGCCGCCCCTATGCTCGACCGAGAGCTCCTCCAGCGCCACGCTCTCCTGCGCGCGCGCCTCCCCCGCCGGCGTGCCGGCCGAGAGCGCGGCGGCGAGCGCCAGCGCCGGTCCGCCTCGGCGCGGCCGCCCGGGATGCGATGGGGCGAAGCTCGGGGTCGGACGCATTCTCACCGCTGCACTCGTTCGTTGCCGGGCGCGGCTGCCCCCGCTCGCGAGAGCCGCGGCGCGCCGCCGCCAGGACCCTTCGCATGGGCGCCCCGCGCCGGGGGCGGCCCCTCCGCTGACGGCAGCGCGCTGCCGCTGGGGAACCTTGGCCGCAGGACCTTCGGCAGGATCCGCGGCCCGGTCAACGGCATGAGGGTTGTATGCAATAACGTTACAACACCTGTGTCCGTGCCGCCACAGCGCCGCCGCCGAGGCTCGATGCGGCGGTCCGAAATTCGAGACGATCGAGATGGAGCGGCGGCTCGTGCCGGAGCCGGCGGCGTCGGGCGACCGCGCGAACGGATCGAGCGGCCTGGAGCATCGGGATCGCGGGCCGGCCCCCCGTCCGGGCAGTGAACGGGTACGGGCCTGGACGACGCGAATACAGGTGTCGCCGGTGTCGGCCTGGCCGATATCGGTACGCTGATCTTGTGCGGACAGGATTTGGTGAGCGCGCTGGGGCTCGAACCCAGGACCTACAGATTAAAAGTCCGTTGCTCTACCAACTGAGCTACGCGCTCGCCGTCCGCTCGGGGCCCGGCCCGGAGAGGAAGCGTGGCTCGCAATAGGCGAGGCTCCGGGTAGGGTCAACCGCCGGATCGGGGCCATCCTGCCCCGGCTCCGCCACGGTGGCGTGGCAGCCCGCGTGCCGCCATGCTGCGATCCATGTCCTCGATCCCGACGATTCCCGCGCCGGAACCCGCCCGGGCCTGGCGGCTCTTCGGCCGCGACTTCGTCGCGACCGGGCTCGCCCTGGGCCTCGCGGCCGTGGCCTTCGTCGCGCTGCTCGATCCCTACGGCCTGCGCGCCGGGCCGGGCCGCGCGGCGGGGCCGATCATGGATCGCAACCAGCGCTTCATGTACCCGCAGATCGCCCGCAGCGGGGCGTTCGATGCCGCCGTGTTCGGGACCTCGACGGCGCGGCTCCTCGATCCGGCGGATCTGGAGCGCGCCTTCGGGGGACGCTTCGCCAACCTCGCCGTTAACGCGGCGACGCCGGACGAGCAGGAGCGCCTCGCCGCCCTGTTCCTGGCGGCGAACCCGGTGCGATCGGTGCTGTTCGGCCTCGACGCCACGTGGTGCGCCGAGACGCCGCCGGCCCGCACCGCGCATCCGTTCCCGGACTGGCTCTACCGGCCCGGCGCGCCGTGGGGCCCGCTGCATCAGGTCAACCTGCAGGGGCTCGCCATCGCCGGGCGGGTGGCCCTGCACCGGCTGCACCTCATGCCGGCGCGCATGCGCGGGGACGGCTACGCCGTGTTCACGCCGCCGGAGGCCGCCTACGATCCGGCCCGCGCCCGGGCGCATATCCGCGCCGGGACGCGAGGGGAGGACGGCGCGGAGCATCGCGGCGCCGCGCCCGAGGCGCTGGGGGCGGCGATGCCGGCCCTCGACCGTCTCGACGCCGTGCTGGCGGCCCTGCCGGGGGGCACCCGCGCCATCCTCGCCTTCATGCCGGTGCACGTGGCGGCCCAGGGCGCGCCCGGCACCGCGCAGGGGCGGCGCGAGGCCGCCTGCAAGGCGCGGGCGGCGGCCATCGGCGCCGCGCGGGGCGCCCTGGTGGTGGATTTCCGCATCCCCTCCCCGGTGACCCGCACGGACGAGAACTACTGGGACGCCCTGCACTACCGGCTGCCGGTGGCGGCCCGCATCGTCGCCGCGCTGAAGAGCGCCGCCGCGGGCGCGGAGGCGCCGGACGGGTTCTACCGCGTCCTCGCCCGCCCCTGAACTGGGCTCAATCGGCGGGCGCCGCGGTCTCCGTTTGCGCCCAGCCCGCCCGCGTCTCGGCGGCGAAGGCCCGGAAGCGGCCCTCCCGGATCGCCGCGCGCATGCCGGCCATCAGGTCCTGGTAGTAGGCGAGGTTGTTCCAGGTGAGCAGCATCATGCCGAGGATCTCGTCCGAGCGGACGAGGTGGTGGAGATAGGCGCGGGAATAGTCCCGCGCCGCCGGGCAACCGGACGCCGCGTCGAGGGGGCGCACGTCCTCGGCGTGGCGGGCATTGCGCAGGTTGACCCGGCCGTGGCGGGTATAGGCGAGGCCGTGGCGGCCCGCCCGCGTCGGCATCACGCAGTCGAACATGTCGACGCCGCGCTCCACCGCGCAGAGCAGGTCGTCGGGGGTGCCCACGCCCATGAGGTAGCGCGGCTTGTGGACCGGCAGGTGCGGCTCCACCGTCTCGATCATGGCGAGCATCACCGCCTGCGGCTCGCCCACCGCGAGGCCGCCGATGGCGTAGCCCTTGAGGTCGAGGTCGACGAGGGCCCGCGCGCTCGCGACGCGCAGTTCGGGGATGTCGCCCCCCTGCACGATGCCGAACATCGCCCGGCCGGGCTCGTCGCCGAAGGCGGTGCGGCAGCGCTCGGCCCAGCGGAGCGACAGGCGCATGGCCTTCTCCACCGCCTCCGGGGGGGCGGGCAGGCGCACGCACTCGTCGAGCTGCATCTGAATGTCGGAGCCGAGCAGCCCCTGGATCTCGATGGAGCGCTCCGGGCTCATCCGGTGGGCGGTGCCGTCGATATGCGAGCGGAAGGTGACGCCGTCCTCGTCGAGCTTGCGCAGGGCGGACAGGGACATCACCTGGAAGCCGCCGGAATCCGTGAGGATCGGCCCGTTCCAGCCCATGAAGCGGTGCAGGCCGCCGAGCCGCGCCATGCGCTCGGCGCCGGGGCGCAGCATCAGGTGGTAGGTGTTGCCGAGCACGATGTCGGCGCCGAGGTCGCGCACCTGATCCGCGTACATCGCCTTCACGGTGGCGGCCGTGCCCACCGGCATGAAGGCCGGCGTGCGGATCACCCCGCGCGGCAGGGTGATCGCCCCGGTGCGGGCTTGGCCCTCCGTGGCGTGGACCCGGAAGCGGAAATCGGGGGTGGCCGCGGGGGCGGGATCAGACTCGGTCATCGCGGATCCGTCGGGGCGGCGGCCGGGAAGAGCAGGCTCGCGTCGCCGTAGGAGTAGAAGCGGTAGCCCGCACGAATCGCGTGGGCATAGGCCGCGCGCATGGTGTCGAGGCCGGAGAAGGCCGAGACCAGCATGAACAGGGTCGAGCGCGGCAGGTGGAAGTTCGTCACCAGGGCGTCGACCGCGCGGAAGCGGTAGCCCGGCGTGATGAAGATCTCGGTCGGCCCGGCGAAGGCGTGGAGGCGGCCCGCCGCGTCCGCCGCGCTCTCCAGGAGCCGCAGGGCCGTGGTGCCCACTGCGACGATCCGCCCGCCCGCCGCGCGCACCGCGTTGAGGGCCGCGGCGGTGTCGGCATCGAGATGCCCGATCTCCGCATGCATGCGGTGGTCGGCCGTATCCTCCGCCTTCACCGGCAGGAAGGTGCCCGCGCCCACATGCAGCGTGACGTGGTGGCGGGCAAGGCCCGCGGCCGCGCAGGCGGCGAGCAGCGCCTCCGTCACGTGCAGGCCCGCGGTCGGGGCGGCGACGGCGCCGGGCGCGCGGGCATAGACCGTCTGGTAGTCGGCGGCGTCGCGCGCGTCGACGGCGCGCCTGCCGGCGATGTAGGGGGGCAGCGGCAGGGTGCCGAGGGCGGCGATGCTGAGGTCGAGATCGGGCCCGGCGCGGTCGAAGCGCAGGGTGATCTCGCCCCCCTCCCCCTTCCCGGCGACGGTGGCGTCGAGCCGGCCCTGATCGTGGTCCGCCGGGCCCGCCTGCCCGAACGCGATGCGGTCGCCCGGGGCGATGCGCTTGGCGGGCCGGGCGAAGGCGCGCCAGGAATCGGGCGCCTCGCGCAGGTGCAGCATCGCCTCCACCCGCTGGCCCGGCGCCCCGGGGCGGGTGCGCAGGCCGTGGAGCCGGGCCGGGATCACGCGGGTATCGTTGAAGACGAGGGCGTCGCCGGGCCGGAGCAGGCCCGGCAGGTCGGCCACGGCCCGGTCGGCCGGCGGCGTGCCCGGCGCCACCACGAGGAGGCGCGCGGAGCCCCGCGGCTCGGCCGGGCGCAGGGCGATGCTGGCCTCGGGCAGGTCGAAATCGAACAGGTCCACACGCATCGCCTGCCCACTGCACGGAATACGCCGCCGAATCAATTTGCCGCGTCCGCGGCGGGCGGAACCGGCACCATCGCCGTGGTGTTACGACAGCCCACGGAGACGCGTTCACCGATGCCCTGGTTCTCCCTGCGCCCGCGCGATCCGGCCGATCCGCGCTGGCCCCTGCCGGCCGAGCCCGAACTGGTGCTGAAGGCCGCCGACGCCGAGGAGGCGCGCGCCAAGTTCGCCCAGGCCTATCCGAGCGAGCCCTTCGGTACGCCGGCCTCGCCGGTGCCGGATGCCGGGATCAGCGGCTTCCACGCGGATGCGGACGCGCTCGTCGTCCGGGAGACCGGCGCGCCGCCGAGCCCCCCCGCCTGAGGCCGGCACCATGCCCGAACCCCGCCGGAAGCCCCGCCGCATCACCCTCGACGGACAACTCGTCGGCTACTGGGCCCGCGAGGCCGCCCGCCTGGACGCGCTGGCGGCCGAGGCCCGCTTCGGCTGGCAGCGCCGCAGCCTGGAGCGGCGGGCCGCCTATGCCCGCGCGCAAGGGGAGCGCAGCCGCGTCCGCGAGGCGGCGCGCGACCGCGGGTCGAAGCACGGGCCGGAGGAGCCCACGGCCTGAGCGCCTTGGCGGCATGTCTCCTCTCCCTGCCGCAGGGCTGTCCGCGGATGAGGGGCCTGACGCCCACCTCGATGGCCGTCGGACGCGGCGCGAGGCGGTTCTCCCGAGAGGCGATTAGGATTCACGCGACGCGCTGCGCCGTCCGCGTTCCTTTCCCAGCAGAGGGAGGACGGGAGAGCGCGGGCACGACCCGCCCGAGATGTGTGAAGACGGTCGCCCGCGAGGGAGCCGGGACGAGAACCGCCCGAGCCACCGAAGCCATCGAAAGGACAGGGATAAACCCCTGTTCCGACACGCGCCCCGGCGCCGAATCGGCATGCGCTTCGGCGGAGATCGCTCCGGGGTCTGATACGGTCTCCGCTTGATCGAAGCGGGGATCGGATCGACCGAGCCCGCGCGGCGCGTGAGCGAGGCCCAGATCCGCCATCCCGAAGGGATCGATCGGATTTGGTACGACCGCCCGGAATAGCCGCGGCTAAAACCTTTGCCGTGGCCTTGGGGCCTGTCCGTCCCGTATGCGCCGGGCCGGATGCAGGCCGGGCACGGGACCCCCATGAACCGCACGCAGAAAGCCGCGCTGGCGAGCGCCGGGGTGGGCCTTGCCGTCACCGGCCTGAAGTTCCTGGCGTGGTGGCTCACGGGCAGCCTCGCCCTCTACTCGGATGCCCTGGAGAGCATCATCAACGTGGTGGCCGCGGTGGGCGCCTTCGTCGCGCTCACCGTCGCCGGCTGGCCGGCGGACGAGGACCACCCCTACGGCCACCACAAGGCCGAGTTCTTCTCCGCCGTGGTCGAGGGCGCCCTGATCATCGTGGCGGCGATCCTGATCCTGCGGGAGGCGTATTTCGGCATCCTCGCGCCCAAGGCCCTCGACGCGCCGGTGCTGGGCCTCGCCATCAACGGGGTCGCCACCGCGATCAACGCCGCCTGGGCCTGGGCGCTGATGCGCTGGGGCCGGGCGTGGCGCTCCCCGGCCCTCGTCGCCGATGCCCGGCACGTGCTCGCCGACGTGGTCACCTCGGTGGGCGTGCTGGGCGGCCTCCTGGCCGTGCTCGGCACCGGCTATCCGGTGCTCGATCCCGTGGTGGCGGGCCTCGTCGCCCTGCACATCCTGTGGTCCGGCTGGCGCATGGTGCGCGAATCGGTGGACGGGCTGATGGACCGGGCCGCGCCCCCGGAGATGGTCGGGCAGATCCGCGCCCTGATCTCCCGCCACGGCGCGGGCGCCCTGGAGGCCCACGACGTGCGCACCCGCTCGGCCGGCCAGGCGACCTTCATCGACTTCCACCTCGTGGTGCCCGGCGAGATGAGCGTGCGCGACGCCCACGCGATCTGCGACCGCCTGGAGGTGGCCCTCGAAGGGGACATTCCGGGCGCCGTGGTCACCATCCACGTGGAGCCGGGCGAGGAGGCCAAGGGCTGCGGCCTGCCGGTGATCTGAAGGCCCCCTCAGCACACCCGCCAGCGGCTCTCCAGCCCCGCCGCGTGCAGGAGGGCCTCGGCGGCCGCCTCGAACCGGGCCGCGGGCCCGCTCAGCCAGGGCGCGGGGGTGCGGAAGCCGAAGCGGACCATCACGTCCCGCATCACCGCGGCGACCTCGGCCTCCGTCCCGGGCGGGAGCGCGGCGCCGGCCCGCGGCGCCAGCTCGTTCGCCGCGCGCGCGCCCTCCGGCGCCACCACGGCGTCCCAGCCCGTGCCCCAGGCGAGGCGGGCGAAGCGCTCGCGGCTCTCGGCGGTGCGGGCCTCCACGGCGGCGCGCGCCGCGGGCGCGTCCCCGCGGAAGGATTCGGGGTCGAGGCCCCGGGCCCAGGCGGCCTGGTCGATGGCGTGGCCGACGGTGCGGGGATGGCCGACGATCTGCCGGTGCACCCCGAGCCGGTGCAGGCGCCGCGAGGCCTCCACCGCCACCGGGCCGGAACTGCGGTTGGTGGCGCGGGCGAGGTCCTGCGCCCCGAGCAGCGGCCCCAGCCTCTCCGCGAGGCCGAGCGCCGCGAGGGCGCGGGCCACGAGGGGGGCGCCGGAGCGCAGGTCGGCCAGCGGCACGGCGGTGACGCGCCCGTCCGCGGCCTCGGCCCAGGGCGCCACCAGGGCGCGGTAGTCGAGCCGGGCCGAGCCCCCGTGCCGCCGGACGTAGTCGCCGAAGCTGCCGCCCTCGCGCACGAGCTGCGCCCGGTGGGCGTAGGCGGAGTTCAGGAAGGCGAAGGGCGGCTTCACCATCATCAGGACCTCCATCCGGAAGCCCCGCCGGGCGAAGGCCCCGCGCAGGATCTCCGGGACCCCGAAGGCGGCCCGCTGCACCGAGAAATCCTCGTAGGAGAGGATCACCGTGTCGGCCCCGGTGCCGGCGAGCGCCGCGTCGAGCCGGTCGAGGGCGGCGCGCCCCTCGCCCCGGGGCCGGCGTCCGTCCAGGGCCTCGCCGAGGGGCTGGTGGTTGACGTTCGCGGCCGGCGGCGCGCCGGGGCCCGCGAGTTCCGGGTAGAGCAGCCCGGCCTCGCCGAGCCGGGGCCTCAGGCCCGCCAGCACCTCCTGGAACGAGGTGGACCCCGTGCGGGGCATTCCGATATGAACGATCGCGCGACGCATGCTGCTTCCGCCTGGCACCTCTCCCGCCGTCGCGGATGCTGCCGCGCGGCCGTGATCCCCTCTCCCCTCGTCGTTGAGCCGATGGCCGACCTCACCCGCGATGCAGCCCGGACCATCGGCGCCGCCGCCCGGCGGGCGGCGCGGGCGCGCGGCACGGGGCCGGCGACCGGGCGCGACTGTGGTGCGGCCAGGTCTCTGGAATGTGTCCGGCCGGGGCGCGGCCCCGCCTCCGGGGATTGAGGGCCGTGCGCCGACGCGACTGGCTGAAGGCCGCCGCGCTCCTGGCCGCCCGCCCCGCCCGCGCCGCGGACGCTGCCCTCTACCGGCGCGGGAACGATGCCGACCCCGAGACCCTCGATCCGCACCGCTCCTCCACGGTGGCCGAGGCCCATCTCCTGCGCGACCTGTTCGAGGGGCTGCTGACCTACGACAACCGCGGCGCCATCATCGCGGGCGCCGCGGAATCCTGGACGGTGTCCGCCGACGCTCTCACCTACCGCTTCACCCTGCGGGAGGCCGGGCGCTGGTCGAGCGGCGAGCCGCTGGAGGCGGGAGCCTTCGTCTACGCCCTGCGCCGCATCCTGCGGCCGGAGACGGCGGCGAAATACGCCGCGGTGCTCTATCCGATCCGCGGGGCGGCCGCCGTCAACCGCGGCGCGGCGCCCCCCGAGGCGCTCGGCGTCGCGGCGCCCGACCTGCGCACCGTCGCGATCACCCTCGACAAGCCGACCCCTTACCTCCTCGAACTCCTCACCCACCAGACCAGCCTGCCGGTCCACCCGCCCTCCGTGGAGCGCCACGGCGACGCCTTCACGAGGCCGGGCAACCTCGTCTCGAACGGCGCCTACGTCCTGCGCGACCTCGTGCCGAACGACCGCATCACCCTGGTGCGCAACCCCTATTTCCACGCGGCGGACACGGTGCGGATCCCCGCGGTGGCCTTCGTGCCGACGCCGGATCTGGCGAGCGCGGTGCGCCGCTACGGCGCCGGGGAGCTCGATTCCCTGGCGGACCTGCCCGGCGACCAGATGGGCGCGCTGCGCCGCCGCTTCGGCGATCAGGTGGTGCTCGGGCCGAGCCTCGGCGTCTACGCGCTCGCCGTGAACACCCGCAAACCGCCCTTCGACGATCCGCGCCTGCGCCGGGCCCTCTCGCTGGTCATCGACCGGGCCTATCTCGCCGAGGCGCTCTGGGGCGGCACCATGAGCCCGGCCTGGTCGCTCTGCCCGCCGGGCCTCGACAACTACGCGGACCCGCCCGAGACCGAGGGCCGGGCCGGCCTGCCCATCGACCACGAGGCGGAGGCGCGCCGGCTCCTCGCCGAGGCCGGGTTCGGGCCGGGCCGGCCCCTGCGCCTGGAATACCGCTTCAACAGCACCGACAACAACCGCAACACCGCGGTGGCGCTGGCCGAGATGTGGCGCGACCTCGGCATCGAGACCCGCTTCGTCTACACCGACGCCAAGACCCACTTCGCCCATCTGCGCGACGGCGGCGATTTCGACGTGGCGCGCATGTCCTGGATCGCCGACTACGCCGACCCGCAGAACTTCCTGTTCCTCCTGCGCACCGGCAACGACGGGCTGAACCCGGGCCGCTACGCCAACCCCGACTACGACGCGCTCCTCGACGCGGCGGCGGGGGAGCGCGATGTCGGCACCCGCGCAGGCCTCCTCGCCTCGGCCGAGCGGATCCTGATGCGCGACCTGCCCTGGATCCCGGTGATGCACACCCGCTCGAAGGCGCTGATCGCCTCGCGCCTGCACGGCTACCACGCCAACCTGCGCAACGCGGCGCCGACCCGCTTCCTGAGCCTCGATCCGTGAGGGCGCCCCCGTGATCGGCCTCGTCCTGCGCCGCCTCGCCGAGGCCGTGCCCACCCTGTTCGTGATCGTGGCGGGCTCGTTCTTCCTGATGCGCCTCGCCCCCGGCGGCCCGTTCGACCTGGAGCGTCCCCTGCCGCCGGCGGCCATGGAGAACCTCGCCCGCGTCTACGGGCTCGACCAGCCCCTGCCCGTGCAGTTCGGCCGCTACCTCGCCGCCCTGGCGCGGGGCGATCTCGGGCCCTCCTTCTCCTACCGCGATCTGGGGGTGGCCGATCTCCTCGCCCGCGGCCTGCCGGTCTCGCTGACGCTGGGCGCCCTCGCCCTCCTCCTGGCGCTTACCCTCGGGATCGGGCTCGGCGGTCTCGCCGCCCTGCGCCGGGGCGGCCCCGCTGACCGCCTGGTCGGGCTCGGCGCCGCGCTCGCCCTCTCGCTGCCGAGCTTCGTCGTGGCGCCCCTCCTCCAGATCGCCTTCGGCCTCTCCCTGCGCTGGCTGCCGGTGAGCGGCTGGGAGGGGGGCAGCCCGGCCCATCTCGTCCTGCCGGTCCTGACGCTCGCCCTGCCGCAGGTGGGGGCGGTGGCCCGCCTCACCCGCGCGAGCCTCGCGGAAGCGCTCGCCGCCCAGCCGGTGCGGACCATGCGCAGCCTCGGCCTGCCGCCGGGACGGGTGCTCCGCCACGCCCTGCGCGGGGCCCTCCTGCCGGTGATCGCGCTGGCCGGCCCCCTCGCCGCCGCGCTCCTGACCGGCTCCGTGGTGGTGGAGACGATCTTCGGCCTGCCCGGCATCGGCCGCTACTTCGTGGAGGGCGCGCTCAACCGCGACTACACGCTGGTGATGGGCACGGTGGTGCTGGTGGGCGCCTTCGTGGTGCTGTTCAACCTCGCCGCCGACCTCCTCGCCCTCTGGGCCGATCCCCGCCTGAGGCAGGCGGCGTGAGCGCCCGGCCGCTCGGGCGCTTCCTGCGCGACCGCGGCGCCCGCGCGGCCCTCGCGGTGCTGGCGCTCGTGACGCTGGCCTGCCTCATCGGCCCCCATCTCACCGGCCACGCGCCGGAGCGGGCCTATCCCGACCTGCGCCAGCTCCCGGCGGGCCTCGCGGCGGAGCCCTCGCCGGAGCGCCTGCGGGCGGCGCTGGACCGGATCGCCTTCCGCATGCGCGCCCGGGTCGAGGCGGCCTCCGTCTCCGACGGCACCCTGCGCCTCGCCCTCGCCGCCGACGCTCCGATCGACCGCCGCAGCCTCGTCTACCTGCCCCGCTCCGATCTCGTCGGCCCGCCCCGCGTGGTCGCGGCGGAGGACGGGGACCGCCGCCTCGCGGTGGAGGCCCCCGTGCGGCGGCTGCATTTCCTCCTCGGCACCGACGTGCACGGGCGCGACCTCCTCACCCGCAGCCTGGTCGCGGGGCGCGTCTCCCTGCTGATCGGGCTCACCGCGACGCTCGCCGCCCTCGCGATCGGCGTCGCCTACGGCGCGGTCTCGGGCTACGCGGGCGGGGCGGTCGACGCCCTGATGATGCGCGCCGTGGACGTCCTCTACGCCCTGCCCTTCGTGTTCTTCGTGATCGTGCTGGTGGTGGTGTTCCGCCCCGGCCTCGGCCTGGTCCTCTTCGCCATCGCCGCGGTGGAGTGGCTCGACATGGCCCGCATCGTGCGCGGGCAGGCGCAGGCCCTGGCCCGGCGCGACTTCGTCCGGGCCGCGCGGGCGCTGGGCCTCGGCGCCCGCGCCATCCTCGCCCGCCACATCGTGCCGAACGCGCTCGGGCCGATCGCGGTCGCCGCGACCCTGATCGTGCCGCGGGTGATCCTCACGGAGAGCTTCCTGTCCTTCCTCGGCCTCGGGGTGCAGGAGCCGGCCACGAGCTGGGGCGTGCTGGTGGCCGAGGGCGCGCGCTCCATCGAGTCGGCGCCGCACATGCTGGCGGCCCCGGCCGTGTTCCTCGTGGCGACCCTCGTCGCCCTGAACACCCTGGGGGACCGCCTCGCCGACGCCCTCGACCCGCGCGGCGGTGGACGCCGGGGCTGAGAGCATCGTCCCGAACGGTGGCCGCCGGCTTTCGGAAAGATGCCGAAACGATGCTCCGGTCTAGCGTTTGGCCTGATCCGCCCGCTCGGCTTCGGGCAGGCCGGCGTACCAGTCGGCGTAGTCGGTGTTGCGGATCATGCGCCGGTTGAGGTCGGGCGCCCCGTCCGTCCACCAGACCGGGCCGCGCTCGCCTAGCGCGTGCTTGGCCGTGTCGACCGCGCGGCGGGCCCGCGCCAGCGCCTCGGCGTCCCCGGAGCGCTTGGCCGCGCGCACGGCGCGGCGGCCGTCCATGAGGTCGCGCACCAGACGGTCGCGCTGGACCGGCTCCAGATCGGGGCGCTGGCGCCGCCAGAGCCGGCCGTGGACGACGATGTAGCGGCCGTCCGGTGTCTCGAGCACGCGCATGTCCGCCCCCCTCGTCGTCCCGCCGAGCACGGGCCGTGAGATCGCGCGGATCGTCAACCCCCGCGGGGTCGCACGCGCGCGAGGCGCCGGCTGCGCGGGGTCGAAGTCCAGGATGGAAGGGAGATTTTGGAGGCCTCGCCCGGAATCGAACCGGGGTGCAAGGATTTGCAGTCCTCTGCGTAACCACTCCGCCACGAGGCCTCTCGTGCTGCGGGCGCCCCTGAAGGGCGTGCCGCGCGCCTCCGGGCCGGGCGGCCGGCACCGGAGATGGGCGTCTCTAGCAGAGGTCCCGGGCTCTGGGCAACGGGCCGGCGCGGGTTCTTTCACGCGGCCCGTCAGCTTTGCCACACCCGCGGCAGGGGTAGGCCGCGATAGGCTTCGAGGAAGCGGGCGGCCCGCGCCCGCAAGGGGCCGATGGCGGGAGCGAGGAGGCGCACGGCGAGGTGGCCGTTCCAGGCGCTCGCGGCGGCCTCCACCTCCGGCCCGCCCTCCAGGTGGCGGCGCGCCTCATCGAGGCGCCCGGCGGCGTCGGGGGCGAAGTCGAGGATCGTGGCGCAGGAAGCCGCCCCGCCGCCGATGGCGGGCCGGGCCAGCAGCGCGGCGAGCGCGCCCTCCAGATGGAAACCGTCGGCGTAGACGAGGCGCCCGTCCCGGCGCACGCGCCAGGAATCCGCGAACAGGCCGTCGCCGAGCACCTCGCCGCGGGCGCTGCGCCCGAAGGCCACCGCCTCGAAGGCCAGCAGCGCGGCTCCGGGGGCGAGGTCGGCCTCGAAGCGGCGGCGCACCCGCGCCCGGTCGAACAGGATCGTCTCCTGCGGCAGCCAGTCGAGCCGGGCGCCTTCGGCGAGGTCGACCCGGTTGTCGAGGCGGCTCACCGGCCCGTCCGAGCGGTAGAGCTTCTCCGCCGCCGTGGTGGTGAAGCAGAGCCGTGCCCCCGCCTCCAGCCGGACCGCGACGGCGAAATCGTCGCCGCAGGCGACGCCGCCCGCCGTGTTGACGAGGACGGCCTCGGTCTCCGCCGCGCCGGCCGGCCGGCGGGGGAAGCGCAGCCGCAGGGGGCCGGCCTCGGCGAGGTCGGCGATGCGGGCGGGCCCCGGGAGGCCGTCGGCGGTGGCGCGCAGGCGGATGCGGCCGACCGAGCGCTGGCGCGCGGGCGCCTCGGGCAAGGGATCGGGGGGCAAGGGAGCGGAGGGCAGGCGATCGGGGGATGGGATCACGGGCGGCGGGTTCGCTCCGGCTTGTCCGGCGCCTCTAGAGCACGATGCGGAAAAGTGGGATCCGGTTTTCCGACATCATCGTGCGACCACGAAGAGATAGAGCATGCTGCTGTTTCCGTGAAAAAGCAGCATGCTCTAGCAGAGCGCCCGCGGGATGGCGACGCCGGGACCCGAGCGACCGGGGGTCGGCTTCCACGGTCGCGCGGCAGGCTGGGCGACCGGAACGGTCAGAGGCTGGGCAAGGACTTGATCAAGACGGAGGCATCTGCACATCCGATGGTCAGGACGTCGGCGCCCCTGCCCTGTCTGCCGTCATCTGTCTAAAGCCTGTGCAGTTCCAGGCTGGGCCGTGGCACGTCCATTGCGAAGCCGCCCGCGCCGCCGACAGCGGCCGGGGAATCGCACGATGAAGACAGTGAAGACGTGGGTTTCGGCCGCGGCGCTCGCCGGCGGCCTGGCAATGGCCTCCTTGAGCGCGGGGGCGGCGCGGGCTCAGGAGACCATCAAGGTCGGCATCCTCCACTCGCTCTCGGGGACGATGGCGATCTCCGAGACGACCCTGAAGGACGCGATGCTGATGCTCATCGCGGAGCAGAACAAGCGGGGCGGCCTCCTCGGCAAGAAGCTGGAGCCGGTGGTGGTCGATCCGGCCTCGAACTGGCCGCTCTTCGCCGAGAAGGCCCGCGAGCTCATCGCCAAGGACAAGGTCTCGGCGGTGTTCGGCTGCTGGACCAGCGTCTCGCGCAAGTCCGTGCTGCCGGTCTTCAAGGAGCTGAACTCGATCCTGTTCTACCCCGTCCAGTACGAGGGCGAGGAGAGCGAGCGCAACGTGTTCTATACCGGCGCCGCGCCGAACCAGCAGGCCATTCCCGCCGTCGACTACCTGATGAAGGAGGAGAAGGTCGAGCGCTGGGTCCTGGAGGGGACGGACTACGTCTACCCGCGCACCACCAACAAGATCCTCGAAGCCTACCTGAAGGCCAAGGGCGTGAAGCCCGAGGACATCTCGATCAACTACACGCCGTTCGGCCAGTCCGACTGGCAGACCCGGGTCTCCGCCATCAAGAGCTTCGGCTCGGCCGGCAAGAAGACCGCGGTCGTCTCGACCATCAACGGCGATGCCAACGTGCCCTTCTACAAGGAGCTCGCCAACCAGGGCATCAAGGCCACCGACATCCCGGTCGTGGCCTTCTCGGTGGGCGAGGAGGAACTGGCCGGCATCGACACCAAGCCGCTCGTCGGCCACTTGGCCGCGTGGAACTACTTCGAGTCCATCGACACGCCGGAGAACAAGGCCTTCATCAAGCAGTGGCAGGACTACAAGAAGAACCCCAAGGCCGTCACCAACGATCCGATGGAGGCGCACTATATCGGCTTCAACATGTGGGTGAAGGCGGTGGAGAAGGCCGGCACGGTCGATCCCGACAAGGTCATCGCCGCGCTGCCGGGCACCGAGCAGAAGAACCTCACCGGCGGCACCTCGACCATGCTGCCCAACCACCACATCACGAAGCCGGTCTTCATCGGCGAGATCAAGGATGACGGCCAGTTCGACGTGGTCAACAAGACCGAGGGCCTGATCCCCGGCGAGGCGTGGTCGAAGCAGCTCGACGGCTCGAAGGACCTCGAGGCCGACTGGGTCAAGCTGAACTGCGGCAACTACAACACCAAGACCAAGAAGTGCGGCGGCGCCTGAGCCGAAGCCTTTATCAGACCCGCGTCGTCATTCCGGGGCCGCGCAGCGGAACCCGGAATGACGGCGCGGGCGGCGGACACGACCGTCCTCTTCGCAAACCCTCCGAGCCGGCGCCCGCCCGCGGAGACCCGCATTCCATGATCCGCATCCTCCTCCTCTCGCTCCTGCTCGGCCTCGCCGCGCCGGCCCTCGCGCAGGACGCAGGGCCGGCCGACGCCTATGCCCGGCTCGCCAGCGACAGCTACGGCGACATCGAGGCCGGCATCGCGGGCCTCGCCGCGAGCGGCGAGCCGCGGGCGGGCGCCGTTCTGGCGGCCCTCGCCGACGGGCGCCTGCTCTACCGCCCGGCCGACAGGGCGCTCTTCATCAAGCAGGGCGGCGGCCTCGTCGATGCCCGCACCGGCGCCCCCGCCCAGGGCGACGGGCTCAAGCCCGTGCGCGCCAACAACAAGATCCGCCGTGCGCTCGACGCCGCGCAGGGTCAGCTCAACCTCGCGAGCCCCGATCCCGGCAAGCGTCGGGAGGCCGCCGACGCGGTGTTCAAGGCGCGCGATCCCGTCGCGCTGCCGGCCCTCGACGCGGCGCTCGGCCGGGAATCCGACGCGGGGGTGAAGCGCGCGCTCGCCGCCGCCCGCGCCGCGGTGCTGCTGGCGAAGCCCGGCACGCCGGAGGCCGACCGCCTCGCGGCGCTGCCCGCGATCCAGGCCCGGGGCGACGGCGACGCCATCGCCATCCTGCGGGGGCTCGCCGCGGGCGATCCGAGCGAGGCCGTGAAGGCGGCGGCCGCCCGCGGCATCCAGGCGGTCGAGACCCGGCTCGCGGTGGCGGCGGCCGCGCAGAACGTCTGGTACGGGATCTCGCTGGGCTCCGTGCTGCTCCTCGCCGCGATCGGGCTCGCCATCACCTTCGGGGTGATGGGCATCATCAACATGGCCCACGGCGAGATGGTGATGCTCGGGGCCTACACGACCTACCTCGTGCAGGACGCGATCCGCACCCACGCCCCGGGCCTGTTCGACTGGTCGCTCGCCATCAGCATCCCCTGCGCCTTCCTCGTGGCTGGCGCGGTCGGCGTCGCGATCGAGCGCGGCATCATCCGCTTCCTCTACGGGCGGCCCCTGGAAACCCTGCTCGCCACCTTCGGCGTCAGCCTGATCCTGCAGCAGAGCGTGCGCTCGATCTTCGGGCCGACGAACCGCGAGGTCGGCTCCCCCGCCTTCATGAGCGGCTCCTTCGACTTCGCCGGCCTCGCCATCACCTGGGGCCGCATGTGGATCGTGCTGTTCGCGCTCGGCGTCTTCCTCGGCCTGCTCTTCGTGCTGCGGAAGACCTCCTTCGGCCTGAAGACCCGGGCGGTGACGCAGAACCGGCGCATGGCCGCGGCCATGGGCATCCGCACGCCGTGGGTCGACGCCATGACCTTCGGCCTCGGCTCCGGCATCGCCGGGATCGCGGGCGTGGCGCTCTCGCAGATCGACAACGTCTCGCCGAACCTCGGCCAGGGCTACATCATCGACTCGTTCCTGGTCGTGGTGTTCGGCGGCGTCGGCAACCTCTGGGGCACGCTGGTGGCCGCGCTGACGCTCGGCGTCGCCAACAAGCTGTTCGAGCCGTATTTCGGCGCGGTGCTCGCCAAGATCGCGCTCCTGATCTTCATCATCCTCTTCATCCAGAAGCGCCCGCGCGGCCTGTTCGCGCTCAAGGGCCGGGCGGTGGAATCGTGATGCGCCACGCTCTCCCTCCCCCTGAAGCGGGGGAGGGTGCCGAGCGGAGCGAGGCGGGAGAGGGGAACCCGGCTTCCGGAGGAGGCCCGGCGTCGATGCCGAGCGCTGTCCTGCACCGTCGCACCCCTCTCCCGACCCCTGCTGACGCAGGGGCCACCCTCCCCCGCAGAGGGGGGAGGGAGATCTGCGGATACGGAATCGCCTCATGACCTCCCGAACCGCTCTCATCGACACCAAGGGCTGGATCTTCCTCGCCGCGCTCGCCGTCTTCTGCCTCGCGGTGCCGCTCCTCAACCTCGGGGTCGCCGAGGGCTCCGGGCTGCACCTGCCGACCTATCTCGTCTCGCTGTTCGGCAAGTACCTCGCCTTCGCGCTGCTCGCGCTCAGCCTCGACCTCGTCTGGGGCTATTGCGGCATCCTCTCCCTCGGCCACGGCGCCTTCTTCGGGCTCGGCGGCTACGCGATGGGCATGTACCTGATGCGCCAGATCGGCCCGCGCGGCGTCTACGGAAACCCGGTCCTGCCCGATTTCATGGTGTTCCTGAATTACAAGGAACTGCCCTGGTACTGGCTCGGCTTCGACAACTTCGCCTTCGCGGCGCTGATGGTGCTCGCCGTGCCGGGGCTGCTCGCCTTCGTCTTCGGCTGGCTCGCCTTCCGCTCGCGGGTGACGGGCGTCTACCTGTCGATCATCACGCAGGCGATGACCTTCGCGCTGATGCTGGCCTTCTTCCGCAACGACATGGGGCTCGGCGGCAACAACGGGCTCACCGACTTCAAGGACATCCTCGGCTTCCCCGTCCAGGCCCAGGGGACGCGCGTGGCGCTGTTCGTGGCCACCGGCATCGCGCTGGCGCTCGGCTATCTCGTCGCCCGCTTCATGACGGTCTCGGCCTACGGCAAGATCCTGATCGCGGTGCGCGACGCGGAACCGCGCACGCGCTTCCTCGGCTACCGGCCGGAGCACTACAAGACGCTGGCCTTCACCGTCTCGGCCATGATGGCGGGCGTGGCCGGCGCCCTCTACGTGCCGCAGGTGGGCATCATCAACCCGGGCGAGTTCGCGCCCACCAACTCCATCGAGGCGGTGATCTGGGTCGCGGTCGGCGGGCGCGGCACGCTGGTCGGCGCGGCGCTGGGCGCCGTCATCGTCAACTACGCCAAGACCGTGTTGACCGGCGCGATGCCGGACGCGTGGCTGTTCGCGCTCGGCGCCCTGTTCGTGGTGGTGACCCTGTTCCTGCCCAAGGGCATCGTCGGCAGCCTGATCGAGCGCTTCGGCGGCCGCCGCGCCCGGGCCAAGCTGCCCCCCGAGCCGGCCATCGCCCCGAAGCTCGCCGAGGAGGGACAGGGCTGATGAGCGACGCCGATCTCCTCGAACCGCCGGCCGCCGACTTCGCCGGCCCCGCGGGCAAGCGGCGCGTCACCGACGCGCTCCTCTACCTCGACGACCTCAAGGTCACCTTCGACGGCTACCGGGCGCTGCGCGGCCTCTCGCTCACCCTGGACCGGGGCGAGATGCGCGCCATCATCGGCCCGAACGGGGCCGGCAAGACCACGATGATGGACTGCATCACCGGCAAGACCCGGCCCGATACCGGCACCGCGCTCTTCGACGGCGTGCACGACCTGCGCAGGCTCGACGAGCCGGCCATCGCCGATCTCGGCATCGGCCGCAAGTTCCAGAAGCCGACCGTGTTCGAGAGCCACACGGTGGCCGACAACATCCTGCTGGCGCTCAAAGGGCCGCGCTCCGGGCTCGCCTCCCTGTTCGGCTGGCGCAATCGGGTCGAGGCCGAGCGCATCGACGCGCTCCTCGCCAAGGTCGGGCTCCTCGCCCACCGGGCGCGCCCGGCCGCCGACCTCTCGCACGGCCAGAAGCAGTGGCTGGAGATCGGCATGCTGCTCGCGCAGGACCCGAAGCTGCTGCTGGTGGACGAGCCGGTCGCCGGCATGACCGACGCCGAGACGGCGCAGACGGCGACGCTGCTGCGCGAGATCGCCCGCGACCACGCGGTGATCGTGGTCGAGCACGACATGCACTTCGTGCGCGCGCTCCAGTGCCGTGTCACCTGCCTGCACGAGGGCGCGGTGCTGGCGGAGGGCTCGATCGACGCCGTGTCGGCCGATCCGAAGGTGGTCGAAGTCTATCTCGGACGGTGAGCGTGTCGGCGCGCCGCCAAGTCATGGTTTCGAAAGGTCGAGACCTTTCGCGGGTGCAGGGCAGAGCCCTGCTGTTGACCTGCACACCCGGCAAGGCCGGGTGCGCAGGCCAATTCCGGGGCTGCGCGCCCCGAACCCCGCCCAAGGGCCTCGGCCCTTGGGGATCCCCATATCTCGAACGGGCGGTAAACCGATGCTGACGGTCGACACCATCGATCTCTACTACGGCGCGGCCCAGGCGCTGCGCGGCGTCTCGCTCACCGCCGAGCCCGGTCGCGTGACGGCGGTGCTCGGCCGCAACGGGGTCGGCAAGACCTCGCTGATGCGCGCCATCGTCGGGCAGCAGCCCATCGCCAAGGGCTCGATCCGGCTCGGCGACACGGTGCTGTCGGGGCTTGCCCCCTACGAACGGGCGCGGGCCGGCGTCGCCTTCGTGCCCCAGGGCCGCGAGATCTTCCCGCTGCTCACCGTGAAGGAGAACCTCGAGACGGGCTTCGCCCCCTGCAAACGGGCGGACCGCTACGTTCCGGGCGAGATCTACGACCTCTTCCCCGTGCTGAAGGACATGCTCCATCGGCGCGGCGGCGACCTCTCGGGCGGCCAGCAGCAGCAACTCGCCATCGCCCGCGCCCTCGTCACCCGGCCGCGGCTCCTCGTCCTCGACGAGCCGACGGAGGGGATCCAGCCCTCGATCATCAAGGATATCGGCCGGGCCATCACCTATCTGCGCGACAAGGGCGAGATGGCGATCGTGCTGGTGGAGCAGTATTTCGAGTGGGCCCGCGACCTCTGCGACCATTACGCCGTGATGGACCGCGGGCAGGTGGTGGATGCCGGCCCCCGCAGCGGCATGGACGAGGCGCAGGTGCTGCGCTGGCTCTCCGTGTGAGGCGTATCCCCCGACCCTGAGGGCGCGCTACAGATCGGCGTGATCCCCATGCGTCGGGCGCGGGCGGGGGGTGGAGCCTGCCCCCGCCCTGCTATCCTCCGGCGATGTTCGAGCTGAGCCAGATCCGCTGCTTCGTCGCGGTGGCGGAGGAACTTCATTTCGGCCGTGCCGCCGCGCGGCTGAACATGACGCAGCCGCCCCTCTCCCGGCAGATCCAGGTTCTGGAGCGGATCCTCGACGCGCAGCTCCTCGACCGCACCAGCCGCTCCGTGCGGCTCACCGCGGCCGGGCGCAGCTTCCTGCCCGAGGCCCAGCGCATCCTGCGCCTCGCCGAGACCGCCGCCCACGTCACCCGGCAGGTGGCGGCGGGCCGGGCGGGCGTGCTCAAGCTCGGCTTCACCGCGGCCTCCGCCTACGATTTCCTGCCCCGCCTCGTCACCGCCTGCCGGGCGGGGATGCCGGAGGTGACCCTGGCGCTCCGCGAGATGGTCACCCGGGACCTGATCGAGGGCCTGCTCTCCGGCCAGATCGACGCGGCCCTGGTGCGCCCGCCGGTGACGCATCCCGACCTCGCCGCCGTCCGTGCGCTCGCCGAGCCCCTGGTCGCGGCGATCCCCGCCGGCCACCCGCTCGCCGCCCGCGAGCGCCTCGCCCTCGCCGATCTCGACGGCGCGCCCTTCGTCGCCTACGCCCCGCAGGAGGCGCGCTACTTCCACGATCTCGTCGTGGCCCTCCTCACCGAGGCGGGGGTGCAGCCGCGCGCGCTCCAGCAACTCACCCAGATCCACTCGATCCTCGCCCTGGTGCGCGCCGGGATCGGCCTCGCCCTGGTGCCGGCCGCCGCCGAGCGCCTGCGCTTCGAGGGCGTCGCCTTCCGGCCCCTCGCCCTCCTCCGGCCCCGGCCGGCGGAACTCCACCTCGCCTGGCGGCGCGACCACGACAACCCCCTCGTGGAGCCCCTGCGCACGATCCTCGACCACCTCCCCTGACGATGCCGAACGGCGCCCGCCGCGCCGCGATCGATGCGCGCACGGCATCGGACGATCCAGCCTCTGGATTGGATCCGCACCGTCCGAGGACGTAGCCTCACGGGAATAGGCGCATTCCGGACCGACACCGGAGGCTAGGCCGATACCGCAATGTCGGGAGGAAACCATGCTGAGCGAGACCGAGGCCGCGCCCCGCGCCGCGGGCGATGCGCCGCGCACCATCCGCCTCCACGCCGACGACAACGTCGCCATCGTGATCAACGCCTTCGGCCTGCCTGCCGGCACCGTCTTCCCCGACGGGCTGACGCTCACCGAGTTCGTGCCCCAGGGCCACAAGGTGGCCCTCACCGACATCCCCGTGGGCGGCCATGTCCGCCGCTACGGCGAGGTGGTCGGCATCGCGCTCCGCGAGATCCGCCAGGGCTCCTGGGTCGAGGAATCCTGCGTCGAGACCCCGACCGCGCCCGCCCTCGACGCCCTGGAGAAGTGCACCCGTGTGCCGGCTGCCCTGCCCCCTCTGGAAGGCTACACCTTCGAGGGCTTCCGCAACCCGGACGGGAGCGTCGGCACCAAGAACATCCTCGCCATCTCCACCAGCGTGCAGTGCGTGACCGGCACGCTCGACGTCGCGATCAAGCGCATCCGCGAGGAATTGCTGCCGCGCTTCCCCAACGTCGACGACGTGATCGGCCTCACCCACGCCTATGGCTGCGGCGTCGCCATCAACGCCCCCGAGGCGGTGATCCCGATCCGCACCCTCCAGAGCCTCGCCAAGAACCCGAATTTCGGCGGCGAGGTCATGGTGGTCGGCCTCGGCTGCGAGAAGCTCGTCTCCGAGCGCCTCGTGCCGGACGGCAAGGGCGCCGCCGAGGACAGCGTGGTCCGTCTTCAGGACGAGCGCCACGAGGGCTTCGGCAGCATGATCGACAGCATCCTGGCCATGGCCGAGGCGCGGCTCGAAGTGCTGAACCGGCGCACCCGCGAGACCTGCCCGGCCTCGGAACTCGTGGTCGGCCTGCAATGCGGCGGCAGCGACGCCTTCTCGGGCGTCACCGCCAACCCCTCGCTGGGCTTTGCTGCCGACCTCCTCGTGCGCTGCGGCGCCACCGTGCTGTTCTCCGAGGTGACGGAGGTGCGCGACGCCATCCACCTCCTCACGCCGCGCGCCGCGACCCCCGAGGTCGCCGACGCGCTGATCCGCGAGATGGCGTGGTACGACGACTATCTCGAGAAGGGCGGCGCCGACCGGCGCGCCAACCCGTCCCCCGGCAACAAGAAGGGCGGCCTCAACAACATCGTCGAGAAGGCCCTTGGTTCGGTCGCCAAGTCCGGCACCAGCGCCATCGCCGGCGTGCTGGCACCCGGTGAGCGGGTGCGCGAGCGCGGCCTGATCTTCGCGGCGACGCCCGCGAGCGACTTCGTCTGCGGCACCCTGCAACTCGCCTCCGGCATCACCGTGCAGGTCTTCTCGACGGGCCGCGGCACCCCCTACGGCCTCGCCCAGGCCCCCGTCATCAAGGTAGCGACCCGGACCGAGCTCTCCCAGCGCTGGTCGGACCTCATCGACCTCGATGCCGGCCGCGTCGCCACAGGCCACGCCACCATCGAGGAGATGGGCTGGGAGCTGTTCCACCTGATCCTCGACGTGGCGAGCGGGCGCAAGCGCCCCTGGTCGGACCGCTGGGGCCTCTTCAACGACCTCACCCTGTTCAACCCGGCCCCGATCACCTGAGCGCGGGTCTTCCCCTCGCCCCGCTTGCATCTGCCCCCAGGAGGACGCGATGGCCGACACCCCCGAGACCGTCACAGGCATTCGGCTGCGCTCGGTCTACCTGCCGCTGAAGACCCCGATCAGCGACGCCAAGGTGCTCACCGGCCGCCAGAAGCCGATGACCGAGATCGCGATCCTGTTCTGCGAGGTCGAGACCAGCGCGGGCCATCGCGGCCTCGGGATCAGCTACGCGAAGCGGGCCGGCGGCCCGGGGCAGTTCGCCCATGCCCGCGAGATCGCGCCCGCGCTCCTCGGCGAGGATCCGAGCGACATCGCCAAGGCCTGGGACAGGCTCGCCTGGGCCGGCGCCTCGGTGGGGCGCAGCGGCCTCGCGGTCCAGGCCATCGGCGCCTTCGACGTGGCCCTGTGGGACCTGAAGGCCAAGCGCGCGGGCCTGTCGCTCGCCAAGCTGCTGGGCGCGCAGCGCGATTCCGTGCACTGCTACAACACCTCCGGCGGCTTCCTGCACACGCCGCTGGACGAACTCCTCGTCAACACAGACCGCTCCCGCGCCAGGGGCATCGGCGGCATCAAGCTGAAGGTCGGCCAGCCGGACTGGGCCGAGGACATCCGCCGCGTCGCCGCCGTGCGCGAGCATCTCGGCGAGGCTTTCCCGCTGATGGTCGACGCCAACCAGCAATGGGACCGGCCGACCGCCATGCGGATGGGCCGCCTCTTCGAGCGCTTCAACCTGATCTGGATCGAGGAGCCCCTCGATTGCTACGACGCCGCCGGCCACGCCGCCCTCGCCGCAGCCCTCGACACGCCGGTCGCCACCGGCGAGATGCTCACCAGCGTCTCCGAGCACTGGGATTTCATCCGCCGGGACGGCGCCGACTTCCTGATGCCGGACGCGCCGCGCGTGGGCGGCATCACGCCCTTCCTGAAGGTCGCCACGCTCGCCGAGCATGCCGGGATGACGATCGCCCCGCACTTCTCGATGGAGCTGCACATCCACCTCGCCGCCGCCATGCAGCGCGAGCCCTGGGTGGAGCATTTCGAGTGGCTGGAGCCCCTGTTCAACGAGCGCCTGGAACTGGAGAACGGGCGCATGATCGTGCCGACGCGCCCCGGCCTCGGCATCTCCCTGAGCGATCAGGCCCTGGCCTGGACCCGCGAGACGGCCGGCTTCGGCAGCCTGGAAGGCCGTCCCGGCGCGGCCTGAGCGCGGCGGCTCACGGCGCGGCCGGGCCGCCGCCCGTGTGGTAGGCGGCGGCTCCGAAGCCGCTGCTGCCGGCCGAACTCGCGACCGTGGCGGCGATCCAGTCGCCCTCGGTCGTGCCCGTGGGCCGGATCGACCGCTCGAAGGTGCGGACCTGCCTCTGCCAGAGCCAGAGACGCAGCCTGTGGAGCCATCCGTACATCGGCACCTCCGTGAAGCGGGTGAAGCGTAGCGCGGCCGGGGCCGGCCGTGAACCGGCCTGTGCCTTCTCGGGCACACCGAAGCGCGGGCGCCGACTTGGCGCTTGCCACGGGTCCCCGCGCTCTGTAGACACTGCCTCGTGATCCCCGATAGCTCAGTTGGTAGAGCAGGCGACTGTTAATCGCCTTGTCGCAGGTTCGAGTCCTGCTCGGGGAGCCATCCCAACACAAGATCCGACCGCGGGCGCACTCACGCGCCGACGCCGCGTATGAAGATCCCGTCAGAAATCCGGGTGTCGAGAGGGCTCAGCCCTCTCGCGGGTCCAGGGCGGAGCCCTGAGAAACGCCGGGGCGCTGCCCAGGCTGTCGCCAAAGGAATGATCCCTTTGGAATTCCGGGATCCGCGGTGCGGGCTTGACCGGCGTGCGTGCATGATCCTTGCTCCGGCCGTCGCTGACCGTCACAGGCGAGGTCGTTCGTGCTGCTCACCCCCCGCGAGAAGGACAAGCTCCTCGTCGCCATGGCCGCGCAGGTGGCGCGCAACCGGCTGGCCCGCGGGGTGCGCCTCAACCATCCGGAGGCCGTGGCGCTGATCACCGATTTCGTGGTGGAGGGCGCCCGCGACGGTCGCTCGGTGGCCGAGCTGATGCAGGCGGGGGCCACCGTGCTCGACGCTTCCCAGGTGATGGAGGGCGTGCCCGAGATGATCCACGACATCCAGGTCGAGGCGACGTTTCCCGACGGGACGAAGCTCGTCACCGTGCACCACCCGATCCGCGGCCCGGCCTCGGCGGACGTGCCCGGCACCGTCACGACCCTGCCCGGCGAGATCGTGTTCAACGAAGGCGCCGAGCGCACGTTCATCAGCGTGGCCAATACCGGCGACCGGCCGATCCAGGTCGGCTCGCACTACCATTTCTACGAGGTCAATCCGGGGCTGGTCTTCGCGCGGGAGGAAGCCCGCGGCAAGCGCCTCGACATCGCGCCGGGCACGGCCGTGCGCTTCGAGCCGGGCGCGACCCGCGCGGTCGCCCTGGTGCCGCTGTCCGGCGGGCGCACGGTCTACGGTTTCCGCGGCGACGTGATGGGCAAGCTCTGATGGCCGATCCCATGAAGCCCGCCGCGCTGCCGCGTGCCGCCTATGCCGACATGTTCGGCCCCACCACCGGCGACCGCATCCGGCTCGCCGATACCTGCCTCGAGATCACGGTGGAGCGCGATCTCACCACCTACGGCGAGGAGGTGAAGTTCGGCGGCGGCAAGGTCATCCGCGACGGGATGGGCCAGTCCCAGGCCACCAACGCGGACGGGGCCGTCGACACGGTGATCACCAACGCGGTGGTGCTCGACCACTGGGCAATCGTGAAATGCGATGTCGGCATCGTGCGCGGGCGCATCCACAAGCTCGGCAAGGCCGGCAACCCGGACGTGCAGCCCGGCGTCGACATCGTGGTCGGGCCTGGCACCGAGGTGATCGCGGGCGAGGGCAAGATCCTCACCGCCGGCGGCTTCGACAGCCACATCCACTTCATCTGCCCGCAGCAGATCGAGGAGGCGCTCTGCTCGGGCATCACCACCATGCTCGGGGGCGGCACCGGGCCCGCGCACGGCACCTTCGCCACCACCTGCACGCCCGGCCCCTGGCACATCGCCCGGATGATCGAGGCGGCGGATGCCTTCCCGATGAACCTGGCGTTTGCCGGCAAGGGCAATGCGAGCCGGCCCGAGAGCCTCGTGGAGATGATCCGCGCGGGCGCCTGCGCGATGAAGCTGCACGAGGATTGGGGCACCACGCCCGCCGCCATCGACACCTGCCTCACGGTGGCCGACCTGCACGACGTGCAGGTGATGATCCACACCGACACGCTCAACGAATCGGGCTTCGTCGAGGACACGATCGCGGCCTTCAAGGGCCGCACCATCCACGCCTTCCACACGGAGGGCGCGGGCGGCGGGCATGCGCCGGACATCATCAAGGTGGCGGGCCTGCCGAACGTCTTGCCCTCTTCGACAAATCCAACCCGCCCGTACACAAAAAATACCATCGACGAGCATCTCGACATGCTGATGGTGTGCCACCACCTCGACCCGTCGATCCCCGAGGATCTCGCCTTCGCCGAGAGCCGGATCCGGCGCGAGACCATCGCGGCCGAGGACATCCTGCACGATATCGGCGCGCTCTCGATGATGTCCTCCGACAGTCAGGCCATGGGCCGGGTCGGCGAGGTCGTCATCCGCACTTGGCAGACCGCCGACAAGATGAAGCGCCAGCGCGGCGCGCTCCCCGGCGACGCGTCCGGCACCGACAACCTGCGCGCGCGCCGCTACGTGGCGAAGTACACGATCAATCCGGCCATCGCCCACGGCGTCTCGCGCCATATCGGCTCGGTGGAGCCCGGAAAGCTCGCCGACCTCGTGCTCTGGACGCCGGCCTTCTTCGGCGTGAAGCCCGACCTCGTGATGAAGGGCGGGGCCATCGCCGCCGCCCCCATGGGCGACCCCAACGCCTCGATCCCGACGCCGCAGCCGGTGCATTACCGGCCGATGTTCGGCGCCTACGGCCGCATGCCGTACGCCACGGCGCTCACCTTCGTCTCGAAGGCGGCCGTGGAGGACGGCCTGCGCGCCCGCCTCGGCGTGCAGAAGGAACTGGTGGCGGTGGAGAACGTGCGCGGCGGCATCTCGAAGAAGAGCATGGTGCTCAACGACGCCACCCCCGTGATCGAGGTCGATCCCGAGACCTACGACGTGCGCGCCGACGGCGAATTGCTCGTTTGCGAGCCCGCCGAGGTGCTGCCGATGGCGCAGCGCTATTTCCTGTTCTGAGGTAGGATCGGGCGCGCAGATGGGAGGCCTCGCCGTGGGGAATCTCTACGAGACTGATTTCCACGCCTGGGGCCGCCAGCAGGCGCGGGCCATCGCGGCCCGGGAGATCCAGGCGCTCGATCTCGACAACCTGATCGACGAGGTGGAATCCGTGGGGCGCAGCCAGCGGGCCGCGATCGAGTCGCATCTGCGCGTCCTCATCATCCATCTGCTGAAGTTTCGCTGCCAGCCGGAGCGCGCGACGGTGAGTTGGCGCATCACCCTGCGCAATCAGCGTCTGAGCATCGAGCGGCTCGTTCGGCGCAGCCCGAGCCTCGCGGATTTTCCCGCCCGCGTTCTCTGCGAGGCTTACGCGGACGCGGTTCGCGGGGCCGCGCAGGAGACGGGCTTGCCGGAAAGCGCGTTTCCCGCCGCCTGTCCCTTCGCGCTGACGCAGATCCTCGATCCCGACTTCCTGCCCTGATGCCTTCCCCGGCTCCGCCCCACGACCTCTTCGACACCGACCTCGCGGCCTGGGCGGATGCGCAGGCCAGCGCCCTGCGCCATGGCCGGATCGACGCCATCGACGCGCACCACCTGTCGCGGCTCGTCGCAGACTTGTCCGCCGAGCGCGAGGCCGAACTGCGGGCTCGCCTCGGGGTGATCCTCACCGGGCTTCTGCGCTGGGCCGAGCAGGTCGATCTGCGCGGGCATTCCTGGGCCGCGACCATCGATATCCAGCGCTCCTGCGTGGACGACATCCTCCGGGAAAGCCCGAGCCTGCGCCGGACCGTGGCGGATCTGATCGCCTCGGCCTATCCCGAGGCCAAGGCTCGCGCCGTCCTAGAAAGCGCGCTCTTCGACGAGTCCTTCTCCGAATCCTGCCCCTTCACCGATGACGAGGTTCTGACCGTGGGCTTGCTGCCGGACCCTTACGGCGACGACGCCATCCGCGGCGCCGGCTGGTGGAAGCGCCAGCCGTGATCCGCGCCAACCGCATCCTCCGCGCCGACGCCCTCTCCGGGGCCGAGATCGTCGACCGCGTCGTGCTCGATTCGGGCGACCGCCACCGCCGCCGCGTCGTGATGCGCGGGGAAGGCGGCCTCAGCTTCCTGCTCGACCTGCCCGAGCCCGCGGTGCTGGAGGACGGCGATGCCCTCGTCCTCTCCGATGGCCGTCTCGTCTGGGTCGAGGCCGCGCCCGAGCGCCTGCTGGCGATCCGCGCGGGTTCCGACCACGCCCTCAAGCGCCTGATCTGGCACATCGGCAACCGCCACATTCCGGCCGAGATCGCGGAGGATGCGGTCTATATCGCGCACGACCACGTGCTGGCCGAGATGGTGTGGGGCTTGGGCGGCACCGCCGAGCCGGTGGAGCGCCCGTTCCGGCCGGAGGGCGGCGCCTATGCCGGCGGCCACGCCCAGGACGGCCACGCCCATGGCGGCCACGCCCAAGACGGGCATGCCCATGGCGGTCACGGCCATGACAGCGATCATGGCCACGATCACGCGCACCACCACCATCACGGCCACGCCCACGCGCATGATTGAGGCGCTGCGGCTGATGGCGTGGCTGTCGCCGAACTACCCGGTCGGCGCCTACGCCTACTCCCACGGCCTCGAATGGGCGGTGGAGGCCGGCGACGTCGGCGACGAGGCGAGCCTGTCCGCGTGGCTGACGGACGTGGTCGAGCGGGGCGCCCTGCGCAACGACCTGATCCTCGCCCACCACGCGCACCGGGCGGCGCGGGCCGGGGACGGACCGGGCCTCGCCGCGGTCAACGACCTCGCCCTGGCCCTCGCCCCCTCCGCCGAGCTCCATCTGGAGACGAGCCAGCAGGGCCGTTCCTTCCTCGACGCGACCCTCGGAGCCTGGCCCTGCCCGGGCCTCGCCCCCGTCGCCGCCGCCCTCGACGGGGCGGTGGCCTTTCCCGTGGCGGTGGGCGCGGCGGCGGGCGCGCACGGGATGGCGCCGGGCCCGATGCGCGCGGCCTACGGCCTCGCCTTCCTCCAGAACCTCGTCTCGGCGGCACTCCGCGCCGCGCCGGTGGGCCAGGCCGCGGGCACGCGGGTGATCGCCGGCCTCGCGCCCAGGGTCGCGGCGCTGGCCGAGGCGATTGAGGGGCTCGACCTCGACGCGGTGGGGGCCGCCACCTTCCGGCTCGATCTCGGCTCGTTCCGGCACGAGACGCAGTACTCGCGGATCTTCCGCTCGTGAGCCTCGACCTCGCCCGCCTCCGCGCCGAGACGCCGGGCTGCGCCCACGGCATCCACCTCAACAATGCCGGCGCCTCGCTGATGCCCGCTCCCGTGGTCGAGGCGGTGAAGGGTTATCTCGACCTCGAAGCCCGCCACGGCGGCCACGGGGCGGCCGAGCGGGAGGCCCCGTGCCTCGCCCGCGTCTACGACAGCGTGGCCCGGCTGATCGGTGCCGCCCCGGACGAGATCGCGCTCACCGAGAGCGCGACGCGGGCTTGGCAGATGGCCTTCTACGCCCTGGAGTCGCGCTTCACGCCGGACACGCGCATCCTCGTGAGCCGGGCGGAGTTCGGCGCGGGCGTCGCCGCCTTGCGGCAGGTGGCGCGGCGCACGGGCGTGCGCGTCGCGGTCATCCCCTGCGATGGGCAGGGCCGCACCGATCCGGCTGCGCTGGCCTCCATGCTCGGCCCCGATGTCCGCCTGATCGCGGTGACCGCGATCCCCTCGAACGGCGGCCTCGTGAACCCCGTCGCCGAGATCGGGCGGATCGCCCGCGCCCACGGCATCCCCTATCTCCTCGACGCCTGTCAGATGGTGGGCCAGCGCCCGGTCGACGTCGCGGCGATCGGCTGCGACATGCTCGCCGCCACCGGCCGCAAGTTCCTGCGGGGCCCCCGCGGCACCGGCTTCCTCTACCTGCGCCGGCCCCTCGCGGAGGAACTGGAGCCGGCGATGCTCGACCATTTCGGCGCCCCCCTGACGCCGGACGGCTACGCGCCCCGCACGGACGCCCGCCGCTTCGAGAGCTACGAGCACGACCGCGCCGCCCGCCTCGGTCTCGGCGTCGCCGTCGACTACGCCCTCGGCCTCGGCCTGCCCGCGATCGCGGCCCGCTGCACAGAGCTCTCCCGGAGCCTGCGGGCGGGCATCGCGGCGCTGCCGGGGGCGCAGGTGCACGATCTCGGGCCGGATCCGGCGAGCCTCGTCACCTGCACGCTGGCGGGCTGGCAGGCCCCGCGGCTGCGGGCGGCCCTGAAAGAGGCGGGGATCGCCGCCGGCCTGTCCGAGGCCGCCGCCGCCCCCTACGACGCGGCGGCGCGCGGCCTGCCGCCACTCCTGCGGCTCTCGCCCCATTGCTACAACGACGCCGACGAGATCCTGGCGACGCTCGACGTCCTCGCCCGGCTCGCGGCCTCAGGACGAGGATGACACCATGGCTTCGCAGAACGGCCCCCTGCGCGTCGGCATCGGCGGCCCCGTCGGCTCGGGCAAGACGGCCCTGATGGAGCAGCTCTGCAAGCGGTTCCGCGACCGCTACGAGATCTGCGCCATCACCAACGACATCTACACGAAGGAGGATGCCCGCATCCTCACCGTGGCAGGCGCGCTGCCCGAGGAGCGCATCATGGGCGTCGAGACCGGCGGCTGCCCGCACACGGCGATCCGCGAGGACGCCTCGATCAACCTCGCGGCGGTGGCCGAGATGCGCCGCCGCTTCCCGAATCTCGACCTCGTCCTCATCGAGTCCGGCGGCGACAATCTCGCGGCGACCTTCTCGCCGGAACTCGCCGACATCACCCTCTACGTCATCGACGTGGCGGGCGGCGAGAAGATCCCGCGCAAAGGGGGGCCCGGCATCACCCGCTCGGACCTGCTCATCGTCAACAAGACCGACCTCGCGCCCCTGGTGGGCGCCGATCTCGGCGTGATGGAATCCGACACGCAGCGCATGCGCGGGACCCGGCCCTACGTCTTCGCCTCCCTGCGCACGGGGGGCGGCGCCGACCGGGTGGCGCGCTTCATCGAGGAGGCGGGCGGCCTGGCCTGAGCCGGGACGGCCGGCGGCCGGACCTCAGCGCTCGGCGTTGGCCGAGCGGGCGCGGGGAACGGCGTTGCGGCCGGGGCCGCCCATCAGGGCGTCGAGCCGGCTCATGCGCGCCTGGAACCCCTCGGAGGCGGCGAGCGCCGCGCGCGGCTGCGGCTTCGCCGCGGGCTTAACCCCCCGCATCTCGCGGGCCTCGGCGAGGCCGGGCAGGACGAGCAGGGCGGCGAGCCCGAGGCCGAGGGCGCGGAGATCCGTTTTCATGGTGGTGACCCGGGGATGAGCGCCGCGCAGGCGCGCGGCTACCGGCCAAGCTAGGCTCTGAACCCGGGCCCGATCTGTGCGCTGCTGCACATGGCGGTACGGGGGATCCCCGACCCGCGTGGACGGCGGGCGTTCGAAGCCGTCACGCCGCTTCCCCACGCCGTCACGCCGTTGCCGGCACGATGACCTCGGGCTCATGCGAGGCCTCTCGCCCCGCGAGCGGGGAGCGGGGATGCGCGCGGGACCGGGATGATCGGCCGTATCCCGTATCAGTCCTCCGCGGCCTGACAGCGGAGACTCCGCGGGCCGCCTCGACACCGGCCGCCCCCGGTGCGAGGCTGGGCCGTTTCGCGAGGAGCGGGAGATGCCGATGTCACCGGAGATGCGGGAATCCCGCGCGGCCCTGATCCTGCTCGCCGTCGCCGTCTTCTCCGTCCTCGCCTTCGGCGCCTTCACGCTGCTCAGCCAGATCGGCTGAGCGGGCCGGGAGCCCGCTCCGCTCCCCGCGCGTTGTCCGGCGTTGCGGGGGAACGTGTCATGGCGGGCGAGGATCTGTTTCCCGGTTTCGAGGCGGCCTGGCTCGAAGCGCCCTGGGGCAAGGCCTTCGCCCGGATCGGCGGGCCGGCCGAGGCGCCCCCGCTCCTTCTCCTCCACGGCTTCCCGCAGACGCACGCCATGTGGCACCGGGTGGCGCCCGCGCTCGCCCGCGACCACCGGGTGATCTGCCTGGACCTGAAGGGCTACGGCTGGTCGGCCGCGCCCGCGGGCGATCCCGCCCACGAGGCCTACGCCAAGCGCACCGTCGGCCGCGAGATCGTCGCCCTGATGGAGCGCATGGGCCACGTGCATTTCGCCCTGGCCGGGCACGACCGCGGCGCCCGCGTCGCCTACCGCCTCGCCCTCGACGAGCCCGGCCGGGTGGCGCGCCTCGCGCTCCTCGACATCGTGCCGACCTTCGTCCAGTGGGAGCGCATCGCCGCCCATGCCGGCCTCAACCCGCACTGGTCCTTCCTGGCCGGGCCGCATCCCGAGCCGGAACAGGCGATCCGCCGCGATCCGGACGGGTATTTCGAGGGGCTGATGCGGGACTGGACGGGGACGAAGGACCTCGCCGCCTTCGACGGCCGGGCGCTCGCCCTCTACCGGCAGGGCTGGAACGTGCCCGAGCGCATCCACGCCATGTGCGAGGATTACCGGGCGGGCGGCCCCGGCGGCCCCGACCGGGCGGCGGACGAGGCCGACATGGCCTCCCGGCGCAGCCTCGGCATGCCGGTCCTGGTGCTGGCGAGCCGGGCCTATCTCGACAAGGGCAAGTCCGAGACGGCGCTCTCCGCCTGGCGGCGCAGCTTCGCGCCCGCCGCCGAGGGCGTCGAGATCGAGGGCGGGCATTTCCTCCCCGAGGAGAACCCGGAGGCGACGCTCCGAGCCCTGCGGGATTTCCTCGCCGGCTGATGCGGCCTCCGCGCGGATCGGCCGCCCTGCCCGGCGGGGTCAGCCGGTTCCGTAGCGGGCGAGCGTCACCGCGGTCTCGCCGTAGCCGCGCCGTTCGAGCTCCGTGAAGCCCGCGGGCAGGGTCACGGGGGCGGATTCCGCCTCCTCCACCACCGCGAGGGCGCCCTCGGCGAGCCAGCCCCCCGCGGCGGCGCTGGCGAGCGCCGCGGGGGCGAGGCCGCGCCCGTAGGGCGGATCGCAGAAGACGAGGCCGTGCCGCGCGCCGGGCCCGGCGGGGCCGAGGCGGGTGGCGTCCCGGCGGAACAGGCGGGTGCTGCCCTCCGCCCCGAAGCTCTCGATATTGGCGCGGATCACCGCGCGCGCCTCCGCGCCCTCGTCCACGAGCAGGGCGAAGGCGGCGCCGCGCGAGAGCGCCTCGAAGCTGAGCGCGCCGGTGCCCGCGAACAGGTCGAGCACCTGCGCGCCCGGCACCGGATCGTCATAGGCGTGGGCGAGGACGTTGAAGAGCGCCTCGCGCAGGCGGTCCGAGGTCGGCCGGATCGCGTCCGTCCGCGGCGTGGCGAGGCGCCGGCCGCGCCACGCCCCGCCGACGATCCTCACCGGGGCCCGCGCGAGGGCCGGCCGCCGCCGGGCCGGCCGCCGGACCCGCCGGGGCGCGGCGCGCCCTTCGGTCCCGGGCGCCCGCCGGGCTTGCCCGCGCCGCCGAACCCGGCTCCCCCCGCCCGGCCCGCACCCGCGGGTCTGGCGCCGCCGGATTTCGGACCGCCGAACTTGGTGGCGCCCGCCCGGGGCGCGCCCGATTTCGGACCGCCGGCCCGGGCGCCCTCGCCCCGCGGCTTGAATTCACTGCGCGGCTTGAACTCGCCCCGCGGCTTGAACCCGTCGCCCTCGCGCGCCTCGCCGCGGGGCGCGCGGGCCCCGCGCTCGCCGCCCTCGGCGCGCGCGCGGTCCTTGAAGCCCCCGGGCCGCCCGCCCGCGCGGCTCGGCGCGCCCTCGGCGCGGGCGCCTCCGAATCCGCCCTGGCGGCGGGCGCCGGGCTCGCCATCGCGCGCGGGCGGCCGGCCGCCCTCCGGCCGCGGCCGGTCCGCACCGGCGCGCCGGGGCGCCCGCTCGCCGTCGGTGCGGGCGCGCGCGGCCTCGCGGGGCGGCGCGTCGTCGCGCGCGTAGCGGCGGCGGGGCTTGGGCTCCGCCTCGACCGGCGTCTCGGGGCTCGGGCCCAGCCGCTCCACCAGCACCCGGCGCTCGCCGCTCCGGATCGCGCCGACGCGCTGGCGGCCGCGGGCGGCGGCCTCCGCCTCGCGCTCGACCTTGGGATCGGCCCCGCGCCGGGGGGGGCGGGACTTGCGGGGCGCCGCCGTGTCCTCGTCCGCGCGCCAGACGGAGCGGCGCGGCCCGGCGCCCATGCCGCCGGTCGGCACCCGCTCGGGCGTCGCCGGGCGGGCGGGGCGGGATTCCGCGCCGCGGGGGGTGGAGTCGCGCCGTGCCCGCGGCGGAGCCGCATCCTCCCCGCGGCGGTCGGACGGGCGCGCCTCGGTCCGCGCCGCGGCCTTCGGCGAGCCGAAGGGGGCGATGGGCTCGCGCACCGGGCTCTCGAAGTCGACCCCGGCCTGATCGGCGAGGTTCTTGCCGAGCTGCTCCTTCAGCACCTTGGTGCGGACCTCCTCCACGAGGCCGGCCTCGAGGTCGCCGAGCTGGAAGGGCCCGAAGGAGAGCCGGATCAGCCGGTTCACGGAGAGACCCAGATGCTCGAGGATGCGCTTGACCTCGCGGTTCTTGCCCTCGCGCAGCCCGAGCGTCAGCCAGAGGTTGTCCCCCTGCACCCGGTCGAGGGTGGCCTCGACAGGGCCGTACTCCATCCCGTCGATGGTGACGCCCTTGGACAGCCGGTCGAGGGCGGCCTGATCGGTGTCGCCGTGGGCGCGCACGCGGTAGCGGCGCAGCCAGCCGGTATCGGGATGGGCGATGACCTTGGCGAGCCCGCCGTCGTTGGTGAGGAGCAGCAGGCCCTCGGTGTTGATGTCGAGCCGACCCACCGCCACCACCCGCGGCAGATCGTCGGGCAGGGCCTCGAACACGGTGGTGCGCCCCTCCGGATCGCGCGCCGTGGTGACGAGGCCGCGGGGCTTGTGGAAGATCCACAGGCGGGTCCGCTCCCGGGCCGGCAGCGGCTCGCCGTCCACGGTGATGCGGTCGGCGTCGGTGACGTTCACGGCGGGCGAATCGAGCACCTGCCCGTTCAGGCTCACGCGGCCGGCGGCGATCAGCGCCTCCGCGTCCCGCCGCGAGGCGAGCCCGGCCCGGGCGATCGCCTTGGCGATGCGCTCGCCCTCCGGCGCGGCCTCGCTCGCGGCGGCGCCGGCTTCGGCGTCCGCGTCGGTCCGGTCGGTCTCCGCGGCCGCGGTCTCCGCCGCCGCAGTCTCCGCCCCCTTGGCCCGCGCCGGCCGCCGCAGGGGGGCCTCGCCGGACGGCCCCGCCGCGCGCTCCCGCTTCGCCGGCGCCTTGCGCGGCCGCGCGGCCCCGCCGCCGGCATCCGCCGGCTGCTCGCGCCGCGCGTCGGTGGCGGGCGTCCAGGGGGCGGCCTCCGGCCCCGTGCGGCCGTCATCTGTCGAATTGTCGCTCATGGGCCAAGCCCATAACAGAGCCGGCTTCGCCGCGCGAGGCGTTCCGCGCGCGGGTCCGGCCGGGCGTCCTCAGTGCCGTGTGCCGAGGAGGGCCGCCCCGAAGCCGAGGAAGATAGCCCCCGTGGCGCGGTCGAACAGGCGCCGGGCCCGGGGCCGGGTGAGCAGGCGCGCGAGGCGCCCGCCGCCGATGCCGTAGACGCAGAACCAGAACGCCTCGACGGTCACGAAGGTCGCGACGAGCACGGCGAATTGCGGGACCTGCGCGCGGGCCGGATCGACGAATTGCGGCAGGAAGGCCGCCGTGAACATCAGGAGCTTCGGATTGCTGAGGCCCACGAGCAGGCCGCCGCGGAACAGGGCGCCGCGCGCGGGCGCGCGGCGCGGGCCGCCATCGGGAGGGGCCGCCCCGTCGCCCCCGCGCCAGCAGCGGATGCCGAGATGGATCAGGTAGGCGACGCCCAGGTAGCGCAGGATCTCGAACAGGACCGGCGAGGCGGCGAGCGCCGCGCTGAGGCCCGCCGCGGCACCCGTGAGGACGAGGAGCAGGGCGCACAGGCAGCCCGCGGCCGCCGCCGCCCCGTGCCCCGGGCCGAAGCGGACGCTGCGGGTCATCACGTGCAGCATGTTGGGTCCGGGCGTGCCGCTGAGCAGGAACACCGCACAGAGGAACAGCCACCACGTCTCGACGCTCATGGACCGCTGATAGCGCCTCCGGCCGCCGCATGCACGGGTCCGGTGAGCCGTGAAAAGGCGGCGGCCCGCGCACCGCCCCGGATGTCGGATCCGGGGCGGTGCGCGGGCCTGCCGTTCTGGCGTCGTCTCGCTTGAGGGGCCCGGCGGCCGGGTCTCGGGCCGATGCCCGGTGGCCGCCCCCCTCACCCGTCAGGGGCGAGGGCTCGCGCGCGTGGGAGCCGCAGGGTGCGTCAGAGCCGCGGGGCGCGTCCGCGCATCACGCCGAAGACGGCGGAGATCAGGAACAGGGCGATCGCGACGAAGAACACGATCTTGGCGGCTTCCATGGCCGTGCCGGCGATGCCGCCGAACCCGAGCAGAGCCGCCACCAGGGCGACGACGAGGAAGGTAACGGCCCAACCGATCATGGAAACCTCCGAAATGCCTGTCTGAGTGTGGTCTATCTCGGTCCGTGGGCGGGACCCGGTCCGTGGGCGGGCGGGGTCGCCCCCGCCCGGCGCGCGTCTCAGAGCTTGGTGCCGACCGTGTCGTTCACCGCCTGCTTGGCGTTGCCGACGCCGCGCTGCGCCTCGCCCTTGGCCTCCTGGGCCTTGCCCTCGGCCTTCAGCTTCTCGTTGTCGGTCATGTTGCCGATGCCCTGCTTGGCATTGCCGACGGCCTCGTTGACGGCGCCCTTGATCTTGTCGGTGGTGCTGCTCATGGCTGTCTCCTCTGTTCCTATGCGGTCAAGCCGCTCTGCGGATCAGAACGGTTGCCCCCCTGCGGAGGTTCCGGGCCGGCGGGTCGGCCGGAGCGCTGCCCGCGGACGGATGCCGGTTCGGCCCGTGGGGCCGCGTCAGGACAGAGGTCTCGAGGAGGGCGCGCGATGCCAGATCCTGTCCCGCCGGCCCCGGGCCCCGATGCGGGAGACCCGTTCGATCTCGCCTTCGCCGCGGCGCGCCGGGCGGGGGCCGCCGGCGAGGTGCCGGTGGGCGCCGCCCTCGTGCGCGACGGCCGGGTGCTGGCGGTGGCGCATAACCGCCCCCGCGCGCTGAGCGACCCCACCGCCCACGCGGAGATCCTGGCGATCCGGATGGCCTGCGCCGCTCTGGGCTCCGACCGCCTGCCCGGCTGCGACCTCTACGTGACCCTGGAGCCCTGCCCGATGTGCGCGGGCGCGATCGGCTTCGCGCGCATCCGCCGCCTGTATTTCGGGGCCTTCGACCCGAAGGGCGGCGGGGTCGAGCACGGGCCGCGGGTCTTCAACCAGACGACCTGCCACCACGCCCCCGACGTCTATGGCGGCTTCCGCGAGGCGGAGGCGGCGGCGCTCCTGCGGGACTTCTTCGCCGAGCGGCGCGACTGATACGGGCTCCGGTTGGTCGCTTCGGGACAAGCCCGCCCCGTCATCCCGGGCTCGCGCGGCGAGCGCCCCGGACGCGCGCCCCTCGACTTTCCCGGCCCGAGGCGCACCTCACCCGCGATGCCGTGCGGGCGCGCCGCGACGCCCGCGGCCCGGAGATCGTCCATGGCCCCCCTCTACCAGCGCGCCCTCGTCGTCGGGGCGGGCTCCGGCCTCAGCGCCGCGCTCGCCCGCCAGCTCGCCGCGGACGGCGTAAGGGTCGGGCTCGCCGCCCGCGACGTGGCCAAGCTCGATCCCCTGGCGCGGACCATCGGTGCGGCGACCCATGCCTGCGACGCGGGCGCCATGGCCTCGGTGGAATCCCTGTTCGCCGCCATGGAGCCCGCCCTCGGCGGCCCGCCCGATCTCGTGGTCTACAACGCGGGCCTGCGCCTGCGCGGGGGCATCGCGGACCTCGATCCCGCCGCCGTCGCGGAGGCCCTGCGCGTCGGGGCCTATGGCGGCTTCCTGGTGGCGCAGGCGGCGGCCCGGCGCATGCTGCCCGCCCGCCACGGGGCGATCCTGTTCACCGGCGCCTCGGCCAGCGTTAAGGGGTTCGCCGGCTCCAGCCCCTTCGCGATGGCGAAGTTCGCCCTGCGCGGCCTCGCCGAGAGCCTCGCCCGCGAACTGCACCCCAAGGGCATCCACGTGGCGCATTTCATCATCGACGGCGCCATCCGGAACCCGGACCGGGCCACCGAGCCCGCCGACGCCCCCGACAGCCACCTCGACCCGGAGGCGATCGCCCGCGCCTACCGCGCCGTGCTGGCCCAGGACCGCAGCGCCTGGACCTCGGAGGTCGCCCTGCGCCCGTGGCTGGAGCGCTTCTGAGGCCCGGTCGGCTCCCCCGCCGTCGGGCGATCGTCCCGGGCGCGGTCCTCGGGACGATGGCCGGACCTCGCTTCTCCGCATCCTCTACGGAGCCTCCGGAAGGCCGGGGCCGAAATGCAGGGCGAGCCAGATCGTGGGCGGATCGCGGTCGGTGCCCTCGACGCGGTGGCGCCGCCGGGCCGGGATCAGCAGGTGGTCCCCCGGTCCGAGGCGGCGCGGTTCGGCCTCGTCAGCGAAGAGCAGGGCGGCATGGCCTGCGAGCACCAGCACCCACTCGTCCTGCGGCTGGTCGTAGAAGAAGCCCGGCGGGCTCGCCTGGCCCGTCGAGACGATGCGCTCGACGACGAGACCCGGCGCCCGCAGGATGCGCGTGAAGACCTCCTCCGCGCCGGCCTCCGGCAGGTCGGCGAGCAGATTTCCGAGCATCGCGGGCCTCCGGATCGGTCCCCGCTCCCCGCGGGACAGAACACTAGAGCACGATGCGGAAAAGTGGAATCCGGTTTTCCGAAATCATCGTGCGACTACAAAGAGATAGAGCATGCTGCCGGTTCCGTGAAAAAGCATCGTGCTCTAGGGTCAGCGCCGGCCGAACAGGCGCTCGATGTCGTGGAGCGCCAGCGCGATGGAGGTCGGGCGGCCGTGGTTGCACTGCCCGGAATTCTCGGTGGCCTCCATCTCGCGCAGGAGGGCGTTCATCTCCTGCGGGTGCAGGCGCCGCCCGGCCCGGATCGAGCCGTGGCAACTCATGCGCGAGAGGATCGCGTCGAGGCGGCGCCCGAGGGGCCCGCCCTCGCCGGCCGCCGCCGCGCCCTCCTCGACGCCGCTCGCCTCCAGGGCGTCGAGGATGTCGGCGACCAGGGCGCGCACCGACGCGCTCCGGAGAGCGCTCGGCACCTCGCGCACCAGCACGGCACCGGGGCCGAAGGCTTCGAGGCCGAGGCCGAGCCGGTCGAGATCCGGGGCCGCGGCGGCGAGCCGGGCGGCGTCGTCGGGGGGCAGTTCGATCACCTCGGGGATGAGGAGCCCCTGGCGCAGGATGCCCCCCGCCGCGCGCTCCCGCTTCAGCCGCTCGTAGACGAGGCGCTCGTGGGCGGCGTGCTGGTCCACGATGACGATGCCGTCCCGCGTCTGGGCGAGGATGTAGGTCTCGTGGAACTGGGCGCGGGCGGCGCCGAGGGGGAAATCGAGGGCGTCCTCCCCCTCCGCCGCGAAGGTGCGCGCCTGGGGCGGGGCCGCGCCTGCCTCCTCCGTCGCGAGGGCGGTCTGCGCCGCTTCGCCGAAGCCGCCGGGGCCGTGGGCGGGGGGCGGTTTGTCGAGGCCGAGGGCGCCCTGGCCTCCGCCGTGGCCGGCGGGGGCGCCGAAGGAGGGCAGGCGCGCGGGCGCGGGTCCGCGCTCGGGCCGGAACAGGCCCGGCGCGCTCGCGCCGGAATAGCTGCGCAGGGGCACGGGGGCCGCGGCGGGCCGCAGGGCCTCCAGGGCGCGGGCGGCGCCGGTGGTGGCGGCCCGCGCGCCGCCCCGGCGCAGGGCCTCGTGGATCGCGCTGACCACCAGCGCCCGCACCAGCCCCGGCTCCCGGAAGCGGACCTCGGTCTTGGCCGGATGCACGTTCACGTCGACCAGCGCCGGGTCGCAGGCGAGGAACAGGCCGAGCACGGGGTGCCGGTCCGAGGCCAGGGTGTCGGCGTAGGCCCCGCGCACGGCGCCCATGAGAAGACGGTCGCGCACCGGCCGCCCGTTCACGGTGAGGTGGATGTGCCCTTGCGCCCCCCGGTTGAAGGTCGGCAGCCCGGCATGGCCGGTGATGGCGATGCCCTCGCGGGTGAGGTCGACGGGCAGGGCGTTGGCGGCGAAATCCGGCCCGAGCACCCCGGCGAGGCGGCGCAGGCGGGCGGCCTCCGCGTCGCCCTCCTCGGCGGGCAGCACCAGGGGCGCTCCGCTCTCCGTGCGCAGGGTGAAGCGGATGCCGGCATGGGCGACGGCGAGGCGCCGGACGACCTCGGAGACCGCCGCGGTCTCGGCCCGGTCGGATTTGAGGAACTTCAGCCGCGCGGGCGTCGCCGCGAACAGCTCCGTCACCTCGATGCGCGTGCCGCGCTGGGCGGGCGCCGGGCGCACCGCGCCCTTCAGGCCGGCATCGACGGTGAGGCTCGCCCCCTGCGCGGCGTCGGCCGGGCGCGAGGTGATGGCGAGGCGCGCCACCGCGCCGATGGAGGGCAGCGCCTCGCCGCGGAAGCCCAGGGTGTCGATGCGGCCGAGATCGCCCTCGGGCAGTTTCGAGGTGGCGTGGCGCTCCACCGCCAGCGCCAGATCCTCCGGACCCATCCCGGCGCCGTCGTCGACCACGCGGATCAGCTGGCGCCCGCCGCCCGCAATGGTGACCTCGATCGCCCGCGCCCCCGCATCGATGGCGTTCTCGACGAGTTCCTTCACGGCGGAGGCCGGGCGCTCCACCACCTCGCCCGCCGCGATGCGGTCGACGAGAACGGGGTCGAGGCGGCGGACCGGGGGGCGGGCACGGGTCATGGGCGGCTCATGGGCCGACGAGATATAGCGATCCCCGGCCCGGCCAGCCATGGCCGCCGCGCGGCCGGCCGGGGATGACCCGGCCGGCTCACCGGACGGTCAGCCGCGCTGCGCGAGGCGCGGTCCGGCGAGGCTGATCCGGGTGCCGCCCCCCGTCCGCGCGCTGCCGTAGCTCGGCGCGGCGTAGGGCTGGCGCGACAGGCCGTAGAGGGTGCTGCCGACGAGGCCGGCCGCGCGGCGCAGGGCGTTGCCCTCGCAGGTCGCGGCGATGCGGATTCCGAGTTCGTAGGTGTGGCTGCGCCCGTAGAGATAGACGGCGAGCCGCGCCCGCACCGCCTCGGGGATGCCCGCGACCATCTCCGGGATCGCGTCCGGCGGGGTGCGGCCGAGGCGGCTCAGGGTCTCGAGGGGGACGGGGCAATCCTGCGCCGGATCGTCGACGCTGAGCGGCGGGGCCTTCATCGGTCTGGCACCTGTGTGACGGGATGCGACGAGCCTGCGACGAGATGGTTAACGAAATCTCACCGGCCCGCGGATTTCCCGGTCCTCGGCGGCCCGACCATTGCGGGCGGCGCGCTTTTATCTTCGCGTGGTCTGGGAACCACAGGGCCTGATCTGAGTTGGGCGCCGTCCACGTCTTGCGGCCCGCGGCGGAATCAATCCAGCCGCTCGATGGCGACCGCGGTGGCCTCGCCGCCGCCGATGCACAGGGCCGCGACGCCGCGGCGCAGGCCGTGGCTCTCCAGGGCGGCGAGGAGGGTGACGAGGATGCGCGCCCCCGACGCGCCGATCGGGTGGCCGAGGGCGCAGGCGCCCCCGTGCACGTTCACCCGGTCGTGATCGAGGTCGAGGTCGCGCATCGCCGCCATGGCGACGACCGCGAAGGCCTCGTTGATCTCGTAGAGGTCGACCGCGCCCGTCGCCCAGCCGGTGCGGTCGAGGAGCCTGCGGATCGCGCCGACGGGGGCGGTGGTGAACAGGTTCGGTGCCTGGGCGTGGGTGGCGTGGCCGCGGATCGCCGCGAGCGGCCGCAAGCCCCGCCCCTCGGCCTCGGACAGGCGCATCAGCACCAGGGCCGCCGCCCCGTCGGAGATCGAGGACGAGTTGGCCGCGGTCACCGTGCCGCCCTCGCGGAAGGCGGGGCGCAGGTCGGGGATCTTGTCGGGCCGGGCCCGGCCCGGCTGCTCGTCGGCCTCGACCACCCGCTCGGCGCGGCCCGCCCGCACGGCGACGGGGACGATCTCGGCGGAGAAGCGCCCGCCCGCGGCGGCGGCCCGGGCCCGGGCGAGGGAGGCCAGCGCGTAGGCGTCCTGCGCCTGCCGCGTGAAGCCGTAGGCGCCGGCGCAATCCTCGGCGAAGGTGCCCATCAGCCGGCCGCGCTCGTAGGCGTCCTCCAGACCGTCGAGGAACATGTGGTCGCGCACCTGCCCGTGGCCCATGCGGTAGCCGGCGCGCGCCCGGTCGAGGAGGTAGGGGGCGTTGGTCATGCTCTCCATGCCGCCCGCCACCGCCACCGCGGCGTGGCCCAGCGCGAGGCCGTCATGGGCGAGCATCACCGCCTTCATGCCCGAGCCGCACATCTTGTTGACGGTGGTGGCGCCGGCGCCCTGCGGCAGCCCGGCCTTGAGGGCGGCCTGCCGGGCCGGGGCCTGGCCCTGCCCCGCGGGCAGGACGCAGCCGAACACGACGTCCTCCACCGCCTCCGGCGCGATCCCGGCCCGCGCCACCGCGGCGCGGATCGCCGCCGCGCCGAGATCCGGGGCGGCCAGGTCCGCGAAGTCGCCCTGGAGCGCGCCGACGGGGGTGCGCGCCGCGCCGACGATGACGACGGGATCCTGCATCGGCTGTCCTCCTGACGCGCTACGCCGCTCAGCGCGGCGCCATGCGCAGCGCCCCGTCGAGGCGGATGACCTCGCCGTTGAGCATGTCGTTCTCGATGACGTGGGCGACGAGGCGCGCGAACTCCGCCGGGCGCCCGAGGCGGGGCGGGAAGGGCACGGAGTGGCCGAGCGCCTCCTGAACCTCGGGGGGTAGCCCCGCCATCATCGGCGTCTCGAAGATGCCGGGCGCCACCGCGACCACGCGGATGCCGTGGCTCGCCAGGTCGCGGGCGAGCGGCAGGGTGAGGCTCGCCACGCCGCCCTTCGAGGCGGCGTAGGCCGCCTGTCCCACCTGCCCGTCGAAGGCGGCGATGGAACTGGTGCTGACGATGACGCCGCGCTGGCCCTCCGCATCCGGGGCGTGCGCCGCGATCGCCCCGGCGGCGAGGCGGATCATGTTGAAGGTGCCGACGAGGTTGACCCGGACGGTCCGGGCGAAGCTGTCGAGGTCGTGCGGGCCGGCGCGGCCGAGGACCCGCGCACCCGTGACGATGCCGGCGCAGTTCACGAGCCCGTCGAGACGGCCGTGGGCGTCGAGGGCTTCGGCCACCGCGGCCCGGCCATCGGCCTCGTCGGCGACGTCGGTGCGCACGAAGCGGCAGCCGAGGGCCGCGGCGGTCTCGGCCCCCGATTCCGCGATGTCGGCGACGACGACGCGCCCGCCCGCGCCGAGGAGATGCTCGGCCACGGCCCGGCCGAGGCCCGAGGCGCCGCCGGTGACGAGGAAGACGCGGTCTTGGATCTGCACGGGTGCCCGCTTCAGCCGCGGTCGGCGGCCTTGTTCTCCCGGTCGAGGCGACGCGCTTCGCGCTCGTGCAGGAGTGCCGCTCCCAATCCCAGGAGGACGACGACGATCGGCATGATGACGAAGGCGACGATCGCGGTCTCGTTCATGGCTTGAGGCTCCCGAGAACCCACCGTGCGATCAAATGTAGGAGGACCGCCGCCGAAAGCCAACCGAGTGCTGCGAGCAGCAACAGGCCGGGTCGGAGCGTCGCCTGCATGTTGCCGACGTCGTAGATGTAGCCCGCGATCGGCGTGGCGATGCCGATCGTGACGCACGAGGTCGCCGCGGTGTTGAGCGCGGTGGCGAGGAGCTTCGTCCGCTCGTTGAAGACGAGGGTCATCGGCCCGTGGTCGCGGAGGCTCAGAGCGGCTTCTTCAGGATCCGCGCGAACAGGCCGACGATGCCCTCGCGGAACAAGAGCACGCAGAGCACGAAGACCGCGCCCTGGATCACCGTCACCCAGGCACCGAACTGGGCGAGGTAGGTCTCCATGGTGATGATCACCAGCGCGCCCGCGATCGGGCCGAACACCGTGCCCATGCCGCCCACCAGCGTCATCAGCACCACCTCGCCCGACATGGACCAGTGCACGTCGGTGAGGGAGGCGAGCTGGAAGACCAGCGCCTTGGTGGCCCCGGCGGCGCCCGCGAGCGTCGCCGAGAGCACGAAGACGGCGAGCTTGTACTGGTTGACCCGGTAGCCGAGGGAGACCGCGCGGGGCTCGTTGTCGCGGATCGCCTTCAGCACCTGCCCGAAGGGCGAGTGGATGATGCGGTAGATCAGCAGCATCCCGCCGAAGAAGATCAGCGCCACCAGGGCGTAGAGCACCCGGTCGTCCTCGAGGCTGATCGCGCCGAACAGGCTGCCCCGCGGCACCGCCTGGATGCCGTCCTCGCCGCCGGTGAACTTCGCCTGCAGGGAGAAGAAGAACACCATCTGCGCGAGCGCCAGGGTGATCATCGAGAAGTAGATGCCCTGCCGCCGGATCGCCAGCGCCCCGAACACGAGGCCGAGGATGGCCGCCGTGGCGGTGCCGGTGAGGATCGCCAGTTCCGGGGTCAGGCCCCAGACCTTGGCACTGTAAGCGCAGACGTAGCTCGCCATGCCGAAATAGGCGGCGTGCCCGAAGGAGAGCAGGCCGCCGTAGCCGAGCAGCAGGTTGAAGGCCAGCGCGAACAGCGCGAAGCACAGCACCTTCATCAGGAAGACGGGGTAGAGCACCAGCGGCGCCAGCACGAGCGCGAGCGCGAGCCCCGCGAAGACCTTGCGGTGGAGCGCCTTGTCGTCCCGGGAGACGGGCCGGGCAGCGGCGATCGGGGCGGCGTCGAGGGCGGCGGTGTCGGCCATGGTCAGGTTTCCTCGGACCGGGGATCAGGCCGTGCGGCCGAACAGGCCGGCGGGCTTCACGAGCAGCACCAGCACCATGATGACGAAGATCACCGTCGCCGAGGCTTCCGGATAGAACACCTTGGTCAGGCCCTCCACCAGCCCCAGCGCGAAGCCGGTGATGACCGAGCCCAGGATCGAGCCCATGCCGCCGATGACGACCACGGCGAAGACCACGATGATGATGTCGGCGCCCATGTTCGGGTTGACCGAGTAGATCGGCGCGGCGAGCACGCCGGCGAACCCTGCAAGCGCCACGCCGAACCCGTAGGTCAGCGTCAGGAACAGCGGCACGTTCACGCCGAAGGCCTGGACAAGGGTCGGGTTCTCGGTGGCGGCGCGGAGATACGCGCCGAGCTTGGTCTTCTCGATGACGAGCCAGGTGGCGAGGCACACGGTGAGCGAGGCCACCACCACCCAGGCCCGGTAGTTCGGCAGGAACATGAAGGGCAGGCGCTGGCCGCCGGAGAGTTCGGAGGGAATGGCGTAGGGGAGCCCCGAGACGCCGTACTGGTTGCGGAACAGGCCCTGGATGATGAGCGCCAGACCGAAGGTGAGGAGCAGGCCGTAGAGGTGGTCGAGCTTGTACAGCCGGGCGATCAGGAAGCGCTCCAGCAGGATGCCGAACAGGCCGACGACGAGGGGCGCGAGGCCGAGCGCCCACCAGTAGCCCAGCCCGAGATAGGTGAGCAGCATCCAGGCCACGAAGGCGCCCATCATGTACAGCGCCCCGTGGGCGAAGTTGATGATGTTCAGGAGCCCGAAGATGATCGCCAGCCCGAGCGACAGGATCGCGTAGAACGAGCCGTTGATCAGACCGAGCAGGAGCTGCCCGAACAGGGCCTGGGTCGGCACGCCGAAGATCGTGGTCATGGGTCCCGTCTCGCCGTCAGCCCTCCTCCCCCTTGCGGGGAGGAGCCGGAGGTGGGGGTGGTGCCGGATGGATCGCGGGCGGCGCCTCCTGCACCACCCCCACCCCTGAACCCCTCCCCGCAAGGGGGAGGGAAACGCAGCGTCAGCCCTTCACCAGGGGGCAGCCGCCCTCGTTGAGCGGGCGGAAGACCTCGTTGCCGGGGATGGTGGCCAGCGTCTTGTAGAGGTCCCACGGGTCCTTCGACTCGGCGGGCTTCTTCACCTCGAACAGGTACATGTCGTGGATCTTGCGCCCGTCCACGCGGATCACGCCCTTGCCGAAGAGCGGATCGTCGGTGGGGATCTCCTTCATCTTGGCCACCGTCTTGGCGCCGTCCTTCACGTCCTTCAGGGCGGCGGCGGCCTTCAGGTAGTGCAGGGTGCCGGCATAGACGCCCGCGTGGTTGGCGGTGGGCTTGCGGCCGTTCATCTGCTTGGCGAAGCGCTCCGAGAAGGCGCGGGTGCCGTCGTTCAGGTCCCAGTAGAAGGGCTCGGTGAGCACGAGGCCCTGGGCCACCTTGGTGCCGAGCGAGTAGACGTCGGAGGAGAAGACGAGGAGGCCGGCCAGCGCCTGCCCGCCCTCGGTGATGCCGAACTCGCCGGCCTGCTTGATGGCGTTGATGGTGTCGCCGCCGGCGTTCGCCAGCCCGATCACCTTGGCGCCCGACCCTTGAGCCTGGAGCAGGAAGGAGGAGAAGTCGGCGGTGGGGAACGGCGTCTTGACCGAGCCGACCACCTTGCCGCCGTTCTTGGTGACGACGGCGGTGGTGTCGCGCTGGAGGGTCTGGCCGAACACGTAGTCGGCGGTGAGGAAGAACCACGTGTCGCCGCCGCGCTTCACCATGGCGCCGCCGGTGCCGTTGGCGAGCGCCACCGTGTCGTAGACCCAGTGCACGGTGTTGGGGGTGCACTGCGAGCCGGTGAGGTCGGCGGTGCCCGCGCCCGTGTCGATGAAGGCCTTGTTCTTCTCGCGCGTCACTTGGTTGATGGCGAGCGCCACGGAGGAGGTGACGCCGTCGATGACCATGTCGACGTTGTCGCGGTCGTACCATTGCCGGGCGAGCGCCGCGCCGACATCGGGCTTGTTCTGGTGGTCGGCGGAGATGATCTCCGCCTTCACGCTCGGGTCGATCTTGGCGAAGTCCTCCACCGCCATGCGCGCGGCCACCACCGAGCCCTCGCCGCTGATGTCGGAATAGACGCCGGAGCGGTCGCCCAGCACGCCGATCTTCACGGCCGTCTGCGCGAGGGCGCCGGCGGTGGTCAGGGCGCAGAGCGCGGTGGCGAGCAGCAGGGATCGCAGCATCTGTCCTAGTCCTCTCTTGGCATCCGCCCGTCTGGGCACCGGCCCGGTTCGTCCGCCCCGCGGGGGGCGTCGGACCGCACCCTTCGCAAGGCTTCCGGATCACACGCCGAGATAGGCGTGCAGCTTGTCGATGTTGGCGTCGAGCTGGCTGTTCTCGATCATGTCCACGACGCGGCCCTGCTCGACCACGTAGTGCCGGTCGGCCAGCGTCTGCGCGAAGCGGAAGTTCTGCTCCACCAGCACGATGGTGTAGCCCTCGCTCTTCAGCTTGAGGATGGTGCGGCCGATCTGCTGCACGATCACCGGGGCGAGCCCCTCGGTCGGCTCGTCGAGGAGGATCAGCTTGGCGCCCGTCCTCAGGATGCGGCCGATGGCGAGCATCTGCTGCTCGCCGCCCGACAGCTTGGTGCCCTGGCTCCCGGCCCGCTCCTTCAGGTTGGGGAAGAGCGCGTGGATCTCGGCCACGCTCATGCCGCCGGGCTTCACCCGCGGCGGCAGCATCAGGTTCTCGTGGACCGTGAGGCTCGAGAAGATGCCGCGCTCCTCCGGCACGTAGCCGAGCCCGAGCCGCGCGATCCCGCGGGAGGCCATCCGGATCGTCTCGACGCCCTCGTAGGTGATCGAGCCCGTGCGCTTGCTCAGGATGCCGATGATCGCCCGCAGCGTCGTGGTCTTGCCCGCGCCGTTGCGCCCGAGCAGCGTCACCACCTCGCCCTTGCGGACGTCGATGTCGATGCCGTGGAGCACGTGGCTCTCGCCGTACCAGCCCTCCAGGCCGCGCACCGCCAGGAGCGGCGCCCCCGCGGGGGCGGGATCGAACGCGCGTGACGCCTCAGCCATGACCGGACCCGATATACGCTTCGACCACGCGGGGATCCTTCGACACGGTGGCGTAGTCGCCCTCCGCCAGCACCTGCCCCCGCGCGAGCACGGTGATGCGGTCGGAGAGCGAGGCCACGACGGAGAGGTTGTGCTCCACCATCAGGATGGTGCGGTCCTTCGAGACGCGCCGGATGAGCGCCGCGGTGCGGTCCACGTCCTCGTGCCCCATACCGGCCATCGGCTCGTCGAGGAGCAGCATCTCGGGGTCGAGGGCCAGCGTGGTGGCGATCTCCAGCGCCCGCTTGCGGCCGTAGGAGAGCTCCACTGCCTGATGGTCGGCGAAGGACGAGAGGCCCACCGCCTCCACGAGTTCGAGGGCCTCGGCGTCGAGCGCCCGCAGCACCCGCTCGTTGCGCCAGAAGTCGAAGGAATCGCCCCGGCGCCTGCGCTGGAGGGCGATGCGCACGTTCTCCAGCACCGTGAGGTGCGGGAACACGGCGGAGATCTGGAAGGAGCGCACCAGCCCGAGCCGGGCCACGTCCGCGGGCTTCATGCCGGTGATGTCGCGGTCCTTGTAGCGGATCGAGCCGGCACTGGGCTGGAGGAACTTGGTGAGCAGGTTGAAGCAGGTGGTCTTGCCGGCCCCGTTGGGGCCGATCAGCGCGTGGATCGTGCCGCGAACGACTTCGAGGGTCACGTCGCTGACCGCGCGGAACCCCTTGAATTCCTTCGTCAAGCCGCTCGTCGCCAGGATGACGTCCTGAGCCAAACGCAACCCTCCCATGCAATTGGCGGCAAGCTATCGCCCGAAGTGCGGCCGGCGTCCACCGCATTTCGCATTCAGCCGGGGACAAAGGGACCGGGCTGACAGGAAGGGGGCAAAACAGAAGCGGGCGGGGCTCCGTGCCCCGCCCGCCCGTTCAGGCTCCGCCGACGTTCCGGCGGGCCGCAGCGATCGAGCGCCCGGCTCAGAAGGCCGGGCCGCCGGAGGTCTGGCCGTATTGCGGCACGAGGCGCTCCTGCTGGTTGGCGTTGCCGGCCTTGGCGGAATCGACGGCGTTCCAGCGGTCGGCGCGGGGGACGACCACGATCGAGCCCGTGGTGATGTCGTCGTAGGCCGTCACGGGCGCGCGGGAGGGGTGCGGCCAGTTGCCGGCCTGGGCGAACGCGGCAGGCGCGCTCAAGCTCATGACGGCGGCGAGGGCAGCGATAGCAAAGCGGGTCTTCATCGGATCTCTCGTTCTGTTGTTGTGGCCGGATGCAGCAATCGAATGCTTCGGTTCGATTAGGAGCATCCGGCCTGTTCTTGCACGAGACGGATATGGTGCGCCGCATCCCGGCGGCACGTGCGCTGCAGCACAGAGCGTTTGCCGGCTCATCTTAACGGCCCGCCCTGGCGCGGCATCCCCGGGACGCGTATCGGGTGTCCCGGAGCGGATGCGGGAGGACGGCGATGGTCGAGGCGACGGGCATGGACCTCGCGGACGGGCGCCTTCAGACCCCGTGCCTCCTCCTCGACGAGGGCCGCCTGCGGGCCAACGTCGCGCGGATGCGGGCCCATCTCGACCGCCTCGGCGTCGCCCTGCGGCCCCACCTGAAGACCGCCAAGTCCCTGGATGTCGCCCGCATCGCCCTGGCGGATCCGGCGGGGCCCGCCACGGTCTCGACCCTGCGGGAGGCCGAGTATTTCGCGGCCGGAGGCGTGCGCGACATCCTCTACGCGGTGGGCATCGCGCCCGCCAAGCTCCCGCGGGTGCTGGCGATCCGCGCGGGCGGGGCCGACCTCGCGGTGGTCCTCGACAGCCTGGAGCAGGCGCGGGCCGTGGCCGAGGCCGCCCGGGCCGCGGGCGATCCCCTCCCCGCCCTCATCGAGGTCGACGCGGACGGGCACCGCTCCGGCGTGTCTCCGGACGATGCCGACACGCTCGTGGCCCTCGGGCGCTGCCTCGCCGAGGGCGGCGCCGCCTTGCGCGGCGTGCTGCTGCACGCGGGCGACAGCTACGCCCTGAGCGAGCCCGGCGCGCTCATCGCCGCGGCCCAGGCGGAGCGGGACGCGGGCGTCCGCGCGGCCGGGATCCTGCGGGAGGCGGGCCTCCCCTGCCCCGTGGTCAGCGTCGGCTCGACGCCCACCGCGCGCTTCGCCCGCGACCTCTCCGGCATCACCGAGATGCGGGCGGGCGTGTTCATGTTCGGCGACCTGTTCCAGGCCGGCGTGGGCTCGGTGGCGCAGGAGGACATCGCCGTGTCGGTGCTCGCCACGGTGATCGGCCACCAGCGGGCCAAGGGCTGGATCGTCACCGATGCCGGCTGGATGGCGCTCTCGCGGGACCGCGGCACGGCGCGCCAGCGGGTCGACCAGGGCTACGGCGTGGCCTGCGACCTCGCCGGCACTCCCTATCCCGACCTGATCGTGGCGGACGCCAACCAGGAGCACGGCATCGTGGCGCTCCGCCGCGGCTCGGGGGCGGCCCTGCCCGATCTCCCCGTGGGCGCGCGCCTGCGCATCCTGCCCAACCACGCCTGCGCCACGGGGGCGCAGCACGACCGTTACCACGTCCTCGGCGGGGACGGCCGCGTGCGTGCCGTCTGGCCCCGCATCAACGGCTGGTAGGCATCGACGGACCGCAGGAGAGAGCATGGACCCGATCACGCGCATCACGAGCCCGCAGGTGCCGACGCCGGCCGGCCATTATTCCCACGCCACCGCCTGGCGCGACCTCGTCTTCGTCTCCGGCCAGCTCGGGCCGCGGACCGACGGCACGCACACCTCCGGAGAGCCCTTCGAGGCGCAGGCAAGGCAGGTGCTCGCCAACCTCCTCGCCATCCTCGCCGAGGCCGGCTGCGGGCCGGACCGGGTCGTGCGCGCCACCGCCTACATCGTCGGCGTCGAGAACTGGCCGGTGTTCAACCGGGTCTATGCCGAGGTGTTCGGGGACGCGAAGCCCGCCCGCACGGTGGTGCCGGTGGCAGCCCTCAACCACGGCTACCTCGTCGAGGTCGAGGCCATCGCCGCCAAGGCGTGAGCCTGCCGCCCGATCCACCGCATTGACGCTCGGGCGGCGGGATGGGAAAGCCTCGGATCATGACGCGGCCCGACATGCCCCATCCCCTCCCCCCCGAGGCCGACATCGCCGCGCTGAAGGCGGAGGCGGGCGCGTGGTTCTCCACCCTGCGCGACCGCATCACCGCCGCGCTCGAGGCCATCGAGGCCGAGGCCGCGGGGCCGTTCCATCCGGACGCGCCGACCGAGCCGCAGCGTTTCGTGAAGACCCCGTGGCAGCGCACCGACCATACCGGCGCGCCGGGCGGCGGCGGCGTCATGGCCATGCTGAAGGGGCGCGTCTTCGAGAAGGCGGGCGTCCACATCTCCACCGTGCACGGGGAGTTCGCCCCCGAGTTCCGGGCGCAGATGCCGGGCGCGGCCGAGGATCCGCGCTTCTTCGCCACCGGCATCTCCCTCATCGTCCATCCCTGGAACCCGCACGTGCCGACGGTGCACATGAACACGCGCTTCGTGGTGACCACGAAGGCGTGGTTCGGGGGCGGCGCCGACCTCACCCCGGTGCTCGACCGGCGCCGGACGCAGGAGGATCCGGACAGCCGGCATTTCCACGCCTGCCTGCGCCGGGCCTGCGAGGCGCACGCGCCCGCGGTGGACTACGCGAAGTACAAGGCCTGGTGCGACGAGTATTTCTGGCTCAAGCACCGCGACGAGCCGCGCGGCATCGGCGGCATCTTCTACGACTACCACTGGACCGGCGACCGCCAGGCCGATCTCGCCTTCACCCGCGCGGTGGGCGGCGCCTTCCTCGAAGCCTATCCGGCGATCGTGCGGAGCAACCTCGCCACCCCCTGGACGGAAGCGGATCGCCACGAGCAGCAGGTCCGGCGCGGGCGCTACGTGGAGTTCAACCTGCTCCACGACCGCGGCACCATCTTCGGCCTGAAGACCGGCGGCAACGTCGCCTCGATCCTGTCCTCGCTGCCGCCCACCGTGCGCTGGCCGTGAGGACCCGTTGAGCGAGAGCCTGCCGACCCGCTTCGCCCCCCAGCAGGAGGCGGCGCTGAAGGACATCGCCGCGTGGCGCAAGGGCGGAGGCGACCAGCAGGTCTTCCGCCTGTTCGGCTATGCCGGCACCGGCAAGACCACGCTCGCCCGCCGCATCGCCGAGGACGCGGAGGGCACGGTGGTGTTCGGCGCCTTCACCGGAAAGGCGGCCTCGGTGATGCGCGCCAAGGGCTGCCACGACGCGGGCACGATCCACTCGCTGATCTACCGCACCAAGGAGGCCGACGAGGGCGGCCCCACCTTCACCCTCAACCGCTCCGGCCCCGCGGCCAAGGCCGACCTCATCGTCATCGATGAGTGCTCGATGGTGGACTCGGACCTCGGCAACGACCTGCTCTCCTTCGGCAAGCCGGTGCTGGTGCTGGGCGATCCGGCCCAGCTGCCCCCCGTGCGCGGCGGCGGCTTCTTCACCGAAGCCGAGCCCGACGTGATGCTCACCGACGTGCACCGGCAGGCGGAGGACGACCCGATTATCCGCATGGCGATGACGGTGCGCGAGGGCGGGCGCCTCGCGCTGGGGCAGTATGGCGCGAGCCAGGTGGTCTCCCGCCGGGACATCGACACCGATCAGGTGCTCGACTGCGATCAGGTGCTGGTGGGCATGAACAAGACCCGCCGCCTCTACAACAATCGCCTGCGGGAGCTTGCCGGCCACACGGACCCGATGCCGGCGGTGGGCGAGAAGCTGGTCTGCCTCAGGAACGACCGCACCAAGGGCCTGCTCAACGGCTCGACCTGGACGGTGAAGGCGCTGCGTGCCCCGCCCCGCCCCGACATGGTCCGCCTCGACGTGGTGCCCGACGACGATCCCGGGCTCCGGCGGCGGGCCACCGACATCAAGGTGCTGCGCCAGATCATCAGCGGCAGCGAGGAGGAGATCCCGCTCTATCTGCGCCGCGAGACCGACGAGTTCACCTACGGCTACGCGCTCACCGTGCACAAGGCGCAGGGGTCGCAATGGGACAAGGTGGTCCTGTTCGACGAGTCCTACGCCTTCCGCGAGCACCGCGCCCGCTGGCTCTATACCGGGCTGACGCGGGCCGCCGAGGCGGTGACGGTGGTGGTGTAGGGGCGGTGTGGCGCGCCCGTCGCGGACGGATCGCGTCGCGATACCGTTGTCGACGCGGCGCCGATAGGCGCTTGATCTTGCTGCGAGGCCTGTCTAGCAGTGGATCGGCGCCGCGCCGTGTTCGATCTTCGCCGGAGCCGATGCGAAGGTCTCGATGACGTGACTTGGTTCATCTTCGGCGATAGCCATATCGGTACATTCAAATACGCTGCCGAGCAGGGTTGGATCGCTCGACCCTGCGCCTTTCTTCAGGTCGCGGGCGCGACGGCCGTCGGATTGCGGAATCCGAACAGTCAAACCAACGCGCTCGAGGCGTTCGCGAGCGCGTTGTTGCCGGCCAAGCTCGATGTCACACCGGTGATGCAACTCGGTGAAGTCGATTGCGGGTTCGTGATCTGGTGGCGCGCGGCCAAGCTCGGAGAGAGCGTCGCCTCGCAGCTGGAGGCCTCGGTCGACGCGCATCTCGCTTTCGCCGACCGGCTCCTGCGGGAAGGCTACGCGTCCCTCGTCCTCACCGGCGCGTCCCTGCCAACCATCCGGGACGGACAGGACTGGGGTGCGATCGCCAACAAGCGAAGCGAGGTCACGGCATCCCTGGCAGACCGGACCGACCTGACGCTTCGCTACAACGCGATGGTGCGCGCGGGGGCGGAGGCCAGGAACTGCCCGTTCATCGATATCGCGCCGGCCATCCTCGATCCGTCGACCGGGACGATCGCGGATCTCTACAGGGCGGATGATCCGAACGACCACCATCTCCACAACGCGCGCGCGGGCCGGCTCTGGGCGGATGCCCTGAACCGTGTCGACGGGGCGGCCCGATCTGCCGATGTGCAGGGCGCGCTGCCCCACGGGCGGTAGCGTTCTACCAGCGGTAGGACAGGGTGCCGAACACGCTGCGCCGGAAGCCCTCGAAGACGTAGCCGCTGTAGAAGCCCGAGGTGAAGTAGCGCTGGTCGAACAGGTTGGTGGCGTTCACCGACAGGCTCGCGCCCTTCCACGCGGGGTCGAGGCGGGCGAGGTCGAAGCTCAGGGAGGCGTCGACCAGGGCGTAGCCGGGGATGCGGTCGACGTTGGTGGCGTCGGTGCGCGCGCCGACATAGCGCACGCCCGCGCCGGCCCTGAAGCCGCCGAAGGGCGAGCCGATGGGGAAGGTGTAGTCGGCGAACAGCGAGACGGTGTTGTCCGGCGCGTTGGCGAGCCGGTTGCCCACCAGCGCCGGGTTGGACTGGTTCCGCGTCACCCGGGTGTCGAGATGGGCGAAGCCGAAGACGAGGTTGAAGCCCTCGAACAGGTTCGCCTTGCCCTCCAGTTCGAAGCCCTTGGACACCGCCTCGCCGGTCTGGATGAAGAAGCCCGGATTGAGGGGATCGGCGAGCGGGATGTTGGTCTGCGTGATCTCGAAATACGAGGCGGTGTAGAGGGCGTTGCTGCCCGGCGGCTGCCACTTCACGCCGCCCTCCACCTGCGTGGCCTCGCGCGGGCTCAGCGCCGAGCCGTCGGCGCGCTGCCCGGCGATCTGCGGGTTGAACGAGGTCGAGTAGGACGCGTAGGGCACCACGCCGAACGCGAACTCGTAGCCGAGGCCCACCCGGTAGCTCAGCGCGGAGAAGCGCTGCTGGTCGACCGTGGTCCGGTTGAGGGTCGGGACCGGCAGGTTCGGGAAGTTGAAGGTGCTGCGGATCTCCTGGTCGACCCAGTCGTTGCGCACGCTGCCGGTGAGGATGAAGCCGTTCCACTTCATCTGGTCCTGGAAGTACAGGCCCGTCTGCTGCTGGAGCGCGCGGGCGGAGAAGTTCGTCCGCTGCGGGAAGGCGATGGCGAGGTTGTAGACCGGATTGTAGAGGTCGATCAGGCGGTTCGCCGCCGCCGTGGGGTAGCCGTTCGGGTAGGTGCGCGCGTCGCGGCGGTAGTAGTTCTGGAAATCGACGCCGAACACGACGTTGTGCTGGACGTCCAGGGTCGCGAACTGGCCCTCGACGTGGTTGTCGGCGAGCAGGCCCTGGCTCGACTGGTCGCGCAGATAGGGGAAGACCGAGACGGCGAGGAAGTTCGACGGCGTGAATCCCGGTGAGGCGCCGACGGCATCGAACTTCGAGGTGGTCTCGTAGGCCCGGAAGGCCGAGTGCAGGAGCCAGCCCGGCGCGAAGCTGTGGTCGAGGATGTAGCCGATCTCCTTGTTCTCCAGGAGGCCGGTGTTGAAGTTCGGCTGCCCGACGAAGACGTCGCGCTGGTAGAAGCCCCGCGCGCTCGGGATGATCGAGCCGACGATCGGCAGGCTCTGCTCGGAGCCGCCGCCGCGGAACTCGGCGTACTTGGCGAGCACCGTCAGCGCGGTGTCGGCATCCGGCCGCCAGGTCACGGCGGGGGCGATGAAGGTGCGGTCGTCGGGGGTGTAGCGCACCTGGCTGTCGGCGCTGCGGATGAGGCCGGTGAGCCGGTAGGCGAATTGCGGCGCCCCCTCCACGGGGCCGGTGAGGTCGAAGCCCGCCTGGATCCGGTTGCGGTTGCCGCCCTGGAGGAAGACCTCGTTGAAGGGCGTGAAGGTCGGCCGCTTCGAGACGAGGTTGACGATGCCCCCCGGCTGGCCCGCCCCGTAGAGCACCGAGATCGGCCCCTTGATCACGTCGATGCGCTCGTAGGCGTAGGGCTCGACGTTCTGGTCGAACGAGTTGAAGCCGTAGCGCAGGCCGTCCTCGTAGACGTTGTCGAAGTTGTTCGCGTTGAAGCCGCGCAGGGTGAAGGTCGGTCCGCCCTGGCCGCCGGGATAGTCGACGCCCTGGATGTTCGGGGTGTAGGCGACCGCGGTGTTGAGATCCTGCACGCCGCGGATATCGAGTTCCTCGCGGGTGATGACGCTGACCGTGGCCGGCGTCTCCAGGATGGAATCGTTGCCCTTCATGCCGGCGGTCGAGCGCGTCGCCACGAAGCCCGCGGTGCCGAAGGTGGGCTGCTGGCTCTCCACCGACAGCTCGTCGAGGGTGACCGCGGTGGTGCCGCTGCCCGCGCCCGGCGTGTTGGAGGTACCCGCGGGCTTGGCCGCCTGCGCCCGGGCCGAGACGAGGCCGGCCAGGAGCGTGGCCGATAGCGCGGCGGCCATCAGGCCGGACCGAACGAGCCAGGGTCCGCGAAGATTGCTGCCCGCGTTGCGCACGATGCCGAGTCCCGGTTGGCGCCGAACGGGGAACGCAGTGTTCGGTGTCCGGCCTGGATCGATCGCTAGGACAGAAATGAATTCATTCGCAAACGCTGTGTTTTGGATTTATTAAAAATCGAAGCCGCCGCGTTACTTGGAATGGTTCGCGGCAAGCTTTGCAAGACGTTGCCGCGGAAAACGTTTCGGCGTCGCACGAATGGCTGGCTCGGTGGCAGGTGCCACAATATTCCGCGAGCAGCTGTGTGAATCGTTGCGTCCGCGCAACAGATGGGGGTGCCCGAAAGCCACCCCGGAGACCGTTCCGGCGGCACCGCGGGATGAGATGGTGAGGTCATCGGGATACGCGATGACCGTCGGGGGGCATCCGCGTTGCCTCTCCGGGGCTCTCATCATCCTGGGGTGCCGCGTCAGCGGCCTCGGAGGAGGGCTCCAGGGATCACTGCGCCCTCCGGAGGTCTCCGTCGCGGCCTCCGCGTCGCTTCGGCGCCTCGGGGCGGGCCGTGGCCTCGGGGCGGGCCGTGGATGGGGCAACCCGGGCCGATCGTCCGAGCGACCCGGGAGCCCCGTCGAGCAGGCGTCAGCCCAGCGCCTGCTCCACCGCCTTGCCGCAGGCCTGCGTGTCGGCGTTGCCGCCGAGGTCGCGCGTGCGCAGCGTGCGCTCGGCGAGCACCCGCTCGATGCCGGAGACGATCTCGGCCGCGGCCTCGCGCTCGCCGAGATGCTCCAGCATCATCGCCCCCGACCAGATCTGGCCGATCGGGTTGGCGATGCCCTGGCCCGCGATGTCGGGGGCCGAACCGTGCACCGGCTCGAACACCGAGGGGAAGAGCCGCTCCGGGTTGATGTTGCCCGACGGCGCGATGCCGATCGTGCCGGTGCAGGCGGGGCCGAGATCCGAGAGGATGTCGCCGAACAGGTTCGAGGCGACGACCACGTCGAACCGGTCCGGGTTGAGCACGAAATGCGCGGTGAGGATGTCGATGTGGTACTGGTCCCACCGGACATCCGGGTAGCTCTCGGCCACCGCCTTCACCCGCTCGTCCCAGAACGGCATGGTGATCGAGATGCCGTTGGACTTCGTGGCCGAGGTGAGGTGCCGCTTCGGGCGCGACTGCGCGAGCTCGAAGGCGAAGCGCAGCACCCGGTCGGTGCCGTGGCGGGTGAAGACCGATTCCTGCACGGCGAACTCGCGCTCGGTGCCGGCGAACATGCGCCCGCCCGCGTTCGAGTACTCGCCCTCCGTGTTCTCGCGGACCACCCAGAAGTCGATGTCGCCGGGCTCGCGGCCGGCGAGCGGGCTCGGCACGCCCGGCATCAGGCGCACGGGGCGCAGGTTGACGTACTGGTCGAACTCGCGCCGGAACAGGATCAGCGAGCCCCAGAGCGAGATGTGGTCGGGCACGCGGGCCGGCATGCCCACCGCCCCGAAGAAGATCGCGTCGTGGGAGCCGATCTGCGCCTTCCAATCCTCGGGCATCATCCGCCCGTGCCGCTCGTAGTAGTCGCAGGACGCGAAATCGAACCAGTCGAGCTCGAGTGCGAAGCCGTGGCGCTTGGCCGCCGCCTCCAGCACCCGCACGCCCTCGGGCACCACCTCCTTCCCGATGCCGTCGCCGGGAATGACCGCGATGCGGTGCGTGCGGGCGGGCGCCATGGTGTCCTCCATCCTGTTCTGTCCGACCGGACTGACGCCGCGGCCGGCCCCGGTCAACGCCGGGGGCTGACAATCAGGCGGGTTCGCCCGCGATCGTCCGGCGCTGGCGCTCCAGCTCGTCGCTGTAGCGCTTGAGCGTGTGGCTCTCGGTGAGCATGCCGATCACCCGGCGCTCGGCCGCGCTGTCGACCACGGCGAGGGCCTCGCTCTCGGTCCGGTCGAAGGCGGCGACCGCCTCCTTGGCGTTCATCTCCGGGGTCAGGAAGTCCTTCGGCTGCTGCACCACGTCCGCGAGCTTCACCGCCTCGCCCTCCCCCGCGTCGCGGGCGGCGGCGTGCGCCTCGGGCACCAGCACCATCCCGGCATAGCGCTCCGCCTCGTCCACCACGATCACCCGCGAGGGCGAGCCGATCGGGTGCGCGCGCAGGAAGGCCGGCAGCGGCGTGTCGAGGGCGACGGGGCGGATGTCGCGGCGCATCAGGCGGCCCACGGTGAGCGTGCGGATCCAGCCGATATCGTGGGCGCTGCGGATGCTCTCGCCGCGCAGGTGGAAGCGCCAGGTGGCGAAGGAGTAGCCGAAGGTCTTCCGCACCGTGAGCGAGGAGGCGATCACCGCGGCCAGCACGAGGCCGGTGATGGGCAGGCTGCCGGTCACTTCGAGAGCCAGGAAGGTCATGGTCAGCGGGCCGCCGATCACCGCCACGGCGAGCGCGCTCATGCCGATCACGGCGTAGGCGAGCGGGGTCAGGCCGAAGGCCGCCAGCCCCGGCACGAGGAGGGGCGCGGCGAGGGCGAAGAGCTTGCCGGCGAGCGCCCCGAGGAACAGCGAGGCGAAGAACAGGCCGCCGCGGAAGCCTGAGCCGATCGAGATCGCCGAGGCCGTGGCTTTCGCCGCGAACAGGGCCGCGAGCGCGCCGATGCCGTAATCGTCCGCGTGCTCGGCGAAGTGCAGGTGCAGGGCGCCGTGCCCGCCCGAGAGCACCTGCGGGCTCGCCACCAGCGCGAGCGCCCCGACGCAGAGACCGCCGAGCGCGGGCGCCGCGAAGCGCGGGATCCGGCTCGCCTGGACCACGCGCTCCACCAGGGTCACGCCGCGCATGATCAGGACCGCGAGCCCGGCGCAGGCGAGGCCGAGGGCGAGGCTCGGCAGGATCTCGGCGCTCGTCACCGTGGAGGTCGTCACCGCCTGCATGTTCGAGATGTCGACGAGGGGCTCGGTGTAGACGAGGGCGCGGGCGACGAGGCTGCCGCAGAGCGCCGCCACCACCACGGGCGTCAGGGTGGCGATGGTGTAGGTGCCGATGATGAGCTCGAAGGCGTAGAAGGCGCCGGTGAGCGGCGCGCCGAAGGCCGCGGCGATGGCGGCCGCCGCGCCGCAGCCGACCAGGGTGCGCAGGTCCGCCCGCCGCATCTCGAAGGCGATGCCCAGGCGCGAGCTGATCCCGGCGCAGAGCTGGGTGTAGCCGGCCTCCAGCCCCACCGAGGCGCCGCTGCCGTTCGAGACCACGTTCTGCAGGGCCACGTACAGGCTGTCGCGCAGGGACATGCGCCCCCCGTGCAGGGCGTTGGCCTCGATGGGATCGATGGTCGGGCGCCGCCGCAGGGCGCGCAGGCGGCCGGCCACCAGCAGGAGCAGGCCGAGCAGCACGCCGCCGAAGCAGGGCGCCAGCAGCAGCACCAGCGGATCGAGCCCCTCCGCCGCGCTGAGGCGGGTCCCGTGCGGCAGCCGGTAGAGGAATTCCCGCAAGGCCTGCGTCGCCAGGGACATGGCCGAGACCACGACGCCGCCCACGCACCCGGTGGCCGCCGCCAGCAGCACCATGCCGGCCTCGCTGCGCCGGACGAAGGCGCGCAGCCGCTCCGGCGCCTGCATCCAGCCCCGCCGGCCCCCCTCCGGGCCCGCGCGCGTGCCCGCGGGCTTCGCGGAGGGTGCGGGGCCGGCCGCGTCCCCGGGCCGCGGATCCTTCAGTCGAGCGGCCTGGATGGGCGGCTGGCTCACACCGTCCTCTGCATGTCCGACATACACACCGCCGCGTCGTGACGGACGGGGGAGCGCCCCGGAACGGACGCCCTCGCCCGATGCACTTAGGGCGCCGCGCGGGGTCCCGTCCACAGCGCGGATGCGGGTGACGGGGGCGGCTTGAAATCCCGATCGACGCAGGATAAACGACCCCCAGTGCCGCCGTAGCTCAGTTGGTTAGAGCACCAGATTGTGGATCTGGGGGTCCCCCGTTCGAGCCGGGGCGGTGGTACCATCAAAATCGACCGTACCGTCAGGGGGTTGGCTCGAAGGCCGGCCCCTGTTTCGTTGGTCGCTGCGTCCTCGAAGGCCGTGCCCCGCGGGCGGATCGGGACGCTCCCCGCCCCGCGGTTCGCTGGGGCTGCGGCGAACTGGCACCAAGGCATCCCGCCCATGGACAACGTCATCCGCCCGACCTTCGGCCGCCCACCCGCGGCGCCCGACGCCGCGGCGGAGGCGTATCACCCGCTCCGGGTCTACGGGACCGCGGCCGGCTATCTCGTGGCGTTGATCCGGGCCGAGGCCGGACCCGAAGGGCAGGCGCTGCGGATCGTCGTCGGCCCCGAGGCCGCCGACGCGGTGGAGACGGTCGCCGTCCTGCCCGACGACGCCGTGGGCGAGACGGACGCCGAGCGGATCGGCCTCGCGATCCTGCGCACGCTGGAGATCGTGGACGAAGCCGGTGCGTGAGCGCGCCCGCGCATTGACCGGGCCTTGAAATCTCGCCATCAGAGTCGGGATAAAGTGGCAATCCGTGCCCCCGGCACGGCGTGCGGGAGCGCCCGATGGCGGCAGGTTGGGGAGGAATGCTCGCGGGCGTCGCGCTCGGCGTGGCCGCGACCGCGGGCCTCACCCTGACCGGGGCCGGCGCGGAGCTGTGGACGCGGACGGGGGCGCTCCTCGCCGACCGTCCGGAACCCGGCACCGCCGCGCCGCCGGCCGCCCACGGGCCGGAGCGGGCCCTGCCGGTGGTCCGCACCGCGGTCGAGGGCGGCCGCGTCCTCGTGCGGCTGACCGATGCGGAGCGCGAGCGGATCGGGGTCGAGACGGCCCATCTCACCAGCCGGGCCCACGCGGTCGAGATCCAGGCCTATGGCAGCGTGCTGGACATCGCCCGCGTCACGGAACTGACCAACAGCTACGCCAGCGCCAGGGCGCAGCTGCAGACCGCCCAGGCCAAGGCCGAGGTCTCCCGCAGCGCCAACCTGCGCGCGCGCAATCTCGGCCAGTACGCGACGCGGGTGCAGGTCGAGACCGCCGAGGGCACGTTCCAGACCGACCAGGCCGCCCTCGCCGCCGCGCAATCGCAGGTCGGCACCCTGGCCGCGACCGCCCGGCAGGAATGGGGGCCGGTGATCGGCCGCGCGATCATCGAGCGGTCGGGCCTCGTCACCCGCCTCATCGAGCGCACCGATTTCCTGGTGCAGGTGACGCTGCCGCCCGGCGAGACCCTGAAGCTGTCCCCCGCCAGCGCCTTCGCCGAGGTGCCCCCGCAGAGCGAGCGCGTCCCCCTCGCCTACGTCTCCCCCGCGACCCGGACCGACCAGCGCATCCAGGGCGTGAGCTCCTTCTACATCGTGGCGGGCGACAGCGGCCTCCTGCCCGGCATGAGCGTGAGCGCCTTCCTGACGTCGCCGCGCCACGCCAGCGGCATCGCCGTGCCGGAGAGCGCGGTGGTGCACTGGCAGGGGGGCGCCTGGATCTACAGGAGCGTCGGCAAGGACGCCTTCGCCCGCCACCGGATCACGGTCGACGTGCCGATGTCGGAGGATTCCTTCGTGATCGCGGATCTCGGCAGCGAGAGCGAGATCGTCGTCACCGGGCCGCAGGCCGTGCTGTCCGAGGAGATGCGGAGCCAGGGCACGGAGGTGGGCGACGGGGACGATGACTGAGCCCGGACCGTGAGCGCCTCCGAGAGACCCCCCGCGGGCGAGGCCCGGCCGCGCCCCCATCCGCCTGCCGCGCGCCCCGTCGCGCGCCCCGCCCGGTCCGGCCCGCAGGCCGCCGTCGTCGCCTTCGCGGTGCGGCGGCCGGGGATCGTCGTCGCCCTGGCGCTCGCGCTCCTGTTCTACGGCGTCGTCGCGCTGGGCTCGGCCCGCTACGACGTCTTCCCGGAATTCGCGCCTCCCACGGTGACGGTGCAGACCGAGGCGCCGGGGCTCAACCCCGAGCAGGTCGAGGTGCTGGTGACGCAGGCGGTGGAGGTGGCGATCGGCGGCCTGCCCGGCCTCGCGATCCTGCGCTCGAACTCGATCCAGGGCCTGTCCGTCGTCTCCGCCACGTTCGGGCCCGGCAGCGACATCTACCGGGCGCGCCAGCTCGTGAACGAGCGGATCGCCACGCTGAACAACCGCCTGCCGCAGGGCGTCCTGCCGCCCGCGATGACGGCGCTGACCTCCTCCACGAGTTCGGTCCTGCTGATCGGGCTGACCGCGCCGGCGCGCTCGCTGATGGAACTGCGCACGGTGGCGGACTGGCGCCTGCGCCTGAGGCTGCTCGCCGCCCCCGGCGTCGGCGAGGTCCTGATCTACGGGGGCGACGTGCGCTCCATCCGCATCCAGGTCCGGCCGCAGGATCTGATCCGCTTCCGGCTCGGCCTCGACGACGTGCTCGCGGCCGGCCGCAAGGCGACGGGGGTGCGCGGCGCCGGCTTCATCGACACGGTCAACCAGCGCATCACCCTCCAGACGGACGGGCAGTCCCTGACCCCCGAGGCGGTGGCCCGGACCGTGCTGATCAACGAGGGCGGCGCCAGCGTGGTGCTCGGCGACGTGGCCGATGTCGCCGCGGAGCCGGAGCCGGCGATCAGCGCGGCCCTGATCGACGGGAAGCCCGGCGTGCTGCTCATGGTGGGCGCGCAGTACGGCGCCAACACCCTCGACGTGACGGCCAAGGTCGAGGCGGCGCTGGCGGAATTGCGCCCCGGCCTGGAGCGGGACGGGATCGTGATGCGGACCGACCTGTTCCGCCCCGCCGACTTCGTCGCGCAGGCCACCGGCAACGTGATGCGCACCCTGGCCCTCGGCGGCGTCCTCGTCGTCGCGGTGCTGATCGTGTTCCTGCTCGACTGGCGCAGCGCGCTGATCAGCGCCACCGCGATCCCGCTCTCGCTGCTCGGCGCCGTGCTGGTGCTCGGCGCCTTCGGGCAGAGCCTCAACACCATGACCCTGGGCGGACTCGCCATCGCCATCGGCGAGGTGGTGGACGACGCGGTGATCGGCATCGAGAACGCCACCCGGCGCCTGCGCGAGAACCTGCGTCTCGGCGCGCAGGCCAGGCCGAGGGGCGCGGTGGTGCTCGACGCGGTGCTGGAGGTGCGCGTCTCGGTGGTCTACGCCACCGTCGCGGTGCTGCTGGTCTTCCTGCCGGTGCTGGCGCTCTCGGGCGTGCCCGGCCGCCTGTTCGGCCCCCTGGCGCTCGCCTACATCCTGGCGGTGCTGGCCTCCCTCGTCGTCGCCCTCACGGTGACGCCGGCCCTGGCGATGCTGCTCCTGGCCGGGGGCAGGCAGGTGCCCGCCCGCGACCCGCCCCTGATGCGCGCCCTGCGCGGCTCCTATGCCGGCCTGCTCCGGCGCATCGGCCGGCGCCCGCGGCTCGTCGTGGCGGCGAGCCTGATCGTGACGCTCGCGAGCGCCGCGCTGGTGCCCCGCTTCGGCGGCACCTTCCTGCCGGACCTGAAGGAGGGCCACCTCATCCTGCACATGTCGACCGCGCCGGGCACCGCGCTGCAGGAGACCCTGCGGCTCGGCGGCCATCTCGCCGCGGGGCTGAAGGCCGTGCCCGGGGTGCGCGCGGTCGCCCAGCAGACCGGGCGCGCCGAGGCCGGCTACGATCTCGGCGGCACGCACGACAGCGAGATCCATATCGATCTGGAGCCCGGCCTCGACGGCGCGGCCCAGGCGCGGGCCGAGGCGGAGATCCGGGCGCTGATGGCGGCGACGCCGGGGGCCACCTTCTCCCTCAAGACCTTCCTGGCCGAGCGCATCGAGGAGGTGGTCTCGGGCTACACCGCGCCGGTGGTGGTCAGCGTCTACGGCTCCGACCTCGACCGGATCGAGGCGGCCGCCCGCGACGTGGCGCGGGAACTCGCGGAGGTCAGGGGCGCCGCCGACGTCCAGCTCCGGTCCCAGCTCGGCCTGCCGCAGGTCAACGTGTCCCTGCGTCCGAACGACCTCCGCCACTGGGGCCTCGACGCCGTCGGCGTGCTGGAGATCGTGCGCACCGCCTATCAGGGGGACATCGTGGGCCAGACCTACGAGGGCAACGCCGTCTTCAACGTGGTGGTGGTGCTCGACCGCGCGGCGCGCACCCGCGTCTCGACGCTGGGCGACCTGCCCCTGCGCACCCCGCGGGGCAACTACATCCGCCTCGCCCAGGTCGCCGACGTCTACGAGACCTCCGGCCGCTACGCCATCGCCCATGTGGGAGCGCAGCGCGTGCGCGCGGTGACATCGAACGTCGTGGGCCGCGACGTCGTCTCCTTCACCGAGGCGGCCAAGCGCAAGCTCGCGCGCGCGGTGAGCCTGCCCTCCGGCGTCTATCTCGGCTTCGGCGGCGCCGCCGAGACGCAGGCCCAGGCGCGGCGCGATCTCGCCCTCTGGACGGGGCTCGCGGGCCTGGGCATCGTGCTGCTGCTGGCGATCGCGATCGGTTCGACGGCCAATCTCGTCCTGGTTCTCGCCAACACGCCGTTCGCCTTCGTCGGCGGCGTCTGGGCGGTGGCGGCGACCGGTGCCGTGGTCTCCCTCGGCTCGATCGTCGGCTTCGTGACCCTGTTCGGCATCTCGCTGCGCAACACGATCATGATGATCGCCCATTACGAGCAGCTCGTCGGTGCCGAGGGCCGACCCTGGAACGAGGCGACGGCGATCGAGGGCGCGAGCGACCGCCTCGTGCCGATCCTGATGACCTCCCTGGTGACCGGGCTCGGCCTGCTGCCCCTGGCGCTCGGCGCGGGCGAGCCGGGGCGCGAGATCGAGGGGCCCATGGCGGTCGTGATCCTGGGCGGCCTCGCCACCTCGATGCTCCTGAACCTCGCGGTTCTGCCGATCCTGGCCCTGCGCTTCGCCCGGTTCCAGCGGGCATCGGCCCTCGGCGGACCCTGATCCCCCTCCGCGGAGGCCGGAGCGCATCCGCCGCCCGCCTCCCGCGGTGCACCCGATGGCTGTGGACCGGGCCCGGCCCGGCCCTAGCCGCGCCTGCGCGGCCTGATCTATGCCCGGTGCGCGCCGCGGCCGGGTCGGGCCTCGCGCCGGGGGCAGGATCGATCATGAAAGCGTTGGTTCTCGCGGCTCTCGCCGTCACGGTCGCGGGCACGGGCCCCGGCATCGCGCAGAGCGCGGCCGGTCCCTACGGCTTCTCGGTGCAGGTCACGCTGTCGCCCAAGGCGCGGCAGAAGCTGGCGGCGCTGTCGGAGGGCGTGAACGTCAAGTCCTTCTACTACGGCACGATGGAGCGGAAGCCGACGCGGGCCGACATCAAGCGCGCCCGGGCCGAGGGCCGCGAGCCCGACCAGATCGAGATGACGGGCGACATCGTCACGCTTCCCGCCGACGGCGGCACCGCGGCGCTCGCGGGCAGCGGCGTCGGCGGTGCGGACCTGGCCGCGATCGGCAAGAACCCCCTCCGGGTGACCCTCAACGTGTTCTCCGCGCGCAAGGCCGCGCCGGACAACCTGCTCGATTGCGATCTCTTCGACGATACCGTCGCCGCGGCGCGGTCCAGGCCGGTCGTCGTCACCTGCCGCCTGATCGGCGAGAACTGATCCGGGCGAAGCCCCCGCATCGCCGCAGCCGGCTTGCGCGGCAGGGGCCCCGCGCCATCTCGGGGACGGGCGCGCGCCCGCCCGCTTCCCCGAGCGCTGCGATCTCCCCGAGGGCATGGCAACCTTCTTCACGGCCGACACGCATTTCGGCGACGCGCCCCTCGTGCAGCGGCGGCGGCGCGGCTTCGCCTCCGTCGAGGCCCACGACGAGGCCCTGATCGCGCGCTGGAATGCCGCGGTCTCCGCCGCGGACGAGGTCTGGCATATCGGGGATTTCGCGGCGGGAGCCAGCCGGGACCATTGCGCGGCCGTCTTCGCGCGGCTCAACGGCCTGAAGCGCCTCGTGCGCGGCAACCACGACACCAATCGGGTGCTCGAACTGCCCTGGGCCGCGCCGCCGGTGGAGAGCGCGCGCATCACCGTGCAGGATGCCGAGGGACGGCCCTGGCGGCTCTTCCTCTCACACTATCCGCACCGGTCCTGGCCGGGCTTCTGGCGGGAGACGCGCCATCTCTACGGGCACACCCATGCCTGCCTGCCCGACACCTCCCGCGCCTGCGACGTGGGCGCCGACGCCTGGGACTATCGGCCGGTCGAGCTCGGGCGCCTCATCGCCCGCCAGGACGCCGCCGAAGGGGCGCCCGAGGAAATGGCCCTGCGCGGCCTGCGCTGAGACGGGCGGCGTCCCCTCGCGGCCGCGCGAACGGAAGGAGGCCCGCCGCGGCGAGCCGGGCGGGCGAGGCCGCGACGGGCGCGGCCCGGGAACGGTCGTTCAGGCGGCGGTCGGGACCGCGCCGATGATGTCCGTGGCCCGACCCTCGGCGCCGAACGTGTCGGCGAGCGCGACCACGAGGAAGACGTTCGCGGCGGCGGCGAGTGCGACGAGGGCGGTGGCGGCGAGGATGGTCATGGCGGCGTCTCCGGCGGGCGTCTGCGATGCGCGCTTATCGCATCGCACCATTCCTATTGGTATGCCACATTTCACAAGTCTCTCATGCGGCTTGCGCATGGTGCGCTGCGAGGCGGGGCGCCGCTGGGACGGGCTCAGTAGGTGGCGAAGATCTCGGCGATCTCCGCGGGATCCCGCGTCACCGTGAGCGCCAGGGCGAGGAGGATGCGGGCCTTCTGCGGGGTGAGGTTGTCGGCGCCGAGGAAGCCGTGCCGGGTGAGGTGGCTCGCCTGCGGGACGACGCCGCTGCCGGCCCGCGTGGATTGCACGACCACGAGTCCCGCCGCGACCGCCGCGGCCAGGGCCTCGGCTTCCGCCGGCGGCGTCATGCCGGGCGCGAGGCCGGCGGAGACGATGCCCCGGGCGCCCGCGGCCACGAAGGCCCGCACCGCGGTGCCGTCCGCATCGGCGTAGGCGTAGGAGACGTCCACCCGCGGCAGGCTCTCGCGGGCGCGGATGTCGAAGGGCGTGCCCGGTCCGTGCCGGCGCTCGGACCGGCGGTAGTAGCGGACCGCGTCGCCGTCCACGTGGCCGAGGACCCCGAAAGCGGGCGTGCGGAAGGTCTGGAGCCGGGTGACCGAGGTCTTCGTCACCTCGCGGGCGGCGTGGATCTCGTCGTTGAGCACCACCAGCACGCCGCGTCCGCGGGATTGCGGAGCGGCGGCCGTGCGCAGGGCCGCCACGAGGTTCAGGCCCGCATCGCTCGACAGGGCGCTGATCGGACGCTGCGAGCCGACCACCACCACCGGGCACGCCACGGTGAGGGTGAGGCTCAGGGCGTAGGCGGTCTCCTCGAGGGTGGCGGTGCCGTGCCCGATCACGATGCCGGCGAGATCCGGATGCCGGTCCGCCAGTTCCGCGCAGAGCCCGGCCAGCGCGCGCCAGTCGGCGAAGCCGACCCCGGGGCTCGTCACCGCCCGGTAGGGCACCGGGACGACCTCGGCCACCCGGCGGGCCTCCGGCACCCGGTCGAGGATCGCCTCCGCCGAGAGGCGCTCGCCCGTGGCGGTGTAGTCGAGGATGTCGAGGGAATCCCGGCCCACCGAGGAGAGCGTGCCTCCGGTGCCGATGAAGGCCACTTTCGGTCGGTTCGTCATCGCGCGTCGCTCGGGGTGCGGAAGGGCGGCAGGGGTGCCGCCGGCCTTCTCCCCCGGCGCGGGCCGCCGATCAACCGGCGCGCGCGGCCCGGCTCATTCCCAGTCGAAATACGAGTCGAGGCCCGGCATCAGATAGATCAGCGTCAGGGCGGCGCCCGTCGCACCCGCGATCATCACCATGGCTTCCACGGCCCAGTCCTCCGGCGGCCCCACCGGGTCCAACCCGGCGGTGCCGGCAAGGTTGCCGCGGGACCGCGCTACCAGTGCAGGAAACGGTCGGCGGCGGGGCGCGCCGCCACGGTGATGAGGATGGCGCCGAGGGCGCCCGACAGCATGACGACCAGAGCGAGAGACATGGAACGGACCTCCGGCCGCGGGGACTCTCCCGCAGCACAGGGTCAATAGACCGGCCCGCCCCATGGTGCCGTGCGGCATGTCGCCCGCGGCGCGGTCGAAGGGCGCCCTGCGGCGATCGGTGACAGGGGCTTCAGGCGGCGGTGGGCACCGGACCGACGAGGTCCGCACGGGCGTCGTCCTGCGGCAGGATCTCCGCGATGCACACCACGAGGTAGAGGTTGGCCACGGCGGCGGCGGCAGCGGCGAAGGAGGCGGCGATCACGACGGTCATGGCAACGATCCCGGGCAACGATCTGGCTTTGCAGTGCAGCATATATCGCACTGCAGCGAAGCCTCTGGTATGCAAGGCGCCACATGTCTGAGATGAGGCGCGCGCAGGGCTCCCGGACCCGGAGCCGCGCCCCGGCTCTCATCGAGGACGAGCGACCATGCCGCGCTACCACTTCCACACCGCGATCGGCGCGGAGGAGATCCCCGACCTCGACGGCATCGTGCTGCGCGATCCGGATCAGGCCTGGGAGACGGCGCGGCGGATGGCGCGGGCGCTGGTCGAGGCGGCGGGGGCGGACCAGGCCCGGCTGCTCGCGGCCCATCTCCGCGTCGCCGACGAGGCCGGGGAGACGGTGCTGGAATTCCCCTTCGCCGAGGCTCTGGACGGGTCCGGCGGCGTCCGGCGGCGCTGAGCGCGGAAAAGAACCGTCCGATTGCGCGAAAACAACGATCGACCGCGACGTTCCTTTAAGGGATACTCGACATCCTCCCGTGGCGCCCCACCTTGTCGGGGCGCACAGGCGCATTCTCCCCCATCGAGCGAGATCTATTCCGACAATGTCACGCACGCGCGTGCGGCGGTCGTTCACCGTCGAGACGAAGAGCCGTGGGCGCCAGGCGCCCGCCTTCCTGCCCGTTCGCGCCTCGCTCCTCGAGAGCGCACCCAAGCCGCGGCCCGAGGCAGGGCTCTTCGAGAGCCGGCCCGAGCCTGCTGCGGCCCAGCACGAGCCCCGGCGCATCCTGCCGAACCTGATCGTCCCCCCCGTCGCCGAGCCGGAGCCGGAGCCCGTGACGGCGGCCGAGCCGCCTCTGCCGCGGGTCCGGCGCGTGAAGCAGGCGAGCCGGGGGCCGGCCGGCCCCCGGAGCGAGGAGATCCGGATCCCGGCGCCGCCGGTTCCGGCCAGAGCGGCGCCCGTGCCCGTGCCGCCGAGCGAGCCCCGGCCGGCCGAGATCGGCCCGCGGCCGGCCCGGCGGCCGGCGGAGGGCCTGCGCCGCGGAGAGCGCTGGAAGCGCCGCCTCCCCCGCGTCTGCTGGTGATCGCCGGCGCGGTCGCCCCCGTCAGGACGCGGAGGCGACGCGCTCGATATCGAGGGACAGGTGCGCGCGCAGGAGCACCTGCCGCGTGTCGTCGCGCACCACCGCGAGGAAATCCTGGCGGTCGGGGGCGGGCGTGAAGCCCTCGGCGATCTTCGTCATGATCCGCACGAGTTTCTCGCGCACCTCGCCCTCGTCGGCGAGCTCGAAGCCGACCGTGTCGCGCACGAAGCTCGCGCCGTCGTGCAGGTCGATGAAGTAGCGGGGCATCGGAGCTCGGTTCCGGCCGATCGTGGGATATCGTCCCACGCATCTAGGCGGTTCGGGCGCGAAGCGGAAGACCGTCCGCGGCGGACTGCGCAGATCGGTCGCGGGCCGGGCGCGGTGCGTCCGTGCGATCAGTTGTCCTCGCCGCGCTTCCGCAGGAGGCGGATCAGGTCGAGGGCCGCGCGCCGGGTATCCGGATCCTCGATCGCGCGGAACAGGCGCAGGAGTTCGGCGAGATCGTCGGTGCCGCCGCAGGCGTCCGGCGCGGCCCGGTCCTGGAGAAAGTAGGCGGGATCCACGTCGAGGATCGCCGCGATCCGCGCGAGCAGGTCGGCGGTCCGGCCGAGCGGGCTCTCACCCGCTGGATCGCGATCCGGACCTTCTCTCACCTGCGCACTCCCCGGGAACGCCGCGCGCCGTTGCGGGCCGGCACCGCTCAATCTAGAGTCTGTTTCCTTCAGGATAGATGGATTCGCAACGCCTGTCCCTCTCCAGCATCGGCGCCGGCATGCTGCCCAGACTGGTCGACCTGACCTATGACCTGTTCCGCTCCTTCGACCGCGCGCCCACCGCCGAGGCGCTGAACGCCTGCCTGCTGCAGGCGGTGGCCCGGATCGGCGTCGAGAGCACCTTCGCGGGCGTCATCCCCCTGCCGGGGCTGCCGCGGGCGCGGCAGGCGGCCCACGTCCTCATCGACAGCACGCCGCCGGGCTGGACGGAGCACTACTTCAAGGTGGGCCATCTGGAGCGCGACCCCACGATCCGCCGGCTGACCTCGGAGGCGACGCCGTTCCTGTGGTCGGAGATCGAGCCGCTCTACCGGGCCGATCCGGCCGCCCGCCGGGTGATGGAGGAGGCGGGCGACTTCCGCCTGCGCCAGGGCTTCACCGTGCCCCTCATCACCCTCGACGGGCGGGTGGCCGGCTTCAGCTTCGGCGCCGAGCGGCTCGACGCGTCGCCGGAGGTGCGGGGCATGCTGCACCTGCTCGCGGCCTACGCCTTCGGCCGCTCCATCGTGCTCAGCGAGGGGCCGAAGCGCCAGCCCGTGCGCCTCACCCCGCGGGAGCGGGAGGCCCTGCAATGGGCCGCCGCCGGCAAGACCGAGTGGGAGATCGGCGAGGCGATGGCGATCTCCGAGCACGGGGCGGAGAAGCACCTGCGCTCGGTCCACCGCAAGCTCGGCGCCGCGAGCCGCACCCACGCCGTGGCGGAGGCCCTGCGGCGCGGCCTGATAACCTGAGGTTATGCGCGGTCCGTCGAAAGACGGGCCCTCCCCCCGGGGAAGCGCCCCGATGGTACGCGATCGCGGACTGTGATGCCTCTGTGAGGTTGTCGATATTGGCGGTCATCCAGCATCTGGAGATCGCGATGATCCACGTCGTCACGCCGGAAAACAGACATCGTTACACGAATGCCATGGAGCAGGCCTTCCGTCTGCGCCACCAAGTCTTCGTGGAGGAGAAGGGCTGGACCGCTCTCGCCCGGCCGGACGGGCGCGAGATCGACGCCTTCGACGACGACCACGCCCTGCACATGCTGGCGATCCAGGAGGCGTGCGTCGTCGGATACCAGCGCATGCTGCCGACCACCCGCCCCTATCTCCTGACCGAGGTCCTGCCGGACCTCTGCGAGGTCGAGCCGCCGCGCAGCCCCCGCGTCTGGGAATGGACCCGCTACGCCGTCGCCCGCGGCCACCGGGACCGCGGGCGCATCCTCAGCCCGGTGGGCAGCGCGCTCCTCACCGGCATCGTCGAGTGGGGGCTCGAATCCGGCGTCGAGGCCATCGTCATCGAGATGAACCCGCTCTGGCTGCTGCGCCTCGTCCAGCTGCATTTCCGCGTGACGCCCCTCGGCCTGCCGCAGCCGATCTCCGGCGAGGACACGGTGGCGGTGAGCGCCGCTTTCGACCACCGCACCCTGAAGCGCCTGCGCGAGACCCGCGGGGCGCAGGAGAGCGTCCTCGTGGCCCGCCCCGCCGGGCCGCGGCGCCTGGCGAGCTGAGGGGGAGGCGATGGCCGCGCCGCGCAAGCTGCCCGAGGGGCCCGACGGCGGGCCGGAGGAGGCGGAGCGCAGCCTCCGGCGCCTCGCCGAGATCTGCGCCGAGGCCCACGCCATCGTCGCGCGGGAGGGGCCCGCCGACATCCGCGACCCCCTGGAGGCGCTCCTGCGCCGGGTCGCGCGACAGCTCGCCCGGCAGGGGCCGGGCCGCGCGAGGGGGTGAGGCGGACGCTCGCGGCCGGAGCTGGGAAACGGCAGATCCGTCAACGCGGTAGGGCGGCGGCCGGGGATCCGGCCGCCGCCCTTAAACCCTCTGGTAACGGTGCGCGCGCGAGGGTGTCGGCCTTGAGAGGATCTCCGGGACCCGAGCCGATGATGACCAAGGACCAGCTCTCCGCCGAGCTGAAGCGCATCGCGACGTCGCAGATCAGCGACATCACGCGGGCGGTGAAGGAGGGGCAGAAGGCCATCGCCCTCAACGAGGTGCGCGACATGGCCCGGCGCCTCACCCTGCTCGCCGACGCCTTCCACCCCCGCGCGGCCGAGCCCGCCGACCTGCCCGCCGCCGATTTGCCCGCCGCCGAACTGTCCGCCCCGGCCCTCGACGTCCGGGCGGCCTGAAGCCCGCGCCGGATCCTTGCCATGACGCGCTTCCCGCACCGAACCGGCATCCATGCCGGTGGGGAGCGCGACCGCCGCGGGGCGGACGCGCCGTCCCGCAGGTCCGCAGCCCGCACGAACAGGGGTGCCCGATCGTGATCCGCGTCTTCTTCAACATCCGCCTCGACGAGACCTTCCTGCCCGAGCGCACCGGCCAGTGGGTCGCGGATGCGGGCGAGGCCCGCGACATCGCCCGCGTCATCGTGCGCCGCCTCGTGGCCGATCACGGCGGCGAGCCGCGCCTGCTCAACGCGGCGATGGCGGTCACGGCGGAGGACGGCGCGCTCCTGTTCGACCTCTCCTTCTTCGAGGCCCTCTACGTGCCGGTGGCCGCGCCGGAGCCGGAGACCCTGCCCCTGCGCCGCGCCGCCACGGTCCGCGCCCGGCCGGTGCCGGCCCGCCTGCGCGGGGCCCTGCTGCGCCTGCGCGCCGACGGCCTCGCCCTCGCGGCGGAGCTGCGCGCCGGCCTGTCGCGGCTCTCGGCCCGGCTCCTGCGGCGGGGCCCGGAGGCGCGGACGCGCTTCCGCCTCGGCTTCGAGCCGAGCGCCTGAGCCCCGACGCGCCCGGCCTCTCCCGCGGGGAAGGCGGGGCGCTCCGTGACGGGGGTTTCCGGCCTGTCCCTCCTCGGCCTCATCCTGAGGCGCCGGAGCGCAGCGGAGGCCTCGAAGGAGCCCTCCAGGGATCTCGGCGCCTTCCGGAGGCCTCCTTCGAGGCCGCTCACGGGACACCTCAAGATGAGGCCGAGCCCTGGAACCCGTCTCAGCCGAACAGGTCGACCGTCGCGAAGCCCCGCGCCTCCAGGCGCTCGGCCAGGACGCGGCGGTGGCAGAGGGCCGGGTCGCGCTCGAAGCAGAGCAGGCAGGTCGGCGCCGCCTCGGCCATCGCCGCGAGCGCGTCGAGGGCGAGGCCGCCATCGGCGGTGTCGAGCACCGCCTCGCAGTAGATCCGCCGCATCAGCCCCGCATCGTGGGCGCGGGCGGCCTCGCGCCCGGCCTTCGGCGTGCCCAGCCCGCACAGATGCGCGTAGGCCATTCCCGCCTCCTCCACCCCCGCCTTGAGGGCGCCCTTCGAGAAGCCGCGCTTGCGCGAGTTCGCCACGGCGCGCACGTCGGCGAGGCGTGCGACCCCGGCGCCCCGGAGCGCGTCGGTGAGCGCCCGCGGGTCGAGGCCTTCGTAGCCTATGGTGAACAGAGTCTTGTGCACGGGCGCGATCCGAAGAAGCGTTGCTGTACCGGGGCTTAACGCGGGCCGGACCGGCGCGCGGACGGGCAATGCCGGGCCTATGTGCCCGTTCTGCAACGGGTTCCGGAATTCCGCCGCATTGCTGTCAAAGGTCCGTTAACCGCGCAGTGGGCATCGAATACCTCTCTGTGTGGCGCATTTCGCAGGTGGCGGGCAACGATGTCGCTGAGAAACGGGCTTTCCCTGACGTCGACCCGTGTCTCCGTGCTCGGCGGACATGCCAGACGGATTCTCGCCGCCGCCTGCCTCGCCTCGCTCGCGGCCTGCGCCGGCAATCCGGACTTCTACCCGACCAAGGGCGACGTGAAGCCCCATCCGGGGGTCGCCCGCGCCAAGACGCGCCCGATCCAGGGGATCGACATCTCCAAGTGGCAGGGCCCGATCGACTGGGCCTCGGTGAAGAGCGCGGGCACGCAGTTCGCCTTCATCAAGGCCACCGAGGGCGGCGACCACGTGGACGAGCGCTTCCGCGAGAACTGGGAGGGCGCGGGCCGGGCCGGCGTGCCGCGGGGCGCCTACCACTTCGTGTTCTGGTGCCGCTCGGCCAAGGACCAGATGGACTGGTTCAAGCGCAACGTGCCGAACGACCCGACCGCCCTCCCCCCCGTCCTCGACGTGGAGTGGAACGGCCACTCGCAGACCTGCCCGAAGAAGCTGCCCAAGGCCCAGGCCCTGGCGATGACCCGCTACATGCTCGAGGAGATGGAGCGCTACACGGGCAAGCGGCCGATCATCTACACGGACATCACCTTCCACAAGGACGTGCTGGAGGGCGAGCTGCCGGACTACCCGCACTGGCTGCGCTCCACCGCGGCGGAGCCGGAGCAGCGCTTCTCCAACCGCAAGTGGATGCTCTGGCAGTTCACCTCCACGGGCCGGGTGCCGGGCGTGCGCGGGGACGTGGACCGCAACGCCTTCTACGGCACGCCCTCCGAATGGGCCTCCTTCCTCTCCACCGATTGCGACCCGCGCGACCACCGGCACCTGTCCCAGCAGGGTCTCTGCACGAACAAGTGAGGCCGACCGCCGCCTCCCCGGCGCAGGGCCCCCCGGATCCATTGTCCGGGGGGCCTTTTTCGTGACCCATCCGGACACCTTCAGCCTCGCCCCGGATCCGGACGCGGCGCGCGCGGCGGCCGACCGGCTGTTCGCGGCGGTGCGGCGCGATCTCGTCGCGCGCCTGCCGCCCTCGGCGGAGGTTCTGCATGTCGGCGCGACCGCGATCCCCGGCTGCCTCACGAAGGGCGATCTCGACATCGTGGTGCGCGTCGAGGCCGCGGATTTCGCCGCGGCGGAAGCCGGCCTCGCGGGCGCGTTCGGCCGGAATGCCGGCTCGGCGCGGACCGACGGCTTCGCGGCCTTCGAGGATGCCCGGCGGACGCCCCATCTCGGCATCCAACTGACCGTGAAGGGCGGCGCCCTCGACGGCTTCCACCGCTTCGCCGAGGCCCTGCGGACCGATCCCGCCCTGCTCCGGCGCTACAACGACCTGAAGCGGGCCCACCACGACGGGCCGATGGCCCCCTACCGGGCGGCCAAGGACGCCTTCGTGGCCGAGGTGCTCCGGTTGGCCGCATCGGACGCGTGATCCGAGGCCGCAGGGGCTATCGTCAGGGGGGAGGCTGGCGGCGTCTGGAGCGTGCTGCTCTCTTACGGAGCCGACAGCGCGCTCGATCCTCTTCCGATCGCACGATGCGGAATACCGGATTCCGCTTCTCCGCATCGTGCTCCAGGCGCGCCTCGCGGGCCCGATCGGAGAAATCGCCTCCGCGTGAACGGAGGGGCGCCCGTGCCCCGCCCCGCCCCGCAGGGCGATCGCAGAGGTCCGACGCGGCGTCCGGACGGGTCGAAGGTGGATCCGAAGGTCGATCCAGGGGCCCGTGGGCGGTCACCCCGCCCCTGCGGGAGCGGGCGCACCCCGCGTCGCCGGGATGCGCGCCGCCATCGGCCCCTCCGTCAGGCCGCCCGCACCGTGGCGAGGAAGCCGCCCACCGTCTCGCGCAGGACGTTGGCCTGCCGCGACAGGTCGTCGGCCGCGGCGAGGACCTGGGCCGAGCCGGCGCTCGCCGTGGCCGCGGTCTCGCTGACGCCGGCGATGTGGCCGGACACCGCCCGGCTGTTCTTCGAGCTCTGCGCCGTGGTGCGGGCGATCTCGGTGGTGGCCGCGCCCTGCTCCTCCACCGCGGCGGCGATGTCGCTGCCGACCTGCGAGAGCTGCCGGATCCGGCCGGTGATGCCGGTGATGGCCGCGACCGAGGCGTCCGTGGAGGCCGAGATCTCGGTGACCTTGGCGGCGATCTCGTCGGTGGCCTTGGCCGTCTGGCCGGCGAGGTTCTTCACCTCGGCGGCGACCACGGCGAAGCCGCGCCCGGCCTCCCCGGCCCGGGCCGCCTCGATGGTGGCGTTCAGGGCGAGGAGGTTCGTCTGGCTCGCGATCTCGGAGATCAGGCCGACGATCTGGCCGATGCTGCCCGCGGCGGCGGCGAGGCGGCGCACCTCGGCGGCCATCGCCTCGGCATCGTGGGAGGCGGAGGCCGAGAGGTCGGCCGCGGCGGTGGCCTGGCCGCCGATCTCGCGCACGGAGACCGAGAGTTCCTCGGTGGCCGCGGCCACGGTGTCGGCGGAGAGCGCGGCCTCCTGCGAGGCGCTCGCCACGTGGCGGCTCAGGGCCGTGGTCTCATCGGCGGCCTGGGCCATGCCGTCGGCGGCGGCCTGGAGCTGGGCGGCGGCGGCCGAGACCGTCTGGACGATGCCGCCGACCTCCGCCTCGAAGGCGTCGGCGAGGCCCAGCACCGCCCGGCGCTGGGCGGCGGCGGTCTCCGCCGTCTGGCGCTCCTGCGCGGCGCGGTGGGCGCGGCGCTCGGCCACGCTCTGGCGGAAGGTCTCGGCGGCGGCCGAGAGGGCGCGCACCTCGCGCGGTCCGCCCTCGGGGATCGTCACGTTCTCCTCGCCGCGGCCGATCGCGCCGAGGATCCCGGAGATCCGCACCAGCGGCCGGGCGATGGCGCTGCCCAGCGCGAAGGCGAGCGCCCCGGAGAGCAGGACCGTGGCGAGGCCGGCGAGCATCCAGACCGTCAGGGCGGTGTCGGCCCGCGCGCGGATCGCGCCCGCGGTCCCGATCAGGTCGGCGCTCAGCCGGTCCTCGATCTGCTTCAGGGCGTCGATGCGCTGGCTGGTCAGCTTGAACCAGTGCGGCGCGTCGCGGAAGGCGAAGGTCTCGCCCGGCAGGGTCCCCATCACGAGCTTGCGCAGGCGGGTGACCTCGCCCGCCGCCGCGCTCCCCTCGGCCGCGTCGAGCAGCGCCTGCGGCTCCGCCCCCGCGCCGGCCCGGAACAGGGCGCCGTAGGTGGCCTGGTTCGCGCCGAGGGCGGCGAAGCGTCCGAGCCCGGCAAGGTCGAGGCTGCCCGCCGCGAAGGCGGCCGAACCCGCGGCCCGCTCCTGGCCGGCCGCCTCCTTCATGGAGAGGAAGGCCGCGTAGGTGGCGGCCCGGCTCGCGATGCCGGCATGGGCGGCCACCGCGCCCATCTCCCGCACGATCCCGAGCCCTTCCCCGATCAGCCCCGTATAGACGCCGGCGACCTGGGGGACGGGCGTTTCCAGGGCGTCCACGCTCCGGCGCAGATCGCTCAGGCGACCGAGCCCCTGGACGAGCCCCTGCCCGCGCCGGGCGAACGAGGCCCCGAAGGCGGCGAGGCGCGCCTCCGCGAGGCCGTCCGCCAGGGGCCGGGCCGCGGCATCGGTCCGGCCGCGCTGCGCCTGGAGGTCGTCCTTGAACTGCGTGCCCTTTGAGCCGAGGAACAGGCTGGAGGCGCCGCGCTCGCGCTGGGCCTCGTGGATGAAGGCGCTGATCTCGGTCGCGAGGGACGCGAGATCGCCCATCCGGGCCATCTCCGCCCGTTCCGCCGCCCGCTCCGACACCACGAACGCCGTCACGGCGCCGAAGGCGAGGCAGGGCGCCAGGGCGACGGCGACGATCCGTCCCCGCAGGGACCCCAGAAAACCACGCATACCCCTTGTTCCCCGAAACGCGCCGCGACTGTGCTGCCCCCGGGATGCGGCGCACCTTGTAAAAGAACAGTTTTCGGTGGGATAACTGCTTAGAATTACCGCAGATTGCCCAAAAAATGGACTGCCCTGCGCCGGGTATCCGACGCGTATTCGTATCTCTGAAACGGCGGTACGGTTCGAGATCTGTCGTCTTCTTCGCGAGCCTGAGCCAGGGCGAACGAGAGTATTCGGCCCGCCGTCGACCGCTGATCCGGCTATAGCCGCCCCGCGCCGTCCCCGCGATCGAGCCCGTGCCGGGCTTGCTCCGTGTACCCTGTTCGTTCTAGGAAGATCGCCGCTGCGCGGACATGGTTCGGGAGACGGGTCCGCGTCCGCCGCCTTGTCCCCGGCGCGGAACGGCCGACATGAGCGGGCGCGGCGCCGTGAGCCGCATTCCGCCCGATCAGGCGTCCCGGCGGTCCGGGGTGCGAAGAGCCTGCCCGAGAGATCCTGCGACCATGGCCGAAGCCAAAGCTGCCAAGCCCGCCAAGGTTACGGCGCCCGCCAAGGTTACGATGCCCGCCAAGTCCAAGGCGCCCGCCAAGTCCAAGGCGCCCACCGAGGCTACGGCGCCCGCCAAGGCCCCGACCAGGACCCCCGGCAAGACGCCCGCCAAGACCCGCACGGCCGGGCAGGCCGCCGCCGAGGCGGCATCCGGCGGGATCGCGCCGGCCAAGGCCCCGGCTGCCAAAGCTCCGACGGCCGCCCAGGCCGAGGCCGCCTTCGACCGCCTGTTCGACGCCGCGCCCGCCCCCGACCAGCGGGTGATCGCCATCCGCGGCGCGCGCGAGCACAACCTCAAGAACGTCGACCTGACGATCCCCCGCGACAGGCTCGTGGTGTTCACCGGCCTGTCGGGCTCGGGCAAGTCGTCGCTCGCCTTCGACACGATCTACGCGGAGGGGCAGCGCCGCTACGTCGAATCGCTCTCGGCCTATGCCCGCCAGTTCCTGGAGATGATGTCGAAGCCCGACGTCGACCAGATCGACGGGCTCTCGCCGGCCATCTCCATCGAGCAGAAGACCACCTCCAAGAATCCGCGCTCGACGGTGGGCACCGTCACCGAGATCTACGACTACATGCGCCTGCTCTGGGCGCGCGTCGGCATCCCCTACTCGCCGGCCACCGGGCTGCCCATCGAGAGCCAGACGGTCAGCCAGATGGTCGACCGCGTGCTGGCGCTGCCGGAGAAGACCCGGCTCTACCTGCTCGCGCCCGTGGTGCGCGGGCGCAAGGGCGAGTACCGCAAGGAGATCGCCGAGTTTCAGAAGAAGGGTTTTCAGCGCCTGCGCGTCGACGGCGAGTACTACCCGATCGACGACGTGCCGAAGCTCGACAAGAAGCTGAAGCACGACATCGACGTGGTGGTGGACCGCGTCGTCGTGCGCGACGACATCGGCTCGCGGCTCGCCGAGAGCTTCGAGACGGCGCTGGAACTCGCCGACGGCATCGCCGACATCGAATTCGCCGACGCCCCCGAGGGCGAGGCCCCGCGGAAGATCACCTTCTCCTCGCGCTTCGCCTGCCCGGTCTCCGGCTTCACGATCCCCGAGATCGAGCCGAGGCTGTTCTCGTTCAACAATCCCTTCGGCGCCTGCCCCACCTGCGGCGGCATCGGCCACGAGATGCGCATCGACCCCGAACTCGTGATCGCGGACGGGGGCTTGAGCCTGAAGCGCGGGGCGGTCGGCCCCTGGGCGAAGTCGACCTCCCCCTATTACGGGCAGACGCTGGACGCGCTGGCCGCGCATTACGGCTTCAGGACCACGACGGCCTGGGACGAGCTGCCCGCCGCGGCCCGCGCGGTCGTCCTCTACGGCACCGGCGCGCAGGCGGTGCGCTTCGCCTACGACGACGGCACCCGCGCCTACGCGGTCAACAAGCCCTTCGAGGGCGTGATCCCGAACCTGGAGCGCCGCTACAAGGAGACCGACAGCGACGCGACCCGCGAGGAGATCGGCCGCTTCATGAGCGAGACGCCCTGCGCCGCCTGCGCCGGCAAGCGCCTGAAGCCCGAGGCCCTGGCGGTGAAGGTGGCGATGCAGGATATCGGCGCGGTCACCGCCCTCTCGGTCTCGGACGCGCAGGTGTGGTTCTCGGAACTGCCCGAGAAGCTGACGCCGAAGCAGAACGAGATCGCCGTGCGGATCCTGAAGGAGATCCGCGACCGCCTCACCTTCCTCGTGGATGTCGGGCTCGAATACCTGACGCTGGCCCGCGGCTCGGGCTCGCTCTCGGGGGGCGAGAGCCAGCGCATCCGCCTCGCCTCGCAGATCGGCTCGGGGCTCAGCGGCGTGCTCTACGTCCTCGACGAGCCCTCGATCGGCCTGCACCAGCGCGACAACGAGCGCCTGCTCGGCACGCTGAAGCGCCTGCGCGACCTCGGCAATTCCGTGATCGTGGTGGAGCACGACGAGGACGCGATCCTCCAGGCCGACTACGTGGTCGATGTGGGGCCGGGCGCGGGCATCCACGGCGGCCGCATCATCGCCCAGGGCACGCCGGCCGAGGTGCTGGCGCATCCCGATTCCCTCACCGCCAAGTACCTCACCGGCGCCATGGCGGTGCGCATGCCGGCCTCCCGCCGCAAGGGGCGCAAGGGCAAGCTGTCGCTCGTGGGCGCGCGCGGCAACAACCTGAAGGACGTAAGCATCGAGGTGCCGCTCGGCACCTTCACCTGCATCACCGGCGTGTCGGGGGGCGGCAAGTCCACCCTCGTCATCGACACGCTCTACAAGGCCGTGGCGAAGAAGCTGAACGGCGCCCTCGAGCACCCCGCCCCCTACACGCGCCTCGACGGGCTGGAGAACCTCGACAAGGTCATCGACATCGACCAGTCGCCGATCGGGCGCACGCCGCGCTCGAACCCGGCGACCTATATCGGCGCCTTCACGCCGATCCGCGACTGGTTCGCGGCGCTCCCCGAGGCCAAGGCCCGGGGCTACCAGCCGGGACGCTTCTCCTTCAACGTGAAGGGCGGGCGCTGCGAGGCCTGCTCCGGCGACGGCGTCATCAAGATCGAGATGCACTTCCTGCCCGACGTCTACGTCACCTGCGACGTCTGCAAGGGCAAGCGCTACGACCGCGAGACCCTGGAGGTGAAGTACCGCGGCAGTTCCATCGCCGACGTCCTCGACATGACCGTCGAGGAGGCGGCCGAGCTGTTCAAGGCGGTGCCCGCGATCCGCGACAAGATGGAGACCCTGAAGCGCGTCGGGCTCCACTACGTCCGCGTCGGCCAGCAGGCCACCACCCTCTCGGGGGGCGAGGCGCAGCGGGTGAAGCTCTCCAAGGAGCTGTCGAAGCGGGCCACCGGCCGCACCCTCTACATCCTCGACGAGCCGACCACGGGCCTGCACTTCCACGACGTCGCCAAGCTCATGGAGGTGCTGCACGAATTGGTCGACCAGGGCAACACCGTGGTGGTGATCGAGCACAATCTCGAGGTCATCAAGACGGCCGACTGGGTGATCGACATGGGTCCCGAGGGCGGCAGCGGCGGCGGCCTCGTCGTGGCGGAGGGGACGCCCGAGCAGATCGCCCGCAGCACGGCGAGCCATACCGGCCGCTTCCTGCGCGAGGTGCTGGCGCGCCGGCCGGTGCCGGCCCGCGCCGCCGAGTAGGGGCGCGTCCCCGGGGCCGCGGTCCCGTGATTCGGTGCCGCGGCGGTCCGCCGGGACGGCCGATGCCTCGCGATGCGCCGCACGCGCGGCGCCGGCCCCGCGCGCCCGCCGGCGAACCGTCCCGCGCCGACCTGCCGAATCCTCCCGTCCGCGCGGGACTCGCAAGAGCTTGACCGTCTTGCGTTATTTTTCCGGAGCACCCGTTCCCCGGCACAAGCTCATCCCAAGGAGTCCCGCTTCCGCACCGCGACGGGAATGCGACTTTTGCGCAACGGTAGATTTCGAACTGCCGGGTTTGGAGGCATTCCACTGTCCTTACGCGCCAACCTGTAGAATAGTCCCCCGTGTTGGGACTTGGGGTGGCACCGTAAAGGGGGTCACTGGCATCGGAAGCACGGGGAGCCGCATCGGCGGCGGACCGGCGGTGAAATGCCAGGACTGCGGGACGGAAGCCTGAAATCCTTGGGAAGGACTAGAAAAGATGATCAAGAACTGGATCGCCGCGGGCGCGGTCGCCCTCAGCGTCGGCATGACCGCGAGCATCGCGCAGGCCGCTCCCGTCACCCAGCCGGGTGAGCAGGTCGGTCTCGCCTACGGGCCGCTGCCCGAGGGCGTGTATGCCATCAACACCTTCAGCTGGGGCCGCGGCGATGCGGCCGGCGCTCCGGACGTCGGCGTGAACGTTCCGATCCTCGCCTGGGCGACCCCGTGGAAGATCTTCGGCGCGCAGCTGATCCCCGTCATCGCCGTGCCGTCGATCTTCGTGAGCACGAACAACCCGGCTCCGCTGGGCAACCAGAGCCAGAGCTACTTCTACAACCCCTTCGTCGGCAACATCTTCGCCTTCGACCTGGGCAACAAGATCAGCGCCGCCTACCTCGTGGGCGCCTACATCAACGTCGGCGACCGCGGCTCGCTCTGCAACGGCGGCCTGATCGTCACGGGCTGCACCCCGGTTCTCGGCGCTCTCGCCTCCACCACGATCCGCCAGACCGGCGCGATCTCGTACACCGGCGACGGCTGGAACCTCACCGCCGCGATGACCTACAACCTCACGGTGGACGACGCCGCCCGCTTCGGCGGTCCGGTGGGCGCCTTCCTCGGCCCGCAGGCCCAGTCCGACGGTCTCTACCTCGACCTGACCGCGACCAAGACCTTCGGCAAGTTCGAGATCGGCGCCGTGGCCTACGGCTACACCGACCTGCCGGTAAACCGGAACCGTGCGCTCTACGCGAACTACGCCCGCGTCGGCACGTTCGCGGCCGGTGGCCTCGTCGGCTACGACTTCGGTGCCTTCAAGGCCCAGCTCATGGTCACCCGCACCGTCGCGGATCGCGGCGTCGGCGCCTTCGCGGACGAGACCCGCGGCTGGTTCCGCATCATCGCTCCGCTCTACACCGCCGCCGCTCCGGCCGCCGTCACCCAGGCTCCCCTGGTCCGCAAGTACTGATCGGCGCGATCCGGGCGTCCGCGGACGCCCGGGCTCGCAGACCAACGGAATGCCCGGCCTCGGCCGGGCATTTCGCGTTTCGGCCCCCGCCCCGGGCGGCCGGTCGCCCCGCTGTCCGGCCGGGCCGGCCGGCCTATCTGTCTGCGCATCGCCCGCGCTCCCGATCCGCGGGCCCTCGCGAACCGACAGGGCGTTCATGACAGCGCAGGGCGACTGGAAGATCCCCGCTTCCGTGCAGCCGAAGCCCGGCGACTACGCCTACGACCTCGACCAGGTGCTCTCCGCCGTGGTCACCCTCTCCGCGCGGGTGCCGGAGGCGGCCTTCACCGCCGAGGTGCTCGGCACCGCGCGTGCCGGCAACGGCGTCGTCATCGACGTGGACGGCCTCGTTCTCACCGTCGGCTATCTCGTGACGGAGGCCGAGAGCGTCTGGCTCACCACCCGGGACGGGCGCTCCGTGCCGGGGCACGTCCTCGGCATCGATGCGGCGAGCGGCCTCGGCCTCGTCCAGGCCCTGGCCCCCCTCGGCCTGCCCGCCCTGCCGCTGGGCGATTCCCGCAGCCTGCACGTGGGCGACCCGGCCGTGGTGGTGGGGGCCGGCGGCATCCGGCACAGCGTCGCGGTGACGCTGCTCGCCCGGCAGGAATTCGCCGGCTACTGGGAATACGTCCTCGACGAGGCGCTCTTCACCGCCCCCGCCCATCCCCACTGGGGCGGTACGGCCCTGGTCGGGCCGGCCGGCGAGCTCCTCGGCATCGGCTCCCTGCAACTGCAGCAGGGCGGCGGCCTGTCGCGGCCGATCAACATGGCGGTCCCCATCGAGCTGCTGTCGCCGATCCTGGAGGACCTGCTGCGGCGGGGCCGGCCCGACCGGCCCGCGCGGCCCTGGCTCGGCCTCTACGCCAGCGAGAGCGAGGCGGGCATCCTCGTGATGGGGCTCGCCGATAACGGTCCGGCCGAGGGCGCGGGCCTCCAGGTCGGCGACGTGGTGGAGGCGGTGGCGGGCGAGCCCATCGCCGACCTCGCCACCTTCTTCCGGCGCGTGTGGAGCCTCGGCCCGGCGGGCGTCGCGGTGCCGCTCACCCTGCGCCGGGACGGTGCGGCCCTCGAGGTCGCGGTGATCTCGGCCGACCGGGACCGTTTCCTGATGGCGCCGCCCCTTCACTGAGGGGGGGCCGCCGCTCTCAGCCACGGTTCATTCTCGCCGGTGCAACCTCCGCCGCGTCAGGCATCCCTGACATGCGAAGGAGATCTCGTCATGACGCAGGTGAACGCGCTGCCCGCGCGCGCATCGGTCTGGCTGCCCTCGTCGCGGGCGGCCTCGGTCTCGCCGGTCCGGCGGGCGCGGCACCCCTGGCCGTGGCCCCCCTCGCCGGCGAGGCCACCGTCCAGACGGCGGCCGGCGGCTGCGGCCCCGGCTTCCACCCGAACCCCTGGGGCGTCTGCCGCCCGAACTGGGGACCGCGGCCCTCCTGGCGCCCGCGCCCGTACTGGGGCCGTCCGGTGGTCTACGGCCCGCGGCCCTACTGGGGCCCGCGCCCGATCTACCGGCCCCACCGCGACTACGGCGGCTGGTAGGCCGCACGCCCTGGATCAAATTCTCGGGCACCCCGCGCTGTGGGGTGCCTTTTTTCTCGGCACGCCGCGAAGCTGGGCAAGGGGGAGCGCCACGAAACCGCCCGGCACCGATCAAAGAACCGCCACCCGGGAAAGCTGCCGAAAGCTTAAGCGGAACATGCGCTTGTCGCATATCAGCCGTACGGCCGGGCCTCTGCCGCTGCGGTGCACCACGCATATATAAGCGCTGCATCATAGAGAGGCGGCGCTGCACAACCCGTCGGCAGCGCCCGCCGCAACAGAGGACCCGTCATGGCCGCCGCCCGTACCGTCATCAGCCGTCTGCGCGCCTACATCCGCTACCGCGACACCGTTCAGCAGCTCTCCCTGCTCACTGACCGCGAGCTTGCCGATCTCGGCATCAACCGCCACGAGATCCGCGGCATCGCCCGCCTCTGACACCCGCGTCGCCGCGCGCGCTTCGACCGCGAGGGCCGGAGCGCGCGGCGATGCCGGTCCGCCGCGATTGATCCGCCCCGCCTCCCTCCGGTATGGCGGCGTATGACCGAGGCAACCACCATCCACATCGTCGGCGGCGGGCTCGCGGGATCCGAGGCCGCCTGGCAGATCGCCGAGAGCGGCCACAGGGCCGTGATCCACGAGATGCGGCCCGTCCGCGCCACCGAGGCGCACCGGACCGACGGCCTCGCCGAACTCGTCTGCTCGAACTCCTTCCGCTCCGACGACGCCAACGGCAACGCCGTGGGCCTGCTGCATCAGGAGATGCGCAGCCTCGGCTCGCTGATCATGCGCATGGCCGACGCCCATCAGGTGCCGGCGGGCGGCGCGCTCGCCGTGGACCGGGACGGCTTCTCCGCCGCGGTGACGGCCGCCCTCGCGGACCATCCCCGGGTCGAGATCCGGCGCGAGTCGGTCGACGCGCTGCCGCCGGAATCGTGGGGCCCCACCATCGTCGCCACGGGCCCCCTCACCGCGCCGGGCCTCGCCGAGGCGATCCGCGCGCTCACGGGGGCGGAATCCCTCGCCTTCTTCGACGCCATCGCCCCGATCGTCCACCGGGACTCGATCGACATGGGCAAGGCGTGGTTCCAGTCGCGCTACGACAAGGCGGGGCCGGGGGGCACGGGGGCGGATTACATCAACTGTCCCCTCGACCGGGAGCAGTACGAGGCCTTCATCGCGGCCCTGATCGCGGGGGAGAAGACCGGCTTCAAGGAATGGGAGGCCACGACCCCCTATTTCGACGGCTGCCTGCCCATCGAGGTGATGGCCGAGCGCGGCCCCGAGACCCTGCGCCACGGGCCGATGAAGCCCGTCGGCCTCACCAACCCGCACGACCCCACCGTGAAGGCCTGCGCCATCGTCCAGCTGCGCCAGGACAACGCGCTCGGCACCCTCTACAACATGGTCGGCTTCCAGACGAAGCTGCGCCATGCCGAGCAGGTGCGGATCTTCCGCACGATTCCCGGCCTGGAGAACGCCGAGTTCGCCCGCCTCGGCGGCCTGCACCGCAACACCTATCTCGACAGCCCGCGCCTCCTCGACGCCACGCTCCGCCTGAAGGCGCGGCCCGGCCTGCGCTTCGCCGGGCAGATCACCGGCTGCGAGGGCTACGTGGAGAGCGCGGCGGTGGGGCTGATGGCGGGCCGCTTCACGGTCGCCGAGGCGGAGGGGCGGAGCCTGACGCCGCTGCCGCAGACCACGGCGCTCGGTGCCCTCATCGCCCACATCACCGGCGGCCATCTGGCGGCGCAGGACGAGGGCGCGCCGCGCTCCTTCCAGCCCATGAACGTCAATTTCGGCCTGTTCACACCGCTGGAGCGGATGCCGCGCAACGAGACCGGCCGGCGCCTGCGCGGCCCCGAGAAGGCCGCCCTGAAGAAGCGCGCCCTCACCGACCGGGCGCGGGCCGACCTCGCCGCCTGGATCGCCGGCGACCCGCAGCGGGCGGCGGCCGAGTAGAGCGCGACCCGGGCAGGCGCCGGGGCAGGCGTCCGCCGAGGCCGGGGCCCGCTCAGCGCGGCAGCAGGACGGGGCGGGGGGCGCCCTCCTTCGGGCCGTCGAAGAGCACCAGCACGCGCTCCCCCTCCGCGCGCGCGTCGAGGGGGAGCAGCGCCTCCGGCTTCACCTTCCTGCCGAAGCCGGGCAGGTCGAGGCGCTTGCGCGGCGCGTCCGTGCCGTTCCAGGCGAACACCGTGTAGTCCGCCGCCGCGACCGCGCCGTCATCCGGGTCGAGCATCGGCCCGGCCAGGATGAGGAAGCCCTCGGGCACCGCCACGAGATCGCGCACGCCCCGCTTCTGGCCGCGGCTGTCGGGGCCGAGCGCCACCGTGGCGAGCGTGCCCGCGCCGGGCTTGCCCTCGAACAGGCCGGCGAGGGGCACCGACACGATAGCGGCGCTGCCATCGGCGAGCACCGGGCCGCGCAGCCCCGCATGGAGCCGGCCGTCGCGCACGGCCACGCCCTCGATGGTGAGCCCGCCGTCCTCCAGGGCCTGATCGTGGAAGGGCGCGAGCGCCGGGATCTCGGCGATGGCCCGGGACAGGGCGGAGGTCTCCGCGATCTCCGGCTCGCCCGTGAGGCGTCCGCTCCGCGGGTCCACGGCCTTCGCATCGAGGCGGATGCGGAACAGGTGCCGGGTCGCCTCGGCCCGGGCCTCGATCTTCTCCTCCTTCTTGCCGGCCTCGTGCCGCGGGCGGCCGTGCGAGCCGATCACGTAGAAGGCCCCGTCCGCGTAGGCGACGCCCTCCGCGTCGAGTTCGAGGGGCTTGCCCCTGTGGGCCGCCTCGATCAGCCGGATGAAGCCGCCCGCGGTGAGGCTGCCGTCCTGCAGGATCACCACCTGCGCCCCCTGCGATTCGTCGTCGGCCACGAGGCAGAGGCGCGGGAAGCCGCTCTCGGCGGCGCAGGCGATTCCGCTCACGTCGGTGGCCTTGGCGCTCTTCTCGAAATCTTCCGGGTGCTTCTCGTCGGGCTCGCCGAGGAGCTTGCCGCCGACCTTCCAGGGCTCGGACGCCTCCTCCGCCCGGACCGCAGCCGGCAGCGCCGCGGCGAGGCCGCAGGCCAGCGCCAGTCCGTACAGGCCCCGCTTGGCCGGGCGCCGGAGGGTGGTGAGGTCGAGCATGGCGTCGCGCATCCCTGGCACGGGCTCCGCCGCCCGCGGCGGTCCAACGCGAATCACCCGTCGACCGAGCTTACGTGCCGCAACTTGAAATCGCAACAATTTGACTTGAGGTAAAATATGAATGCTGAATTGGCGGCATATTCAACCTGAACGGAGAGGTCTCGTGCCGACGTGGTCTGAATTGGTCGAGGCCGCGCGCGCGGCCGTGATTCCCGCGCCCGGTCTGCGGGCCGCGACTCTCGCGCAATGGGTTCTCGAATCCGGCCGCGGCGGTTCGGAGCTCGCGCGGCGGCACGGCAATTTCGCCGGCCTGAAATGGCGCCCGGAGATGGAGGGGTTCGCCACGCGGATCAGCTATGGCGCCCATGACGGGACCGACTTCTACTGCGCTTTCCCGTCCGCCTCCGCCTTCATCGACGGCTATTGGCGCTTCCTCGGCCGCTCCGTCTACGACGGATGGCAGGCCCATGCCGACGATCCGCGCGGCTTCCTCAAGTTCCTCAAGGGCCGCGGCTACGCGGGAGACCCGAACTACGTGGAGAAGGTCATGCAGATCCTGCCCGAAGCCGAGGCCCTGCTGCGCACGGCCGAGACCGCCGCCTTCGTCGAGACCGAGGAGCCGGATCGGCCGAGCCGGGCGGCGCGGGGGGAAGCGCCCCTCGACCTGCTGATCGCGGGCGACCAACCGGATTTCGTCGTGCTGCCGCAGGTCACGCACCCGTTCCGGGGCACCCGGCCCAACGGCCTCGAAGGGGCGATCGTGCACTACGATGCCGGCCGGACCCGGCCGACCAAGGGGCCGGACGACCCGGAGGCGGGCGGGCGGAACACCCTCGCCGGGGGCGCGAAGGAAGGCTACGCCTTCGCCACGATCTCGCGCTCCGGCAAGATCTACCTGCCGAACAACATGGACTGGAACAAGTGGGGCTCCCACGCGGGCAAGAGCCGGTGTCCCAAGACCAAGCGCGAGGGCGTCAGCCGGTACTATGTCGGGTTCGAGGTCAACAGCCCGGGCCTCGTCTACCCGACCGCCGACCCGCAGGTCTACGTGCCGTGGTTCGAGGCCGTGCGCGACAGCGCGGAGCGCGTGGTGCGGGACGACAAGGGCCGGGCGAAGGTCGCCAAGCCCAACGGCGAGGTCTACAAGCCGAGCGAGCTGCGCATCGTGAAGCAGCGCCTCGGCAACATCGCGGAGGGGGCCTACGTCCCCTACACCGACCGGCAGTTCGCCGCCCTCGTCGCGGTGATGCTCTGGCTGAAGCAGACCTATCCGAACAGCTTCCGCCTCGACTACGTCTTCGGGCACGACGAGGTCTCGCTGAGCGGGAAGGTCGATCCCGGCGGCTCCCTCGGCGAGCCCGATGCGCAAGGCCCGGGCGATCCGATGACGATGGCCGGGTTCCGGGCCCTGCTGAGCCGGACCTGGGGGGATCGTCAGGATCTGGTGGCCTGATACGGCTTCCGGTTGATCGCTCCGGGACAAGCCCGCACCGTCATCCCGGGGCCGCGGAGCGGAGCCCGGGATCCAGGCCCACCGAAGGGGCCGGGTCGGGAACAGCGGTGTTCATGGGTTGCACGCTCCGCGCGCCCCTCCGGGTCCGGGCTCGCTCTTCGCGCGACCCGGAAGGACGGCGGCGAACTCATACCGAAGCGATCGAGCGGATCTGGTATGAGAGATCTCCCGGCGCACTACGCCCGGACCAGCACCCGCCGGCCGGGCCGGTGGCCCGGCTCTCCGGTGTCGCGGAAGCCGAGCTTGGTCAGCAGGCCCCAGGAGGCGGTGTTGGCCGGGCGGCACTCGGCGACGACGGTGCGGCGGGGGAAGCGGCGGGCCAGGAAGGCCAGGGTCGCGGACACGGCCTCGGTGCCGAGGCCGCGCCCGCGCGCGGCGCCGCCGATCCAGTAGCCGATCTCCACCGCCCCCTCCCCGCGCAGATGGGCGCCGACGACGCCGACGAGGGCGGGCCCGGCCGCATCGTCCCGCGTCCAGGCGCCGAGGAAGCGGTCGCGCCCGTGCCGGGCGCCGGCGATCAGGGCCTGCGCGTCCTGCAGGGTGAAGGGCGCGCTGAGGAAGTCCACGGCGCCGGTGATGGCCGGATCGTCGGTGAGGCGGCGCAGGTCGTCCGCCTCGGCGGGCGTCAGCGGCGCGATCCGCAGCCGGGCGGTCACGAGGTCGGGAACGTCGCTCAGGCTGTCCCGGCGGCGCCGGAGGAACATGGCCGCGTGCTCCGGCCGCGCCGGTGCGGCTCCTCTCCGGAAGGTGGTGTCCGCCCCGCCGCCGGAAAGGGCGCGCCGCCCGCGGGAGGTGAGAATCGACCTGGAGCGCGATGCGGGAAACCGGGTTCCACTTATCCCGCATCGCGCTCTAGTACTACAGCCGGGTTTTTATCGGCTTACGCTTTTTGATGGGTCGTTTGGGCATTCGGGTCCGTCGTCGCCAATGGGCGCGTCTGGCCCGCTGCTGATGGCGTCGTCGCCAAATGGACCAGCGCAGGACCGCGGCACTGTCGGGCGGAGGCAGGCCGACGAGGG
>CANEZL010000011.1 GCA_947444195.1 Methylobacteriaceae bacterium | reverse complement strand
GGCAGGATCGAGCCGCCGTAGATGAAGATCGAGGGCACGTTGAGGCGCACCATCGCCATCATCATGCCGGGCAGGGACTTGTCGCAGCCGGCGAGCCCCACGAGGGCATCGTAGGCGTGGCCGCGCATGGTGAGCTCGACCGAGTCCGCGATCACCTCGCGGGAGGGCAGCGAGGCGCGCATGCCGCCATGGCCCATGGCGATGCCGTCGGTGACCGTGATGGTGCAGAACTCGCGCGGGGTGCCGTGGGCGGCGGCCACGCCCTTCTTCACGGCCTGGGCCTGGCGCATCAGCGAGATATTGCAGGGCGCGGCCTCGTTCCAGCACGAGGCGACGCCGACGAGCGGCTGGTGAATCTGCTCGCGGGTCAGGCCCATGGCGTAGAGATAGGAGCGGTGCGGGGCACGGTCGGGCCCCTCCGTCACGTGGCGGCTCGGCAGCTTCGACTTGTCGTTCACACGCGCGTCCATCGCTTAGGTCCCGTCGTACGCAGCGAAGATCCCGCGCCGGCCGCCCGAGCGCCGGATCGCACCGTCCTGCGGACGCTGCGGGCGGGCCGGCCGGCACCCCGGAATCGTTCGTAACCGGGCGGTAAAGCTTTGCAGAATCTGCCGTTTGCCGCCGATGCTGAGGTGGTCCCGGTTTATGGCGGGAACGCGGCGGATTGGGGCGCGGCTCGGGGCGATCCGGGGATGCTTTCGCGGTGTTGCGACCTCGCCACAGCCACGCTTGAGCCGGGCGGAGGGACCGGCCGGGCTCAGGTCCGCGCGATCGTCCCGGCGGCGTCCGGCCCGTCGAGGCTCCGGTCGCTCTCGTCCTTCAGGCGCACGCCGGTGAGCCCGCGCCGCAAGGCTTGGTCGAGGAGCCAGGCCAGCTTGAACGCCGCCCGGTCCGGGCTCAGCCCGGCGCCGCGCACGTTCGAGATGCAGTTCCGTTCCGCATCCGAGCGGCCGGGCCGCGGGTCGAAGGTGAGGTAGATGCCGAGGCTGTCCGGCGAGGACAGGCCCGGCCGCTCGCCGATCAGCACGGCGACGGCGCGCGCCTTCAGCGCCTCGCCCACCGCGTCCCCCAGGGCGACCCGGGCCTGCACGGCGACCACGACGGGGCCGAGGCGCCAGCCCGCCCGCTCGGCATGCGGCCGGAAGGCTTCGAGGAGCGGCACGGCGTTCTCGTGGACCGCGCGCGCCGAGAGGCCGTCCGCGACGACGAGGGCGAGGTCGCAATCCCCGTCCACCGCCTGGGCCAGCCGGTCCCGGCTCTCGGGGGCGAGGCGGCGACCGAGATCGGGCCGGCGCAGATAGGCCGCGCGGTCGGCGGCCTGCGAGGCGAGCGCGAGGCTCGGCAATCCCAGTGCCGCGATCCGCTCCTGGAGCGCGGCGGCGTCGAGGGTTGCGTGGACCGCGTCGCGGGCCTGGGCATGGGCGAGGCCGAAGCCGAGGATGGCGCGGGTCGGCTGGCCGCTGCCCGCGCGCCCGAGGCCGATCCGGGCCGGCGTCAGGCGCCCGAGCCGGGCCCAGATCTCGGACTGGTCGCTCACGCCGCGAGGCCCGGCGCGTCGGCGAGCAGGCGATTGCCGGCGCCCGTCAGCAGGTTCCCCGCTTCGTCCGCCAGGCCGATGGCCTGGAGCCACGCCGCGAATTCGGGCGCGCGCCGCAGGCCCAGCACCTCGCGCAGGTAGAGGGAATCGTGGAACGAGGTGGACTGGTAGTTCAGCATCACGTCGTCGGCGCCCGGCACGCCCATGATGTAGGTGCAGCCGGCCGCCCCCAGCAGGGTCAGGAGCGTGTCCATGTCGTCCTGATCGGCCTCGGCATGGTTGGTGTAGCAGACGTCGACACCGAGCGGCACGCCCATCAGCTTGCCGCAGAAATGGTCCTCCAGCCCGGCGCGGATGATCTCCTTGCCGTCGTAGAGATATTCCGGCCCGATGAAGCCGACCACCGTGTTGACGAGGAGCGGCCGGTAGGCCCGCGCCACCGCGTAGGCGCGCGCCTCGAGGGTCTGCTGATCGATGCCGTGATGGGCGTCGGCCGAGAGGCAGGAGCCCTGGCCGGTCTCGAAATACATGCCGTTGTCGCCGAGCGTGCCGCGCTTCAGGGACAGCATCGCCTGGTGGGCTTCGGTGAGGATGTCGAGGGTCACGCCGAAGCTCGCATTGGCCGCCTCGGTGCCCGCGATGGACTGGAACACGAGGTCCACGGGCAGGCCCCGCTCCATCGCCTCCAGCGTCGTGGTGACGTGGGTGAGGACGCATCCTTGCGTGGGGATCGCGTGGCGCTCGATCATCCCGTCGAGGAGCTTCAGGAGTTCGCCGAGCGCCTGCACCGAATCCGAGGCCGGGTTGATGCCGATGACGGCGTCGCCGCAGCCGTAGGAGAGCCCGTCGAGGATCGCCGCGGTGATGCCGGCGGGATCGTCGGTGGGGTGGTTCGGCTGAAGGCGCACGGCCAGCGTGCCGGGCAGGCCGATCGTGTTGCGGAAGCGCGTGACGACCCGGGCCTTCCGGGCGACCAGGATCAGGTCCTGGTTGCGCATGATCTTCGAGACCGCCGCCGCGATCTCCGGCGTCACCGCGGGCGCGATGCGGGCGAGGGTCTCGGAGGGGGCGGTGAGCAGGAACTCGCGGAAATCGCCGACGGTCAGATGGCCGATCTCGGCGAAGGCCGCCTGGTCGTGCGTGTCGAGGATCAGGCGGGTGACGGCATCGCGCTCGTAGGGGATCAGCGGCCGGGCCAGGATCTCCTTGAGCGGCACCTCGGCGAGGCACCAGCGCGCGGCCCAGCTCTCCTCCGCCGTCTCCGCGGCGATGCCGGCGAGCCGGTCGCCGGAGCGCGGCGGCGTCGCCTTCGCCAACAGGGTGGGCAGATCCGCGAAGGCCCAGGTCCGGGGTCCGACGACGTGGCGGTAGGCCATGCGGGTCATGCTCCGGGCTGTCGAGGCGTGGGCCGCGAGCCTATCAGACTTGGGCCGCTTGGCGACCGACCGAACGCCTTCCCTCCCCCCTCTGCGGGGGAGGGTGGCCCGCGAAGCGGGTCGGGAGAGGGGAACCCAGCTTCCGGAAAGGGCTGCGCAGACGTGAAGGCCAGAGCCTCCTCTGCGCCGTCGCTCCCCTCTCCCGCCTCGCTCCGCTCGGCACCCTCCCCCGCAAAGGGGGGAGGGTGCGTCGGCGCACAGGATCACAGGACGACAGGATCCCTCACATAGCCCCCGCGTGCGGCGCCGGCACCTCCGTCGAGATCGCGTCGACGGTGCGCGGCACGGGGCTGCCCATCCCGTCGGAGCGCTGGATGCGGATCTGCTGGTTGACCGGCTGCATGTTGCCGTAGGGGGTCGAGAAGGCGATCTCGGCCGCGTCCCGGCCGACGCCGATGCGCACGAGCCCGTCGAGATCGGCCTGGCGGGTGGCGTCGAACAGCCACCAGCGCCCGTCGAGATAGGCCTCGAACACCGCGTGGAAGTCGCTCGGCACGAGGCCGTGGGCGTAGCAGCTCACGAAGCGGGCGGGGATGCCGAGCGCCCGGCAGAAGGCCGTGCCGAGATGCGCGAAGTCGCGGCAGACGCCCGCGCGCTTCAGCAGGCTCTCGTCCGCGGTGGTCTCGCCGTCGCTGGAGCCGGGCTGGTAGGCGATGTGGTCGTGGATCCAGTTGCAGATCGCGTTGACGCGCTGGTGGCCCTTCGGCAGCGCGCCGAACTCGGCCAGCGCGAAGGGCGTGAGCCGGTCCGAGGAGACGAAGCGGCTCGGCAGCAGGAAGGGCAGGATGTCGAGCGGCAGCGCCGAGATCGGGGTCTCGTTGATCGTGGCCGGGTCGGCCCGGTGCACGGTGAGATCGACCTCGGCGTTGTATTCCAGCGCGAACGGCCCCACCGGCACGTTGACGCCGAGATAGCGGTTCTGGAGATCGGGGGTGACGTAGACCTCGCGCCTGAGGTCCGGCGTGAGCACGAGGCTCTCGCTCAGGATCTCGACGCTCCGGAGCTTGGCCACCTCCAGGTTGAAGATGAAGGTGGTGTCGGCAAGCGCGTTGTAGGACAGGCTGCAGCCGAGGGTGTAGCGCATCGGAAATCTCTCGCTTGGCGGCCTGTCTCGGCCGTCAGCTCAAGCCCGCGCCGACGCTACGGTTCCCCGCGGGCCTGCCCGAAAAAGCGCCGCCGGCTCAAGGCTTTGCCCGCGGCAGAAGCACCACGGTGAGTGAGCGCACCCCTTGCGCCCCGTGGATCAGCACGCCCTCGATATCGGCGGTGGCGGAGGGGCCCGTATGCAGCACGGCGTAGGCCGCCTCACCGAATTCGGGACGGCGATAGGCTGCCTGAACGTTGGGCAGGATGTCGGCGGGGTCGAGGAGCACCACGAGGTGCTGGGCGAGGTAGGCCACCGCGTTCACGATCAATTCGTCTTGCGTGAACAGGACCGAGCCGGTCTCGGCGATGCCGAAGACGGCGCGCACCACCGCCACGTCGACGTCGTTCACCTCCTGCGGGCGGGCGACGGCCCGGAGATCGAGATTGCCTTCGAGTTCCGGCACCGCCGAGGCGACGATCTTCGCGGCCGCGAGGCGCTCGCGCACGCCAGCGAAGGCGTCGTCGGTGCCGGGCTCGGCCACGCGCCCGCCCATGCGCTTCAGGCGCTCGCCGAACTCCGCCACGAGGTCGTCGCCGACGAGCGGCGCGAACATCGGCACCTCCGGCAGCGGGAAGTCGCCGGCCGGACGGTTCTTGCGAATCGCGGAAAAAATCGCCTCGCGCGCGCTCATTGCCCGCCGTCCTTCATGCGGTTCTGCTTGTACCAGGCGTGGAAGCTCTGGCGCGGGGCCTCGGGCATCTCGCGCTTGCGGCCCCAGGTGTTGAGCGGGTTGTAGACGGCGAAGCGCGGCAGCACCTTCAGCGCCGAATCCGCGGCGCCGATCGCCGCGCGGTAGGCGGCGGGGCGGCTCAGCACGGCGCCGGCGGCCTTCATCATGCCCTGCTTGAGCATGGGAATGTGGTGCTCCTCGGCGAGCACCTTGCGCCAGGCGAAGATCTGCTCGTGGATGTTGATCTTCACCGGGCAGACGTTGGTGCAGGAGCCGTTCATGGTCGAGGAGAACGGCAGGGTCGAGTATTTGCGCTTGTTGAAGGTCGGATCGATGATGAGGCCGATCGGGCCCGCATAGGTTGCGCCGTAGGAGAGGCCGCCCGAGCGCCGGTAGACCGGGCAGGTGTTCATGCAGGCGCCGCAGCGGATGCATTTGAGCGAGGTCCAGAACTCCTCCATGCCCAGCCGCGCGGCGCGGCCGTTGTCGACCAGCACGTAATGCATCTCCGTGCCAGTCCGCGGCTTGCGGAAATGCGAGGTGTACTGGGTGATGGGCGAGCCCAGCGCCGAGCGCGAGAGCAGGCGGATGAACACGCCGAGATGCTCGACGCGCGGGATCAGCTTCTCGATGCCGATGGAGTGGATCTGGAGCTTGGGCACGTTGCCGGAGAGGTCGGCATTGCCCTCGTTGGTGCAGGTGACGACCGTGCCGGTCTCGGCCACCGCGAAGTTGCAGCCCGTCATCCCGGCCTCGGCCTGGAGGATGTGGGGCCGCGTGGTCTCGCGCTGGCTCTCGGCGAGGTAATGCGCGTCGTCGTTGTCGGGGTCGGTGCCGAGCGTGCGGGCGAAGACCTCGGCGACGTCGAGGCGGGTCTTGTGCACGGCCGGCGCCACGATGTGGCTCGGCTCCTCGTCGTCGAGCTGCTGGATGCGCTCGCCGAGATCGGTCTCGACGATCTCGATGCCCTCGCCGGCCATGAAGTGCCGGAAGCCGCACTCCTCGGTGAGCATCGACTTCGACTTCACGATGGTCTTCGCGCCGTGGTCGCGCAGGATGCCGAGCACGATGCGGTTGTGCTCGGCCCCGTCGCGGGCCCAGTGCACGTGGACGCCGTTGGCCTTGGCCGCCGCCTCGAACTGTTCGAGGTACTGGTCGAGATGCGCGAGCGTGTGCGTCTTGATCTGCGAGGCGAGCTCCCGCAGCTCCTCCCATTCGGGGATGCCGTGGGCGACCGCGTCGCGCTTCTTGCGCAGGTCCCACAGGCGCTCGTCGTGGGCGGCGGCGTGCAGCGGCGCGGCGAGGAAGCGCTCGGCCGCCTCCCCCTGGTCGATCGGCCGGTCGCCGCGGATCTTGGCGCCGCGGGGCTGGGGCTCGCGCACGGGGGGCGCCTTGATCGGCTTCGAGGTGCCCTCGGCATGGTCGAGGCGGCGTCCGTCCTGGCCGCGCGCGCTCTCGTCGTCGGCGACGCGGACCTCGGGGTTCACGACCCCTTCGCGCTCGCGCGGGTGGAGATCCTCGGCGCTCATGCGGCGGCTCCGTTCAGCACCTGGGCGATGTGGATGTATTTGAGCGGCAGGCCGAGGCGCTCGGCGCAGCCCTTCTGGTGCATCAGGCAGGAGGAATCGGCCGAGACCACGTAGTCGGCCCCCGCCCGCTTCTGATCGGCGACCTTGTCGTAGCCCATCTTGGCCGAGACCGCGGGCTCGAACACCGAGAAGGTGCCGCCGAAGCCGCAGCACTCGTCCGGCCGGGCGAGGTTCACGAGTTCCACGCCCGCGACCTTCTGCAGGAGGTTCAGGGGCTTGGAGAAATACGGCAGGTTGAGTTCCGAAGGCCGCGCGTGGCCGATGCCGCGCAGCGCGTTGCAGTTGGCGTGGTAGGCCACCTTGTGGGGGAAGCGCGCCCAGGGGAGCGCGTCGACCTTCAGCACGTCGTGCAGGAACTCCACGAGCTCGTAGGTGCTGGCACGGACCTTCCGCACCTCCTCCGTCTGCGGGATCGCGGTGAGATGCTCGCGCACCTGATGCACGCAGCTCCCCGAGGGCGCCACCACGTAGTCGAAGCCCGAGAAGTTTTTGACGAAGAGCGCCTCGGTCGCGGCCGCCTCCTGGTGGCAGCCGGTATTCGTCATCGGCTGGCCGCAGCAGGTCTGGTCGAACGGGTACTCCACCTTCAGGCCGAAGCGCTCCAGCAATTCGAGGGTGGCGATGCCGACCTCGGGCTCGAAGGCGTCGACGTAGCAGGGGACGAACAGACCGATGCGCATGGTGTTCTCTCAGCCCTCGGCATCCGCGCCGACGCGGACCAGCAGCTTGCCGAAATTGCCGCCGCTGTAGAGGTCGTTCAGGTGGTCGATCGCCTTGTCCAGGCCGTCGCGCACGTCCTGGCGGGTCTTCAGCTTGCCCTCCGCCATCCAGCCGACCAGCGCCTGGATCGCCTCCGGGTAGCGGTCGAGATAGTCGAGGACGATGAAGCCCTGGATCTTGATGCGCCGCATCAGGAGGAGGTCCCAGCGGCCGGGCCAGTTGGCCGGCTCGACGTCGTTGTAGCCGGCGATCAACCCGCAGAGGGGCATGCGGCCGAAGCGGCCCATGCGGGCGACCACCGCCTGCATGATCTCCCCGCCGACCTGCTCGAAGTTGATGTCGACGCCGTCCGGCGCGAGTTCGTCGAGGCGGGCGCCGACATCCTCGGCCCGGTAGTCGATTGCCGCGTCGAAGCCGAGCTCGTCCACGATGTAGCGGCACTTCTCCGGACCGCCCGCGATGCCGATGACGCGGCAGCCCTTGATCTTGCCGATCTGGCCGACGATCTGCCCGACCCCGCCGGAGGCGGCCGAGACGACCAGGGTCTCGCCTTCCTTCGGCTGGCCGATATCGAGCAGGCCGAAATAGGCGGTGGGGCCGACGAGGCCCAGCGCTCCGAAGGCGGTGGCGAGGGGAAGGCCCGGGGGCAGATCGAGCCGGTTCAGCCCCTGCCCGTCCGTCACCATGTGGTCGGCGAAGACGCCGAGGCCGGACAAGATCTCGCCTTCCGCCACGCCCGCCTTGCGGCTCGCCACCACGCGGCCCGCCACCAGACCGCGCATGGGATCGCCCAGCGCCACGGGGGGCATGTAGCCCTCCGCGTCGCTCATCCAGATGCGGTTGGTCGGGTCGAGGGAGAGATAGAGGATCTTCAGGAGGAACTGGCCCTCCCCCAGCTCGGGCAGGGTCTCGCGCTCGTAGGTGAGGTCGCCGTCGCGGATCTCGCCCACGGGGCGGCGCGCGAGGCGCCAGAGCTGCCGGTCCGTCGCCATGGCTGACCTCCCTCCCCGCGCGGGGTCCCGTGCCGAAGGCCGGGGCCGCCGCGTGCGGAATGCTTGCGGTTTCTGGAACCGTTTCAGGGAGGACATAGGGCCATGCCCGACCCCGTGGCAATCGGGCGAGACCGCACAGCCTTTCGACCGTGGGTATCCATCACCCCCGCCCAGGGCGATCGCATATGGCCCTGTGGATCCGCCTCCGACTTGTTCGAGCTCTTGTCGGAATGCCGACCCCGGACCTCGGCTCGCGCGAGAGCCGCGCCGCGCTCCCTCTCCCGGGCGGGAGAGGGCTGGGGTGAGGGAGGAGAACGCCCCAGAGGAGGCACAACGCTGCCGCGGAACCGCAACGGGTTCTCCGGGCTGCTCCGGGTCCCTCACCCTGTCCCTCTCCCGCACGGGAGAGGGGACCCGCGCCCCGTTCGCGGACCGTCTATCCGTCATCTGCGATCGCCCTGACCCCCACCTTGTCCGCGGCAGAGGAAGCTCAGCGGATGAGGTTCGTCCGGGCGAGGTCGAGCACGGAATCGCCCCGGCCGCTCATCACCGCGCGCAGCATGTAGAGGCTGAAGCCCTTCACCTGCTGGCCGTCGATCTTGGGCGGGATCGAGAGCTCGTTGCGCGCCACCCGGACGTCGAGGAGCGAGGGCCCGTCGAAGGCGAGGAACTCCCGTACCGCGCCCGGCAGTTCGCCCGGATCCTCGACCCGAAGCGCGAAGATACCGGCTGCCCGCGACATGGCGGCGAAGTCCGGATTGTCGAGGGCGACGCCGGTCTCGAGATAGCCCGCGGCCTTCATCTCCATCTCGACGAAGCCGAGGGAGCCGTTGTTGAACACGACGACCTTGAGCGGCAGGCGGTGCTGGCGGAGCGTGAGGAAGTCGCCCATCAGCATGCTGAAGCCGCCGTCGCCGGCGAGCGCGATCACCTGCCGCCGCGGCTCGGCCGCCTGGATGCCGATGCCCTGGGCCATGGCGTTGGCCATCGAGCCGTGCACCCAGGAGCCGATGAGCCGCCGCCGCCCGGTCATCTTCAGGTAGCGCGCGGCCCAGACGGTGGGCGTACCCACATCCGCGGTGAAGGCGGCGTCCGGCTCCGCCATCTCGCTCACGATGCGGGTGAGGTATTGCGGGTGGATCAGGCCGCTGCCCGGCCGGCCGTCGGCCAGCTCGTCCAGCCCCTCGCGGGCCTTGGCGTAGTGCTTGAGGCTCGCATCGAGCCAGCGGCGATCCTTCCTGGGCGCGAGCTTCGGCAGCAGCGCCCGGATCGTCGCCGTCACGTCGCCGACGAGGCCGAGATCGATCCGGCAGCGCCGCCCGAGTTCGTGCGGCCGGATATCGACCTGGGCGACCTTCGCGTCCTGCGGGTAGAACTGCTTGTAGGGGAAGGCAGTGCCCAGCATCAGCAGGGTCTCGCAGCCCATCATCGCGGCGTAGCCCGAGGAGAAGCCGATCAGGCCGGTCATGCCCACATCGTAGGGGTTGTCGAACTCCACATGGTCCTTGCCGCCGAGCGCGTGGACGATAGGGCTCTTCAGGGTCTCGGCGAGGTGCATCAGCTCCGTATGCGCCCCGGCGCAGCCGCGGCCGCACAGAAGGGTGACGCGGGTCGAGCCGTTGAGGAGGTCGGCGAGCGCGTCGAGATCGGCGTCGGAGGGGCGCACCACCGGGCGCGGCGGCACGAGCCCGGCCCGCGGGGTGACAGCGCGCTTCGGCGCGTCCTTCAGGGCGACGTCGCCGGGGATCACCACCACGGCGACCCCGCGCTGGCCCACCGCGGCGCGGATGGCGTTGTCGAGCACGTAGGGCATCTGCGCCGGGTCCGAGACCAGCTCGCAGTAATGGCTGCAGTCGCGGAACAGGGCGGTCGGGTTCGTCTCCTGGAAGTAGCCGGAGCCGATCTCCGGCGAGGGGATGTGGGCGGCGATCGCCAGGACCGGCGTGCCGGAGCGGTGGCAATCGTAGAGCCCGTTGATGAGGTGGACGTGACCCGGCCCGCAGGAGCCGGCGCAGACCGCGAGTTCGCCTGTGACCTGTCCCTCGGCGCCGGCCGCGAAGGCGCCCGCCTCCTCGTGGCGGACATGGATCCACTGGATCGTACCGCGCGCCCGCAGCGCCTCGGTGAGCGCGTTCAGGCTGTCGCCGACGACGCCGTAGATGCGGCGCACGCCCGCTTCCTGAAGGGTCTCGACGACGAGGTCGGCGACGTTCGTGATGCGCATGGGTCCTGCTCCAGCTTTCCCGGAAGCCGAACAGGCGCAGGCCCCTGATGTTCCTGGCGGAAACGCGCGGGCGGGTATGCCGGCGGCGCGGGACCGCGATCGCGACCGGGCGGGATCGCGGCCCCTCGGACGCCCCCCTTACTTCTTCATCAGGCCGCCCAGCACGTTGCGCAGGATCGCGTCGCCGACCTGCTTGCCGACGCTGCGGGCCATGGAGCGGGCGGCGTTGGAGACCACCTGCTCGACGAGGCCCGGCGGGGGGCGGCGCCCGCCCCGGCCCTTCTGGGCCGGCGCCTCCTGGCCCAGCACGCTGCCGAGGATGCCGCCGAGAAGCCCGCCGAGCCCGCCCTCGCTCGCCTTGGCCGCCTCCGCGGTGTCGCCGTCGAGACCCTTCCGCTTGGCCAGCATCTCGTAGGCGCTCTCGTTGTCCACCGCCTCGTCGTACCGGCCGCGCAGGGGGCTCCTGGCGATCAGCTCGGCGCGCTCCTGCGCGGTGAGGGGGCCGACGCGGCCCTGAGGCGGGGCGATGAGCGCGCGCTCCACGATGGACGGCGTGCCCTTGGCCTCAAGGAAGCTGACGAGCGCCTCGCCGACCCCGAGCTCGGTGATGGCTTTCGCGACGTCGAAGCCCGGATTCTGCCGGAAGGTCTCGGCGGCGGCGCGCACCGCGCGCTGGTCGCGCGGGGTGAAGGCGCGAAGCCCGTGCTGGACCCGGTTGCCGAGCTGGCCCAGCACCGTCTCGGGCACGTCCAGCGGGTTCTGCGTCACGAAGTAGACGCCGACGCCCTTGGAGCGGATGAGCCGCACCACCTGCTCCACCGCGTCGAGGAGCGCCTTGGGGGCGTCGTCGAACAGGAGATGCGCCTCGTCGAAGAAGAAGACCAGCTTTGGCCGGTCGAGGTCGCCCACCTCCGGCAGTTGCTCGAACAGCTCCGAGAGCATCCAGAGCAGGAAGGAGGCGTAGAGCTTGGGCCGCTGCATCAGCTTGTCGGCGGCCAGGATGTTGACGAAGCCGCGCCCCTCGCGGTCCTTGCGCATGAAATCGTCGAGGTTGAGCGCCGGCTCGCCGAAGAACGTGTCCGCGCCCTGGTTCTCCAGCACGAGGAGCTGGCGCTGGATCGCCCCCACGCTCGCGGCCGAGACGTTGCCGTAGGTGCCCGAGACCTCCCGCAGGTTCTCCGAGCAGAAGGCCAGCAGCGCGCGCAGGTCCTTCAGGTCGATGACCGGCCAGTGGTTGTCGTCGGCCACGCGGAAGGCGATGTTGAGGACGCCCTCCTGCGTGTCGTTGAGTTCGAGCAGCCGCGCCAGCAGCAGCGGGCCCATCTCGGTCACGGTGCAGCGGATCGGGTGGCCCTGCTCGCCGAACAGGTCCCAGAACACCGTGGGGAAGCGGTCGGGCTCGTAGGGGATCCCGAGTTCCTCGGCCCGTTTCACGAAGACGGGCTTGGCCTCGCCCGCCGCCGCGATGCCGGAGAGGTCGCCCTTGATGTCGGCGGCGAAGACCGGGACGCCGGCATTGGAGAAGCCCTCCGCCAGCACCTGGAGGGTCACGGTCTTGCCGGTGCCGGTGGCGCCCGCCACCAGCCCGTGCCGGTTGGCGAGCCGGAGCGCCAGCACCTCCGCCTTCGGGTTCGGGCCGGTGCTCTTGCCGACCAGAAGGGTGCCGTCCTCAAGCATCGCCCGAATCCCCGGTTTCTCGCGTTGCGGTAGAGGTTATGCCGGGGCGCCCGTCCGTTTTCCAGCCGCGCGCCCGCTTGATTTCCGGGGCGCGAGGCCCGAATGACGCGGGGTCTCACGTCCTCGCGAAAGCCGGATCCATGGAAGAACTGATCACCCGCGTGACCGGCCGCACCGGTCTCGATGCCGCCACGGCGCAGACCGCGATCGGGCACATCCTGGCCTTCCTCCAGAAGGAGGGGCCGGCCACCGAGGTGAGCCAGCTCATGGCGACGATGCCGGGCTCCGAGGCCCTGGTGGCCGAGGCCAATGCCGAGGGCGGCGGGGGCGGCGGCGGCCTGATGGGCATGCTCGGCGGCATGATGGGCGGCGGCGTGATGGCCCTCGGCCAGAAGCTGATGGCGGCCGGCGTGCCGATGAACCAGATGCAGCCCCTCGGCCAGGAACTCTTCGCCTACGGCCGCGAGAAGGCGGGGGAGGACGTGATGGGCCCGATCGTCGGCTCGATCCCCGGCCTCAACCAGTTCGTCTGACCGTCCGTCCGAGGCCGGCCCCGCGCGTTCGGCGCGCGACTGTCATAAAAGCGTTCGCGCTTCGTGGTCATTAGCTGGATCGCGAGGTGCGGACACCATCCCGGCGGATGGCGGCCCACGCACCTCGAGGGCGGGCTTTCGACGATGGTCGCGAACTTCACGCGGGGCGCCGGTGCGGCCTGGGCGAGCGGCTGGAACCGCGGTGTGGCCGAGCCCATCGCCAAGCTCAAGCGCAAGAGCGCCGAGGTGGGGCTGCCGGGCTTCGGCGGGCGCAGCCTCGTGCCCCCCGGCGCGCAGCCCATCCGCTTCCCCGAGCGCTTCAGGGCGCCGCTGGCGACCCCCGGCCTCGGCCCGAGCCTCGGGCGCCTCGGCACGCTGGAGGTGCGCCTCGCGGTGAAGAAGTCCGAGGTGCGCCGGGCCCAGCGCCTGCGCTACGGCGTGTTCTACGAGGAGATGTCGGCGATCCCCACGGGGCTGTCCGCCTTCTCGCGCCGGGACGCCGACGAGTACGACGCGCTCTGCGACCATCTCCTCGTCATCGACCACGCGGCGGTGGAGGCCAAGCCCTTCCGCAAGGCGCGCCCGAAGGTGGTCGGCACCTACCGGCTCCTGCGCGGCGAGGTGGCCGAGCGCCATTTCGGCTTCTACTCGGCGGGGGAGTACGACCTCGCGCCGCTGCTCGCGGCCCAGGCCGGCAAGCGCATCCTCGAACTCGGCCGCTCCTGCGTGCTGAAGCCCTACCGCACCAAGCGCACGGTGGAACTGCTCTGGGCCGGCATCTACGCCTACCTGCAGCACCACCGCATCGACGCCCTGATCGGCTGCGCCAGCCTGGAGGGCACCGATCCCGACCGGCTCGCGCTTCCCCTCAGCTTCCTCCACCACCACGCCCGCGCCCCCGAGGGCTGGTGCGCCCGGGCGCTCCCGGGCCGCCACGTGCCGATGGACCGGCTCGCCCGCGACGCCGTCGATCCGAAGGCGGCGCTCCAGGCCCTGCCGCCGCTGATCAAGGGCTATCTCCGCGTCGGCGCGACCTTCGGGGACGGCGCGGTGGTCGATCACCAGTTCGGCACCACGGACGTGTTCGTGGTCCTGCCGGTGGAGGCGATCGCGGCGCGCTATCTCGGCCATTTCGGACCGGCCGCGAACAAGCACGCGGCTTGAGAGCGCCATCCCGGAAAGCACGTTCGACCGGCAGCGGCATCTTCGGCTATCATAAACTGATAGTCGTCGGACGGGGGATGGCATGCCGTCGAGCTACACGGTCGGAGAGCATTACGAGGTTTTCATCCGCGCGCTGGTCGATAGCGGACGTTACGCGTCGGCAAGCGAGGTGATCCGCGACGGGCTTCGCCTCGTCGAGGAACGCGAGCAGACGCGCGGCGCAAAGCTCGACGCACTCCGAGGGGCGATCCGGGAAGGGCTCGACAGCGGTCCGCCCGAGCCCCTCGACATGGACGAGATCAGAACGGCGGCGCGTGCGCTCCGGGCGATGTCCGAACCGCATGGGTGAGATCACCCGTCGCCCACGGGCCCGCACCGACTTGATCGAGATCTGGACCTACATCGCCGACAGCAATCCCCAAGCCGCCGACAGGATGTTCGAGCGGTTCGCGCTCGCGCTCGCAATGCTGGCGGACAATCCGCATGCGGGCCGCGAACGGCCGGAACTTGCCCGCGGACTGCGCAGCTTCCCTGTCGGATCATACATCCTGTTCTACCTGCCCACGTCCGCGGGCATCGACCTGATCCGCGTGCGCAGCGGCTATCTGGACATCGCGGCGGAGGATTTCGCGGTCTGATCCGCCCTCGCTGCCGGGGCTATTCCGCGTCCTTCAGCGCCGCGAGCCCTTCCCGGTAGGTCGGGAAGGCGAGGTCGACACCGAGTTCCGCGCGGATCAGGCGGTTCCGCACGCGCTTGTTCTCGCCGTAGAAGCTGCGCGCCATGGGGCTGAGGTCGGCGGTGGCGAAATCCACCTCGGGGGGCAGCGGCAGGCCGGCCAGCGCCGCGGCGTGCTCCGTCACCACCTGCGGCGGGGCCGGCTCGTCGTCCGCCACGTTGTAGACGGCGCCGGGGCGGGGACGCGCGATCGAGGCGGCAAGCACCTGCGCGATGTCGTCGATGTGGATGCGGTTGAAGACCTGACCCGGCTTCACGATGCGCTGGGAGCGGCCCTCGCGCAGCTTCACGATGGGGTTGCGGCCGGGGCCGTAGATGCCGGCGAGCCGGAAGACCTGCACCGCCTTGCCCGTCTCGGTGCCCAGCGCCTGCCACGCCTCCTCGACGGCGCGGCGGACCTTCGTGCGTGGGCTGCCGGGCGTGGCCGGCGCGGTCTCGTCGATCCAGGCGCCGCCCTGGTCGCCGTAGACGCCAATGGTGGAGAGGTAGCCGATCCAGCGGATGCGGCTTCCCGCGATCGCCGCGCGGTAGGCGCGCAGCACCGGATCGCCCTCGGCGTCGGGGGGCACCGAGACGAGGAGCGCGTCGGTGTCGGCGAGGTCGGCGGGGATCGCGGGGTCCGCCCCGTCCGGCCCGAAGACGCGGAGCGTGAAGCCGGTCTGCGCGGCGAGTGCTGCAGCCCGATCCGCCTCGGTCACGCTGGCGCGCACTGCCGTGAAGCGCGCGCGCTGCATCTCGGCGAAGCGCCGCGCCGAGAAGCCGAGGCCGAAGACGAACAGGTTCATGCGGCCGTGGTCTCCGGGACGGGGTCCGGGTCGAGGGCGCGGCGCCACTCGGCCAGGACGTGGGGGTCGCTCTCGCGGGGGGCGGCGCGCGCGTGCAAGGCCGCCATCTCCGCCGGGCCGAGGTAGCGCGCGGCGGCCCAGACGGCCATGCCCCGCACGAGGGGGGCCGGATCGTCGAGCCGGGCGAGCGCCGCGCCGAGGAGGCCGGGATCGCCCGCATTGCCGATGGCCACGAGGACGTTGCGCAGGAAGCGGTCGCGCCCCGTGCGCTTGACCGGGGTGCCGGCGAAGCGCGCCCGGAAGGCGGCATCGTCCAGGGCGGCGAGGTCCGCGAGTGGCGGGGCGGCGAGATCCGCCCGCGCGGCGAGCCGCGCCTCGGCGGTCTCGGCGGCGAACTTGTTCCAGGGGCAGACCGCGAGGCAGTCGTCGCAGCCGAACACCCGGTTGCCCAGCGCCTCGCGGAACTCCGGGGGGATCGGGCCCGCATGCTCGATGGTGAGATAGGCGAGACAGCGCCTTGCATCGAGCCGGTAGGGGGCGGGGAAGGCCGCCGTCGGGCAGGCATCGAGACAGGCGCGGCAGGAGCCGCAATGGTCGCGGGCGGGCGCGTCGGGGGCGATCTCGGCGGCGGTGTAGATGGCGCCCAGCAGCAGCCAGTTGCCGTGCTCGCGCGAGACGAGCACCGTGTGCTTGCCCTGCCAGCCGAGGCCGGCCGCTTCGGCGAGCGGCTTCTCCATCACCGGCGCCGTGTCCACGAAGACCTTCACCGGCCGCCCGGCCTTGGCCGAGAGATACCCGCCGAGCTCCTTCAGCTTGCCCTTCAAAACCTCGTGATAGTCGCGCCGCTGCGCGTAGGCCGCGATGGCGCCGCGGTCGTGCATCCCGGTCAGGGCGAGGGGATCGCTCTCCGGCTGGTAGCTCATGGCGAGGACGAGGATGCTGCGCACCTCCGGCCAGAGCACCCGGGGGCTGGCGCGCTGGTCCGCGCGCTCGGCCATCCAGACCATCTCGCCCTGGGCGCCCTCGGCCAGCCAGCGCGCGAGGCGCTCGGGGAGCGCGGGCACCGCGTCCGGCGCGGTGACGGAGAGCGCGCAGAAGCCGAGGCTCCGGGCCCGGTCCTCGACCAGCCGGCGCAGCTCCGCCCCCGCATAGGTCCGTCGTGCGCTCAGAAATCCAAGTCCATGTTCAGAAATCGAGGTCCGCGTAATGGGCGGCCGGCGCCATGCCCGGCACCCGGTCCGCCAGCAGGCTCCGGAAGGCGGGGCGCGACTTCACCCGCGCGTACCAGTCCCGCGCGGTCTCGTCCTCGTCCCAGGGCACGTCGCCGAGATAGTCGACGCAGGAGAGATGGGCGGCGGCGGCGAGATCCGCATAGGTCAGATGGTCGCCCGCGATCCAGCGGCGCCGGGCGATGAGATAGCCGATGTATTTCAGGTGGTAACGCACGTTGGTGCGCGCGGCGCGGATCGCGTTCATGTCCGGCGGACCGCCGCCCTCGGCATTCGACATGAAGCGCTTGGCGATCTTCTCGGTGACGAGATAGCCCGTCACCTCGGCGTCGAACTTGATGAGGAACCAGTCGAGGAGGCGGCGCACCTCGACCCGCTCGGCGGTGGCCTCCGGCATCATCCGCCGTCCAGCGAGGCCGAGGCCCCGGGTCTCGTCGAGATATTCCGCGATGACGCCGGCGCCCGGCACCACGAGGCCGCCCTGCTCCAGCAGCACCGGGGTGGCGCCGGCCGGGTTGATCAGCAGGAAGTCGTCGCGCCGCTCCCAGGGCTTCTCCTCGAAGAGGACCGGCTCCATGCCCATCTCGGCGAGGACCAGCCGGATGAAGCGGGAATTGGCGCAGAACGGAAAGTGATAGAGCGTCGCCATGTGGCCGTTGAGAGGCGGACAGGGCGCCGGAGCAGCGTCCCGCTTGGATTTTGCACAACCGAGCGGGAGAGAGCCTTATTGCCCGTTGGTTGCCGCCCCCTTAACACGCCGGACCGGCGCCGGTAACCGCCCGTCAACCATGATGGCCCCTTCCTGCGGCGGCGGACCGACCGCGCGGACGCGCCCGGAACGCGCGCATGCGGCCTTCAAGACCCGTTCGGCACGATTCGAGGCTTTCGAGATGATGGATGCGATGAACGTCGCCAAGGCGGTCGTGCTCGCGGTCGTGGAGGGCGCCACCGAGTTCATCCCGGTGTCGTCCACCGGGCACCAGCTCCTCGTCGGGCACTTCATCGGCTTCCACTCGCCCAACAACACCTTCGAGGTGCTGATCCAGCTCGGCGCCATCCTGGCGATCCTGGCGGTGTATTTCCGGCGGCTGCTCGGCGTCGCGCTGGCGCTGCCGCGCGATCCGAACGCCCGGCGCTTCGTGCTCGGCATCCTCATCGCCTTCCTGCCGGCGGCGATCATCGGCGGCCTCTTCTCGAAGGTGATCAAGGCCTACCTGTTCAACCCGTGGATCGTCTGCTCCACCCTGATCGCGGGCGGCCTCGTCCTCCTCGTCATCGACGACACCGAGCTCGAGGTGAAGAAGACCGACGTCTACGATTTCAGCCTGCCGATGGCGCTCAAGATCGGCATCTTCCAGTGCATCGCCATGATCCCGGGGGTCTCCCGCTCCGGCGCCACCATCGTCGGCGCGATGCTGATGGGCGCCGACAAGCGCTCGGCCACGGAGTTCTCGTTCTACCTCGCCATGCCCACCATGGCCGGCGCCTTCGCCAAGGACCTGTTCGACAACTACAAGAACCTCTCCTCGAACGATCTCGGCCTGATCACGATCGGCTTCGTGGTGGCCTTCTTCGCCGCCCTCGTCGTGGTGCGCACGGTGCTCGACTACGTGGCCCGGCACGGGTTCTGGCTGTTCGGCTGGTGGCGCATCATCGTGGGCTCCCTCGGCATGGCCGGCCTGATCATCCTCGGCTGAGGCGGCCGCGCCCCCCGGCCGGGATCGAAGGCTCTCCGAGGTCCCCGTGCTCGCCGATCTCGTCCTCTACCTCGCCACCCCCGCCCCCTGGCGCCACCGCCGCCTGGGCTACGTCCGCGAGAGCGTGCTGCTGACGAGCCGGGCCCGGCGCTGCCGCCGGGCCTGGGCGCCCCATTGCGCCGCCGCGCGCGCCGCGATGCTGGAGGCCGCCGCCACGCTCGCCCGGCGGGACCTCGTCGTGGTGCTCGGCTCCGGCGGCCTCGACGACGTGCCGCTTCCCGAACTCGCCGCCGGCTTCGGCCGGGTCGTCCTGGTCGACGTGGTGCATCCCCTGAAGGCGCGTCTCGCCGCGCGCCGCCACGGAAACGTCCGCCTCGTCGGCGCCGACCTCGTGGCGGGGGCCGCCCCCGTCGCGGACCTGTGCGGGACGGCCGATCTGACGATCTCGGCCAACCTGCTCTCGCAATTGCCGATCGTGCCCCTCGACCGCCTGGAGGCGCGCGGGCAGCCGGTGCCGGAGGGTCTCGGCGCCCGGATCGTCTCCGACCACCTCGCCGCCCTCGACGGGCTCGCCGGCCGGGTCTGCCTGATCGCCGACACCGTGCAGCGGGAGGAGGACCGGGCCGGCCGCGTCACCGGCCGGCTCGACCTGCTGCACGGCGTCGTGCTGCCCGAGCCCGCCCGGGCCTGGGACTGGGAACTCGCCCCCTTCGGCGAGGCCGAAGCGGACCGGCGCCTGATCCACCGCGTCCACGCCTATCCGGATTGGAGGGAGCGGACATGAAGACGCCGCCCCGGACGGACCGGGGCGGCGTCTGTCGTGATCGTCGAGGCCAGAGCCGTTCCCGATCGCTCTGCAATCGTCCACGGCTCTAAGTTATTGCTCTTGCGCGCTCTCTTATGCCGAACCGGCATCCACTTCAGCGGAGAGCGCTCCAGCGCATCGCCTTTCCGAGACCCGGCGGCCGCCTCTCGGGACGATGCGCCGGCTCCGCGCCGCTCACTCGGCGGAGGAGGTGCTCTCGGCCGGGGCCTTGGCCTCGGCGCCCTCGCCCTCCGGACCCTCGTAGCGGGGACGGCGGCGGCGGCGCGTCTTCGGCGCGGGGGCCTCCTCGGCGGCGGCCTCGGCCGGCGGCGGCGGGGCCTCGGCCGGAGCGGCCGTCTCCGGCGCGGGCGTCGGCCGCGGCGGGGTCATCAGGAAGGCGGGAAGGCCGGGGGCGGCCTCCTCGGCCACGGGGCGGGGCTCCTCGCGGCGGCGCTCCCGGCGCCCCCCCTCGGGACGCTCCTGGCGGGGCTGCTCCGAGCGCACGGCCTCGCGGTCCTGACGCTCCGGACGGTCACCGCGGTCCTGCCGCTCGACGCGATCTTGGCGCTCGACGCGATCCTGGCGCTCGGGCCGGTCCTGACGGTCGAGCCGGTCCTGGCGATCCGACCGGTCCTGGCGGGGGTACTCGGCCCGCGCCTCGCGGTTGTCCGCGCGGCCGTAATCCTGGCGCGGCTGGAAGTCCTGCCGGCCCTCGAAACGGTTGTCCTGCCGGTTGTCCGACTGCCGGTCCGGGCGATCCTGACGGTTGTCCGGCCGCGCGTCCTGGCGCCCCTGGTTGTCGAAGCGCGGGCGCTCGTTGCGGTTCTGGAAGCGGTCGCGCCGGTCGTTGCGGTCGCGGCGTCCGTCCTGGTAGTCGCCGCGGTTGTCGTAGGGCTGCGGCTGCTGGCCGGGATCGTACTCGTCGCCGTAGGCGCCGTAGCCCTGGCCGTTCGGGCCGGGATTCTGGCCCTCGTCCTCGCCGTCCTCCATCTCGTCCTCGAAGGACTGGCGGGCGTAGCCGAGCCCCTGCGTCGAGCGGTTCTGCTCCTGCGCGCCGGAGATGATGCGGAAATAGTGCTCGCCGTGCTGGAAGTAGTTCTCGGCGGCGACGGGGTCGCCCGCGGCCTGCGCGTCGCGCGCCAGCTGGGCGTACTTGTCGGCGATGTGCTGGGCGGTGCCGCGGATCTTAACGTCGGGACCGTTGGATTCGTAGGAACGGGTCAGCGGGTTCGGGCCCTTCGGCCGGTTGCGGCCGCGCATCCGTCGGTTCTGGTTTGGTCTCATCGGTCTCAGATGACCCTCGTTCACGCGAAAGGCGTCTGCTGTGCGGCGTCGCCGACCGGCTCCTGTCCGGTCCGCCCGAGCGGCTCTCATCCGCTGGTCGCGCCGCGCTGATCCCGGCTGCCTGCCGTCCACCGCTTACCCGGTCCGATCGCCCCGGCTCCCTCGACGGGATCCCCTGGACGGTCGACTGCCACTCGATTGTCAGGTTCGAGGGCACCGGGCTGCCGCACGGGCGCGGTCACGTGCATGTCCGGTGGTGCGGGATCGGAGAACAGTTCGGCGGAATGGCCGCCGACGATCTTACGATCGTCCGTCTTAACGAAACGTTCGCGATCCACAAGCCGACATTAACGACGATCACCGACGTCAACAAGCATTTTTCCTGGGGCTTCCCGGCGCGGCGGCGCGATCCATGCGCGCAGGGTCCTGAACCAGGATCATGACGCGGTCGTGGCCGGCGAGGTCCCGCACCGGCGCGCGCACCGCGTATCCCGCCGCCCCGGCCAGACGGGCGAGGTCGTCCGCCTGATCGTAGCCGATCTCCACGAGGAGGGGGGCGCCCGGCGCCAGCAGGCGTGCGGCCTCGTCGAGGATCCGTCGGTAGGCGCCGAGGCCGTCCGCCCCTCCGTCGAGGGCGGCGGCGGGGTCGTGCAGGCGCACCTCCCGGTCGAGGCCGGGGATCGCGGCGCTGCGGATATAGGGCGGGTTCGACACCACGAGGTCGAAGGCGGGGCCGGCGAGCGCCGCCCCCCAGTCGCCCGCCAGGAAGGCGGCCCGTTCGCCGACGCCGTTGGCCTCCGCGTTGGCCCGGGCGGTGCGCAGGGCTCCCGCGCTGCGGTCGACGCCGATGCCCGAGGCCGCCCGGCGCTCGTGCAGCAGGGCCACGAGGATGCAGCCGCTGCCGGTGCCGAGATCGAGGATGCGCGCGGGGGCGCCCGCATCCGGCAGCAGGCGAAGCGCCGCCTCCACCAGGGTCTCGGTGTCGGCACGCGGCACCAGGGTCTCCGGGGAGAGCCGGAAGGGCAGCGACCAGAATTCCCAGGCCCCGAGGATGCGCGCCAGCGGCTCGCCGGACAGCCGGCGCGCGAGGGCCTCCGCGAGGCGGGCGGCGCCCTCCGCGCCGACGGGCTCGGCCGCGGCCCCCAGGAGGTCGATGGGCCGGAGCCCGAGCAGGTCGAGGACGAGGAAGCGCGCCTCCCCCGCGGCGTTGGCGATCCCCGCAGCCCGCAGGGCCTCGGCGAGGCGGCGCAGGGCCGCGCCGCGGGAGAGCGCGCCCGGTCCGTCCCCGGGCGCGGCGCCAGGCAAGACGCCAGGCATGGCGAGCGCCGTCATCGCCCGCCCGAGCGGAGTTCCATCACGCCATGCCCTCGGCGGCGAGCAGCTCGGCCTGATGCTCGGTGACGAGGGCGTCGACGAGGTCGTCGAGGGCGGGGCCGGCCAGCACCTCCTCCAGCCTGTAGAGGGTGAGGTTGATGCGGTGGTCGGTCACCCGACCTTGCGGGAAGTTGTAGGTGCGGATGCGCTCCGAGCGGTCGCCGGAGCCCACCTGCGCCTTGCGGTCGGCGGCGCGCGCCGAGTCCTTGGCGGTGCGCTCGGCGTCGTAGAGCTTCGAGCGCAGGAGCGCCATGGCCCGAGCCCGGTTCTTGTGCTGCGAGCGCTCCTCCTGGACGAAGACCACGATGCCCGAGGGCATGTGGGTGATGCGGATCGCCGACTCGGTCTTGTTGACGTGCTGGCCGCCCGCGCCCTGCGCGCGCATGGTGTCGATCTTCAGGTCGGCCTCGTTGATCGCGATGTCGACCTCCTCGGCCTCCGGCAGCACCGCCACGGTGGCGGCGGAGGTGTGGATGCGCCCCTGCGTCTCCGTCTCGGGCACGCGCTGGACCCGGTGCGCCCCGCTCTCGAACTTGAGGCGCGCGAACACGCCCCGGCCCTTCACCTCGGCGATCACCTCGCGGTAGCCGCCGACCGTGCCCTCGCTCTCCGAGATCACCTCGACGCGCCAGCCCTTCGACTCGGCGTACTTGGCGTACATCCGGAACAGGTTGCCCGCGAACAGGGCGGCCTCGTCGCCGCCGGTCCCGGCGCGCACCTCGAGGATCGCGCTCTTCTCGTCGGCCGCGTCCTTGGGCAGCAGCATCAGCTGGAGGTCGCGGTGGGCGCGGCGCAAAGCCTCCTCCGCCTCGGGCTTCTCCTCGGCGGCGAGCGCGCGCATCTCGGCGTCGCCCCCGGGCTCGTCGATGAGCGCCTCGATCCCGGCGAAGTTGGCGGCGGCCGCCCGGTAGGCGTGGATCGCCGCGGCCACGGGGTCGAGGTCCGACAATTCGCGGGAGAGCTGCACCACGGACTCGGCCTCGATGGTGCCGGCGGCGAGCTGTGCCGTCACGATCTCGTGGCGCGTCAGGATCGCGTCGAGACGCTCGGGAGGTATGGGGATCATCGCCCTTGGAATCTGCCTGGCATAGGAATCGTCGAGTCGTGGGCGTTGTCGGGCCGCCGGTGCCGGTCTTCGACCCGCTAGATGGGGACGCCGTGCGCCTTGGCGAAGGCGGTCAGGGCGGGCCGCAGGCTGTCGCCGTCGTGCATCCGGGCCATCTCGGCGTCGATCAGCGCGGCGACCGCCCCCGCATCCACGGTGAGCACCATCGCCTTCACGGGGCCGATCGCGGCCGGCGACATGGACAGGCCCCGGTAGCCCATGCCGATGAGGGCCATCGCCTCGAGGGGACGCCCGCCGATCTCGCCGCACACCGTCACGGGGCAGCCGACCGCGCTCGCCCGCTCGGCGATCAGCCGGAAGGCGCGGAGCGCGGCCACCGAGAGCGGATCGAAGCGGTGGGCGACGCGCCGGTTCTCCCGGTCCACCGCGAACAGGAACTGCATGAGGTCGTTCGAGCCGACCGAGAGGAAGTCGGCCTCCGCGGCGATCTCGTCGATCTGGAACAGGAGCGAGGGCACCTCGACCATCACGCCGAGCTGGCAATCCGAGGGCAGGGGATAGCCGTGGCGGCGCAGATGGGCCTTCTCGCGCTCCACGATGGCGCGGGCGCGCACGAACTCGTCGACGGTGGCCACCATCGGGAACATGATCTTGAGGGGCTGCCCGCCGGAGGCCTTGAGGAGCGCGCGCAGCTGCACCCTGAGCAGGGCCGGCCGGTCGAGGCCGATCCGGATCGCCCGCCAGCCGAGCGCCGGGTTCTCCTCCTCGAGCTTGGGCATGTAGGGCAGGATCTTGTCGCCGCCGATGTCCAGCGTCCGGATCGTCACCGGCCGCGTGCCGGCGGCGCTGAACACCGCCCGGTAGAGCGCCTGCTGCTCGGCGGCCGAGGGCATGCGCTGGGCCACCATGAACTGCAATTCGGTGCGGAACAGGCCGACCCCTTCCGCGCCCGCCTCGTCGAGATGGTTGAGGTCGACGAGGAGGCCCGCGTTGAGGTGCAGGCCGATGCGGACCCCGTCGCGGGTGACGGCGGGCACGTCGCGCAGGGCCCGGTACTGCTCCTGCCGCCGGGCGCGCAGGCGCACCATCTCGGCATAGGCCGCCTCGATCTCGGGGCCGGGCCGGACATGGACCTCGCCGGCCACCGCATCGACGATGATGGCGTTGCCCGCATCGCACAGGGCGGTGGCGTTCTCGACCTCGCTCACCGCGGGGATGCCGAGCGCCCGGGCGACGATGGCCACGTGGCTGGTGGGACCGCCCTCCTCCAGCACGAGGCCGCGCAGGCGCGCCGGCTCGTAGTCGAGGAGCGCGGCCGGGCCCATCGAGCGGGCGACCAGGATCGCGTTCTCGGGCAGCGATCCGGGCAGGCCGAAGCTGTCCTGGCCGATGAGCTCGCGCAGGAGACGGTTGGCGAGGTCGTCGAGGTCGTGCAGGCGGTCCCGCAGGTAGGGGTCGCTCTGGCGCAGCATGCGGGCGCGGTTGTCGGACTGCACCCGCTCCACCGCGGCCTCCGCGGTGAGGCCCGAGGCCACCGCCTCGCGCATCCGGCGCAGCCAGCCCTTGTCGTGGGCGAACATGCGCACGGTCTCCAGCACCTCGCGGGACTCCACCGAGCCGATCTTGTCGCCCCGCTCCACGAGGTCGTCGATGGCCGAGCGCACGTTCTCGATGGCCGATTCGAGGCGCGTCATCTCGCGCTCGCTGTTCTCGGCGATTAGGGTCCGGACGACGATGCGCGGCTCGTGCAGCACCACGTGGCCGAGGCCGATCCCCTCGGCGAGCACGGTGCCGCGCACGCTGACGGCGCGGCGCGCGGCGGTGCCGGCATCGGGGGCGAGGGCCTGCAGCTCGCCCGAGGCGATCATCTCCGAGAGCACCATCGCGGTGGTCTGGAGCGCCTCGATCTCCTCTTCCGAATAGACCCGGTAGGTCTTGTTCTGGACGGTGAGCACGCCGAGGGTGTTGCCGGCCCTGAGCAGCGGCACGCCGAGGAAGGCGTGGAAGGCCTCCTCCCCCGTCTCCGGGCGGTAGGAGAAGGCCGGGTGCTGCTGGGCGTCCGACAGGGACAGGGGCTCGGCCGTCTGCGCGATCAGGCCGACGAGGCCCTCGTCGGCGCGCATGCGGGTGAGATGGACCGCCTCGCGGTTCAGGCCCTCGGTCGCGAACAGCTCCAGGCTGTTGTCGTCGCGCAGCACGTAGACCGAGCAGACCTCGGCCACCACGTTGGCGGCGATCAGAACGACGATGCGGTCGAGGCGCGCCTGTGGGCTGACCGGCTCCGCCATCGCTTCGCGAAGGCGGCGCAGCAGCAGGCGCGGGCCTCCGGGCGCAGCGGGCATGGTCTCGTCATTCCAGCGTCAGGAGCCGGTTCGGCAACTCTCCGGCCCTGCAACCTTGACGCCAGACGGGGACCGCCCGGCGTCTCCCCCCTGAGGTTCAGGCCTGATCGAGGCCGTATAGCGAGTGGAGCGTGCGAACGGCAAGCTCCGTATAGGCCGCGTCGATGAGGACGGAGAATTTGATCTCCGAGGTGGTGATGGCGCGGATGTTGATGCCCTTCTGGGCGAGCGCCCGGAAGGCCTTGGCCGCCACGCCCGCGTGGGAGCGCATGCCGACGCCGATGGCCGAGACCTTCACCACGTCGGTGGCGCCCTCGATCTCGCCGAAGCCGATGGCCTCGGCCTGCGCCTCCAGCACGGTGCGGGTGCGCTGGTAGTCGGCGGCGGGGACCGTGAAGGTCATGTCGGTGGTCGAGGCGTCCCCCGACACCGTCTGGATGATCATGTCGACGTTGATGTTGGCGTCCGCGAGCGGCCCGAAGATCGCCGCGGCGACGCCGGGGCTGTCCTTGACGCGGCGGAGCGTGATCTGCGCCTCGTCCCGCGAGAAGGCGATCCCGGTGATGATCTGCTGTTCCACGCTGTCGTCCTCGTCGCAGATGAGGGTGCCGGGACGGGCCGCGTCCGGCGGATCGAAGGAGGAGCGCACGGTGGTCGGCACCCGGTGCACCATGGCGAGCTCGACGGAGCGGACCTGGAGCACCTTGGCGCCCAGCGAGGCCATCTCCAGCATCTCCTCGAAGGTCACGCGCTCCATGCGCCGGGCCTTGGGCACCACCCGCGGATCCGTGGTGTAGACCCCGTCCACGTCCGTGTAGATGTCGCAGCGCTCGGCGCCGATGGCGGCGGCCACCGCCACCGCGCTGGTGTCGGAGCCGCCCCGGCCCAGGGTGGTGATCCGCCCCGTCTCCGCATGCATGCCCTGGAAGCCGGCGACGACCGCGACCTCGCCGCGCGCGAAGCCCGCGTCGAGGCGCGCCCCGTCGATCTCGGCGATGCGGGCCGAGCCGTGCGCGTCCGAGGTCAGGATCGGGATCTGCCAGCCCTGCCAGGAGCGGGCGGGGATGCCCATCTTGCGCAGCGCGATGGCGAGCAGCCCCGAGGTGACCTGCTCGCCCGAGGCCACCACGGCGTCGTACTCGGCCTCGGCGTAGAGCGGGTCGGCGTCCTTCACCCAGGCGACGAGCTCGTTCGTCTTGCCCGACATGGCGGAGACGACCACGGCGACCTCGTAGCCGGCCGCGACCTCGCGGGCGACATGGGCGGCGACGTTCCGGATCCGGTCGACGTTGGCGACCGACGTGCCGCCGAACTTCATCACCAAACGGGGCATGTGGCGTCCGCGTTCACGTCATAAAGAAGCGTCCCGGGCGCCGCGAAGACGGGCCGGCGGCTGTACCGGGTCGGGTTTGGGCGGGTACAAGCGGGGGCAGGGGCTGTCAACAAGCCGGCCGGCAGGTCGGCGGTACGCCAGCGACAGGGATGCGGAGCGGGCATGGCCGAGATGGGAAGCGCCGGCGGCGCGGGACGGGTGGACGCGGCCGAGGTGGCGCGCTTCGACGCGCTGGCGGCGACGTGGTGGGACGAGGCCGGGCCCATGCGGGTGCTGCACCGCTTCAACCCGGTGCGCCTCGCCTATATCCGCGACGCGGTCTGCCGCCGGTTCGGGCGCGACCCCGACGCGCCCTTCGCCCTGGAGGGCCTGAGCATCGTCGATGTGGGCTGCGGCGGCGGCCTCCTGTCGGAGCCCCTGGCCCGCCTCGGCGCCGCGGTGACCGGCCTCGATCCGGCCACCCGCAACCTCGCCGCCGCCCGCGCCCACGCGGAGGAGGCCGGCATCCGCGTGGATTACCGGCCCGAGACCATCGAGGCCGTGGCGGCGTCGGGCGCCCGCTTCGACGTGGTGCTCGCCATGGAGGTGATCGAGCACGTGCCGGACCCGAAGGCCTTCCTGCGCGCGGCGGCCTCCGCGGTGAAGCCCGGCGGCCTCCTCTTCGCCGCCACGCTCAACCGGACCCTGCGCTCCTTCGCCCTCGCCATCGTCGGGGCCGAGTACGTCCTCGGCTGGCTGCCCCGGGGCACCCACGACTGGGACAAGTTCATCACCCCCGACGAGCTGCGCGGGATGCTGCGGGCCGGCGGCCTCGTGCCGACCGACGTGACCGGCGTGGTCTACAACCCCCTCACCGACGGCTGGCGCGCGAGCGGCGACACGGCGGTGAACTACATGGTCGCGGCCGAGAAGGCGGCCTGAACCGCACCGCACCTCCTGCCGAAGTCCCCCTTGCGGGGCGCCTCCGCGCGGGGCATGGCCCGGACAAGAATCCGAACCGGGAGGACGCGATGCGCGCGCTGCTATGCACGAGGCTGGGCAAGCCGGAGGATCTGGCGGTGGAGACCCTGGCCGATCCGGTGGCGGGGCCGGGCGAGGCCGTGGTGCGCGTGAGCGTGGCCGCCCTCAACTTCTTCGACACGCTGATCATCGCCGGCCGCTACCAGGTAAAGCCGACCCTGCCCTTCTCGCCGGGCGGGGAGGCCTGCGGCGTGATCGAGGCGCTGGGGCCGGGAGTCGCGGGTTTCGCGGTCGGCGACCGGGTGGTCGTGCACGCCAAGTTCGGCACCTGCCGCGAGCGCATCGTGGCGAATCCCGGCCAGCTCACCAGGGTGCCCGACGCCGTCGCGGACGCGCAGGCGGCGGGGCTCACCATCACCTACGGCACCTCGCTGCACGCCCTGCGCAACCGCGCCCGCATCCGGCCGGGGGAGTGGCTCGCGGTGCTCGGCGCCTCGGGCGGCGTCGGCCTCGCCGCGGTGGAGCTCGGCGCCCTGATGGGGGCCCGCGTCATCGCCTGCGCGTCCTCGGAGGAGAAGCTCGCCGCCGCCCGCGCGCACGGGGCCGAGATCGGCCTCGTCTACGATCCGGCGACCCTGAAGGACGCCCTGCGCGAGGCCTCGGGCGGGGGCGTCGACGTGGTCTACGACGCGGTGGGCGACGCCTTCGCCGAGCCGGCGCTGCGGGCCCTGCGCTGGCGCGGGCGCTACCTCGTGGTGGGCTTCGCGGCGGGCGAGATCCCGCGCCTGCCCCTCAACCTGATGCTCCTCAAGGAACTCGACGTGCAGGGCGTGCACTGGGGCGCCTTCCTCGACCGCGATCCAGAGGCCCATCAGGCGGACCAGGGCCAGCTCCTCGCCTGGGTGGCGGAGGGCAGGCTCACCGCCCGGGTGCACGGGGAATACCCCCTGGAGGACTACGCAGCGGCGCTGGGCATCCTCACCCGGCGCGAGGCGGTGGGCAAGGTGCTGCTGCGGCTGTGACCCTCTGCCGCCCGGCGCAGCGCCGGAACCCGCCCGCTCACCCGCGGTTCCGACACGGGCGGGCAGGATAGGCAGGGCCGATGACGCGTTTCAGGGACAAGGTGGTGCTGGTCACGGGCTCGGCCTCGGGGATCGGCGAGGCGGCGGCGCGGCGCTTCGGGCGGGAGGGCGCCCAGCTCGTCCTCGCCGACCGGAACGCCGAGGGCCTCGCGCGGGTCGCCGGGGACATCGAGGCGGCGGGCGTCCTCACGATCGTGGCCGACCTCGCGGACCGGGAGGGCTGCGAGCGGGTGATCGCGGGCACGGTCGAGCGGTTCGGCCGCCTCGACGTCCTCGTCAACAATGCCGGCAAGGACCATCTCGGCAAGGTCGACGAGGGCGCGATCGACGACTTCTCGACGGTGATCGAGACCGACCTCTACGGCGTCTTCTACATGACCCGCTTCGCGATGCCCCATCTTCGGCGGAGCCGGGGCTGCATCGTCAACGTCTCCTCCGTCTCGGGCCTCGGCGGGGACTGGAACCACAGCTTCTACTGCGCGGCCAAGGGCGCGGTGACGAACTTCACCCGGGCGCTCGCCCTCGACGAGGCGAGGAACGGCGTGCGCGTCAACGCGGTCAACCCGTCCCTCGTCTACACGCCCTTCACGGCCGGCATGCAGGACCAGCCCGAGCTCGTCGCCAAGTTCGAGGAGCGCATTCCGATGGGGCGGGGGGCCGATCCCGAGGACGTCGCGCCCGTCATCGCCTTCCTGGCGAGCGCGGATGCCCGCTTCGTCACGGGCGTGAACCTGCCCGTCGACGGCGGCCTCTCGGCCTCGAACGGGCAGCCGGCGCTCAGTTAGGCCTGCGGGTCCGCAGGCCGCGTCAGTGCCCGGCCTCGTCGGCCGCGCCCTTCTCGGCCGGCGGCTCGGCGCTCGCCACGGTCTTGCGCTCCAGGAGCGGCTGGAGGCGGGCGGCGAGCTGCTGGTCGAGATGCTTGGCGTAGGCGCCCTTGAAGAAGCGCTCGCCGCGGCCGGGGCCGTAGAGACGGTCGTAGGCCATCACCATGGCGTCGACCTCGGGGCGGCAGAGGAAGCCGATGACCCCCGCGGCCTGGTACCAGCGGCCGGCGCGGGCGTGGTTCATGGCGCCGGGATTGGACATCACCGTCTCGGCGAAGCAATCGGTCGCGGCCTGGCGGAGGGGATCGAGCTTGGCCTCGGCATCCGCCCGGTTGCGCGGACCGGCCTCGGCAGCGGAGACGAAGGCGAGAACGGCCAGGGTTCCGAGAAGGGCGGTCTTCATGCGGGGTCTCGTCGGGGAGCGGACGAGAGCAGTATTCCCCGAGGATTGCGACGGGAACAGGGCCCGGACGAGGCCCGGGCCGCCTGAATGAGGGCCTGTCGCTTCGCGGGCACAGGGGCGTGCGCCGGGCCCGGGGCCCGGCCGGGGATCAGCTCCGGCGCTCGGCGTTCCAGCGGCCGCGGCACTGGGCGCCGCCGCCCGCGGTCCAGGTGCCCTGGCCGTAGCCGCTCTTGGCGAGGCGCCCGACCACGTTGGCGCTGCCCAGGCTGTTCGAGATGGTGGCCCGCACCGCGCCGTTCTTCGCCACCCGGCCGTTCACCTGGAAGTCGCCGCCCGGATAGCTCGCCTCGCCCCGGTCGATGCGCACGCCGTAGCGGTAGGCCCGGTCGCAGCTCCCGGACTCGGTGATGACCTCGATGCTCCAGCTGCCGTCGAAGGCGTGCGGAACCTGCGCCTTGCGCTGCGCGGCGTCGGCCGTGCCGATGCCGGCGAGGACCAGGGTCGACGCGGCTGCGAGGGTGAAAGCCTTCATGAGGAGTTTCCGTCACGCTTGATCGTGGCGGAAACTCGCGAGGCCGGTTTCGGTTGCGCTGCCGCGGAACCGCGGCCTCAGGGCTTCACGGCCCGGCGCAGGGCCTCGTTGAGGAGGGCGAGGAGGTCGCAGCCCGCGTGGAGGAAGGCGTGCAGGCCCGCCTCCTTCAGCGGCTCGGCGAGGTCGGCCGGCCGGCCGGCGAGGTAGATCGTGCCGGCACCGGCCTCCTTGAGGGCCCGCACCGCGGCGACCGCCCGCTCGGCATAGACCGCGTCCGACGAGCACAGGCAGGCGAGGGACGCCCCGGAGGCCTGGAAGGCCGCGGTGAGGCTCGCATCGTCCGCGAAGCCCTCGTTGCCGAGGGCCTCGAGGCCGCCGGCCGCGAAGGCGTTGGCCGCGAAGGTGGCGCGGGTGTTGAAGGCCGCCATCGGGCCGAGATTGGCCAGGAAGACGCCGGGCCTCCGTCCGGTCCGGGCGAGCACCGCGTCGGAGGCGTCGCGCAGGGCCTCGAAGGGCTCGGCGAGGCGCTGCGCGGGCAGCGGATCGCAGGCCACAGCCGTCCCGGCGCCGAAATTCGACGCGGGCGGCGGATCGCGCGGGGGCACGTCGAGGACCGCCACCGGCTTCTCGGCGAGGAAGGGGAACTCGGTCGCGCCGGTGAGGGGCTCGCGCCGGGTCGCGACCGCCCGGGCGCGGGCCTCGCGCACGCCCTCGATGCGGCGCTGGAGCTTGCCCACGCTGAGGCTCGCCACGATGCCGCCCTCGCGCTCGAGGGTCTGGAAGGCCTCCCAGGCCTGCTCGGTGAGCTGCGCCGTGAGCGCCTCCAGCCCGCCGGCACCGCCCGCGGGATCGGCCACGCGGGCGAGGCCCGATTCCTCGAGCAGGATGATCTGGCTGTTGCGGGCCACCCGCCGGGCGAAGGCGTCGGGCAGGCCGAGCGCCTGGGTGTAGGGCAGGAGCGTGACGCTGTCGGCGCCGCCGAGGCCGGCCGCGGTCGCCGCCATGGTGGTGCGCAGGATGTTCACGAAGGGGTCGCGCCGGGTCATCATCCGCCACGCGCTCTCCGCGTGCAGGCGCAGGGGCTTCGGGTCGAGCCCGCAGGCCTCCTCCACGCGGGCCCAGAGCCGGCGCATGGCGCGGAACTTGGCGATGCCGAGGAACTCGTCGGCATCCGCGGCGAGCAGCACGCCGATCGCGTCGCGGGCGCGGTCGAGGTCGTGCCCCTCGGCCTCCAGGGCGCGCAGATAGGTCACAGCGGTGGCGAGCACGGCGGCGAGTTCGTCCACCTCGCCCGCGCCGCCCTCGTGGTAGGGCCGCCCGTCCGCCAGGAAGGCGCGGCCGCGGAAACCGGCCCCGTCGAAGTCGCGCAAGGTGGCGGCGAGCTTGGGCACGATGTCGGCCCAGACGCCGTTGAGGCTGCCGGTGGCGGCGAGCCGGCCCACCGGATCGATGCCGAGATCGAGGTCGAGGGCGGCGAGATCGTCGCCGCGCTTTTCCACGAGCGCCTTGAGGAGGCTTGCCGCTTCGAGCGCCTGCCCGCCCGCGTCGAGGCGCAGGGCGATGAGGGGCAGCATCACGCCGCCGAGCACCGCGTCGAGGGCCTCCACGCTCTCGACAGTGAGGCCGAAGCCGCGCGCCGCGGGGGCCGCCGCGAAGACGAGGGTCAGCGCGTCGGCCCCCCCTTCGAGGTCGGTGAGCGCCTGCCGGTTGGCGGCCTCCCCCTCGGGATGGTCGACCCGCTGCGACACCCGCCAGGGGCCCGGCGCCCGCATCGGCTGCGCCGTCGGTTCGGCGGGATCGTAGAGAGGTTCGACGCGCAGGCCGTCGGCCGTCTTCGAGACCAGCCGCTTCTCGAAATCGCCCCCCTTCAGGGCGGTCTCCACCAGTCCGAGCCAGCGCGCGCGGGTGGCGGGCTCGAAGAGATCGGCGAGCGGTCTGTCTTCCATGCGCGTGAGCCCTGCGGATCCCCGGATGCGGCGGTTACATCCGCCCGTTCTTCGTCACCTGCCCTGGCACAGCCGATCGGGCGTGGCAATCGGCCGGTGGGACGAGACCGGGCCGATCGCGCGAAGGTGGGCGCGGGGCGAGCGCCGGTGGGCCCCCGGCCGGGCGCCGGGGTGTTCGCGGGGGAAGGCCTACTTGGCCTTCTCGGCGATGCCCTTCAGGCCGGCCTCGTAGATGCCCTGGATGACGTCCGCGGCCACGGTGTCGGGCACGCCCTTGGCCTGGAAGCTGCCCTGCCAGCTCACCTTGGAGCCCGAGCCCTCGGGGGCCACGGCGAGGGTCGAACGGTAGTCGGAGACCGGCAGCGGCCCTTCGAGGATGGTGTAGGTGTAGCTCATCACCTTGTCGTCCCGGGAGGTCTGCTGCTCCACCAGGGTGCCGCCGCCCTTCAGGGAGAGGGTGCGCAGCTTCTGCCCGTCCTTCTCAGAGGGCACGCATTTCTCCACCGCCGGGTGCCAGGCGGCGATGCCGCAGAAATCGCCGACCGTGTGCCAGACCTTGTCAGGCGCGGCGGCGATGTCGACCGATCTCTGCACCTCGACCGCGTGGCCCGGCAGGGTGCCGGCGAGCAGGACGAGGGCGGGCAGTGCGAGGCGCAGCATCTCGGGGTCGTCTCCTTCCAGCGGAGCCGGGCGCGGGGTGCGCGCCGGCTCTCCAGTTCGCGCCGGGGGAGCTAGGCCCGGGAGCCGCGCCGGCAATGGCCGGGGGGCGCCGCGGTCAGGCGGCCCGGTCGATGGCCGCGCCCAGGATCTCCACGATCTCGCCGATCTGCGCCTTCTCCAGGATGAGCGGCGGGGACAGGGCGATGATGTCGCCGGTGACGCGGATCAGCAGGCCGCGCTGGAAGCAGTCCACGAAGACGTCGTAGGCCCGCCGCCCCGGCGCGTCGGGCCGCGATTCGAGTTCGATGCCGGCGATGAGGCCGATGGTGCGGATGTCGGTGACGCGGGCGCGCCCGCGCAGGTCGTGGATCGCCGCCGCCCAGTCGTCGGCAAGATCCGCGGCGCGGGTGAGCAGGTCCTCGCGGGCGTAGATGTCGAGGGTGGCGAGGCCCGCCGCGCAGGCCACGGGATGCCCGGAATAGGTGTAGCCGTGGAACAGCTCGATCCCGTCCGGCCCCCGCATCAGGGCGTCGTGCACGGCGCGGCTCGCGAAGACCGCGCCCATCGGCACCGTGCCGTTGGTGAGCCCCTTCGCCGTGGTGACGAGATCGGGCACGACGCCGAAGAAATCGGTGGCGAAGGGGGCGCCGAGGCGGCCGAAGCCGGTGATGACCTCGTCGAAGATCAGGAGGATGCCGTGGCGCGTGCAGATCTCGCGCAGGCGCTCCAGATAGCCCTGCGGCGGCACCAGCACGCCGGTGGAGCCCGCCACCGGCTCGACGATGCAGGCGGCGATGGTCTCCGCGCCGTGGAGCTGGACCAGCCGCTCCAGATCGTCGGCGAGCTCCGCCCCGTGCGGGGGCTGGCCCTTCACGAAGCCGTTGCGGACGGGATCGTGGGTGTGGCGCAGGTGGTCGGCGCCGGGCAGCTGCGGGAAGACCCGGCGGTTCGAGACGATGCCGCCCACCGAGATGCCGCCGAAGCCGACCCCGTGATAGCCGCGCTCCCGCCCGATCAGCCGCGTGCGCGTGCCCTGGCCGATGGCGCGCTGGTAGGCGAGGGCGATCTTGAGGGCGGTGTCCACCGATTCCGAGCCCGAGCCCGTGAAGAACACCCGGTCGAGCCCCGCCGCGGGTCCGCCCGGCGCGATCTCGGCCAGGCGCTCGGCGAATTCGAAGGCCACCGGATGGCCCATCTGGAAGGTCGGCGCGAAATCGAGGCTGCCGAGCTGATGCTCCACCGCCGCGGCGATCTCCCGGCGGCCGTGGCCGGCATTGACGCACCAGAGCCCGGCCGTGCCGTCGAGGACGGAGCGCCCGTCGTCGGCGGTGTAGTGCATGCCCTGTGCCGCCACGAGCATGCGGGGGGCCGCCTTGAACTGCCGGTTGGCCGTGAACGGCATCCAGAAGGCGTCCAGCGCCGGCGTGTTCTTCAGGGGATCGGACATGCGGCGGGCTCCACGGGACGGCCGGACGGTGCCGGACATGCGATGCCGGACAGGGGACGGCTTTTCGCTTGGTGCAACAAGTCCTTTTCTTGAGCTGCCCAAGCCCCTGAAAAGACCTGCCCGGATCCCGCCCGTTTGCGGTATCCTCATCACCTGCAACGGGGACGGCGCGCATGAGCATCGATGTCGGGGAACGCCTGCGCTTCGTCCGCCTGCGGCACGGCCTGTCGCAGCGGGCGCTCGCCAAGCGGGCGGGGGTGACGAACTCGGCGATCTCGCTCATCGAGTCGAACCGGGTGAACCCGTCGGTGGGCGCCCTCAAGCGGATCCTCGACGGGGTGCCGATCGGGCTCGCCGCGTTCTTCGCCCTGGAGCCCGAGCAGGCGCGCAAGGCCTTCTACGCCGCCGACGAACTCACCGAGATCGGGCGGGGCGGCATCTCCTACCGGCAGGTGGGCGAGACCCTGTTCGGGCGCCAGCTCCAGATCCTGAAGGAGCGCTACGAGCCCGGCACCGATACCGGCCGGGTGCCCCTCTCCCACGAGGGCGAGGAGGGCGGCGTGGTGCTCGCCGGGCGCCTGGAGGTGACGGTGGGCACGGAGCGTCGCATCCTCGGCCCCGGCGACGCCTACACCTTCGACAGCCGGCGCCCGCACCGCTTCCGCTGCGTCGGCCCGACGCCCTGCGAGGTGGTGAGCGCCTGCACGCCGCCGAGCTTCTGACCGGCAGGGATATGTCCTCGACGGTCCTCGAACGGGGTGCTGGTCCCCTCTCCCGGGCGGGCTACCGTATTCACACATCTCGGGCGGTCGTGTCCGCGCACGCCCTCCCCCCTCTGCGGGGGAGGATGCCGAGCGGAGCGAGGCGGGAGAGGGGAACCCGGCCGCCAGAGGAGGCCCGGCGTCGATGCCGAGCGCGGTCCTGCACCGTCACTCCCCTCTCCCGACCCCTGCTCACGCAGGGGCCACCCTCCCCCGCAGAGGGGGGAGGGAAAGCGCACAGCACCATGCGTCGCGTGAATTCTGCAGCCCGAACGGAAGAGGGTGCGCGTTGCGGCTGCCGCGCGAGCCGAGACCTGGGATCGGCACCTTGAGAAAGGTCCTTCGAGCGCCGCAGCGAGCGAAGGGACCGGGTATCAGCCCGGCCCCAGCGGGTCGTTCTCCAGGCGGATCGGCTGCCCGTGCGGGGTCGCCGCCGCGGCGCGCAGCCACGCGTCGCGCCGGGCCGCGAGGCCGTCCGGCGGGGCGATGCCGCGCGCGGCCAGAAGTTCTTCCAAAGCCGCGATCCAGGCGCCGTAATCGGCGGGCGCCGCGTCGTCGCCCCCGGGGTGGATCACGCGGCCGAGGGCCTCGGCCCACTCGGACCACGTGAACAGGCCCGCGTCGCGCAGGGCCACGACGAGGGCGAAGACCTGCGCCTCCCAAGGTGCGGCGAAGGGGCCGGGCTCGCCCGCGCTCACGCCGCCTCCGGATCGAGATAGCGCTCGAACATCTCGACCATGACCTGCTGGTTCGGGTCCGCCTCGGGGCCCCAAAGCTCGGTGGCGTCGAAGGCCACGGTGTAGAGCCAGTCCGGGTTCTCGCCGGCCTTCAGGGCGTTGGTGTCGGGCAGGACGAAGGCGCCGTGCACGCGCAGGACCCGGCCGCGCCGTCCGCGGACGTAGCGGGGCAGCCGCGTATGGCCGACGGGGTGGCGGTTGCGGGCCCGCACCCACGCCTCGGGGGCGAAGCGCGCCGGCCCCTGCGCCGGCCGGTCGCTCGGGAAACCGGCGCGGAAGCGCGGCTCCAGGATGTCGGCGGTGAGCACCCGCGCCACCGGGCGGCCCGGCCCGGAGGCGACGCCCGAGGCCATCTCGGCCTCCGTGGCGAGGCCGTGCTCGGCCACCTGCCGCTCCAGGGCCTTCAGCCAGATCGCGTAGTAGCTGGAGGCGAGATACTCGGCCGGCGGCAGGGATTCGCGGGCGGCGCGCGACCCGTCGAGGGACCAGGTTCCGGTGAAGCCCATGGCCATGGCCAGCGCGAAGACGCGCCGCTCCCACGGCGCATGGAAGACCGGCTCGTCCGCCTCGGGCCGGACGGGCCCGAAACCGTGCATGCCGCCGAGATCCTGGGCGCCGTTCATGCGGATGCCCCGCCGGGGGCCCGCGCGAGGCCGGTGCCGATCATCGCGTCGCGGGTGACGAGGGCGGCCAGCCGCGCCTCGTCCCAGCCCTCGGTGCCGGCGGGGCGCCGGGGCAGGACCATGTAGCGGGTCTCGGCGGTGGAATCCCACACGGCGATCCGCGTGCTCCCGGGCAGGGTCAGGCCGAACTCGGCGAGCACGCCCCGCGGGTCGATCACGGCGCGGGCCCGGTAGGGGGGCGCCTTGTACCAGACCGGCGGCAGGCCGAGCACCGGCCAGGGGTAGCAGGAGCACAGGGTGCAGACGACGAGGTTGTGCACCTCAGCGGTGTTCTCGACCACCACCATGTGCTCGCCGCCGCGCCCGCCGATATCGAGCTCCGCGATCGCGGGCGTGGCGTCGGCGAGCAGCCGCGCCCGGTAATCCGGATCGGTCCAGGCGCGGGCGACGACGCGGGCGCCGTTATGCGGGCCGATCTTGGTCTCGTACATCTCGACGAGCGCGTCGAGGGCGGCGGGATCCACGTAGCCCTTCTCGACCAGGATCGATTCGAGGGCCCGCACCCGCGCCTCCATCGGCGACAGCGCGCTGCCGTGCGGATGGGAATGATCGTGGTCTTGGGCGTGGGGATCTTGGCCGCGGGAATCTTGGGCGTGGGGATGATGTTGGGAGTGGTCGTGGTGGTCGTGCGCCACGGCGATGCCCTCCGTCCGCGCCGGGCGGGCGCTGCATCCGCCGGGCTGTGTCACATGGAGATAGCCGGCGGCAGACGCAGATGCCAATCCGTCGCCCCCTGATAGGCCTGGCCGATGCGCAACGCCGTCGCCTCGTCGTAACCCCGGCAGACGATCTGCAGGGACAGCGGCAGGCCGTCCGCGCTGTGGCCGCTCGGCAGGGCGAGGGCGCAGAGGTCGAGCAGGTTGGCAAGGCGACAGAAGCGGGAGGGCGGCAGCGCCTCGTCCACCTCGGCGAGCGGGATCGCGGGGGTCGCGGTGGTCGGCGTCAGCACGGCGTCGAAGCCGGCGAGCGCCTCGGCGAAGCTGCGTTTCAGCACCTCCCGCTGCCGGAAGGCGTCGAGATAGGCGTGCGCGCCGAGCCGGGCACCCGCGAGGATGCGCGCCCGCACGGCCTCGCCGAGGGGCGCGCCGGGATCCTCGGCCAGCGCGCCGTTGATGAGGTAGGCCTCGGCGTCGCAGATCGCGCCGAGGGCGAAGATGTCGGCGAAGCGGAAGGGAAGGCGGATCTCCGCGATCTCGGCACCGAGGCGGGCGAGGTCGTCGAGGGCCCGGTCGTAGGCCGCGAGCACGGCGGAATCGACGCCCTCCCGCTCCGAGGCCGGCATGCGGGCGAGGCGCAGGCCCCGCACCCCGCGGTTCAGGGTCGGGAACGGATCGTCCGGGACGATCCCCCGCGTCGCCGGATCGAGGGGGTCGGGCCCGGCCAGCGCGCCGTAGAGCAGGGCCGCGTCCGCGACGCTGCGGGCCATCGGCCCCGGCGTGTCGAGAGTGGGCGACAGCGGCACGATGCCGTGGGTGGAGATGCGCCCCACCGTGACCTTGAGGCCGGTGAGGCCGCAGAAGGCGGCCGGCAGGCGCACGGAGCCGCCGGTATCGGTGCCGAGGCCCCAGGGCGCCATGCGCGCGGCCACGGCGACGCCGGTGCCGCTGCTCGACCCGCCCGGCGTGCGGGCGACCGCCCGATCCCAGGGGTTCCAGGGCACGCCGAGATGCGGGTTCGTGCCCCAACCGCCATAAGCGAACTCGACCGTATGGGTCTTGCCGAGCACGATCATGCCCTGCGCGACGAGGCGGCGGACCACGGTGGCGGTGCGGGTGGCCCGGCGGGCGCTGTGGGCGGCCGAGCCGCCCATGGTGATGCGTCCGGCGATATCCACGAGGTCCTTGATCGCCACGGGCACCCCGTGCAGGGGCCCGACCGCGTGGCCGGAGCGGATCGCCCGGTCCGCTCCCTCGGCGGCGAGCCGCGCGTCGGCGGCATAGACCTCGGTGAAGGCGTGGAGCGTCGGCTCCTGCCGCGCGATGCGCGCGAGCAGCGCCTCCACCGCCTCCACCGGCGAGAGCGCCTGCGCGGCGATGGCCTCGGCCAGCGCCGTGGCCGAGAGAAGGGCGGGATCGCGCGTCGTGTCCTGCGTCATCGATACCTTGCCTGTCCGTCCCCCCGGGGCGGCGCCGTCCGCGCGGGCTCCGCCCCGGCAAGGACCGGGCCAGGGCATCCGGGGGCTTGCCGCCGGCCGCGCGCGCGTCACCATTCAGGACGACCAGCGGAGGAGTGCGGACCTTGCCCGAAGCGATGAACGGCGCCGAGAGCCTCGTGCGGACCCTGGTGGCTGGGGGCGTCGAGGTCTGCTTCACCAATCCCGGCACCTCGGAGATGCATTTCGTGGCGGCCCTCGACCGGGTCGAGGGCATGGCCTGCCTGCTCTTCCTGTTCGAGGGGGGCGCCACGGGCGCCGCCGACGGCTACGGCCGCATGGCCGACAAGCCGGCCTCGACCCTGCTGCATCTCGGCCCCGGCCTCGCCAACGGCCTCGCCAACCTCCACAACGCCCGGCGCGCCCGCTCGATGATCGTCAACATCGTGGGCGAGCACGCCACCTACCACCGGGAATACGACGCGCCGCTCACCTCCGACATCGAGGCGCTGGCCGGCACCGTCTCGGCCTGGATCCGCACCGGCACCGGGGCCGACGCCATCGCGCGGGACGGGGCCGAGGCCATCGCCGCCGCCCGCACCGCCCCCGGCGGCATCGCCACGCTGATCCTGCCCGCCGACACCGCCTGGAACCCGGGCGGCGGCATCGCCCCAGTCCCCGCCGTCCCGGAGCGGGCGCGCGTTTCCGACGACGCCGTGGCGGAGGCCGCCGCCGCCCTGGCCGCGGGGCCGGCCCTCCTCTTCCTCGGCGACCGGGCCGTGCGGGGCGCCGGCAAGGACATCGCCGCCCGCATCGCGCGCAAGACCGGCGCGAAGCTGATGGCCATGCAGGCCAATGCCCGGATCGACCGGGGCGCCGACAGCGTGCCGGTGGAGCGCCTGCCCTACCCGATCGATCAGGCGATCGCGGCGCTCGCGCCCTATCGCCGGGTGATCCTCGTGGGCGCCACCCGGCCGGTGGGCTTCTTCGCCTATCCGGGCAAGCCCAGCGTGCTCACCCACCCGGAGGCCGAGACGCTCACCCTCGCCCGGCCGGAGGAGGACCAGATCGAGGCGCTGAAGCGCCTCTCCGCGGCGGTGGGCGCGCCGGAGGGATTGGCGGGCACGAGGCTCCCCCGCCCCGCACTGCCGGGGAGCGAGCGCCTGGAGGACGACGCGATCGGGCAGGTGCTCGGCGCGCTCATCCCGGAAGGCGCGGTGATCTGCGACGAGTCGCTCACCACGGGGCGCAACTTCTTCGCCGCTACCCACGGCGCCGCGCCGCACAGTTGGCTCCAGTTCTCCGGCGGCGCCATCGGCCTCGGCATCCCGCTGGCGACGGGGGCCGCCGTGGCCTGCCCGGGCCGCAAGGTCGTCAACCTCCAGGCCGACGGCAGCGCCCTCTACACCGCCCAGGCCCTGTGGACCCAGGCTCGCGAGCGCCTCGACGTGGTGACGCTGATCTGGTCGAACCGGGCCTACGCGATCCTGCGCGGCGAACTCGCCAATGTCGGCGCGCACAACCCCGGCCCGAAGGCGGTCGGCATGCTCTCCCTCGACGACCCGCCGGTGGACTGGGTCAGCCTCGCCCGCGGCTACGGGGTCGCCGCCGAGCGGGTGGAGACGCTGCCCGCCTTCACGGACGTGCTGCGGCAGGCGCTGTCGGCGCGCGGTCCCTTCCTGATCGAGGTGGTCCTGTAGGGCCGCCCGGGCTCCCTGCGCATACGCGCGGGGCCCGCACCCGCCGATCCCGCAGCGCCGCGAGCGGTTCCGGCCGGTCCTTCCGAGGACTGCATCCCATCCGCGCTCTCGATGCTGCGGCGCAATAGAAATACTTAAGCACCGCCTCCCCGAATCGCTTGCTTTAAGCACTTGTTCAGATAACGTCCTGGCTCGCAGACTTATCGGAAGGCAGAAGAGGTCATCTCTCCCACGGCACCGCGCCCTGCCGGAGAGATCATCTTCTTAGTCAGCCAACGTTCAAGACAGGATGGCCCCCATGTCCGAGACGATCCGCGTTTGCCCGACCCAGGACGGCACCTATACTGTGTACCGCGGCAACCTGGCCCTGATCTCCGGCCTCACCCGCCTTCAGGCCGAGCGCTACGAGGCTAGCATCGCCCGCCAGCGGAGCGGCCTGCTCACCGCGGGGGGCTGATCGGCGCCGCGCTCGCGCGTCGGTGCGGGGCGACCGCCCATGAGTCCATGGAGCCGCCCTTGGCCTGTGCGAGTACCGAGCCCCGGCTCGCGTGCGAACCGCGCCGCGCTCCCCTCTCCCGCAGAGCTACAGGATTCACACAACGCGTAGGACCGTGGGCTCTCCCTTCCCCCTGAAGCGAGGCGGGAGAGGGGAACCCGGCCGCCGAGAGAGGCCCGGCGTCGATGCCGAGCCCTGTCCTGCCCTGTTGCTCTTCTCTCCCGACCCCATCCAAAGTCGGGCCTGCCCGATTTGGCCAAGGGAACTCGGGCAGGCCCGAGTTCCGCGCGGGAGGGAGCGCGCGGAGACGACCGCCCGGGATGTGAGCGTAGCGTAGCCCGCTCAGGAGAAGGGCCTCCCGCCTCGCTCGACTACCGTCGAGGGTTGCTCCCGATCCGCGATCGCCCTGCCTCCGGCGGGGAGAGCCGTGGATGGGATGGCGCAGGAGGCGCCCGGCCCTTCAGGCCAGGTCCAGCGCGCCCAGATCGGCGATCCGGCCGTCGGCTTCGAGGCCGCGCTGGCGCGCGGTGATGCGGTAGCGCCCGCCCTCCGCGGCGAAGCTGTAGAGGATGTAGGCCGCCCGCCGCGCGGCCGAGGGGGCGTGGTGGCCGCCCGGCCGCGCCGAGGCGGAGGCGGCCCCCACCACCGGCACGCGCGCGCCGTTCGGCCCCGCCAGGAGGGCGAGGCTGGCGATGTGGTTGTGCCCGTGCAGGACGAGGTCGGCCCCGGTGCGGGCGAGCATGGCGGCGAACGCCCGCGCGTCGGTGAGTTCGCGCCCCGCCGAGGCGCCGCCCGGATGGGGCGGATGGTGGATCAGCACCACGCGGCAGGGCCGGCCGGGCTCGGTGGCGAGCGCCCGCAGGATCGCCTCCGCCGCCGCGATCTGCGCGGGGCCGAGCCGCCCGCTCGCCACGAAGGGCTTGGTCGGGATCGCGCTCGACAGGCCCACCAGGGCGAGGGGTCCGCGCCGCCGCAGATAGGGAAAGCAGCCGGCCAGCCCCCCGTCGTCCGCCGTCCAGCCGCCGCAGGCGGCGAGCAGCCCCTCCAGGGAGCCGCGCACATAGGCGTCGTGGTTGCCCGGCACGAAGCTGACGCCGTCGGGCGGCCCCAGGGCTTCGAGGAAGACCCGCGCCGTCTCCCACTCGCTCGGCAGGCCGATGTTGCAGAGGTCCCCCGTGCAGGCGACGTGGTCGGGGCCTTGGGCTCGCAGATCGGCCACCAGGGCGGCCAGGATCTCCATGTCGTGGCTGCGCGAGCGGCCCCGGCGCCAGTTGGCGTAGCCCGTCGCGCGCTTGCCGAGCAACTGGTGCAGGCGCGGGCGCGGGAGCGGTCCCACATGCGGGTCGCTCAGGTGAGCGAGTCGGTAGGGCGTCGCGTCCGGCATCGGGGGCAAGCGCATCGCGGCTCGGGGGCGCCGCGTCAAGCCGCGTCTCGGTTCGCGATCGGCCGCCCGCTTCCGCCCCCCGGCAAACCTCGAACGGATCCGCTCTCGGCCCGCTCGGTGCGGCGCGCAGAAGACCGGAAGGGTCGGGACCGACGAGGTTCCGCCTCGATCAGGGCGGGCCGTGCATAGGAGCATCGTCCCGGATATCGGATCCGGGACGATGCTCCAGGCTAATGATTTTGCATCGTCTTTTTCCGAAAGCCGGCAACCGCCTTTCGGGACGATGCGAAGGGGCGGCTGCCACCTCGTCGCATCGTGCGCGCGTCCCGGCAGCGGCATCCGGGACGCGGCCCAGCGTGTGCCGGGCCGCTCGCTCGACGGCGTGCAACGCTCTCAATTCGCCCGCGAGACCTCGACGAGGTTGTCCGAGAACGACGGCGCGTGGCCCATGTCGGTGAAGGCGCCCGACGAGATGCTGTTCACCGTGCCCTCGTTGAGCTGGCGCCAGTAGCCCAGCGTCGCCACCACGATCCCGGCCTTCACGTCGTCGGTGATGCGCGCCACGCCCTTGAAGGCGCCGCGGTCGTTGGCGACCCGGACCCGGTCGCCGTCGCGGATGCCGCGGGCGTCGGCGTCGGCTTGGCTGATCATCACGAACTGCTCGCCCTGGCCCCGCTGCTTGTCCTCCATGTTGGCGTAGCAGGAGTTCAGGAAGTAGTGGCTTTTCGGCGAGACGATGTTGAGCGGGAAGCGCTTGGCCAGTTCCGGATCGTTGGTGTGGGACTCGCGCGGACCGAGATAATCGGGCAGCGGGTCGAGCGCCTCGCCGGGCTGGAAGCCCTCGTACATCTGCCGGAACGGAGGCGCGACGAAGTTCGTGGCGCCCTCGACCTTCAGCATGCACTTGCCGGTGGGCGTCGGGAAGTTGCCTTGCCTATGCGGCGCCCGGTCGTCGGGCGTGCCGACCTTCAGGCGGGCGAAGCCGTGCTCGCGCATGTAGGCGAGGTCGATGCCCTCGCAGGCCGGGGCGTTCCAGTCGACGTAGTGCTCCAGGCACTCCGAGTCGGTCCACTTGAAGTTCTCTTCCTCGTAGCCGAGCCGCGCGGCCAAGCGGCGGAAGATCTCGTTGTTCGGGATGGCCTCGCCCGGCGCCTCGGCGCACTTGGTGTTGTAGGTGAGGTAGAGGTGCCCCCAGGACAGGATCATGTCCTCCATCTCCGCGCCCATCGTCGCCGGCAGCAGGATGTCGGCGTAGGAGGCGGTGTCGGAGATGAAGTGCTCGGCCGAGACCAGGAACAGGTCCTCGCGCATCAGCCCCTCGACGATCTTGTCGGTCTCGGGCGCCTGCGTGACGGGGTTCGAGTTCCAGCACATCATCGACAGGATCGGCGGGTCGAGCTGCATCTCGCCGGTGAGCGCCCGGCCGATCTGCAGGTTCGAGACGACGCGGGTGCCCTCCGGGATCAGGTCCGGGCGGCAGATGACGTCGAACTTGTAGGGATGCTCCCAGACGCCGAACTGGGTGATGCCGCCGCCGACATGGCGCCACGCGCCGGTGAGCGCCGGGATGCAGGCGACCGCCCGGATGGTCTGGCCGCCGCCGTAGTGCCGCTCCAGCGCCACGCCGATGCGGATGCCCACCGGCTGCTCGGTCGCCATCTCCCGGGCGAGTTTGCGGATGTCTTCCGCCGAGACGCCGGTGATCTCGGCGGCCCATTCGGGCGTGCGGGTGCTGGCGCGCTCCTTCAGCTCCTCGAAGCCGACCGTGTAGTTGTCGACGTAGTCCTGATCGACGAGCCCCTGCGCGATGATCGCGTTGATCAGCGCCATGGCCAGCGCCCCGTCGGTGCCGGGCTTCGGCGCGATGTGCCAGTCGGCGGCCTTGGCGGTGCGCGAGGCGTAGGCGTCGATGACGACGACCTTGGCGCCCTTCTTCTGCGCATCCTTCACGATGGCCCAGTGATGCAGGTTGGTGCTGACCGAGTTGCAGGCCCAGATGACGATGTACTTGGAGTGGATGTAGCTGTCCGGGTCGAGGCCCGCGGTCGGGCCGACCGTGAGCAGCCACGCGGTGCAGGAGCCCTCCCCGCAGAAGGTGCGCTCGGTGACGGTGGCGCCCATGCGGTTGAAGAAGGCGTCGCCGCCGTTCAGCCCGTGCACGAGGCCCTGGTTGCCGAGATAGCTGTAGGGCGCGATGGCCTGCGGGCCGTGACGGTCGATGATCGCCTTCCAGCGGGTGACGACGGTGTCCAGCGCCTCGTCCCAGGTGATGCGCTCGAACTGCTTCGAACCCTTCGGGCCGACCCGCTTCATCGGATAGAGCAGCCGGTCGGGATGGTAGTGGCGCTTCTCGTAGTCCTTCAGCTTCACGCAGAGGCCGCCGCGGGTCATCGGGTGGTCCGGGTTGCCGCGCACGCCCTGAAGCTGGCCGTCCTTGACGTCGAACAGCATCGAGCAGGTGTCGGGGCAGTCGTGCGGGCAGCCTCCGAAGAAGGTCTCGGTCAGGCTCTCGGCCTCGGCGACGATCAGGGAGTCCGGCTTGACGATCTCGTTCATGTTTCCTCCGTGGACGAGCGCCCGGTCTTCTTGTCGTTCCGGGTGGCGTGCTCGGTCCGTTCCCAGGATGCATGAAGTCGCGAACGATTCCAATTTCGGGACGCAGGAAGGGCCGGATCGGGCTCGGTCAGCGGCCGCGGAACCGCCCGGCGGACCATCCGTCCGCAAGCGCGGACGGAGCCCCCATCCTCAGGCGCTGCCGATCAGCATGCCCGTGGCGAGGACGAGGGCGCCGCCGAGGAGTACCTGCAGGGCCGCCCGCGCGAAGGGGGTGGCCATGTAGCGGGTGCGGATCGCCGCGATCGCCATCAGTTCCACCGCCACCACGAGGATCGCCAGGGCGGTGGCCAGGGCGAAGGCGTTCGGCCACGTGTCGGGGATCGCGTAGGGCAGCGTGTGGCCGAGGCCGCCCAGCGTGGTCATGACGCCGCAGACGAGGCCGCGCATCCAGGGGTCGCCCCGCCCCGTGACCTGCCCGTCGTCGGAGAGCGCCTCGGTGAAGCCCATGCTGATGCCGGCGCCGATGGAGGCGGCGAGCCCCACGAGGAAGGTCGCCCCGTTTGAATGCGTCGCGAAGGCGGCGGCGAAGATCGGCGCCAGGGTCGAGACCGAGCCGTCGATGAGCCCGGCGAGCCCCGGCTGCACGTAGCCCAGCACGAAGGCGCGGTGCCGCTCCGCCGCGTCGCCGGGCGCGAGCGCCCCGTCCATCTCCGTCGCCATGATCGCCTCCGTTTAGATCGATTCCAATCTATACATTGGAATCGATCTAAACAAGCCCGCGCGGCCCTGTCCGCGGCCCGGGGGCGGTTGCGCCGCCACCGGGGCCGGGTTTAGACAGCCCCGCCGAGCCCGGGCCGACCGGACCGAATCATCTCGGCCCGCTCCTCGAGGCTGGCGCGCACCCCGGTGCGGGTCTCAGACGCGTGACATGAACCTCGCCAAACGCATCCTCCGCCTGCCCGCCATCCAGGGCCTCCTCGGGTTGCTCGCCGCCGGCTATCTCGGCCTCGTGCGGCGCACGAACCGCTTCACGGTGGAGCCCGCCGACACCGATGCCTGGCTCGATCCGCACACGCCCTTCATCGCCGGCATGTGGCACGGCCAGCACACGATGGTGTCCTTCGCCCGCAGGCCCGGGGACCGGATCGCCACGATCATCTCGCGCAACCCGGACGGGAACATCAACACGATCGCCCTGACGCGGATGGGCGTGCGCGTGGTGCGGGCCTCCGGCGCCCGCGGCCGCGCGGTGCGCGACGCCCGCGCCAAGGGCGGCGCCGAGGGCCTGCGCGCCATGCTGAAGGCGCTCAAGGCCGGGGAGATCGTGGCCTTCAGCGCCGACGTGCCGAAGGTCTCCCGCCGGGCGGATGCGGGCATCCTCACGCTCGCCCGCTTCTCCGGCCGGCCGATCGTGCCGGTCGCGGTGGTGACGAGCCGCCACCTGCGCTTCAGCAGCTGGGACCGGGCCTGCCTCGGCCTGCCCTTCGGGCGCGGGGCGATCGTGTTCGGCGAGCCGATCCACGTCCCCCGCGAGGTGGAGCCGGACGCCTTCGAGACCCTGCGCCAGCGCCTGGAGGCCGAGATGAACCGGGTGCACGACCGCGCCTACACCCTGGTGGGCCGGCCCGACCGGGTCGGCGCGCGCTGGCGCGAGGCCGCCGCGTGAGGGCGCCTCCCCTCACCCTGCCGCTCCGCGCCTACCGGATGGGCCTGAGCCTCGGCGAGCCCGCGGTGGCGGGCCTGCTCGCGTGGCGGGCGCGCCGCGGCAAGGAGGATCCCCGCCGCCTGCCCGAGCGCCGGGGCCTCGCCGGGCGCGCGCGCCCCGTCGGCCCGCTGATCTGGATGCACGGGGCGAGCGTGGGCGAGGTGCTCTCCCTCGTCGGCCTCGTGGAGGGCATGATCGCGCGCGGCTTCTCGGTGCTGGTCACCACGGGCACGCGCACGGCGGCCGACCTCATCGGCAGCCGCCTGCCCGCCGGCGCCGTGCACCAGTACATGCCCCTGGACGCCCCGCGCTGGGTCGGGCGCTTCCTCGGGCATTGGCAGCCGGACCTCGCGCTGGTGGCCGAATCCGAGATCTGGCCCAACGTGATCGTCGGGCTGCACGAGCGCGCCATCCCGCTGATCCTCGTCAACGGCCGCATGTCGGAGCGCTCGTTCCGGGGCTGGGAGCGCTCCCCGCGTACCGCCGCGGCGCTCCTCGCGCGCATCGCGATCTGCCTCGCGCAGACCCCGGAGGACGCCGCCCGCTTCGCCCGTCTCGGCGCGCCGCGGGTGAGCGTGGCGGGGAACCTGAAATACGACGCCGCCGTGCCCCCCGCCGACCGGCAGCAGCTCGCCTATCTCGGCGCGATGATCGGGGAGCGCCCGGTCTGGGTGGCGGCGAGCACCCATGCGGGCGAGGAGGCGGCGGCGGTGGAGGCCCATGCCCGGCTGGCGGGCCGCTTCCCCGACCTCCTCACCATCCTCGCCCCGCGCCATCCCCAGCGCGGGGGCGAGGCCGCGGCGGCGGCGGGGGCGGCCGGCCTGCGCAGCGCCCGGCGCTCGGCCGGGGGGCGGCCGAACCCGGGCGTCGCCGTCTACGTGGCGGACACGGTGGGCGAACTCGGCCTGTTCTACCGCCTCGCCCAGGTCGCCTTCCTCGGCGGCTCCCTGGTGCCGCGCGGCGGCCAGAACCCCATCGAGCCCCTGCGCCTCGACACCGCCGTGCTGCACGGCCCCCACACCCAGAACTTCGCGGAGGTCTACCGGGCCCTCGACGCGGCGGGCGGGGCGCTCGCCGTCGACAACGGCGGCGAGCTCGCCGCCACGCTCGGCGACCTTCTGGCGAGCCCGGCCCGGGTCCGGGCCGTCGCCGGCGCCGGCCAGGGGGCGCTGCGCCCGTTCGAGGGGGCGGTGGCGCGCACCCTCGCCGTGCTCGACCCCTTCGTGGCGCAGATGAAGCTCGCCGCCATGCAGGACGGCTGACAGGGCTTCCCGATCAGAAGGTTCCGAACTTGAAGTTCAGGCCCGCCCGGGCCAGGACCCCGTCGGTGCTCACCTGGCCGCCATAGGCTCCCACCGTGCCCGGCACGCCGATCGAGGCGACCGGCACGTTCCGGCTGCCGAGATCGTAGTACAGCGCCTCGACCTTGACCGTGACGGCGCTGGAGCGGAACACGTTTAGGAACGAATCGGTGGGCAGGGCGTACTCGATGCCGCCTCCGACCGCGTAGCCGAGATCGATGTTCGAGCGGGCGCCCACGTAGTTCAGGGGGGTATCCACCGCGGTGCCCTGGTAGAACACCGTCGCGGTGCGCAGGTCGCCGTAGGCGAGGCCGCCGGTGCCGTAGACGAGGACACGGTCGAAGGCGTAGCCGATGCGGCCGCGAACGGTGCCCAGGAAATCGAGCTGGCTGCGGAAGGTGGAGAGCCGCGCGACGCCGTTGGCCGGGTTCGTGAGGATGACGGCGGTGCCGCCCACGAGATCGGTGTAGGCGGCATCGGCCTCGATGCCGACCACGACGCCGGAACCCGGGGTGAACTGATAGTTGTAGCCGACCTGGCCGCCCGCGGTGACGCCCTCCGTCCGCGCCGTGGCGAGGGGCGGCCGCGAGCCCGGAACGCCGAGGGCGGAGGCGCCGGGCGTCGCGTCGTTGAAGGTGCGGAAGCTGGTCCGGCCCTCGAAGGCGTAGCCCGCGTTGACGCCGAGATAGAACCCCGTCCAGGTGAAGACGGGCACCGGCGCGAACACCGGCGGCGCGGCGCGGCGCGGCAGATCCGCCGCGTGGGCCCCGCCCGCGAAGGCGGCGAGGGCGATCAGGGACGTCGCGAGCTTGTTCATCGAAGGCGGTCCGTGGAGATTCGATGCAGGTATGGTAACCGCTTCCCTACCGCAAACCTGTCACCCGGTCGCAACACGAAGACTGCATTCGTTCGAATCTTAGCGCTTAACGATTCATTAACACTCTCGGGGAGAGGGGCAAGAACTGAACAATCCCGCGCCAAGACAGTCTCCGCCCGCGCGCCGGGCCCGCCCCTGATGCGGGCGCCGGATTTCTGGGACGGGCCCCCGTACCACCCGGCGGCGCTCGCCCTCGCGCCGCTCGGCGCCCTCTACGGGCGCCTCACCGCCGCGCGGATGGACCGGCGGGGGAGGCGCGCGCCCTGCCCCGTGCTCTGCCTCGGCAACCTGACGCTCGGCGGGGCCGGCAAGACGCCGGCGGCCCTGGCGCTCGCCGCGATGCTGCGGGAGATGGGCCGCCGCCCGGTCTTCCTCAGCCGCGGCTACGGCGGGCGCCTCGCCGGGCCGATCCGCGTGGATCCCGCCCGCCACGGGGCGGCCGAGACCGGCGACGAGCCGCTGCTCCTCGCCCGCGCCGCCCCCGCCGTGGTCGCCCGCGACCGGGTGGCGGGGGCGGCCCTGTGCGCGGGGGCAGGCGACGTGGTGGTGATGGATGACGGGTTGCAGAATCCGGGCCTCGCCAAGGATCTCGCCCTCGCCGTGGTCGATGCGGGCAGCGGGATCGGCAACGGCCGGGTCTTCCCGGCCGGCCCCTTGCGGGCGCCGCTTCACCGGCAATGGCGCCACGTGGCCGGGCTCGTCCTCGTCGGCGCCGGCGCCCCCGGCGAGGCGGTGGCCGCGGAAGCCCTGCGGCGGGGGCTCCCCGTGCACCGGGCCCGGCTCGAACCGGAGACGGCGGACCTCGCCGGCCGCCGGCTCCTGGCCTTCGCCGGGATCGGCCGGCCCGAGAAATTCTTCGCGACCCTGCGCGAGACGGGCGCGGATCTCGCCGGGACCCGCGCCTTCCCCGACCACCACCCCTACGGCGCCCGGGACCTCGCCGGTCTCGCCGCCGAGGCCGGGCGGCTCGGCGCGGATCTCGTCACGACGGAGAAGGACGCGGTGCGCCTGCCGGCGGCGATGGCCGCTCGCGTCCGGGTCCTGCCCGTGCGCCTGCGCTTCGCCGACCCGGACGCCCTGCGGGCGCAGGTGGCGGCCGGCCTCGCGGGGGATTGGGCGCCTACGGCCGACCCGTCTGCCTGAGCCGGGTCAGCACCGCCTCGGGAGAGGCGTAGGCCTCCTGGCGCAGGGCCGACCAGTAGCGCAGGGCGTCGAGGGGAATGGTCTCGCCGGTCACCGCGCAACGCACGTAGGCGCCGGGCTTGACCACCCGCATGGTGCCGTCGCCGTACTCGACGACGGCCTCGCCGCTCGCCCCGCGCTCGTACCGGCCCAGCATCGCCTATCCCCGTTCATCCCGGGTTCTCCATAGGCGATTCCGGGGGCTCGTGGAAACCGGCGGGCCGGCTCACCCCAGCATCGAGGGCACGGCGTCCGCGGCCAGCCGGCGCCGCGCCTCCGCCGCGTCGAGGTCCATCCGCGCGACCAGGGCCTCGGCGCTCGCGAAGCGCTCCTCGCCGCGGATATGGCCCACGAACTCCACGGCGATCTCCTGCCCGTAGAGGTCGCCCGCGAAGTCGAACAGGTTGACCTCGAGGAGGGGGGCGCCGTCGTCGAAGGTCGGGCGGCGGCCGTAGCTCGCCACCCCGTCGCGCAGGGCGCCGTCCGCGAGGCGGGTGCGCACGGCGTAGATGCCGTGGGCGAGCGCGCAATCCGCCAGCGCCACGTTGGCGGTGGGATAGCCCAGCGTGCGCCCGCGCTTGTCCCCGTGGCGGACCGCGCCCAGCACGAACCAGCGGTAGCCGAGCAGCGCGTTGGCCCGCTCCACCGCGCCCTCGGCGAGCGACCGGCGGATCGCGGAGGAGGAGATCGGCTCGGCCTCTCCCGGCAGCGTCACCGGCCCGACGATGCGGCAGGAGAGGCCGGCCTCCCGGCAGAGGTCGGCCAGCACCGCCGGGGTGCCCTCGCGCCCGCGCCCGAAATGGAAATCGTGGCCGATCACCACGCCCGCGAGCCCGAGTTCGTCCCGCAGCAGGTCGTGGACGAAGGCGCGCGCCCCGGTGCCCGCCAGGGCGGCGTCGAAGCGGCGCACCACCAGCCCGTCGAGGCCGAGGCGGGCGAACACGATCTCCTTGGCGCGCGGGCCGGTGAGCCGGAACATCGGCTCGTCCGGCGCGAAGAAGGCGCGCGGATGCGGCTCGAAGGTGAGCACCAGGGCCGGCCGGCCCGCCGCCTCCGCCAGAACGGCCTCGACCAGGACGCGGTGGCCGCGATGCACCCCGTCGAAATTGCCGATCGCGGCGATCCCGCCCCGGAATTGCGGGGAAAACGGCGCATCCGCGTGGCGGATCGTGAAGGCCCGTCCGGCCGCCTCGTCGCCTGACGCCATCGGATGCTTTGCGGATCGCTCAATGCCGTGGAAGACCCCGGGATCCGGGGCCCGCGGACCCTGTCGAAAAGCGTCCGCAGGGTCAAGGGAAGGGAGCGCGGGAAGGGAGCGCGGGAAGGGAGACGGCGGGAGGCGCGGGAACGGGGCGCCGCGCCCGGCGCGGCCGACCCGCATCTGGATTAACCGCTTCGCAAGTCCGGTGCGCGTATTTTCGCGATCATGAGGGACCGTCACGCACGGTGGCCTCACCGCTATGGGATTGCGGGAGCCGCGTGGCGCTCCCAGGAAAAAACGGAGTGACTGGTCCATGGCCCTCGACCTCAGCATGCCGATCCTCGTGGTCGACGACTACCAGACGATGGTCCGCATCATCCGCAACCTGCTGAAGCAGCTCGGCTTCGAAGAGGTCGACGACGCGTCCGACGGCACGGCGGCCCTGAGCAAGCTGAAGAACCGCAAGTACGGCCTCGTCATCTCCGACTGGAACATGGAGCCGATGACGGGCTACGAGCTGCTCCGCCACGTCCGCGCCGACGAGAGCCTGCGCACGACGCCGTTCATCATGGTCACCGCCGAGTCGAAGACCGAGAACGTCATCGCCGCCAAGAAGGCCGGCGTGAACAACTACATCGTCAAGCCGTTCAACGCGGCCACGCTGAAGTCCAAGATCGAGGCCGTCTGCGGCGCCTGATCGCCCGGGCGGCCCGAGCCGCCATGCCGGCCCGGACCCTGCCCGGGCCGGCATGGGCGGATCCGGCGCGGACCCGCACCCTGCCGCGGCGGGCCCCGCCGGCCGGCACGAACACAACCGGGTTGAGGACGCCATGATGGGATCTGCCGCCAGGATTTCGGGCAGCGTGGCCGACAGGCTGTCTCCCCAGTCGATGATCACCGAGCTGATGGAGATCGCCGACTACATCAGCCACATGCGCACCGAGATCGCCGCCCTGCGCGCCAACGAGATGACGCGCGACCGCATTCCGATGGCGCACGAGGAGCTCGGCAACGTGCTCCAGGCGACGGCGGGCGCCACCAACACCATCATGGAGGCGGCCGAGGCGATGCTGGCGCTGCCCGACGACGCCGGCTACCGCGACAGCGTCGAGGCCCAGATCAACACGATCTTCGAGGCCTGCGCCTTCCAGGACATCACCGGCCAGCGGATCGCCAAGGTGGTCGAGGCCCTGCGCAATTTCGAGCTCCGGCTCGCCCGCTTCGCGAGCGCCGTGCGGGCCCGCGACGAGGGCGGCATCGACGCCCGGGAGGCCGAGCGGCAGGAACGGGCCGACCGCCTGCTCCTGAACGGACCGCAGCCGAACGGCCCGGCCACGGCCCAGGACGACATCGACGCCCTGTTCGCCTGAAACCGAGGGTCTCCCGGCCCGCCCGGCCGAGGGCCTGCCGCGCACCGCACCCCGCCCGAGCGCGCTGCCTTTCCACGGAAACGGCGGCGCGCGCGATCTCGCTGTGGCCGCAGGATGATTTCGCAGAGCCGGATTCCGCTTCTCCGCAAGGTGCTCTAGGACCGAACGTGCTCTAGGATCGCGGGCCCGCCACGACACCCGGATGGCCCGATGCCGGTACGGCCCTGGTTCGACCTGACCACCGCGGAAGCCGGCGGCGGACGCCTCGCGCGCGCCGTCGCGGTCCTGCCCGTGGCCGCCGTGGAGCAGCACGGGCCGCACCTGCCGCTGGGCACCGACGCCCTCATCGCCCAGGGCTATCTCGACCGGCTCGCCGCTTTCGTGCCGGAGGAGGTCGAGGTCCTGACCCTGCCCGTGCAGAGCGTGGGCAAGTCGGACGAGCACGACGCCTTTCCCGGCACGCTCTCGCTCTCCGCCGGGACGGCCCTGCGGGCCTGGACCGAGATCGGCCTCGGCGTGCTGCGGGCCGGCTGCGCGCGCCTCGTCATCGTGACCTCGCACGGAGGCAACAGCGCGCTCATCGACCTCGTGGCGGGGGCGTTGCGCGGCCACGGCATGGTGGCGGTGACGACCGCCTGGGCCCGGTTCGGCTATCCCGCCGGGCTCTTCCCGGAAGACGAGATCCGCGACGGCATCCACGGCGGCGGGATCGAGACCGCCTTGATGCTGGCCCTGCGGCCGGACCTCGTGCGCCGGGAGCACGTGGCCGACTTTCCCTCCCGCGCCGCGCGCATGCGCGACCGCTTCACCCATCTCAGCGCCGGCCGGCCCGCCGCCTTCGCCTGGAAGGCGCAGGACCTCAACCCCGCGGGCGCCCTCGGCGACGCCCGGCTCGGCACGGCCGAGGCGGGGCGGCGGGCCCTCGACCACGGCGCCCGGGCCTTCGCCGAACTGCTGCGGGACGTCGCCCGGTTCGATCTCGCGGACGCGTCCGCGTAACCGGCGGCATCGCCCCGGCGAACAGGGTGGCGGACGGCCGCAGGGCCGGACGAGAGCCCCGCGACCCCGCCCATGATCCTCACGCTCGCGCCGACGGACCCGCTCTTCCCCGCACGCCGGAACCCCGGGGCGCCGCCTCGGGCGCCGCGTCCCGCCGCGCGGCCGGCCGACGCACCGTCCCCTTCGGCCTCGCGCGCGCTAGAATCCGCCGCTCAGGGACGCGGAGCGGCGATGGCCCTCGAGGAGACACTGGCGGCCGCGATGCGGGCGGCGCAGGGCGGCGATGCGGCGGCCTACCGCGCGCTGCTGCGCGACTGCCTGCCGGTGATCGCCGCCCGCGTGCGGGCGCAGGGGCTCACCGGCGCGGCGGCCGAGGACGCGGTGCAGGACACCCTCGTCACCCTGCACCGGGCCCGGGCCAGCTACGACCCCGCCCGCCCCTTCCTGCCCTGGCTGCGCGCCATCGCCCAGCGCCGGGCCATCGACGCCCAGCGCCGGGCCGGGCGCCGCCCCCGCGAGGTGCACGATCCCGTCGCCTACGAGGGCGAGGCCGACGACCGGCCGGCGCCCGAGGCGGGGCTGGAGGCGGGAGAGCGCGCCGCCGCCCTCGCCCGCGCGGTCGCCGCCCTGCCCGCGGGCCAGCGCCAGGCGGTGGAGGAACTGGCCCTGCGCGAGCGCTCCCTCGACGAGGTCTCCGCCGCCACCGGGCGCAGCAAGGTCGCCCTGAAGGTGAACCTGCACCGGGCGATCAAGGCCCTGCGGGCGAGCCTCGGGGGCGAGCGCGACGGCGAGCGCAACGGGAGGGGCTGAGCCGATGTCCGATTCCGCCTCGCGTCCCGGCATGCCCACCGAGACCCTCATCGGCGCCCTCGCCGAGGACCTCGCCCCGGTCCGCCCCCTGCCGCCGGCGGGCCTGCGGGCGCTCGCCTGGATCGGCGCCGTCCTCATCCTCGGGCTCGGGCTCGCCGCCGGGACGGCGGAGCCGTCCCTGCACCTGGCCGGACATCTGGGCGTGCCGGACCGGGCCGTCGCGCTGGCCGGCGCGGCGCTCACCGCGCTCACCGCGGCCTACGCCGCCTTCGCCACCAGCGTCCCGGGCCGGGCCGCCGCCTGGGCCCTGCTGCCGCTGCCCCCCGCCCTGCTCTGGATCGGCGCGAGCGGGCTCGGCTGCCTGCGCGCCTACCTCGCCCCCGCCGCGGGCGTGGCGGAGGGGCCGGGCTCCGGCTGCTTCACCTTCATCGTGGCGGTCTCGCTGCCGCTCTCGCTCCTGCTGGTGCTGATGCTGCGCCGGGCCTGCCCCCTGCGCCCCAACCTCACCGCGGCGCTCGGGGGCCTCGCCGTCGCCGCGGCGGCGGCGACCCTCCTGGTGCCCTTCCACCCGCACGAGGCCACCGCCACGGACCTCGTGATCCACGCCGTGGCCGTGGCCGGAGTGATCGCCCTCAACGGACTCGCCGGCGGCCGGCTCCTCTCCGCGCGCTGAGGCGGACCGCCCCGGTCGGCGCGAAGCCGGCCGGGGCGAACCGCGCACGGCCCACAACGGATCGGCAACCTTCCTCGCGTAAGTAGCTCTGGACCCGCGCCCGGCCGCGTTGCGGCCGGGCGCGGGTCCAGGTTCCTTCTCCGTCGTGCGCGCCTGCGCCGAGCCGGCCTCCACTTCGGTGGCGTGCGCTCCGGCCGGTCGCCCGCATCCGTCGCGAAGGGCCGAAGGCAGACAGGCAAGACCGACCATGGGATCGAATGCTTGGTTCGCGGGAGCGATGGGCGCGCGCAGCATACGCGGCTTCGGCGCTGCCGGCCGATCCGTCCTCTCGGCCCTGGCCCGCTTTCCCCATGCGCGCAGCGGAGCGACCGCCGTCGAGTTCGGCCTGGTGGCCCTGCCGTTCCTGGCGCTGACCGGGGCGTCCCTGGAAGCGGGGATCACCTATTTCGGGCAGAGCATCCTGCAGCAGGCGGTCACGGAGGCGGGCCGGCAGATCTATACGGGGCAGTTTCAGACGTCCAACCAGGGCACCACCGACGCAACCGCGCTGCTCAACAATTTCCGCACGGCCATGTGCTCTCCCGGCGGCCAGCCGCGGATAACGGTCTTCCCCTGCGCCAGGGTGCAGATCAGCATCACGAAAGCCTCGAGTTTCGGTTCGGCGACGCCGGTGCAGCCGACGGTGACGAACGCGCGCACCGGGGTGACGGACTGGAACCCGGCCTTCTCGTCCTACACCTGCGCCCGGGCCAACGACGTGGTCGTCGTCCAGGCCGCCATCGACGTGCCGGTGCTGTTCCCGCTTCTCGGATCGGTCAACAGCACGCTGCCCAACCGGCGCCGCCTGCTCCAGGCCGCCACCGTGTTCCAGGTCGAGCCGTTCGATTCGAACTCGGCCTGCCCGGCGGGGTCGTGAGCATGGTGCCGCCACGCTTCCCATCGAGATGGCTGCCCGTCCGGCGCAGGGGCGGACGCGGCGGCTGGCGCGCGCTTCCGGTCGCGCTGGCCCGCTGCGCCGCCCGTTTCCGGAGCGACGCGCGCGGCCTCGCCGCCCTCGAATTCGCGATGGTGCTGCCGATCCTCGTGACGATCTATTTCGGGCTGACCGAACTGGTGCGGGCCGTCGACACCAGCCGCAAGGTGACCCTCTACGCGCGCGCCATCGCCGACCTCTCGGGCCGGGCCACCAACGGCAGCCCCACGGCGGACGACATGACCGCGATCGTCAACGCGTCCAGCGCGATCATGCGGCCCTACTCGACCGCGAGCCTGCAGGTCTACATCCACGCCATGGGCGTCGAGACGATATTCGGCTCCCTCTACGGGGGCGTCTGCTCCAGCTACCCGCAGAACGCGCGTCCCGCCCTGACCATCAACGGCACGAACGGCCTGCCGACCACGCCGGCGACGTACAGCTACGACGGCGCCCGCTACATCCTGGCCGAGGTCAGCCTCCCTTACTCGCCGATCATCGGATCGACCCTGTACCGGTGGATCTTCGGCGCCCGAGGCCTCGTCTTCAATCGCCAGATCTCGTGGGCGCAGCGCCTCGACAAGGGCGAGGTCGTCATGCCTGGAGGCGCGAAGTGCCCGACCTACTGACCCCGTCGCCCGCCCCGTCCGGCCCGGCGCCCCGTCCCCCCCGGGGCAACCTCTTCAGGCGCTTCGCCGGCGCGCGGAGCGGGCAGATCGCCCTGACCTTCGCGCTCCTCAGCATCCCGATCCTGTTCGCGGCCGGAGCGGCCGTCGATTACGGCCGGCGCAACGCGGCCAAGGCGCAGCTCGACGCGGCCGTGGACGCGGCCGTCCTCGGTGTCATTGCCCGGAAGACGAATACGATCGACCTCGGCATGCTGAACGACGTGCGCACGCAGTTCATGGCGGACGCCGCGAAGGTGCCGGGCGTGACGATCACGTCCTTCACGCCGCTGCCCGTGATCGGGACCTCTCAGGTCGGGTTGAATGCCACCTATACGGCGACCGTGACGACGACCTTGGGCAACCTGATGAACGTCTCGCGGATGAACATCAGGGGTCAGTCCGGCAGCGTTCGCAATATCACCCAGTACATCGACTTCTATCTTCTGCTCGACAACTCACCGTCGATGGGACTGGCCGCGACCGCGAACGACATCACCAGGATGCAGAACGTGGCCGGCGGCTGCGCCTTCGCCTGCCACCTGCTCAACAGCAACGGCACCGAGAACTGGAACGACAACTACAACATAGCCAAGAGGAACAACATCAAGCTCCGCATCCAGGTCCTGCGCGACGCGGTCTCCAACATGGTCGATTCGGCCAAATCGAGCATGCGGCTGACCCAGCAGTTCCGCATGGAGATGTGGACCTTCAGCGATATCCAGACGCGGCTCATACAGCTGTCGAACAACCTCGATCAGGTCAAGACCGCGTCGAGCCAGATCGATCTCGCCTATTCCTATCAGGATCAGCGCGACAGCCAGACGGCCTACGAGCGCGCCATCACCAGGATGACGAGCACGATTCCGGCGAGCGGCACGGGGGTGACGCCCCTCGACCCGATCCGCTTCCTGTTCTTCGTCACGGACGGCGTGCAGGACACGCCGATCGACGGCACGATGAGCAATCAGAGCGCCGGATACAGGATCAACAACAATCGCTTCATCAGCCCGATAAATCCCGCCACCTGTCAGGCGATGAAGGACAAGAAAATCAAGATCGGCATCATCTACACGCAGTATCTTCCGCTATACAATAACGATTTCTACAATTCTTTCGTCAAGCCGTTCGAGAACAGGATCGGCCCCCTGCTCAGCGCTTGCGCCACGGACGGCCTGTACTTCTCGGTCGCGACGGATGGCGACATCAACCAGGCCATGCAGCAGCTCTTCAGCGCGGCCCTCTCGTCGGTGCGGATCACGAACTGACCGGGAGCACGGTCGCCGCCGCGCTTCGGTGCCGAGCGCTACTCCTCCTCCGGCCGGAGCCCCGGCCAGTCGACGATGCGCTCGGGATATTCCTCCTCCAGGAACTCCTCCTCGTTGCCCGCGAGGCGCCCGCGCACGGAGATGCCGGCCTCGTGCACGCTCGCGGCCCGGCCCGAGACCAGGGGGTGCCAGGGGAACAGGGGCTGCCCGTCGCGCACCAGCCGGTAGGCGCAGGTCGGCGGCAGCCAGGGGATGCTGCGCACCGCCTCGGGCGTGAGGCGCACGCAGTCGGGCACCCGCTTCTGGCGCCGGGCATAGTCCCGGCAGCGGCAGCCGACCCCGTCCAGCAGGGTGCAGCCGATATCCGTGTGGTGGACCTCCCCCGTATCCTCGTCCTCCAGCTTGATCAGGCAGCAGCGCCCGCAGCCGTCGCACAGGCTCTCCCATTCCGCGGGCGTCATCGCCTCGAGGGATTTGCTGCGCCAGAACGGTTCGGCGGCCGCGCCGGGGCGGGCCTTCGGGCTTCCCATCGGGACGCCTCTCCAGAGAATCGCGAGAAGGGCCCTCCTCTGCCGCAAGGCGGGGTCCGGAGCAAGCGGGGCCGTGGTCACGCCATCGCGCGCCACCGGGCCGCCCCAATCCGGCGGCAAGGTTAACGATGGGTTTCCGCAGGGGGGTGCGGCCGAAGGGGTGCCTCGCGCGTTTCCCTCCGGCCCCACCGTCCGCATTCTCCGGGCCGGTCCCGGCCTCGCGGTGGGGCGCGGGGCTTGGTAAGGAGAGGCCGGGCACCCGCGGCCTGTCCCAGGGGTCTGCCTCAGGGATCGGGTCTGCCTCAGGAATCCGGATCAGCTCTCGTGCGCCTGCCGAACCTCACCACGATCCGGACCCGCCTCCAGCACGCCGCCCTCGCCTTCGACGCCTGGGTGAATGCGGGGCTCTACGACAGCGGGCGCTCCACCGGCGTCCTCTACGACCGCTTCCAGGGGGTGATGAGCCGCTTCGCCGTGCGCGGCTGGAAGCGCGTCGCCCTCGACCTCACGAGCGAGGCGGCCACCATCGGCACCGGCGGCCTCGTCCTCCTGCTGACGCTGGCCCAGCCCGCCTTCAACCTCACGAGCGAGAACTGGCTGAAGCAGCAGGATCTCGCCGTCACCTTCCTCGACCGCTACGGCACCGAGGTGGGGCGGCGCGGCATCAAGCACGACGACTCGCTGAAGCTCGACGAGTTTCCCGACATCATGATCAAGGCCCTGGTCTCCACCGAGGACCGGCGCTTCTACGAGCACTGGGGCATCGACCCGATCGGCACCCTGCGCGCCCTGGTGAACAACTCGCGCGGGGGCGGCAACGTCCAGGGCGGCTCCTCGATCACCCAGCAGCTCGCCAAGAACCTGTTCCTCACGAACGAGCGCTCCCTGGAGCGCAAGATCAACGAGGCCTTCCTGGCCTTCTGGCTCGAGACCCACCTCACCAAGAACGAGATCCTGAAGCTCTACCTCGACCGCGCCTACATGGGCGGCGGCACCTTCGGCGCGGTGGCGGCGGCCGACTACTATTTCGGCAAGCCGCTCAAGGACATCAACCTCGCCGAGGCCGCGATGCTGGCGGGCCTGTTCAAGGCGCCCTCGAAATACGCCCCCCACGTCAACCTGCCCGCCGCGCGCGCCCGCGCGGTGGACGTGCTGCACAACATGGTGGAGGCGGGCTTCGTCACGGAGGGCCAGATCCAGACGGCCCTGCGCAACCCGGCGACGCCGGTGACCCGCACCCGCGACATCACCGCAGACTACTACCTCGACTGGGCCTTCGGCGAGATCAAGGCCATGGCGGATGCGGGCAAGTTCCGCAACGACCGGGTGCTCACGGTGAAGACGCCCCTGGACGTCGCCATCCAGAAGCGGGCCGACGAGGTGGTGGCCGGCCTCCTGCGCAAGTCGGGGGACGCCTACAACGTGGACGAGGCCGCCATGGTGATCCTCGACCCCGACGGGGCCCTGCGCGCCATGGTCGGCGGCTCGGATTACGGGGAGAGCCAGTTCAACCGCGCCACCGACGCCCTGCGCCAGCCCGGCTCCTCGTTCAAGCCCTACGTCTACGCCGCGGCCCTCGCCTCGGGCCAGTACCGGCCGGACAGCATCGTGGTCGACCGGCCGACCTGCATCGGCAACTGGTGCCCGCAGAATTACGGCCGCTCCTATTCCGGCCGCCAGCCCCTCTGGCTCGCGGTGGCCAAATCCATCAACACCATCCCGATCCAGGTCTCGATCCAGCTCGGCAAGGCCATGGGCATCAGCCACGACGCGCGCGCCGCGGTGGCGGGGCGCAAGAAGATCATCGAGACGGCCCACGCCATGGGCATCACCACGCCGCTCACCGACTCGGTCTCCCTGCCGATCGGCTCGGCGGAGGTCACGGTGATCGACCAGGCCGCCGCCTACGCGGTCTTCGCCAACGGCGGCAAGCGGGCCAAGCCCTACGCGGCGATGGAGGTGAAGAACTCCTCGGGCGAGGTGATCTACCGCCACGCCGACGAGAAGCCCGAGCAGGTGCTCTCGACCCAGGTCGTGGCCGACATGAACTACATGCTCAACAAGGTGGTCGAGGAGGGCACGGCCCGGCGCGTGCAGATCGAGGGCCTGAAGATCGCCGGCAAGACCGGCACCACGAACGGCTACAAGGACGCGTGGTTCGTGGGCTATACCGGCAACTACGTCGCCGCCGTCTGGTACGGCAACGACGACAGCACCTCGACGAACAAGATGACCGGCGGCTCCCTGCCGGGCCAGACCTGGCACGACGTGATGGAACCCGCCCACCAGGGCATCGAGCTGAAGCCCCTGCCCGGCCTGAAGCTGTCCGCGCCCGGCGCGCAGGCGGCGGCGCCGAGCGCGGCGACCAACCCGGCGGCGAGCAATTACGGCAAGCTCTCGCGCCGCTCGTTCGAGGTGCTGAGCGGCGTCAACGGCCTGTTCCGCGCCATCGAGCAGGCCCCGAAGGCCGCGCCGCGGGCCGAGGCGGGGAGCGCGCGCGATCTGGCCGCGGGCGGCCGCGCCGTCGAGCGCCGCAGCGAGACCCGCTGAGCATGATCGCGGGCAGTCAGGCCCATCCGGGCAAGCCGCGGGCCGTGGCGGCGGGCGCCCTGCGCACCCTGCGCGGGGCGTGGCGGCGCAGCGCCGGCATCGGCCTCGCGCTCTACGCCCTGGCCCTCGGCGCCGTGCTCGGCCTCGCCAGCGCCGACTGGGCGACGCGGGGGGGCTACCCCTTCGGCGGCGTCACGGTGGGAGCCTGGACCCTGTGGCCGCGGGTCGGCTCCACGGGGGCCGACCCCTACGCCCGCGCCGTCAACGCCCGCCGGGGCGAGATCCCGCTCGCGGTCGGCGAGGGCCTGCTGATGACGGCCGCCGACGACGACGGCGGCCGGCCCCTCGACGCGGCCTGCACCTACAGCCTCACCGGCGCGACGCCGCCGGCCCGGGCCTGGACGCTCACGGTGACCGGCCGCGGCGAGGCCGACCCGGCCCGCCCGCCCATGCGCGAGGGCTTCACCTCCACCGAGATCCTGCGCGAGCGCGACGGGCGCTTCGCCATCACCCTCGGGCCCGAGGCCGAGCCGGGCAACTGGCTGCCGAGCCCGCGGGCGGAGGGGCCCATGCGCCTCGCCATCCGCCTCTACGACACGCCGGTGGCCGCGAGCGCCGGCTCCCTCGACCGCGACGCCGTCCCGGCGATCACGCGGGTGGCCTGCCGTTCATGAGCCTGCGCTTCGCCTACGCCACCCTCTGCGGACTCGTGCTCGCGGGGATCGTGCACATCGTCACCGTGCTGGCGATCCCGCGCCTCTCCGAGACAGACGCCCTCTCGCGCACCCGCTCCAGCGAGAGCCTGGAGCATCCCCAGCCCGTCAACACCCTCGCCACGCCCGCGAGCCCGGCGGCGACCTGGCTGCCGGCCCCCGACCCCGCCGTGGCGGTCGGCGTCTGCGCCTACGACCTGGAGGACGGGCCCATGCGCATCGCCGCCCGCACCGGCCCGCTGGCCCTGTCGCTCGCCGTGCACGGACGGCGCGGCGCCTTCTACGCGGTGACCGATCAGGCCGCCGTGCGCGGCGCCCTCGACCTCGTGGTGCTCACCCGCGCCCAGTACGACGAGGCGCTCGCCAACGACGATGAGAACGAGCCGAGCCGGGACGTGCGCATCGTCGCCCCCGACCGCCAGGGCTTCGTGGTGGTGCGGGTGATCGCCGGCCTGCCGAGCCAAAGACCCGCGGCCAACGAGGCGGTGCAGGCCGTCTCCTGCACCATCGACGGCGAGGACGAGACGCCGGGCAAGTAGAGCCGCGGCCCGGGGGGGCTTTTCCCCGCGCCCGCGCGCAATCGCGGCAGCCATTTCCCCGCGCGGTGCGCTATGACGTCTGTCATGAGTCGCACCTGCCCCGACGTCCTCGCCGCCATCGGCAACACGCCGCTGATCCGGCTCGCCCGCGCCTCCGAGGAGACCGGCTGCACCATCCTCGGCAAGGCCGAGTTCCTCAATCCCGGCCTCTCGGTGAAGGACCGCGCGGCGCTCGCCATCGTCGAGGATGCGGAGGCGCGCGGGCTGATCCGGCCGGGCGGCACCATCGTCGAGGGCACGGCGGGCAATACCGGCATCGGGCTCGCCCTGGTCGCGGCGGTGCGCGGCTACCGCACGGTGATCGTGATCCCGGAGACGCAGTCCGAGGAGAAGAAGCAGACCCTGCGGCTCGCCGGCGCCCGCCTCCTGGAGGTGCCCGCCGTCCCCTTCGCCAACCCGAACAACTACGTCCACGTGGCCCGGCGCCTCGCCGAGCGCCTCGCGGAGCGCGAGCCCGCGGGCGCCTTCTTCGCCGACCAGTTCGACAACGTGGCCAACCGGCGCGCCCACGCCGCGGGGACCGGGCCCGAGATCCTGGCGCAGACGGGGGGCGCGGTCGACGGCTTCGTCTGCGCCGCGGGCACGGGAGGGACGCTCGCCGGCGTCGCCGAGGCGCTGCGGGCGGCCAAGCCCGGTGTGCGGATCGCGCTCGCCGACCCGGACGGGTCGGCCCTCTACGCGCACTACACGATCGGCACCCTGAAGGCGGAGGGCTCCTCCATCACCGAGGGAATCGGCCAGGGCCGGATCACCCGCAACCTCGCGGGCTTCACCCCGGACATCAGCTTCCGCATCCCGGATCGCGAGGCCCTCGCCGTCGTGTTCCAGCTGATGCGCGAGGAGGGCCTGTCCCTCGGCGGCTCCTCCGGCATCAACGTGGCGGGCGCGATCCGGCTCGCCCGGGCCCTGGGGCCCGGCCACACCGTCGCGACCATCCTGTGCGACGGGGCCGCGCGCTACGCCTCGAAGCTGTTCAACCCCGCCTTCCTCGCCGAGCGCGGCCTGCCGCAGCCGGACTGGCTCGGCGAGCACCCGGACGCCCTGCCCGACTGGCGGCTCTGAACCCTGGTTGCAGGGCGATGACATTCACAAGAGACGGTTGAACGATCCGGCCTGGGACGGCGTTTGAACGGTCAAGCTCACGCCCGTGCGCCGACCGGAGAGAACGCCATGTCCCTCGTCACCATCCTGCTCATCATCCTGATCATCCTCGCCTTCGGCGGCGGCGGCTTCCTCGGCGGCGGCGCCTATCGCGGCCCGGGCTTCGGCCTCGGCGGCATCCTCATCATCATCCTGATCGTGCTGCTGGCCACCGGCCGGCTCTGATCCGCCACCCCGGCGCACCCGACATCCGTCCGGTGCGCCGACCCCGTCAGGGCGCGCAGGCCACCCCGACGATCGCCCCCCGGACGGCGCCCGCCACCGCGCCGAATCCGGACGGGCCGCCCGCCCCCCGATCGCCCGTGACGACGCCGTTCGCGCCGAGGAAGGCCGCGACCTGCTGGGCCGGCACCATCGGGAAAGTGAGGGGCGGCACCACCCCGGCCACGCGGAGTGGCGCCGTCGGATAGCGGGCCACGAGACCGGCGAGATGTCCGGTCCGGTCGAAGGCCGGGGCGCCCGACGCCCCCGGCTGGAGCGGCGCCGTGAGCCTGCCGGCCTCCGTGGAAGCCGGCGCGACCGTCACACCCTCCGCGCCCGCGGCCAGAACGATGAGATCCGCCCCCGGCTCGGTCCGGACCGCGAGAGCGACGGGGGCCGCCACGCCCGCCACCTCGATCAGGGCGAGGCCGACAGCCGGATCGCTGCGCAGGAGGCGCGCGGGTTTACCCGCCACCCGTGGCGTGCAGCCCTCGACGGAGGAGGCGGCCGTCAGCACCCGGTTCGGTCCCACCACGATGCCCGTCGCGGCCGGCGCTGCCGCCGCAGCGGGCGTGATCCGGGGCGCCGCCAGCGGCTGGGCCGGGGCGGAGGCCGGAGGCGCGGCCGCGACGGGCGCGCCCGCCTCGGGGAAGGGCACGAAGCTGTTGGCCACCGCGATCACGAGGCGGTCGATCTCTGCCGCGAGGGCCCGGTCGTAGCCGACGGTGAAGCCGCGCACGCCCCCCGGCCCCGCCGCGTAGCGGATGTAGGAGCGCCCGGTCGCCGTCTCCGCGGTGACGACCACGAAATCCGGCCGCTTCAGCTTGTACGTCACCTTGCGCTCGGGCAGCGGCGCCGTGGCACGCTCGAACAGCGCGTCGAGATCGGCCGTCCCGGGCGGGAAGGCGCGGGTCTCCAGGGTGGCCCGGCCGTCCGCGCTCTGCCAGCGGGTCCCGGCGGGCACGGGCCCCGGCAGGGGGCTGCGCCTGGACAGGAGGCGCTCGGGCACGCCGAGGACGACGCCGCTCGCCGGATCGGGCTTCACCGCGAAGCGCGCCGCCTTCCGCGCCGCCTCGCCCGCGGCCAGGATCGCCGCCCGCCCGGCCGGCGTCAGGGGGGCGCCGCCGCCGGTGCGGGTCCGGTAGGCGTTCAGGCCCTCGAAGCTGCGCCGGCCGAAGGTGCCGGTGACCACGCTGTTGTAGTCGCCGGTCCAGACCAGCGCGTCCTGCAGGCCCTTCCGCTCGGCCTCCGGCAGCGCCTCGAAGGCGATGCGGGCGGCCTCGAAGGCGGGGTCCGGCGCGGCCTGGGCGGGCGGGCGCGGGGCGGCCGGCCCCTGCGCGCGGGCCGGCACCGCGCCAGCGGCGAGGCCGGCGAGCAGGAGGCATCCGATACGGTGGGGCATTAGAGATCCGATTCCGGCGGCGCGGGCGCGGCCGGAGGTTGGCAGGCCGACCGCGAGAAGGCCAGAGCGCCGCCGGCCACGACGCGATTGCGGCGGCGGCGGCAGATGATACCGTCCCGCCCGCAACGCCCTGGGATTCGCCGGCCGGTCGGCCGGTGGGGGGCGGGCCGCGGAGCGGGTTCATGGCGCAGGCGTCGTCGGGGTTTCGGGGCCTGCTGGAGCGCTCCGCGCGGGCGGAGATGCCGGCTCGGCGCGCGGACGCGCGACGGGGCCGGGGTGCGGCCCTGTGGGCGGCCCTGCTGGCGGGGATGCTCGCCCTCCCCTCCCCCGCCGGCGCGCAGGCGCCGCAGACGCCCGCGGCCCGCACCGCCCCGAAGCCGCTCCCCAAGAAGAGCTTCCAGCGCGAGGCCCTGGCCTCGGCCGGCGCCCGCCTCGAGGGCGCGCTGCCGGCAGAAGCCCGCGGCGGCAGCCGCAACGCCGCCCAGGCGCGCCGCGACGGCGAGGCCCTGACCCAGGCCGGCAAGCCCGCCGCCGCCCTGCCGCTCCTCGCCGCGGCGATCCTCGCCGACATCGCCGACCCGCAGAACTGGCTCGCCTATGCGCGGGCCTCCGACGCGCTCGGCAACGACGAGAATGCGGGCCAGGACGGCCCCCGCCGCCGCCGTGCGGCCCTGGCCGCCGCCTATCAGGCCTACCTGCGCGCCGCATCGCCCCAGGCGGAGGCGCGGGCGCTCGCCTTCCTCGGCGAGGCGCAGGCCAACCAGTCCGACTGGCGCCCGGCCTTGGAGGCCTACCGCGCGAGCCTCGCCCTCGACGATCAGGCGAGCGTGCGCGAGACCTACGAAGCTTTACGCGCCGAGCACGGCTTCCGCATCCTCGACTACAAGGTCGATTCCGACGCCGCCGCCCCGCGGGCCTGCTTCACCTTCTCCGAGGCGCTGCCGCCCCGCACCGATTTCGCCCCCTTCGTGGCCGTGTCGGGGGCGAGCAACGCCGCGGTGACGGCGGAGGGCTCGCAGGTCTGCGTGGACGGGCTGAAGCATGGCGGGCGCTACGCCGTGGTCCTGCGCCAGGGCCTGCCCTCATCGGTGGGCGAGAGCCTGCTGACATCGGCCGATTACGAGATCTACGTACGCGACCGCGCCCCCCAGGTGCGCTTCACCGGGCGCAACTACGTCCTGCCCCGCACCGGACAGGCCGGCCTGCCCCTGGTCTCGGTGAACGCGCCGAAGCTCGACGTGGAGGTGCTGCGCATCGGCGACCGCGGCCTCTTGCCGGCGCTCCGCTCCGAGGAGTTCCTGAGCCAGCTCAGCGGCGCCAGCGCCCGGACCATCGCCGCCCAGAAGGGCGTGCGGATCTGGAAGGGCACCCTCGACGCCGCCAAGGCCGAGACGAACCAGGAGGCCGTCACCGCCTTCCCCGTCCTCCAGGCTTTGGGGCAACTGGAGCCCGGCATCTACATCATGCAGGCCGCCCCGAGCGGGGTCTCGGCGGAGGGCGAGGAGGACTACGCGCAGAAGGCGACGCAGTGGTTCGTGGTCTCCGATCTCGGGCTCACCGCCTACAAGGGCCGCGACGGGGTGCACGTCCTCCTGCGCTCGCTGGCGAGCGCGCAGGCCGTCTCCGGGGCCGAGATCCGGCTGGTGGCCCGCAACAACGAGGTTCTGGCGACCCGCAAGACCGACGGGCGCGGCTACGCCGCCTTCGATCCGGGCCTCGCCCGCGGCGAGGGCGGCATCGCGCCGGGCCTCGTCGTGGCCCAGAGCGGCGACGATTACGGCTTCCTCGACCTCGACCTCTCGGCCTTCGACCTCACCGACCGCGGCGTGAAGGGCCGGCCCGATGCCGGCGCGGTGGAGGCCTACGTCTTCCCCGAGCGCGGGGTCTACCGCTCGGGCGAGACGGTGCAGATCACCGCCCTCCTGCGCGACGCGCGGGGCGCGGCGATCCCCGACCTCCCCCTCACCCTGGTGGTGAAGCGGCCCGACGGCGTCGAGTACCGCCGCGCGCAGGTGGCCGACCAGGGCCTCGGCGGCCGGGCCTTCTCCCTGGCGCTTCTCTCGGGGGCGATGCACGGCACCTGGCGCATCGCCGCCCACACCGATCCGAAGGCGCCGGCGGTGGGCGAGGCGAGCTTCCTCCTCGAGGACTACGTGCCCGAGCGGCTGGAGGTGGATCTGAAGTCGGCAAAGCCCGCGCTCCGGCGGGGTGAGTCCGCCGAGATCGCGGTCCGGGCGCGCTACCTCTACGGGGCGCCGGGCAGTGGGCTCGACATCGGCGGCTCGGTCTCCGTGCAGGCCGCCGCCCAGAGCGGGATCCCGGGGCTGGAGGGTTTCTCCACCGGCCTCGACGACGAGCCCTTCGAGGCGACCACCGCGGAGATCGAGGCGCACGGCACCACCGATGCGCGGGGCGCGGACACGATGCGGGTGCCGGTGCCGAACCCCGCGAGCCCTCGCCCGCTGGAGGCGAAGATCACCTTGGCAGTCGGCGAGCCGGGGGGCCGGGCGCTCTCGCGCAGCCTCACCCTGCCGATCCTGCCGGACGGGCCGGTTCTCGCCATCCGCAAGGGCTTCGGGGCCGAGTTGCCGGAGGGCGCCACCGCCACCTTCGACCTCGTGATGGCCGCCCCCGACGGGCGGCGCCTCGCGCGGGACGGCGTGGTCTGGACCCTGTCGCGGATCGAGCAGAGCTATCAATGGTACCGCGCGGACGGGCGCTGGTCCTTCGAGCCGGTGAAATCGGTGCGGCGGGTCGCCAACGGCACCGTCTCGGTCTCCGCCGAGGCGCCCGCGCGCATCGCGCAGGCCCTGAGCTTCGGCAGCTACCGGCTGGAGGCGAGCGTGCCCGGTGAGGCCGGCGCCGCGGTGAGCGTCGGCTTCTCCGTCGGCTGGGGCGGCACCCAGACCGCCGACGTGCCCGACCGCCTCGACCTCACCCTCGACAAGGCGGCCTATACTGCTGGCGACACGATGCGGGCGCGCCTCGCCCTCAAGTTCAAGGGCCGGGCGAGCCTCGCGGTGGTGAGCGACCGGGTGCACGAGGTTCTGGACGTCGCCGTCCCCGACGGCGGCACCACGGTGACGCTTCCGGTGAAGGCCGAGTGGGGGGCGGGCGCCTATCTCGTCGCCACCGCCTACCGGCCCCTGGACCAGGCCGCCAAGCGCCTGCCGGGCCGGGCGCTCGGGCTCGCGTGGTTCTCGGTCGACCGGGAGGCGCGCAATCTCGCGGTGAGCCTCGACGCGCCGCAGCAGGTGCGCCCGCGCCAGGACCTCACCCTGCCGGTGCGGCTCGCGGGGCTGAAGAGCGGCGAGGCGGCGCGGATCACCGTGGCGCTCGTCGATGTCGGCATCCTCAACCTCACCCGCTACGCGGCCCCCGACCCGAGCGCCTTCTTCTTCGGCCAGAAGGCCCTGTCGGCCGAGATCCGCGACGTCTACGGCTACCTCATCGACGGCATGCAGGGCACGCTCGGCGCGATCCGCTCCGGCGGCGACGGCGGCGGGGGCGAGCTCGCCGATTCCCCGCCGACCCAGGCGCCGCTCGCCCTCTATTCCGGCGTGGTCGCGGTGGGGCCGGACGGAACGGCGCGCGTCACCTTCCCGCTGCCCGCCTTCAACGGCACCGGCCGCGTCATGGTCACCGCCTGGAGCGGGAACCGCACCGGGCAGGCGCAGGCCGACGTGGTGATCCGCGATCCCGTGGTGCTCACGGGCACGCTGCCCCGCTTCCTCAACGCGGGGGACCGCTCGCGCATCTTCGTCGCCCTCGACAACGTGGAGGGGGCGGCCGGCGACTACACGGTGGACCTCGATCCGGCCGGGCCGATCCTCGTGGGGGCCGACGCCCTCCAGCGCCGGCTCACGCTCGCGGCCGGCGCCAAGGGCCAGTTCGTGCTGCCGCTGACCGCGGCGGGGCCGGGCACCGCCCGGCTCGACCTCAGCCTTGCAGGGCCCGGCCTGCCCGCGGGCGTCGGCCAGAGCTTCACCCTGCCCGTCTCCCCCGGCACCGGGGCGCTCGTCCGCCGCAGCGTGCGCACGCTGGCGCCGGGCACGAGCCTGCAGATCTCGGCGGATCTCGCCGCCGACATCCTGCCCGGTACGGCCACGGTCTCCGTCTCGGCCTCCGCCCTGCCGGGGCTCGACGTGGCGAGCCTGCTCCAGGCGCTCGACCGCTACCCCTATGGCTGCACCGAGCAGGTGGTGAGCCGGGCGCTGCCGCTCCTCTACGCCAACCGGCTCGCGAGCCAGGAGAAGCTTGGCCTCGACGGCGCGCTCGACGAGCGGGTGCGCGGCGCCATCGACCGGGTGCTGGCGCGCCAGGATTCGAGCGGCGATTTCGGCCTGTGGTCGGCACAAGGGGGCAACGACCTCTGGCTCGCCGCCTACGTCACCGACTTCCTGACGCGGGCGCGCGAGCGCGGCTTCACCGTCCCGCAGACGGCCTTCGGCCTCGCCCTCGACCGCCTGCGCAACGCGGTGGCCAACACCACCGAGGTGCGGGACGGCGGCGCCGACCTCGCCTACGCGGCCTACGTGCTCGCCCGCAACGGCCGCCCGGTGAGCGGGGACCTGCGCTACCTCGCCGACACCAAGCTCGACGCGTTCAAGACGCCGCTCGCCCGCGCGCAGATCGCCGCGGCGCTGGCGCTGCTGGGGGACCGCACCCGCGCGGCCCGGGCCCTCGACTCGGCGCTCGGCGACCTGAGGACCGAGCGCGACGGGCAGGCCTACCGGGCCGATTACGGCTCGCGCCTGCGCGACGGGGCGGGCCTGCTGGCGCTCGCCGCCGAATCGGGCCTCGCGCAGGCCGCGCTCTCCCCCGTCGCCGCGGTGATCGGCGAGGAGCGCGCGGCGGGCCGCGCCACGAGCACGCAGGAGAACGCGTGGCTGGTGCTCGCCGCGGCCAACCTCGACAAGGAGGCCGGCGCGCTCGCCTTCACCCTCGACGGCGCCCCCGTCACCGGCCCCCTCGCCCGAACCTACCGCGCCGCCGCCCTGGAGGGCCGCCCCGTCACCCTCGTGAACACGGGTCAGGCGCCGGTCCAGGTGGCGCTCGGCGTCAACGGCAACCCCGTGGCGCCGGAGCCGGCGGAATCCCACGGCTACGCGATCGAGCGGAGCTATCACCGCCTCGACGGCACCCCCGTCGACCTCGCCCGCGGCATCCGCCAGAACGACCGCCTCGTGGTGGTGCTGAAGGTGACGGAGAAGCAGGCCCGCGCCGCCCGCCTCCTCCTGGTCGACCGCCTGCCCGCGGGCCTGGAGATCGACAACCCGAAGCTCCTCGACGCCGACGCGCTGCAAGGCCTCAGCTTCGTGAGGACGGACGTGACGCCGGCCCATACCGAGTTCCGCGACGACCGCTTCGTGGCCGCCTACGACCGCGGCCCCGAGCAATCGGCCTTCTTCACCGTGGCCTACACGGTGCGCGCGGTCTCGCCGGGCACCTACCTGCATCCGGGCGCGAGCGTGGAGGACATGTACCGCCCCGAACGCTTCGCCCGCACCGGCTTCGGCACGGTCGAGATCGCGGCGCCGTAGGCGATGGCCGAGAAGGCGGAGCGGGACGCAGCCCTCCCTCCTCCCTCGGCGGGGAGGGCGATCGCAGATGACGGAGAGAGGGTCCACGAGTCAGGCACGGGTCCCCTCTCCCGTTCGGGCTATCGTATTCACCCATCTCAGGCGGTCGTCTCCGCACCCTCCCTCCCCCCCCTGCGGGGGAGGGTGGCCCGCGAAAGCGGGTCGGGAGAGGGGAGCCCGGCCCCCGAGAGAGGCGCGACCTTCATGCAGGGCACAGCCCGGCCCGGCACCGTCGCACCCCTCTCCCGACCCCTGCTCACGCAGGGGCCACCCTCCCCCGCAGAGGGGGGAGGGAGACGCGCTTGGTTCGTCCTCGCCGCTCTGCTGCTCGTCGGATTGGCCGGCGCGCTCGCCCTCCCCCTCCTCGCCCTGCCGCCCCTCGACCTCGCCCAGGCCGAGCGGCGCTCCACCGTGGTCCTCGACCGGGCGGGCCACCTGCTGCGCCCCTTCGCCACCGCGGACGGGCGCTGGCGCCTGCCGGTCACGGCGGCGGGCGTCGATCCGCGCTTCGTCGCCATGCTGACGGCCTACGAGGACCGGCGCTTCCTCACGCATCGCGGCATCGACCCCGCCGCCACCTTCCGCGCGGCCGGGCAATGGCTGCGGCACGGGCGCGTGGTCTCCGGCGGCTCCACCCTATCGATGCAGGTCGCCCGCCTCGTCGAGCCGCGGGCCGCGCGCTCGCTCACGGCCAAGCTGCGCCAGATGCGCCGGGCCCGGGAGCTGGAGGCGCGCCTCGGCAAGGCGGGCGTGCTCGACGCCTATCTCGCCCTCGCCCCCTATGGCGGGCCGGTGGAGGGCGTGCGCGCGGCGGCACTCGCCTATCTCGGGCGCGAGCCCGCCCGCCTGTCCCTCGCCGAGGCGGCGCTGCTCGTGGCCCTGCCCCAGGCCCCCGAGGCGCGCCGGCCCGACCGCTTCCCCGAGCGGGCCCGCCGCGCCCGCGACCGGGTGCTCGACATCGTGGCCGCCCGCGGCCTGATCGGCCCGGACGAGGCGCGGGCGGCCAAGGCCGAGCCGGTGCCGACCCTGCGCCGACCCTTCCCGATGCTCGCCGCCCACGCCGCCGAGGCGGCGGTCGCGGCCGATCCGGCGAGCGCCAGCCTGCGCCTCAGCCTCGACGGGCGGCTGCAGGCGAGCCTGGAGGCGCTCGCCACGGAGCGCGCGGCTGCGGCCGGCCCCGGCCTCTCGGCGGCGATCCTCGTCCTCGACAACGCCACCGGCGCGGTGCTCGCCCAGGTCGGCAGCCCCGGCTACGGGGACGCGGCCCGGCGGGGCGCGATCGACATGACGCTCGCCGTGCGCTCGCCGGGCTCGGCGCTGAAGCCCTTCATCTACGCGCTCGCCTTCGAGAACGGGCTCGCCCATCCCGAGACCCTGCTGGAGGACCGCCCCGCGCGGTTCTCGGCCACCTACGCGCCGGAGAATTTCGACCTGACCTATCAGGGCAGCGTGACGGCGCGGCGCGCCCTCCAGCTCTCGCTCAACGTGCCGGCCGTGGAACTCCTCGAAGCGGTCGGGCCCGCCCGCTTCATCGCCCGCCTGCGGGCGGGGGGCGCGAGCGTCCTGCTCCCGCGCGAGGCCGCCCCCGGCCTGCCGGTGGCGCTCGGCGGCCTCGGCATCACGCTCACCGACCTCGCCCGGCTCTATGCAGGGCTCGCCCGCGGCGGCTCCGTGCCGGCCCTCGTCCGGCGGGCCGACCGGCCGGCGCCCCCCGAGGGCGAGCGGCGCATCGCCGAGCCGGTCGCCGCCTGGTACGTCGCCGACACCCTGCGCGGGAGCCCGCCCCCCGAGAACGCCCTGCCCAACCGCATCGCCTACAAGACCGGCACCTCCTTCGGCTACCGGGACGCCTGGGCCGCGGGCTTCGACCGGCGCATCACCGTGGCGGTCTGGGTGGGGCGGGCGGACGGCGCCGCGGTGCCGGGCCTCGTCGGGCGGCTCGCGGCGGCGCCGATCCTGTTCGATGCCTTCAGCCGCTACGGGGGCGAGCCGGTGCCGGTGGCACGGCCCGCGGGCGTCATCGCCGCCAGCAACGCCGGCCTGCCCCCGCCCCTGCGCCACATCCGCCCGGACCAGCCGCGGGCGCCGGGCGGCGCGCAGCCCCTGAAGATCGCCTACCCGCCGGACGGGGCCCGCATCGATCTCGGCCTCGGCGAGGCCAGCGGGTCCGGCCTCGCCCTGAAAGCCCTCGGCGGCGTGCCGCCGCTCACCTGGATGGTCGACAGCCTGCCCGTCGAGACCAGCCCGCGCCGGCAATCGGAATGGGTGCCGGCGGGCGCCGGGTTCGCGCGCATCTCGGTCCTCGACGCGGCCGGCGGCAGCGACAGCGTGGTCGTGCGGATCGAGTGATCCGGCCCCGGGCCGGCGGCGCCTCCCGATACGACAGGATGTCGCATCCGGTGACATAGCACGCCCGCAGGCAAGAGGGATTCAGGGGTTGGCAACCTCTCGCCCCGTACCGAATGGGGCGGAAGGGGTTTCGGGATGGCTTGGAAGCTCGGCACCGCGGTCGCGGTGGCGCTCACGCTGGCCGGTGTTGCAAGCTCGGCGCTGCCGGAGCAGGCCGCCTCCCGTGCCGCCTGGCGGGCCCAGTACCGGCCGCCGGAGGCGATTCCCTTCCCCGAGGACAATCCCTACACGCGGGCCAAGGCCGAGCTCGGCCAGCGCCTGTTCTTCGATCCCGTCCTGTCCGGCGACCGCAGCCGCTCCTGCGCCTCCTGCCACCGGCCGGACCTCGCCTGGGCGGACGGGCGCCCCCGCGCCGAGAGCCGCCACGGGGGCGACCTCGACCTGCACACGCCGAGCCTGATCAACGTCGCCTGGCACGAGGGCCCCTACGGCTGGGACGGCAAGTTCCCCGATCTCGACGCCGTGCCCTTCGGCCCGATCACGGCCTCGGCGAACATGAACCTGAGCGAGGCGGAGGCCGTGCGCCGCCTCATGGCCGATCCCGACTACGCGACCGCCTTCGCGGCGGCCTTCCCCGACCCGGAGGTGACGCGCGAGCGCATCGGCGCCGCGCTCTCCACCTTCCAGCGGCTGATCGTGGCCCGCCCCGGCCCGTTCGACCGCTGGATCGCCGGCGACGAGGCGGCGGTCGGCGAGGCGGCCAAGCGCGGCTTCGACCTGTTCAACGGCCGGGCCAACTGCGCCGCCTGCCACGGCGGCTGGTCGTTCACCGACGGCTCGTTCCACGATATCGGCGTGGGGCGCGCGGGCGACATCGGCCGCGGGCGCTTCAAGCCGAACTCCACCGCCCTGCAATACGCCTTCAAGACGCCGACCCTGCGCAGCGTGAGCCAGCGCGGCAGCTTCATGCACGACGGCTCCCTGAAGGACCTGGGGGCGGTGATCGACCTCTACGACCGCGGCGGCATCGACCGGCCGAGCCGCTCCCGCGAGATCCGCCCCCTCGGTCTGACGGCGGCCGAGAAGGCCGACCTCGTCGCCTTCCTCGAGACCCTGACCGGCGGCCCGGCCGACGCCGCGACGCTCGCCGGCGACCTCGGCGAGGCCCCCCCGCGGCCCTGAGCGCGCTCCACCACCCGTCCGACGCACTCCGTTCCGGCCTGTCCATGCCCGGCCTCATCCCGAGAGCCGGTTCGGGGTGTCATACGGCTTCCGCTCGATCGCTTCGGTATAGGTTTGCCGCCGTCATTCCGGCTCGCTCGGAGAGCGGGCCCGGACCCGGGATGAGGCGCGAGCCGGCCCGGCTATAGCACGATGCGAAAAAGTGGAAGCCGGTTTTTCGGGATCATCGTGCGATCACAAAGAGATAGAGCGTGCTGCTGTTTCCCTGAAAATGCAGCCCGCTCTCGCAGGAAGCGGCGGCCGGCGAAAGCTCGCCGTCGTCCCTTCAGCGGAACAGCGGCAGGCCGCAGCCGAGCAAGGCGAGGCCCGAGACCAGCAGCAGGCCCCCGCAGGTCTCGCAGACCTGGCTGCGCGCCCCCGCCCGCGGGGCCAGGGCGGCGAAGGCGACGCCGAGGCCGACGCTCGCGAAGCTTGCCAGTCCGATCATGGCCGTTCTCCTCTCGCAGCAGCGCGAAGATTGCAGGATAGATCCCATGCGCGCATGCACCGGAACGATGAATCCATGCACTGCAACCGACCCCACTGAAACGATCGAGACTTCGATCAGTTCAGCGGCACCTCCACCGGCCATGGAAGCCGGCAAAGGCTCGGGCGGCACGGGGGTCACTTCTTCAGGCAACCCACAGGCGTTAACCGTTCTCCGAGAGAAGTCTTAACGAGTCCTTGGCAGCAAAGGTGAACCGTTCGTAAATGCCCGTGCCGGCGGTCGACGCCGCGGACAGGACGAGGCATCCATGCGGGCGCGACAGGGGATCATGCATCGGTCGGGGCGCGCGGCGCTCCTGTCCCTGCCGGCGGCGCTCTTCGCCACCGAGGCGAGCGCCCACGTGAAGTGGTTCTGCGCCTTCGACGTCGCCGGCCAGCCCCGCGGCCTGGAGCAGGTGCTCTGCGCGGATTTCGAGTGGCTCGTCGGGCTCTCCGTGCTCTGCCTCATGCTCGGCTGCCTCGCCGAGGGCACGCCCCTCGGCACCGCCCTGCTCAACGCCCTCGACCGGGTGACGAGCCGGGTGCGGGCGGATACCGAGCTCCTGGTGCGGGCGACGCTGGGCTTCTTCTTCGTCTCCCTGTGGTCGATGGGCGGCATCATCCTGACGCCGGAGCTGAAGACGGACGTCGCCTGGATCTCGTGGTTCCAGCTCGGCCTCGCGATGCTGCTGGTCTGGCGCCGCACCACGCCGCTCGTCGGCTTCGGCATCGTCTTCCTGTTCGCCTACGCCACCGCGCAGTACGGCACCTTCCACCTCGCCGATTACCCCGTCTTCCTCGGCGTCGCCGCCTACCTGATCCTCACGGGCCTCGGCGCGACCCCGTTCGGCCTGCGCCCCATCGACGTGGTGCGCTGGGCGGCGGCGATCACCCTGATGTGGGCCTCGGTGGAGAAGTGGGCCTATCCGGACTGGACCGCGCCGCTCCTCGCCGCCAAGCCCGAGATGACCATGGGCGCCTCGCCGGAGCTGTTCATGAAGGCCGCGGGCGTCATCGAGTTCACCCTCGCCTTCGCCCTGGTGTGGACGCCGCTGGTGCGCCGGATGAGCGCCATCATCCTGGCCGGCATCTTCGTCTCGGCGGTGTTCGAGTTCGGCAAGGTGGACGCGATCGGCCATTCGGGCATCATCGCGGTCCTCGTCGCCATCGCCGCCGACGACGCCCGGACACTGGCCACGCGCCGCCACGTGGTCCTCGCCCCCGCCTATTACGGGGCAGCCCTGGCCGGCTTCCTCGCCCTCTACTACGTGGGCCACGCCCTGCTCTTCGGCGGCCCGGTCTCCCTCACCGGGGTGCCGGTGATCTGAGGCGCGGATCCCGGGCGCCGGGGGCCGGTTCAGCGCCCGGCGAACATCGGCCCGAACACGTCGGTGATCCCGCTGATGGTGATCTGGGTGCCGACGCAGAGGAGCAGGAAGGCGAAGAGGCGCCCGAGCACCCGGGCGCCCACCGGGCCGATCAGGCGCACCACCCGGTCGGCGGAGGCGTAGATCAGGGCGACCGTGGCGGCCACGCACAGGGCCGCGGCGGAGGCGGCGAGGTAGAAGGCGATGCGCTCGTCGGCGGCGGCGGGGCGGTTCGAGCCCAGGGTGATCGCCACCGCGATGGTGCCGGGCCCCGTGGTGAAGGGCAGGGTCAGCGGGAAGAAGGCGATCTCGGCCAGCGCCTCGCGCCCCCGGGGCGGCGGCGGGGCCTCCGCGGGCAGCGCCCCGGTCTGGCCGGCCTCGGCCTGCTTGCGGGCCTCCCGCGCCTCCGGGCGGTTGAGGAGCCCCCAGGCGGAGGCCGCCACCACGAGCCCGCCAGCGATGCGCAGCGCCCCGAGCGACACGCCGAAGAAGCTGAGGATCGGCGCCCCCGCCCAGAGGGCGGCCAGCATGATCATCGCCGCGTAGACGCCGATCCGGCGGGCGAGCTCCACGCGCTCGGCATGGCTGTTGGCCGCCGTCACCTGGGCGAAGATCAGCGAGCCGCCCACCGGATTGACGATGGAGAACAGGCTCGACAGGGCGAACAGGAAACTCTGGATGGCCGGTTCGATGGGCATGATTCGCTCCGCGTCCGGAGCGGCTAACCCAGCCGGCCCCCCGCGGGAAGGCCGGGGGCGCCCCCGGAGCGGGCCACCACCGCGCGGAGAGGGGCGGCACGCCCGATCCCCGCATGAGCGCGTGGCGGGTTCGTGAAGGCCGGCAACCGCCTCTCGGACGATGCTCTGGAGCCGTTCCCGATCGCGCTGCAATCGTCCACGGCTCTCAGTTGTTGCTTTTGCGCGCTCTCCTGCGCCGAACCGGCGTCCACTTCGGCGGAGAGCGCTCTAGCCCGGCGGAGAGCGCTCTAGCCCGGCGCCGGGGCGGGCACGAGCACCCGGGCGGGCGCCAGCCGGCGGGCCCGGCGCACCTGCTGCACGGCCACGGGGCGGTAGAGCTGCTTGGTGGCGTCCACCACGTGCAGGCCGGCGAAGGGCATGGCGAGGGAGGTGCCGAAGCGCTCCCAGGCGGGGGCCGTGCGCAGCATCAGGCGCGAGCGGACCGGCGGCATGTAGAGGGTCTCGGCCCAGCCCTCCGGCGAGAACAGGGTGTCGCGCATCAGGCGACCGAGCTGCGAGCGGCTGTAGGGCTGGCCGTGGCCGAACGGCGTGGCCTCGCGCCGGGCCCAGACGCCGCGGCGATTGGGCACGACGAGGATCATCCGGCCGCCGGGGGTGAGGGTGCGCCAGACCTCCTGGAGCAGCTCGGTGGGGCTCTCCACCGATTCGAGGGCGTGGACCAGGATTACCCGGTCCACCGAGGCCTCGGGCAGCGGCATCATGGTCGGGTCGGCCAGCGCCGAGCAGGAGCGGCCGGAGCCCGGCCAGTTCACCACTCCCTGCGTCGCCGGCATGAAGGCGAGCGTGCGCTCGGCGATGCAGTGGACCGGGCTGAGATAGGGCGTGGCGTAGCCGAGCCCGAGCACCCGCAATCCCGAGACCGAGCCGAGGAATCCGTGCACCGCGCGCCCCACGATCCGGTGGGTCACGCTGCCGAGGGGGCTGGCGTAGAAGGCGCGCAGGTCGGTAACGTCGAGGCGCATGTCGGTTCGCGGGACGAAGCTCCGGGACGGGCGTGCCGGCCCTCGGGCTGCTTCAATGGGGAGCGCGGGCCCGCGCGGCAAGCGCCCGCGCGCATCGTTCCGGAAATCTGATCCGGGGCGATGCTCGGGGTCCGCGTGTCCGCATCGTCCTGTCCCGAACGGTGGCCACCGTTCGGGACGATGCTCGGGCGCCGGAACTCCCCGTCCGCGAGACCGATTCACCGCCGGAGCCCGCCCCGGACGCGGCGGGCTGGAGCTTGGGAGACGCCGATGGCCGGATCGAACGCGGAGTTCCGCACCTTCCTCTGCCGCAGCGACAATATCGGCGTGCTGCTGCACGACCCCGACACGGGGGCCTGCGCGGCCATCGACGTGCCGGAGGCGGCAGCCGTCCTGCGCGCCCTCGACGAGACCGGCTGGCGGCTCACCGACATCCTCGTCACCCACCGCCACGCCGACCATATCGAGGGCATCCCCGAGGTCCGCCGCGCCACCAAGGCGCGCCTCGTGGCCCCCACCCGCGCCCGCGAGGCGGTGCCCGACGCCGACGCCTACGTGGCCGAGGGCGCCCGCGTCCGCGTCGGCTCCCTGGAGGCGACGGTGTGGGAGACGCCGGGCCACTGCCTCGACCACGTCAGCTACATCTTCGCCGAGGCCGGCCTCGCCTTCGCCGGGGACACCCTGTTCACCCTGGGCTGCGGACGGGTGATGGAGAGCCCCCCCGAGACCCTGTGGCATTCTCTCGCACGATTCGCCGGGCTGCCCGGCGCCACACAGGTCTTCAGCGGGCACGACTACGTGCTCTCCAACGCCCGCTTCGCCCGCGCCGCCGAGCCGGGCAACGCGGCGCTGGCCGCCCGGGCCGCGGAGGCCGAGCGCGCAGCGGCGGAGGGGCGCTTCCTCGTCCCCTCGACGCTGGAGCAGGAGCGGGCGACCAATCCCTTCCTGCGCAGCCGCGAGCCGGCCCTGGCCGAGGCCGTCGATCTGCCCCCCGGAAGCGATCCCGCCGCCGTCTTCACCGCACTTCGGGCGTGGAAGAACCGGTTCTGAGCAGGCGACAACAAGAAAAATTTGTTGCGTTCTCAAACGAGAATGAACATACGGACTAAGAGCGGTGTCAGAGCCGCTCCAAAGAGACTCCCGGGGGGAGATCTTTCGGTCACCTGAAGCGTTAGGGACGCTTCGCCGGTCAGATGGGGGTCCGTCTCGCCCTACCACCTTTCCACTTCCCGCCTGCCGCTGCCCTTCGTTCAATCCGAGCCGGAACCTTCGCGCGACGCCGCCGGGGACGCGGAGCGGCCGTCGGAATCCATGGATAGCGAGTTCGCGTCGCTGAACGCCGGCGCCCGTTCAGGGTCCCGTCCGGCACCCACGGCCCTGCGGCCCAGGCCCGCGCCCGTCTCCGCCGACGTCCGGCTGCTCGGCATCGCCACCGAACACCTGTCCCGGCTCGGGCCCAAACGCGTCACCGTGGTGGCGGTGGCCGCCGAGGCCGGCATGACCCATGCCAACGTCTATCGCTACTTCCCGTCGAAGGACGCCCTGCTCGACGCGGTGGCCGGGCGCTGGCTGCGCGATATCGAGGCGCATCTGGCCGGCATCGCCGACGCGCCGGACCCCGCCGACGACAAGATCGAGCGCCTGCTCACCGCCTTGGCCACCCTGCAGCGGGACGCCCTGGCGAACGAGCCCAACCTGTTCGCCGTCCATCTCGACGCCACCGTGGCGGCGCGGCCCATCGCCCGGCGCCACCGGGTCCGCCTGCGCAGCCTGGTCGAGCGGGTCGTCGAGGAGGGCATCGTGGCCGGGACCTTCTCGGCCCGGGACCGCGAGCGGGCGATCGCCTACATCTTCGACGCGAGCTACCGCTTCACCCATCCCCTGGCGATCCAGCACGATGCCGAGGTGCCGCGCGACCTCATCGAGGCCCGGTTCGGCGCGGTGATCCACGCGATCCAGCGCGTGCTGCGGGCCGGCGTGCTCTGAAGCGGGCCGGCCGCAGCCGGCCCTGCCGCATATCCCTGCGCGCCGCGGGTTCGAGCCCCGCCGCGCCTGCCGCCGCACGGGATGCGGCGCCCCCGGCCCCGCGACCGGCTCGGCCCGTTCAGCCGCCTTCTCCCAGCCCGGATCGCCGAAGCAGAGGTGAAATGACAGATCATGAAATCTGTCATCAAAGCTTTGCCGCCGAATTCGGCCGCCGCAGTCCGCGGCTAAGTTCTTCCCGAGGCGCGCCTTTTCGAGATCCACTGGCGCGGCCGGGCCGGATCGCTCCTGGCCCGGGCCGTGCTTGCTCGACCTTCGTCGGGTTGAAGCAGCGGTGCTTTTCGGCCACACAGCCGCCCGACGAGACCGACGGCGCCGCGCCCCTGCGCGCACTGCCGACGACGCGTAGCGAACACCATCCGCGACCCGCACATCTGTCGATCCAGCCAAAGCAGAGGTTTCGAATATGGCACGCAGCAAGATCGCGCTCATCGGCGCCGGCCAGATCGGCGGCACCCTCGCCCACCTCGCGGGCCTGAAGGAGCTCGGCGACGTCGTGCTGTTCGACATCGCGGACGGCGTGCCGCAGGGCAAGGGCCTCGACATCGCCGAGTCGGCCCCCGTCGACGGCTTCGACGCCAAGTATTCGGGCGCGAGCGACTACGCCGCCATCGCGGGTGCGGACGTGATCATCGTCACCGCCGGCGTGCCGCGCAAGCCCGGCATGAGCCGCGACGACCTCATCGGGATCAACCTGAAGGTCATGGAAGCCGTGGGCAACGGCATCAAGCAGTACGCGCCGGATGCCTTCGTCATCTGCATCACCAACCCCCTCGACGCGATGGTGTGGGCCCTGCAGAAGTTCTCGGGGCTGCCCACCAACAAGATCGTCGGCATGGCCGGCGTGCTCGATTCCGCCCGCTTCCGCCACTTCCTCGCCGAGGAGTTCAAGGTCTCGGTGGAGGACGTCACCGCCTTCGTGCTCGGCGGCCACGGCGACGACATGGTGCCCCTGGTGCGCTACTCCACGGTCGCCGGCGTGCCGCTCACCGATCTGGTCAAGCTCGGCTGGACCACCCAGGAGAAGCTCGACGCCATGGTCGAGCGCACCCGCAAGGGCGGCGGCGAGATCGTCAACCTGCTCAAGACCGGCTCGGCCTTCTACGCCCCTGCCGCCTCCGCCATCGCCATGGCCGAGAGCTACCTGAAGGACAAGAAGCGCGTCCTGCCCTGCGCGGCGCACCTGTCCGGCCAGTACGGCATCGACGGTCTCTTCATCGGCGTGCCGATCGTGATCGGCGAGAACGGTGTCGAGCGCGTCCTCGAGGTCGAGTTCAACCCCGAGGAGAAGGCGATGTTCGACAAGTCGGTCGCCTCGGTGAAGGGCCTGATCGAGGCCTGCAAGGGCATCAACGGCGCTCTCGCCTGAGCCATTCGCGCGACGCGCGGCGCTCTGGTATGCCAGCGCCGCGCGTACCCTGACCCAAGGGGTACCCTGACCCAAGGGGAAGACACCCTTCGTTGCGGACGCGAGGAGGACGCCTATGAACATCCACGAATATCAAGCCAAGGGGGTGCTGCGCGAGTTCGGCCTGCCCGTCTCCCGCGGCGTCGCCATCTTCAAGCCCGAGGAGGCGGCGGCCGCCGCCGACGAGCTCGGCGGCCCGGTCTGGGTGGTGAAGAGCCAGATCCACGCGGGCGGCCGCGGCAAGGGCACCTTCAAGGGCGCGCCCGCGGGCGCCAAGGGCGGCGTGCGCGTCACCAAGTCGAAGGACGAGGTGGTGCAGTTCGCCAGCGAGATGCTCGGGCAGACGCTGGTGACGGTGCAGACCGGCGAGGCCGGCAAGCAGGTCAACCGCCTCTACATCGAGGAAGGCGCGCAGATCGCCGCCGAGTTCTACCTGTCGATGCTCGTCGACCGCGAGACCGGGCAGGTCGCCTTCGTGGTTTCCACGGAAGGCGGCATGGACATCGAGCAGGTCGCCCACGACACCCCTGAGAAGATCGTCACCTTCTCGGTCGATCCGGCCACCGGCATCATGCCCCATCACGGCCGCGCGGTCGCCAAGGCGCTCGGTCTCTCGGGCGCGCAGGCCAAGGAAGCGGGCGAGCTCACGGAGAAGCTCTACCGGGCCTTCACGGCCAAGGACATGAGCATGCTGGAGATCAACCCGCTGGTGCTCACCGGCGACGGCCATCTCAAGTGCCTCGACGCCAAGATCTCCTTCGACTCGAACGCCCTCTACCGCCACCCCGACGTGGTGGCGCTCCGCGACGAGACCGAGGAGGACGCCAAGGAGATCGAGGCCTCCAAGTACGACCTCGCCTACATCGCGCTCGACGGCACGATCGGCTGCATGGTCAACGGCGCGGGCCTCGCCATGGCCACCCTCGACATCATCAAGCTCTACGGCGAGGAGCCGGCGAACTTCCTCGATGTCGGCGGCGGCGCCTCCGAGGAGAAGGTCACGGCGGCCTTCAAGATCATCACCGCCGACCCGAACGTGAAGGGGATCCTCGTCAACATCTTCGGCGGGATCATGAAGTGCGACGTCATCGCCCGCGGCGTGATCGCGGCGGTGAAGACGGTGGGCCTCGAAGTCCCGCTGGTGGTGCGCCTCGAGGGCACCAACGTCGAGGCCGGCAAGGAGATCATCCGCTCGTCCGGCCTCAACGTGATCCCGGCCGACGACCTCGACGACGCCGCCCAGAAGATCGTCGCCGCGGTGAAGGGAGCCTGATCGATGTCCGTCATGATCGACGCCAACACCCGGGTCATCTGCCAGGGCTTCACCGGCAAGAACGGCACCTTCCACTCCGAGCAGGCGCTCAGTTACGGCACCAAGATGGTCGGCGGCACCTCGCCGGGTAAGGGTGGCGCGACGCATCTGGGCCTGCCCGTCTTCGACACGGTGGCCGAGGCCCGCGAGGCCACGGGCGCCGACGCCTCGGTGGTCTACGTGCCGCCGCCGGGGGCCGCGGACGCGATCTGCGAGGCGATTTCTGCCGAGATCCCGCTCATCGTCTGCATCACGGAGGGCATCCCGGTGCTCGACATGGTGCGGGTGAAGCGGGCGCTCGCCGGCTCCAAGTCGCGCCTCGTCGGCCCGAACTGCCCCGGCATCGTCACCGCCGGCCAGTCGAAGATCGGCATCATGCCGGCCAACATCTTCCGCCCCGGCTCCGTCGGCATCGTCTCGCGCTCGGGCACGCTGACCTACGAGGCGGTGTTCCAGACCACGAATGCCGGCCTCGGCCAGACCACGGCGGTGGGCATCGGCGGCGATCCCGTGAAGGGCACCGAGTTCATCGACGTGCTGGAGCTGTTCCTGGCCGACGACAAGACCGAATCGATCGTGATGATCGGCGAGATCGGCGGCTCCGCCGAGGAGGAGGCCGCGCAGTTCCTGCGGGACGAGGCGAAGCGGGGCCGCAGCAAGCCCATGGTCGGCTTCATCGCCGGCCGCACGGCGCCTCCGGGCCGCCGCATGGGCCATGCCGGCGCGATCATCTCGGGCGGCAAGGGCGGCGCCGAGGACAAGATCGCGGCGATGGAGGAGGCCGGCATCCGCGTCTCCCCCTCCCCGGCCCGCCTCGGCTCGACCCTCGTCGAGGTGCTGAAGGGCTGAGGACACCAGACAGGGGCGCGGCCTCCCGCTGCGCCCCGGTGCGGCCCCGGTTCGCCGGGGCGCGCGGTGAAGCAAGGACGTTGGAACGAGGACCTGAAGCCGCGCCCGGACGGGTGCGGCTTCAGCCGGACCCTTTTTCGGATGCGCGCCCGGGCCTCCGTGCCGCCGCGCATCAGGACGGTCCGCGCCGGGCGCGGGCCGCGACACCCGAGCAGGATGGACGGACCATGGCACGCCAGGACCTGAACGAAGCGCTCCTCGAAACCTCGTTCCTCTACGGCGGCAACGCCGCCTATATCGAGGAGTTGCAGGCCGCCTACGCGCGCAACCCCGCCTCCGTCGATCCCGAGTGGCAGAACTTCTTCAAGGCGCTCGGCGAGGACGAGACCCTCGTCGAGAAGAACGCCAAGGGCGCCTCCTGGACCAAGCCGAACTGGCCCGTGCCGCTGAACGGCGAGATCGTCTCGGCGCTCGACGGCAACTGGGCGGCCCTGGAGAAGGGCCTCGGCGACAAGATCCTCGCCAAGGATGCCAGGCCCGGCAAGCCGGCCGACGGCGCCGCGGTGGTGGCCAAGACCGGCGTCTCGGTGGAGCAGGCCACCAAGGATTCGGTCCGCGCGATCATGCTGATCCGCTCCTACCGCATGCGCGGCCATCTCCACGCCAAGCTCGACCCGCTCGGTCTCGCCCCGCGCGGCGACCACGAGGAACTGCACCCGCAGCATTACGGCTTCCAGGAGAGCGACTGGGACCGCCCGATCTTCCTCGACAACGTGCTGGGCCTGGAATTCGGCACGATCCGCGAGATCGTCGACATCCTCGAGCGGACCTACTGCCAGACCCTCGGCGTCGAGTTCATGCACATCTCGGACCCGGCCGAGAAGGCGTGGCTGCAGGAGCGCATCGAGGGCAAGGACAAGGAGATCTCCTTCACGCCGGAAGGGCGCCGGGCGATCCTGAACAAGCTCATCGAGGCGGAAGGGTTCGAGAAGTTCCTCGACCTCAAATACACCGGCACCAAGCGCTTCGGCCTCGACGGCGGCGAGGCGATGATCCCGGCGCTGGAGCAGATCATCAAGCGCGGCGGCGCGCTCGGCGTGCGCGAGATCGTGCTCGGCATGGCCCATCGCGGCCGGCTCAACGTGCTGACCACCGTGATGGCCAAGCCCTTCCGGGCGGTCTTCCACGAGTTCAAGGGCGGCTCGGCCTCGCCCGCCGAGGTCGAGGGCTCGGGCGACGTGAAGTACCATCTCGGCGCGTCCTCGGACCGCGCCTTCGACGGCAACAACGTCCACCTCTCGCTCACCGCCAACCCCTCGCACCTGGAGATCGTCGACCCCGTGGTGCTCGGCAAGGTCCGGGCCAAGCAGGACCAGTGGGCCAAGCCTAATGTCGAGCGCCGCACGGTGCTGCCGCTCCTGATCCACGGCGACGCGGCCTTCGCCGGTCAGGGCGTGGTGGCCGAGTGCCTCGGCCTGTCGGGGCTGAAGGGCCACCGCACCGGCGGCTCGGTGCACTTCATCATCAACAACCAGATCGGCTTCACCACCGATCCGCGCTTCTCGCGCTCCTCGCCCTACCCCTCCGACGTGGCCAAGATGGTGGAAGCGCCGATCTTCCACTGCAACGGCGACGATCCCGAAGCGGTGACCTTCGCCGCCAAGGTCGCGGTGGAGTACCGGCAGAAGTTCGGCAAGCCGGTCGTGATCGACATGCTCTGCTACCGCCGCTTCGGCCACAACGAGGGCGACGAGCCGGCCTTCACCCAGCCGAAGATGTACCAGCGCATCCGCAAGCACCCGACCGTGCTGGAGACCTACGGGCGCAAGCTCGTCGAGAACGGCACGCTGACCCAGGACTCCCTCGACGCCCGCAAGGCCGAGTTCCGCTCCATGCTCGACGCCGAGCTCGATACCGCCACGAACTACAAGGCCAACAAGGCCGACTGGCTCGACGGGCGCTGGTCCGGCTTCAAGGCCGTGCACGAGGACGTGGACGATCCCCGCCGCGGCCGCACCGGCGTGCCGGCCGAGACGCTTCGCGAGATCGGGCAGCGGATCACCCAGGCGCCCCCCGGCTTCCACCTGCACCGCACGATCCAGCGCTTCCTCGACAACCGCGCCAAGGCGGTGGAGACCGGACAGGGCATCGACTGGGCGACCGCCGAGGCCCTGGCCTTCGGCTCGATCATGCTCGACGGCAACCGGGTCCGCCTCTCCGGCCAGGATGTCGAGCGCGGCACCTTCTCGCAGCGCCACGCGGTCGTCATCGACCAGGAGAACGAGCAGCGCTACACGCCGCTGAACTCGATCCGCGACGGGCAGGCCAGCATCGAGATCATCAATTCGATGCTCTCGGAGGAGGCGGTGCTCGGCTTCGAGTACGGCTACTCCCTCGCCGAGCCCAACGCCCTGGTGCTCTGGGAGGCGCAGTTCGGCGACTTCGCCAACGGCGCCCAGGTGGTGATCGACCAGTTCATCGCGTCCGGCGAGCGCAAGTGGCTGCGCATGTCCGGCCTCGTGATGCTGCTGCCCCACGGCTACGAGGGCCAGGGGCCGGAGCACTCCTCCGCGCGCCTGGAGCGCTACCTGCAGGGCTGCGCCGAGGACAACATGCAGGTCGCCAACTGCACGACGCCGGCGAACTACTTCCACATCCTCCGGCGGCAGCTGAAGCGCGACTTCCGCAAGCCCCTCATCCTGATGACGCCGAAGTCGCTCCTGCGCCACAAGCGGGCGGTCTCCTCCCTCGACATGCTGGCCGAGGGCTCGACCTTCCACCGCATCCTCTGGGACGATGCCGAGCACGAGTCGAGCGAGCTGAAGCTCGTGCGCGACGACAAGGTCCGCCGCGTCGTGCTCTGCTCGGGCAAGGTCTACTACGACCTCCTGGAGGAGCGGGAGAAGCGCGGCGTCAACGACGTCTACCTCCTGCGCGTGGAGCAGCTCTACCCGTTCCCGCTCAAGGCGCTCGCCGCCGAGATGGCCCGCTTCCGCAACGCGGAGGTGATCTGGTGCCAGGAGGAGCCCAAGAACATGGGCGGCTGGTCCTTCGTCGAGCCCTATCTCGAATGGGTCCTGGGCCAGGCCAACGCCTCCGTGAAGCGCCCGCGCTACGTCGGGCGCCCCGCCTCGGCCTCCACGGCGGTGGGCCTGATGTCCAAGCACCAGGCACAGCTCCAGGCCTTCCTCAACGAAGCCCTCGCGGTCTGAGGGCGGGCCCGAAGCGATGGCCTACTTCCTGCTCCGCCTGGAACCGCCGCGTCCGAGCTTCCCCTTCGACGCGACGGAGGCCGAGAAGGCGCTGTTCTCGGAGCACGCGGCCTACTGGCTCGCCCTGGCCGAGGGCGGCCGGGCCATCGCGGTGGGGCCCGTCTTCGACGCCGCCGGCACCTGGGGGCTCGCCCTCGTGGAGGCGGAGGACGATGCCGGCGCCCGGGCGCTCGGCGCCGCCGATCCCGTCATCATGGCGCAGGCGGGTTTCGCCTACACCCTCTCGCCCGTCCCATCCCTGATCCTGCGGCCTTAGCCGCCGAACCCCACGCAGAGGAGGCCCCGCGGGGCTGAAGAGAGCATGGCAACCGACATCCTCGTCCCGACGCTCGGCGAATCCGTGAGCGAGGCCACGATCGGCCGCTGGTACAAGAAGCCCGGCGACACGGTCGCCGCCGACGAGCCCCTGGTGGAACTCGAGACCGACAAGGTCACCCTGGAGGTCAACGCCCCGGCCGCGGGCCAACTCGGCGAGATCCTGGTGAAGGACGGCGAGACCGTGGAGCCCGGCGCGCTGCTGGGCTCGATCGTCGAGGCGGGGGCGGGCGGCGGTTCCGCCAAGGCCGCCCCGAAGCAGGCTGCCGAGACGAAGGCCGAGAGCCGCAGCGAGGCGCCGGAGGGCAAGTCCCAGGCGAAGACCGAGGCGCCCAAGGAATCCTCGGCGAGCTACGGCAGCCACGGCGACGCCGCCCCGCAGAGCCGCCCGGTCGGCGACAACGGCCCGGCGGTGGCCAAGCTCGCCCGCGAATCCGGCGTCGACCCCCAGGGCGTCGCCGGCAGCGGCAAGGACGGGCGCGTCACCAAGGGCGACATGCTCGGCGCCATCGCCAAGGGGGGCTCGACCGGCCCGTCGCAGGGGGCGCCCAAGGAGGCCCGGCCCGCCCTGCCGCGCGCGCCCTCCGCGCCGGACGACGCCGCGCGCGAGGAGCGCGTGCGCATGACCAAGCTCCGCCAGACCATCGCGCGCCGCCTGAAGGACGCGCAGGACACCGCGGCGATGCTGACGACGTTCAACGACGTCGACATGTCGGCCGTGATGGCGATGCGGTCCCAGTACAAGGACATCTTCGAGAAGAAGCACGGCACGAAGCTCGGCTTCATGGGCTTCTTCACCAAGGCGGTGATCGGTGCGCTGAAGGACGTGCCGGCGGTCAACGCCGAGATCGACGGGCAGGACCTCGTCTACAAGAACTACTACCACATCGGCATCGCGGTCGGCACCGACAAGGGCCTCGTCGTGCCGGTGGTGCGCGACGCCGACGACCTCTCCATCGCCGGCATCGAGAAGAAGATTGCCGGCTTCGGCAAGAAGGCGCGCGACGGCAAGCTCTCCATCGAGGAGATGCAGGGCGGCACCTTCACCATCACCAACGGCGGCATCTACGGCTCGCTGATGTCGACGCCGATCCTCAACGCGCCGCAATCGGGCATCCTCGGCATGCACCGCATCGAGGAGCGCCCGGTCGTCCGCAACGGCAAGATCGAGGCGCGGCCGATGATGTATCTGGCCCTGTCCTACGACCACCGCATCGTCGACGGGAAGGAGGCCGTGACCTTCCTCGTGCGCGTGAAGGAGGCCCTGGAGGATCCGGCCCGTCTCGTCCTCGACCTCTGAGCGGCGGGCACGCGGCATGCCTGACTTCGCCGACAAGGTCGCCGTCGTCACCGGCGGCGGCCGCGGTATCGGCCGCGCGGTCGCGTTGCTCGCGGCGCGGCGCGGCTGGCGGGTCTGCCTGAGCTACGTCTCGGATGCGGGCGCCGCCGAGGCCGTGGTCGCGGCGATCGCAGCCGAGGGCGGCCAGGCGGAGGCCGTGCGGGCCGATGTCGGGGACGAGGCCGACATCGGCACCCTGTTCGCGGCGGCCGACCGGCTCGGCACGGTCGCCGGCCTCGTCAACAATGCCGGCGTGGTGGACGTGGCCGCCCGCCTCGACGCGATGGAGGCCCCCCGCCTCCATCGCATGATGGCGACGAACGTGGTGGGCAGCCTGCTCTGCGCCCGCGAGGCCGTGCGCCGGATGTCGACCCGGCACGGGGGCCGGGGCGGCGGCATCGTCAACCTGTCCTCGGTGGCGGCCCGGCTCGGCGGCGCGGGGCAGTACGTGGACTACGCCGCCTCGAAGGGGGCGATCGACAGCTTCACCCGCGGCCTCGCCCGCGAGGTCGCCGAGGAGGGGATCCGCGTGAACGCGGTCGCCCCCGGCATCATCGACACGGAGATCCACGCGAGCGGCGGCCAGCCCGACCGCGCGCGGGCGCTCGCGCCGCAGATCCCGATGCGGCGGCCCGGAACGGCGGAGGAGATCGCCGGGCCGGTGGTCTGGCTGCTCTCGGAAGAGGCCGCCTACACCACGGGCGCCATCCTCGAAGTCACCGGCGGCCGCTGAGAGCGGCGCGCGAACCCGGCGGACGGCTTCTGGAGCCGAAGCACCGCCCTGAGAACGATAGGAACGGACCATGAGCTACGATCTCGTCGTCATCGGCACCGGCCCCGGGGGCTATGTCTGCGCCATCCGGGCGGCCCAGCTCGGGCTGAAGACCGCGGTGGTCGAGAAGCGGGCGACCCATGGCGGCACCTGCCTCAACGTCGGCTGCATCCCCTCGAAGGCCCTGCTGCACGCCTCCGAGGCCTTCGACGAGGCCAACCACCACTTCGCCGATCTCGGGATCGAGCTGAGCGGGGTGAAGCTCGACCTGAAGAAGATGATGCGCTTCAAGGCCGAGGGCGTGGCCGGCAACACCAAGGGCGTCGAGTTCCTGCTCAAGAAGAACAAGGTCGAGACCTTCCACGGCACCGGCCGCATCGCGGGCGCGGGCCGCGTCGAGGTGGTCTCCGAGGACGGCGGCAACCGCGTGCTGGAGACGAGGAACATCGTCATCGCCACGGGCTCCGACGTGACGAGGCTCCCCGGCGTCGCCATCGACGAGAAGGTGGTGGTGTCCTCGACCGGGGCGCTGGAACTCGAGACGGTGCCCAAGCGCCTCCTCGTCATCGGCGCGGGGGTGATCGGCCTCGAGCTCGGCTCGGTCTGGCGGCGGCTCGGCTCCGAGGTCACCGTGGTCGAGTATCTCGACCGGGTGCTGCCGGGCATGGACGGCGAGGTCGGCAAGCAGTTCCAGCGCATCCTGACCAAGCAGGGGCTGGCCTTCAAGCTCTCCACCAAGGTCACCGGCGTCGAGGTGGGCAAGAAGGGCGCCAAGGTCAGCGTGGAGCCGGCGGCCGGCGGCCAGTCCGAGGTGCTGGAGGCCGACGTGGTGCTCGTGGCCATCGGCCGGGTGCCCTACACGGAAGGGCTCGGCCTGGAGACCGTCGGCGTGCAGGTGGACGACCGGGGCCGGATCCAGACGGACAGCCACTTCGCCACCAACGTCACCGGCATCTACGCCATCGGCGACGTGATCGCCGGGCCGATGCTCGCGCACAAGGCCGAGGACGAGGGCGTGGCGGTGGCCGAGATCCTGGCCGGCCAGTCGGGCCACGTGAATTACGGGGTGATCCCGAACGTGGTCTACACCTTCCCGGAGGTCGCCTCGGTGGGCAAGACCGAGGAGGAGTTGAAGAAGGACGGCGTGGCCTACAACGCCGGCAAGTTCCCCTTCACGGCCAACGGCCGCGCCAAGGCCAACGGCACCACGGACGGCTTCGTGAAGATCCTGGCCGACGCGGCGAGCGACCGCGTGCTCGGCGTCCACATCGTCGGCGCCGATGCCGGCAACCTCATCGCCGAGGTGGCGGTCGCCATGGAGTTCGGCGCGAGCTCCGAGGACATCGCCCGCACCTGCCACGCGCATCCGACGCTCACGGAAGCCGTGAAGGAGGCCGCCCTCGCGGTGGCCAAGCGCGCGATCCACGTCTGATCCCGTCTCGAGGGCTCGCTCCGGTCTCGCGCGGGCCTCTCCTCCCCCCCGGATCCCGGGCTTGCCCGAGATCCGCACCTTGCTTCCCCGGATCGGGCAAGCCCGATCCGGGTGGGGACAAGAGCCTCTCAAGTCACCGCAACGCTGAAGCGCGTCGCGTCCGACGTGCCGCGGCGCGGCCTCAGGCCGTGCGGCGCGTCGGGGCGAGGTCGGTGATGCGCGTGAGCGCGGTGGGCGCGGGCGGCGCGGTGATCGCGTTGAGGAGGTAGGGCCGGCGCAGCGTCAGGGCGTGGTGCAGGGCGAGGTCGATGTCGCGCGGGTAGAACGGCATCCGCAGGATCGAGTCGACGCCGAAGTAGCGGGCGGCCTGGGCGAGCGGCTCGGGATCGCCCGCCGTCATCAGGGTGATGCGGGTGGAGAGGCCGAGGGCTTGAGCCTGGCAGGCGAGCTCGAACCCGTCGAGGCCGCCGAGCTTGGAGTCGATGAAGGCGAGATCGTAGGAGGCCAGGCCCAGCAGCTTCAGGGCGTGGCGCCCGTCATCGGTCTCGTCCACCACGAGGTTGAAGCCGCTGAGCGCCAGCACCCGCCCGATGGCGTTGCGGCCGTGCTCGGAGGACGAGGCCAGGAGGACGTGGGTGGGCTGCCGGCGCCGGGCGTCGGCGTGCATCAGGCTGTCGATGTGCTTCGGGTCGAGGGGCGTCTTCAGAACCTCGTAGGCCCCGAGGCTCTGGGCGAGGTCCTGCCATTGCGGGATCACCCGCGCGGTGATGAGGACGAGGCTCTGGGCGCTGCCGCCGCGCTTGCGCGCCGTCGCCACGGCCTCGGGCCCGCTCATGCCGGCCAAGTGCAGGCCGACGAAGGCCAGGGTCGGCTTCTCCGCCAGGAGCATCTCGGCGAGTTCGGTGCCCGTGTCCGTCTCGCAGATCCGCGACTTGGCGCAGAAGCGCCGGACGATCTGCGTCAGGGTCGCGCGTCGGCCCGGATCGCTCTCGGCGATGACGACGCGGGCGCCGTCCTGACTATACGGCATGGTTGTCCGTTCCGTCCTGAAACTGGGACAGGATGCCTGCCAAAGGTGAGCGCTGACTTAATCCCGAGGCATACGGTCTTCCGGTCACCGGGGGCGGCGGGGGCGCGATCCGGATCGGGATGCCCTCCGAGGTCCGGCCGCCCCCGCGCGGAGGACGGCCCGCTCTCCTACACCCGCGCCCTGCTGGCGGGGGTCCGGCCGCGCCCGCGCGGAGAACGGCCTTTTCTTCGCGCCGCCGCCGCGCGATGATCGCGGGACACGGGCGTCCGCCTCTCTTGCGCGGCGCCCGCGCGCGCCCTCCCGGCCGGCGAGCGGACGCGCTATCCTGTTGTGGTCGCACGATGATTTCGGGAAGCCGGGTTTCGCTTCCCCGCATCGTGCGCCAGATCGTTCGAGACGCGGCCGCGGGGCCGCGCGCGAGGAGGCGATGCGCGAGATCCGATACTGGAACAGCCGGGCGTTCCGCCGGATCTACGGCCGGGATCCGGCCGCCAAGGGCTTCCCGAAGCAGGACGCGGAGGGTTTCTACCTCGCGATGGGCTACCGGATCCGCCTCGACGACGGGTTGCCGGAGGACGGCGAGCCCTGTCGCGAGCCCTCGGCACCGGCCGCGGGACGGCGGAGCGCCGCCCGCCGCGTCCTTCCGCCGCGGGGGGACGAGGGGGGCGGCGTCGAGGGGCGCCGCGTCTCCTTCCGCAATTTCGGGTACGCGGGCGGCTTCGACGGCTACGAGGGCCGGATGATCCGCAAGCCGGAGACGGCCTGAACGCTGCCGAGCCGGCAAAGTAGACCCGCCGCCCAGGCCGGCGGCGGCCTTCCTTCCGAGGCGGCCGGTTATGGGCTAGGAGGCAGCGCCCGCGCGGCTTGCGCGAGCGCCTCACTCTCGCGAGCGGTAGCGACATGGCCCTCACCGTGGCGGTCCAGATGGACCCGATCCAGGCGATCCGGATCGCCGGGGACACCACCTTCGCCCTGCTGCTCGAAGCGCAGGCGCGGGGCCACCGCCTGCTCTACTACACCCCCGACCGGCTCTCCCTCCGGAACGGCCGCGTCACGGCGCGGGTCGAGCCGCTCACCGTGCAGGACGTCGAGGGCGACCACGCCCGGCTCGGGGCCGTGGAGCGGATCGACCTCGCCGAGGCCGACGTGGTGCTGATGCGCCAGGACCCGCCCTTCGACATGGCCTACGTCACCGCCACCCACATGCTGGAGCGCATCCACCCGAAGACCCTCGTGGTGAACAACCCCTTCGAGGTACGCAACGCCCCGGAAAAGCTCTTCGTCCTCGACTTCCCCGACCTGATGCCGCCGACGCTGATCAGCCGCGACAAGGCGGAGATCGAGGCGTTCCGCGCCGAGCACGGCACGGTGGTGATGAAGCCCCTGCACGGCCACGGGGGCGCGGCGGTGTTCCGGGTCTCCGAGACCGACCCGAATTTCGGCTCGATGTTCGACCTCTTCGCCACGACCTTCCGGGAGGCCTGGGTGGTGCAGCGCTTCCTCGAGCGGATCACCGAGGGCGACAAGCGCATCATCCTCGTGGACGGCGAGCCGATGGGCGCGATCAACCGGGTGCCGGCCCTCAACGACATCCGCTCGAACATGGTGCGCGGCGGCGCGGCGGCGGCCTCCGACCTGACGGAGCGGGAGCGCGAGATCTGCGCGGCGATCGGCCCGGAACTGCGGCGGCGCGGGCTGATCCTCGTCGGCATCGACGTGATCGACGGGCATCTCACGGAGATCAACGTCACCTCGCCCACCGGCATCCGGGCGATCCGCCGCCTGGGCGGCCCGGACCTCGCGGTCTCGGTCTGGGACGCGATCGAGGCGCGCCGGGCGGCCGGCGCCTGAGGCGACCGCCCGGGCCGACGATCGGACGGTGGCGGCGCGCTTGGTACCGACCACGCCGACCATGATGGGCCCGAGGCGGCCGATGCCGAGATGCTGCACCGCACATGAGCGCGTGCGCCGAGCCGTTCCCGATCGCGCTGCAATCGTCCGCGACCCTAAGTTAGTGCTCTCTCGCGCTCCCTTGCGCCGAACCGGTGTCCACTTCGGCGGAGAGCGCTCTAGGCGCTCGCCGCATGCCGCCATGCCACCGTGCCGGCGCCGCTGCCGAGATGGAGCGTTCCGGCCACGAGGGTGTCGCCGCGACGGGCCAGCTCGACGTTGATCTGCCGCCGCCGCGCGAACAGGCGCGAGACCACGCGCACCATCGTCGCCTCGGTCGGGTCGGCGATGATCGGCCGGCGGGCGGTGCGGGCGTCGAGGGCCAGGAAGTGCTCGACGGCGTCGCGGATCAGACCCGGATCGCGGACATGCTCGACGGTCGGCGGCTGGTAGTCGTCGGGCCGCACCCCGAGCAGGCTCGCCGCCGGCACGCGCCGCCCGGCCCGGCGGAGGGGTTCGGGCTCGGCCTGCAGGGCGGGGACCGGATCGGAATGCGTGTCGAGGTGGATCGGACGGCCGAGGACCGCGAGCCGTGCGCGCAGAGCCGCCAGGACCGCGTCGCGGCTGCCGGGCTGGATGGCGGGGGGGCCGAACAGGTCCGGGGGCCGCCAGAACCGGGCGCGGTCCCGGGCGAGGAAGGAGCGGGTGATCTGAAGGGGCAGGACGCCGCGCAAGCCGGCCGGCCCCTCCTCGGCGCCGCTCCAGACCAGGGCGAAGGCGAGGCGCAGTCCCGCGGCCTGATGCTGGGCGGCGGTGAGCAGGTAATCGGGGTCCTGGAGCGGATCGTCGATCTCGGCGCGCACCAGCAGCGCCCGCCACGCGGCGACCGCCTCCGCGCCGACGGCCACCGGGGGTTGCAGGTCGACCGTGAGGGGTAGCTCGGCCGTGAGCGGCAGCTCGGCCGGCTCCCCGTCGGCGGCCCGGTCCGCCTCCGCACGGCTCAGGCCACCCTCGATCACGCTGAAGCGTCGTGTCATCGTCCGGCACAACCCTGTCCGAACCGTCCCGGAACGGGACGGCACGCGCATCCGACGGCGCGCTCTCGGTTCACCTCTTCAAGGTCGGTGCCGCGGGACGGATCGCCCCGAAGGCGCGGCGAGCCCGGGGCTCATGCCTCCCGGGGGGTCGCGTTGAGCTCCGCCCAGTCGAATTCCTCCTCCAGTAGGTAGTAGGCGTCGTCGCCGATGCGGCCCTCCCGGCGCAGGCGCAGCACCGTGTCGCGGGCGGCGGCGATGGCCCGGCGGCGGGCGGCGTCGGCGGGCAGCGCCGCGGGGGCGAGGCCCTCCTCGTGGCGCTCGGCCTCGGCGAGCGCCGCCTCGAACTCGGCGCGCAGCGCCGCCACCGCGTCGTCCTCCCCCGCGGGGGCGAGGCTCTCGACGGCGGCGGCGTAGGCGGCGGCGCGGGCCCGGCCCGTCTCGCGGCCCACCGGATCGTCGTCCTCCAGCCGGAGCAGGCGCAGCAAGGGCGCGAGCGTCAGGCCCTGGACCACGAGGGTGCCGAGCACCGTGCAGAAGGCGCAGAAGACGATGAGGTCGCGCTGCGGGATGCCCTCCGCCGGCAGGGCGAGAGCGGCGGCGATGGTGACGATGCCGCGCATGCCGGCCCAGGAGACCGCCAGCCCCGGACGCAGGCCCAGGCCCCGGCCGACGCCGAGGAGCCGGCCGAGCCCGCTCACGGCCAGCACCCAGGCGATGCGCACCAGCACCACCGTGGCGAAGACCGCCGCCGCCACCACGAGGGCCATCGCGCGCTCGGGCCCCGCGAGGCGCTCCAGGATCGGCCCGATCTGGATGCCGATCAGCACGAAGGCCAGGACATTGAGCACGAACACCGCCGTGTCCCAGACCGCGTAGGAGATGATCCGCGCCCGCGGCGCGGTGATGCCGGGGCTGTAGCGGGCCACCGTGATCGCGAAGCTCACCAGCGTCAGCACGCCGGAGAGTTCGAGCCGCTCGGCCGCGAGCCAGATCCCGAAACAGGCCACGAACTGGAGGACGATGGCGCTCGCCGCGTCGTCGAAGCGGCGGGCGAGCTTGATGTAGACCCAGGCGAGGCAGGGACCGGCGACGAGGCTCGCGAGGATGCCGAGGACGAAGGTGGGCGCCACCTTCGAGACCTGGAAGCCGCCGGCGACGGCGGCCCCCGCCGCGAGGCGGTAGATCAGCAGGGAGCCCGCATCGTTCAGGAGGCTCTCCCCGCGCAGGATCACGCCGAGCCGGTGCGGCAGGCTCACGTGTCGCAGGACGGAGAGGGCGGCGACCGCGTCCGGGGGCGCCACCACGGCGCCGAGCACGATGCAGGCGGCGAGCGGCATCTCCGGCACCAGCAGCCGGGCGACGAGGGCCACGGCCGCGGTGGTGGCGGCCACCGCCCCGAGGGCGAGCCCGCCGACGGGGCGCCAGTTCGCCCGCAGGTCGCGGAGCGAGGTGTCGTAGCCCGCATCGAGCAGCACCGGCGCCAGGAACAGCGCGAGGGCGAGCTCGGGATCGAGGGCGAGGTTGGGCACCCCCGGCACGAAGGCGAGGCCGGCGCCGCCGAGCGCCAGGAAGGCGGGATAGGGGGCTCCGACGCGACGGGCGAGGGCGGCGAGGAGGATCGCGCCGAGCAGAACGCCGACGACCCATTCGAAGATCAACATGCCCGCCGTTAAGTCCCGCGGCGCCGCAGCCGTTCCCGGCCTGCCCGCCCGGCGGGCTTTCCGGCCGGGGCCCGCTCGCATAACCCTCGGGGCCCAAGGCTTTCCGGAGTTCCCATGCCCGAGACCCCCGTCTTCGCCCACGGCGCCGTCGCCGCCCCCCACGGCCTGGCGGCGCGGGCCGGGCAGACCGTGCTGGCCCAGGGCGGCAACGCGATCGAGGCGATGGTGGCCATGGCCGCCTCGATCGCCGTGGTCTACCCGCACATGAACGGCATCGGCGGCGACGGCTTCTGGCTGGTGCGCGAGCGCGGCGGCCGGGTGCGCGGCATCGAGGCCTGCGGGCCGGCCGGGCGCGACGCCACCATCGCCCGCTACCGGAGCCGCGGCCACGACGTGATTCCCGCCCGCGGCCCCGAGGCGATGGTGACGGTGGCGGGCGCCGTCGGCGGCTGGCGGCTCGCCCTCGACCTGTCGCGGGCCCTCGGGGGCCGCCTGCCCCTGGCGACGCTGCTCGCCGACGCGATCGGGCAGGCGCGGGCCGGCGTGCCGGTCTCGCCCTCGGAGGCGCGCTACGTGCCCCAGGAACTCGACACGCTCCACGACGCGCCGAACTTCGCCGCCACCTTCCTGCGGGACGGCAAGCCCTTCCCCGCCGGCGAGATCCGCGCGCTTCCCAAACTCGCCGCGACCCTGGAACAGCTCGCCCATGCGGGGCTGCCCGACTTCTACCGCGGCGATATCGGGCGCGAGATCGCCGCCGACCTCGAACGCCTCGGGGCGCCGGTGACGCGGGCGGACCTCGAAGGCTACGCGGCGGCCGAGCGGGCGCCGCTGTCGATCCGGCGGCGGGACGCCACTCTCTACAACTTCCCGCCCCCGACCCAGGGGCTCGCCGCGCTCCTCATCCTCGGCCTGTTCGACCGGCTGAACGTGGCCGCCCCCGAGAGCCCGGCGCACTATCACGGCCTGATCGAGGCGACGAAGCGCGCCTTCGCGATCCGCGACGCGGTGGTGACCGATTTCGGCCGACTGCGCCACGACCCGGCCCGCTTCCTCGCGCCGGAGGCCCTGGCCCGCGAGGCGGCCCGGATCGACATGGCCCGGGCCGCGCGGGTTCCGCTGCCCCAGCCGGGCCACGGCGACACCGTGTGGATGGGGGCGATCGACGGGGAGGGCCTCGCCGTCTCCTACATCCAGTCGGTCTACTGGGAATACGGCTCGGGCACGGTGCTGCCGGCCACCGGCATCTGCTGGCAGAACCGGGGCATGTCCTTCTCCCTCGATCCCGCCGCGGTGAACCCGCTGGAGCCGGGCCGGCGCCCCTTCCACACCCTGATCCCGGCGCTCGCCTGCTTCGACGACGGCCGGGTGATGAGCTACGGCAGCATGGGCGGCGACGGGCAGCCGCAGTTCCAGGCCCAGATCTTCACCCGCTACGCCGATTACGGGATGTCGGTGGCCGAGGCGGTGGACGCGCCGCGCCTGCTCTACGGCCGGACCTGGGGGGCGCCGTCCCTCAGCGTGAAGGTGGAGGACCGCCTCGATCCCGGCTGCATCGCGGCGCTGCGCCGGCTCGGCCACGCGATCGAGGAACTGGGCTTCCCCTACACCGATTCCCTCGGCCATGCGGGCATGCTGGTGCGCCATCGCCGCGACGGGCGCATCGAGGCGACGCACGATCCGCGCTCGGACGGCGGCGCCCTGGGGCTCTGAGCCCGTCTCCTTGCGTCGCGGATGCTTATCGGCACCCTTCAAGGGCTGCAGGCGAAGCAACCGCGGCTGTTTCCGGCATCGGGAAATCGCATTCCATCAATAGAAATTTAATCACGCTCTCAACAGGCTCGCCGCATCGGAGAAGGTCTTTCGGAGAGTCCGAATGTTGCGCCTGTCGAACGCGAAGATCCTGTCGAAGCTCGCCGGAGCGATCGCGTTGATCGGCTTCATAATCACCGGTTGCATCTGGTACGCACAATCGCGCATGAGCAGCATCGATGAGGCCTATTCACGCTTCATCGTCGGCGAGAGCCGGGCGGTGGTCAGCTCCTCCCGCCTCAACCGGCTCGTCTACGAGATGAACTACGGGGTCTATCGCGGGGTCGCGGAGACCGAGGCGGCGCAGATCGCCGCCGCCCATCGCGGCTTCGACGCCGCCGCGGCGCGGATGAAGCAGGTCGTCGAGGACCTGCACCGGCAGGCCCCCGGCTTCGCCGCCCGCATCGACGCGCAGGCCAAGCGCCTGGACGACTTCGTGAAGCGGACGGAGGAGGTGCGCCGGTTCGGCACCGCGGGGAAGCGGAGCGAGGCCCTGGAGCTGATCCACGAGGTCGTCGATCCGGTCTTCACGGCCCTGGTGAAGGACGGCAGCGCCCTGACCGAGGACATCCGCGTCTTCCTGGAAAGCGGTTCGGACCGCCTGACGGAGAACACCAACGCGGCCCGCTGGAACCTGATCGGCGTCAGCGCGGCCGGCATCCTGGCGGGCCTCGCCATCGCGGCCCTCATCGCGGTCGCGGGCATCGCGCGGCCCCTGGGCAACCTCGTGGTCGCGCTGGAGCGGATGGCCCGGGGCGAGGCAAACCTCACGATCCGGGAGGCCGCCCGCGGCGACGAGATCGGTGCGGTGGGCCGCGCCGTGGAGGGCATCAAGGCGATGGTCGCCCGCAAGGCCGCGGAGGAGCAGGAGCTTCGGCAGGTCGCCGAGGCGGCCGCCGCCGCCGAACGCCGCCGCACCATGCTGGAACTCGCCGACGGGTTCGAGCGGGCGGTGGGCGGCATCGTCGGCAGCGTCTCCGCCTCGGCCACGGAACTCCAGGCCACGGCCCAGCAGATGACCGCGAGCGCGGGCCAGACCGCCGACCAGTCCGCGGCGGTGGCGGCGGCCTCGGAGGAGGCGTCCGCCAACGTCCACACCGTGGCCGCGGCGGCGGAGGAACTCGGCGCCTCGGTGGCCGAGATCGGCCGGCAGGTCTCGGGCTCCAGCGAGCTCGCCCAGGCCGCGGCCGACGAGGCCGACCAGACGGGGCGCTTGGTGCAGATCCTGAACAGCACCTCGGTCCGGATCGGCGACATGGTCGGGCTCATCTCCAACATCGCCTCGCAGACGAACCTTCTGGCCCTGAACGCCACGATCGAGGCGGCCCGCGCCGGCGAGGCCGGCCGGGGCTTCGCGGTGGTGGCCACCGAGGTCAAGGAACTCGCCAACCAGACGGCGAAGGCCACCGAGGAGATCGCCGGGCAGATCGGCGAGATCCAGAGCGTCACCGGGCAGGCCGTGACCGCCATCGGCGCGATCACCGAGCGCATCCGCGACATCAACGCGGCCTCCACGATGATCGCGGGGGCAGTGGAGGAGCAGGGGGCGGCCACGCAGGAGATCGTGCGCAACGTGTCCCAGGCCGCGGCCGGCACGCAGGAGGTGACGGGCAACATCGCGGGCGTGGCGCGGGCCTCCGAGGAGGCGGGCGCCGCCGCCCGGCACGTGCTGTCGGCGGCCTCCGAACTGTCGCGCCAGTCGGAGTTCCTGACCGCGGAGGTCGACCGCTTCGTCACCTCGGTCCGCGCCGCCTGAGACGCGCCGCCTTGAGACGCGCCGCGCGACCGCGGCGGGGACATGATCGGCCGCGCCCGCCTCCCCCCGAGGCGGGCGCTGTCGCGTCGGGGCCGGACTCCACTTTTCCGCCGGCTGCCTTACCTTCCGTCGATGCGGACGGCGCACCCGCAGGGTGCCATGGCCAAAAGTCCAACTTGATTTGGATCCCCCGCTGCCGTTGGCTAGCGGCGAGCCGGACGCCAAGCCGAAGCGCCGAAAGCCGAGAAAAACGGCCCGGCCGCCGCACGGAGGAGACCCGAGACATGAACAAGCCGGAATTCCTGGCCGACGCCAAGACCAAATCCCCCTTCTCGGCCCGCTACGACAACTTCATCGGCGGCCAGTGGGTCGCCCCCGTCGCCGGCCGCTACTTCGAGAACACCTCGCCGATCACCGGCAAGGTCGTCTGCGAGGTGGCCCGCTCCGACGCGCAGGACATCGAGAAGGCGCTCGATGCCGCCCACGCCGCCAAGGAGGCCTGGGGCCGCACCGCGCCGGCCGAGCGCGCCCGCATCCTCCTCAAGATGGCCGACCGGATGGAGGAGAACCTCGACCTGATCGCGCTGGCCGAGACCTGGGACAACGGCAAGCCGATCCGCGAGACGACCCACGCCGACATCCCCCTGGCCATCGACCATTTCCGCTACTTCGCCGGCTGCGTGCGGGCGCAGGAAGGCTCGATCTCCGAGATCGACCACGACACGGTGGCCTACCACTTCCACGAGCCGCTGGGCGTCGTCGGCCAGATCATCCCGTGGAACTTCCCGATCCTGATGGCGGTCTGGAAGCTCGCCCCGGCGCTCGCCGCCGGCAATTGCGTGGTGCTGAAGCCCGCCGAGCAGACCCCGGCCTCCGTGCTGGTGCTGATGGAGGTCATCGGCGACCTGCTGCCGCCGGGGGTTCTCAACATCGTCAACGGCTTCGGCCTGGAGGCCGGCAAGCCGCTGGCCTCGAACCCGCGCATCGCCAAGATCGCCTTCACGGGTGAGACGACCACCGGCCGCCTCATCATGCAGTACGCCTCCCAGAACCTGATCCCGGTGACGCTGGAACTCGGCGGCAAGTCGCCGAACATCTTCTTCTCGGACGTGGCGGCCGAGGACGACGACTTCCTCGACAAGGCGCTCGAGGGCTTCACCATGTTCGCCCTCAACCAGGGCGAGGTCTGCACCTGCCCGAGCCGGGCGCTCGTGCACGAGTCGATCTACGACCGCTTCATGGAGCGCGCCATCAAGCGCGTCGAGGCGATCACGCAGGGCTCGCCCCTCGACCCCGCCACGATGATCGGCGCCCAGGCCTCCTCGGAGCAGCTGGAGAAGATCCTCAGCTACGTCGATATCGGCCGCCAGGAGGGCGCCGAGTGCCTCACCGGCGGCGAGCGCAACGTGAAGGACGGCGAGTTCGCGGGCGGCTACTACATGAAGCCGACCGTGTTCCGCGGCCACAACAAGATGCGCATCTTCCAGGAGGAGATCTTCGGCCCCGTCCTCTCGGTGACGACCTTCAAGGACGATGCCGAGGCGCTCGCGATCGCCAACGACACCCTCTACGGCCTCGGCGCCGGCGTCTGGACCCGCGACGGCACCCGCGCCTACCGCTTCGGCCGGGCGATCCAGGCCGGCCGCGTCTGGACGAACTGCTACCACGCCTACCCGGCGCACGCGGCCTTCGGCGGCTACAAGCAGTCCGGCATCGGCCGCGAGACGCACAAGATGATGCTCGACCACTACCAGCAGACCAAGAACATGCTGGTCAGCTACTCGGCGAAGAAGCTCGGCTTCTTCTGAGACGCTCCCCTCCCGAGAGGAACCTTGCCCCGGCTCCTGCGGCCGGGGCTTTTTCGTCAATGGCGTGCCCGTCGGTTGGGCGCGCCGTCAGTTGCGCGAGGCGGGGCTGCCAGCGGGCAGGCCCGTATTGGCGGGCGGCGCGCCGGGCGGCAGGGTGCCCGCACCGCCGGTGACGTTGGCCGGGCCGCCGGGGGGACCATCGAAGCCGACGACGCCGGACGGCGTGCCGGGCGCAGGCCCCGCGCCGACCGCCGGCGAGCCGGTGCCGGCACCCGAGGTCGCCCCCGGGATCGTCTCCGCCGCGGCGGGCAGAGCGAGGCCGACGAGCAGGGCGGCGAGGAGGAAGCGGGCGCGGGACGCGGTCATGATGGCCTTCGGGCTCTGGCGGGAGAACGTGCCCGGCCAACGCGCGAGCGCCCGGAAGGTCCCCGGCTACAGACCGCGTGCGCGGCGCCCCACATGGACGGCACAACGGCAACCCAGAGGAGACAGCCCATGAGCGAGGCGACAGCGACCGCGGACACCACCGCCCTCCAGGCCGACGACGCGGGCACGCCCCTGCGGGTGACGGCGACCCCGGAGGCGCTCACCCTGATCGAGGAATTGCGGGCCGCGTACGGCCCGGTGATGTTCCACCAATCCGGCGGCTGCTGCGACGGCTCCTCGCCCATGTGCTACCCCGTGGGCGATTTCCTCGTCGGCGATGGCGACGTCCATCTCGGCCAGGTCGGCGGCGCGGATTTCTACATCTCGCGCTCGCAATTCGCGGTCTGGAAGCACACCCACATCATCCTCGACGTGGTGCCCGGACGCGGCGGCATGTTCTCCCTGGAGAACGGCCGCGAGAAGCGCTTCCACATCCGCTCGCGCCTGTTCAGCGAGGCGGAGAACCGGGCGCTGGAGGGGGCCTGCAAGCTCTGAGGGGTGTGGTGCTTGCGCCCGAACGGCGCTTCCGAGCCCATAGGCCCCTTCGGAGGCTGCTTCGGGCTTCACGCGGAGGACGACCGGGATGGAACTCCCGCTGTTCTCCGTCGATCCGATGTGTCCGTTCTGACGAGGGATATCGATAAGGCGCGGCGCTACGCACCACCGTTGATCTTCGCTCCATCAGTGTGTATTAATCCACACCCACTGGAGCTGATCGTGTCGCGGGTCGATCACAGCAGCAAGACGCGCGACGTCATCCGGGCGCTCGCGGGCGACGGATGGGTGATCGCCCGCAAGGGACCCGGCGATCACGTCCAGTACAAGCATCCGACGAAGCCGGGCCGGGTGACGCTGGACACGGGTGCCCGCGACATACCCCCCGGAACGCTCCGGAGTATCTATCGGCAGGCTGGGTGGACGTGGTGACGCCCGGACGGACATTGCGCGGGCCACGGAGGGCGCGATGGCGCAGGTTGTAATGGTGATCCACGAGCACGACGGCACGTTCGGGGCGTCGTTCCCCGACTTTCCCGGTGCCACGACCGTGGCCGACAACCTCGATGCGCTGATCCCGAAGGCTGCCGAGATGCTGGCCTTCCACGTCGGCGGGCTGAGCGAGGACGCTGAGCCGGTCCCCGAGATCCGCACGCCCAGCCGGCTCTACGAGGACGCCGAGTTTCGTGCGTCCATCGCCGAACCCGGAGCGATGCTATGGCTCCTCGAGGTCGAGCTTCCGGGCAAGTCGGTGCGGGTGAACATCACTCTGGAGGAGAGCACCCTGAAACGGATCGATCGCGCGGCGAGGGCGGCAGGCGAGACCCGGTCGGGCTTCCTTGCCACCGCGGCGAAGGAGCGGCTGCGGGTCAGCACGACAGGGTAGGACTGCGCGGATCGACCGATGCCGGTCCTCGCCGAAGCAACGGCGCCACGGCAGCCGGAAGCCGCGTTGTCTCCGCGGACTTACCCGATGATAGGGAGCGCGCTCACCGCGTCTCCGTCCGCGCCGTCGCGGCGCGCTCGGCGCGGGCCTTCTCCTCGGCGGTGAGGCCGGAGAGCGTCTGGTCGAGCCAGGCGTCGGAGAGGCCCTGGGAGGCCGCCATCAGGTTCCAGGTGGCGGCCTCTACCGGGTTCTTGGGGAGCCCGCGGCCGGTGGCGTAGATGCGGGCCACCCGGTTCTGGGCGATGGCGTTGCCGCGCTGGGCGGCGTGCAGGAAGTAGCGGGCGGCGCGCGCCTCGTCCTTCGGCAGGCCGGTGCCGTTGAACAGGAGGATGGCGAACTCGACCTCGCCGGCGAGGTCGCCGTTGTCGGCGGCGCGGCGGAACCACTCGGCCGCCTTGGCCGGATCCTTCGGGACGCCGCGGCCCTGGAGGTAGAGCACGCCGAGATTGTGCTGGGCCGGGCCGATCTCGTTCTCGGCGGCCCTGCGCAGGAAGGTCGCCGCCCGCGCCGTGTCGGCCTCCGTGCCGGTGCCGACGAGGAGCAGGGCGAGGTTGTAGGCGGCGGTGGGTGAGCCCGCCTCGGCGGCCCGCTCCAGCCAGCGCCTGCCCTCCTTCGGGTCCTTGGGCATGCCGCGCCCGTCGATCGCCATCAGGCCCAGGGAGGACATGGCGGCGGCGTCGTTCTGGGCGGCGGCGAGGCGGTACCACTCCGCGGCCTTGACCGGATCGGGCCGGATCCCGAGGCCCTGGTTGTAGAGCTCGCCCAGCAGGGTCATCGCCGCGGCGTCCTTGCGGTCGGCCTCGATGCGCTTGGTCGCCTCGCGGAAGGCGGTGACGTACTGGCCGCGCTGATAGGCCCCGTAGGCGAAGTCCGGCGGCCGGTCCGTCGGCCCCGGCCGCGCCCCGCCCGCGTAGTTGGGCGTGTAGGGGCTCGGCAGTTCGCGCATCGCCGGCTTCCTGGCCGGCTCGGCTGATTTTGCGGGATCGGCGGCTCGCGCGGGATCGGCGGCGTTCTGGGCCGCCGAGGCGGGCCCCGCCAGCGCGAGGGCCGCCGCCAGAACCTGGGCCCGGAGGCGGATGCCGCTCATGCCGGGTCTCCCCCCGGCGCCTCCTGCCCCAGCGCCTCCTGCACCCGCGTCACCGCCGCCGGGTCGGCGAGCCAGATCGCGCTCTCGAGGCCGACGAACTCCGCCCCCGTGGCGGCGAGCCCGGCGACCTCGTCCGCGGCGCAGGCCACGGCGATGCAGGGGGTCTCGAAGATCTCGGCCCACCACGCGGCGCGGGCGCGCACGCCCTCGGCCTCCGGCACCGCGCCGTCGGGATAGAGGCCGCCGAACATCAGGTAGTCGGCGCCGCCCTCGCCGGCATCCATGGCGGCGTGGCGCGTCTCGAACCCGCCGGTGCCGAGGATGCGGCCCTCGCGCAGGCGGCCCCGCAGGTCCGCGAGGTTGCCCGGCCGGTCCACATGCACCCCGTCCGCGCCGCCGCGCGCCGCCACGCTCACGAGATCGCCCGTGAAGTCGCGGGCCGCGACCACGAGGGCCGCCTCCCGTGCCTGGGTGACGGCGGCCACGCGCTTGACGAGGCCGGTGAGCGCGCGCTCGTCGGACGCGCCGAGGCGCAGGATCACCGCGGCGACGTCCCCCGCCGCGCAGGCCGCATCGAGCGCCGGAACCAGGGCGTCGAGGTCGCCCGCTCCCACCCCGTGGGGCGTGAGCAGGGCGAGGCGGGTGGCGGGCGCCGTCATCGCGCTCAGGCGCCGGCCTCGATCTTCGGGTCGAGGGAGCCGCTGGCGTAGCGCTTGGCCATCTCGGCCACCGAGATCGGGCGGATCTTCGAGCCCTGGCCGGCGGTGTTGAACTCCTCGAAGCGCTGGCGGCAGAGCTTCGTCATCGCCTCCATCGCCGGCTTCAGGTACTTGCGCGGATCGAACTCGGACGGGTTCTCGGTGAGCACCTTGCGGATCTGGCCGGTCATCGCCATCCGGTTGTCGGTGTCGATGTTGATCTTGCGCACGCCGTGCTTGATGCCGCGCTGGATCTCGGCGACCGGCACGCCCCAGGTCGGCTTCATCTGGCCGCCGTACTGGTTGATGATGTCCTGCAGGTCCTGCGGCACCGAGGAGGAGCCGTGCATGACGAGGTGGGTCGTGGGCAGCCGCCGGTGGATCTCCTCGATCACGTTCATGGCGAGCACGTCGCCGTCGGGCTGGCGGGTGAACTTGTAGGCGCCGTGGCTGGTGCCCATGGCCACCGCGAGCGCGTCGACCTTCGTGGCAGCCACGAACTTCACCGCCTCGTCCGGGTCGGTGAGGAGCTGGTCGTGGGAGAGGACGCCCTCGGCGCCGTGGCCGTCCTCGGCCTCGCCCTCGCCGCTCTCCAGCGAGCCCAGGACGCCGAGCTCGCCCTCCACCGAGACGCCGGCCCAGTGGGCCATCTTGGTGACGTTGCGGGTGATCTCGACGTTGTAGTTGTAGTCGGCCGGCGTCTTGCCGTCGGCCTTCAGGGAGCCGTCCATCATCACCGAGGTGAAGCCGTACTGGATCGCGGTGGCGCAGGTGGCTTCGTTGTTGCCGTGGTCGAGATGCATGCAGACGGGGATGTGCGGGTAGATCTCGACGAGGCCGTCGATGAGCTTGGCCAGCACCACGTCGTTGGCGTAGGCCCGCGCCCCCCGGCTCGCCTGGAGGATGACCGGCGAATCGGTGGCATCGGCCGCCGCCATGATCGCGAGGCCCTGCTCCATGTTGTTCAGGTTGAACGCGGGTACGCCGTACTCGTACTCGGCCGCGTGATCGAGAAGCTGCCTCAGGGTGATCCGCGCCATCGTACCTACTCCGTCCCAATCCAGCGTGTCGTGAGGTGGACGCCGCGGGCGGCCCCTTCGAGGCGCTTCGCCCCGCGAAGGCCCGCCCGCGGCGGAAGCATCAGCCCTTGGCCCGCAGCGCCTCGACGCCCGGCAATTCCTTGCCCTCGAGCCATTCGAGGAAGGCGCCGCCCGCGGTGGAGACGTAGGAGAAGCGCTCGCCCGCGCCCGCATGGTTGAGGGCCGCCACGGTGTCGCCGCCGCCGGCCACGGAGACGAGCTTGCCGGCTTGCGTGCGCTCCGCCGCGTGGCGGGCCGCGGCCACGGTGGCGGCATCGAAGGGGGTGAGCTCGAAGGCGCCGAGCGGCCCGTTCCAGACGAGCGTCGCCGCCTCGTCGATCGCCTGCTCGATCACGGCGACGGAGGCGGGGCCGGCGTCGAGGATCATGCCGGTCTCCGGCACCGCGTCGACGGGGACGGTCTCGTGGGCGGCGTTCGCCTTGAACTCACCGGCGACGACCGCGTCGGTGGGCAGGATGATCCGGCACTTCGCCGCCTCGGCCGCCTGGAGGATGCGGGTCGCGGTCTCGGCGAGGTCCCGCTCGCAGAGCGACTTGCCCACCGCCTTCCCTTGCGCGTGCAGGAAGGTGTTGGCCATGCCGCCGCCGATCACCAAGAGGTCGACCTTGGCGACGAGGTTCTGGAGGAGGTCGATCTTCGAGGAGACCTTGGCCCCGCCCACGATGGCGATCACCGGGCGGGCCGGGGCTTCGAGCCCCTTGGTGAGCGCGTCGAGCTCCGCCTGCATCAGGCGCCCGGCATAGGCCGGCAGCTTGTGGGCGAGGCCCTCCGTCGAGGCGTGCGCCCGGTGGGCGGCGGAGAAGGCCTCGTTGACGTAGACGTCGCCGTTGGCGGCCAGCGCCTCGGTGAAGGCCGGGTCGTTCTTCTCCTCGCCCGCGTGGTAGCGGGTGTTCTCCAGGAGCAGGACCTCGCCGTCCTTCAGGGCGGCCACCGCCGTCTCGGCGGCCTCGCCCACGCAATCCTGCGCGAAGGCGACGGGGCGGCCCAGCGCCTCGGCGAGCGCCGGCACCACGGGCTCCAGGGAATCCTTGGGCTCGCGCCGGCCCTTGGGACGGCCGAAATGGGCGAGGAGCACGACCCGGCCGCCCCCGTCGGCGATCTCGCGGATGGTCGGCACCACGCGCTCGATGCGGGTCGCGTCGGTGACGCGGGTGCCGTCCATCGGCACGTTGAGATCGACGCGCAGGAGGACACGCTTTCCGGCGAGCGAGCCGGCGTCGTCGAGGGTGCGGAAGGCGGTCATGCGGGCGTGGGATCCGAAGAGGGGGCCGGGGTCAGCGCTGGGCGGCCGGGTTGGCGCGCGGGGGCAGCAGGGAATCGAGGTTGAGGCGCTGCACGGCGACCATCAGCACCACCGTGAGCACGGCGGTGATCACCGCGGTGAGCACCAGGGCGCCGGTGCCGGGCAGCCGCCGGGTCCGCTCGGTCAGCCCGCGCATCTCGGTGCGCAGGGCCGCGAGGTCCGACTGGCGGGCGGCCTCGTTCATGCGGTTGGAGGCGTTCTCGACCTTGTCCTCGACGCGGGCGAGCAGCGCCTCGGAGCGGGCGTACTTGTCCTCGATGCGCGAGCACTTGTCCTCGATCCGGGCGAGTTGGTCGAAGAGCTGGCCGGCCGGGAGGCCCACCGAGGCGCCGGCGGCGGGCGCCGCCGGGGGCGGCGAGCCGGGCACCACCGTGGGCGGCGGCTTGGTCGGCGGGATGAAGCTCCCCTCGGACGGCTGGCTCTGTTGAAAGGGCTGGCTCCCTTGGGACGGCTTGCTCGCAGCGGCGTCGGTCATCGGGGCACCTCGGACAGGGAACCGGAAGCGTCGGGGCGCCGCCCGGTGGGGAGCCGGGCGGCGCTGGAACGGCGGCCGCCCCGGGGACGTCCGCGGTCGGGCCTTCAGACCAGCTTGGCCATCGCCACGGCGGTGTCGGCCATGCGGTTCGAGAAACCCCACTCGTTGTCGTACCAGGAGAGGATGCGCACGAAGGTGCCGTCCATGACCTTGGTCTGGTCGAGGTGGAAGGTCGACGAGTGCGGGTCGTGGTTGAAGTCGATCGAGACGTTCGGACGGTCGGTGACGCCGAGCACGCCCTTGAGCGGGCCGGCGGCGGCCGCCTTGATCGCGTCGTTGATCTCCTGGACGGAGGTCTCGCGCTTGGCCGTGAAGACGAGGTCAACCGCCGAGACGTTCGGGGTCGGTACGCGGATCGCGGTGCCGTCGAGCTTGCCCTTCAGCTCCGGCAGGACGAGGCCGACGGCCTTGGCCGCGCCCGTCGAGGTCGGGATCATCGAGAGCGCCGCGGCGCGCGCCCGGTACAGATCCTTGTGCATCTGGTCGAGCGACGGCTGGTCGTTCGTGTAGGAGTGGATCGTGGTCATGAAGCCGCGCTCGATGCCGACGGTCTCGTTCAGCACCTTGGCGACGGGGGCGAGGCAGTTCGTGGTGCAGGAGGCGTTCGAGACCACGAGGTGCTCGGCCGTCAGCCTGTCGTGGTTGACGCCGTAGACCACCGTGAGGTCGGCGTTGTCGGCGGGCGCCGAGACGAGGACGCGCTTGGCGCCGGCGTCGAGATGGGCCTTGGCCTTGTCCTTCGAGGTGAAGATGCCGGTGCACTCGAGGGCGATGTCGACGCCGAGATCGCGGTGCGGCAGCTCGGCCGGGTTGCGCACGGCGGTGACCTTGATGCGCTTGCCGTCGACCACGAGGAACTCGCCGTCCACCGCGACCTCGCCGGGATAGCGGCCGTGCACCGAGTCGTAGCGCAGGAGGTGCGCGTTGGTCTCGACCGGGCCGAGGTCGTTGATGGCGACCACCTCGATATCCGTGCGGCCGGCTTCGTGGATGGCACGCAGGACGTTGCGGCCGATGCGCCCGAACCCGTTGATGGCTACCTTCACGGTCACGGCGTGACTCCTTACCTGGTGGGGGCGCCGCGCAGCGGACGTCCGAAGCGGAATGCGGTGCGGCGGGGGACGGAGGGCGACTCCGCGCGCGGCACCGCTCTGTGGCAACCGGTGCTGAACCGGCGATGAACCGGGGCCGCTGCGGACCCGTGCCGGCCCGCCCGCGCCGGCGCGTCCGGGATCATCCGATCCGCGGACGGTGCGCGCAGGGGCCGAGGGAGTGTCACGAGGCGGGGTTCCGGCTGTTCCAGCACACCCCGGAGGGCACGCGGCGGCTGTCTAACATGGGTCCCCGACCTGTCAAACGAAAGGCCGTGACAAACGGCGCCGTTCACCGGAACGGCGGGCGGCGCATCCGGATTCCACCCGGGATCGGCAGGGGATATCGGGGACGGGCTCAGGCACGGCCGGCCGGGGCGGAGGATCCAGGCAGCATGCCGCGCAGCACGCCGTCGCGGTCGACGAAGTGGTGCTTGAGCGCGACGAGGACGTGGCCGAGCACGAGGGCGCCCGTGCCCCAGGCCAGGACCACGTGGATCTGCTTGGCGAGGTCGTAATAGGCCTTTGCCGGCTCAGTGAGCGGCGGCAGCTGGAACAGGCCGAGGACCATGATCGGTTTGCCGGCAACGGAACTCCAGAACCAGCCGGACAGGGGCAGCCCGACGAGGGCGACCGCGTAGAGGGCGAGATGGCCGAGGCCCGCGGCCCGCCGCATCAGCGGGCTCATGCTGTCGGGCAGGCCCGGCCCGGCATGGGTCAGCCGCCACGCCACGCGGATCACGATGAGGAACAGCAGGGTGCTGGCGAGCGCCTTGTGCACGAAGGTCAGGCCGTGCTGCGGGTTCCAGGCGTCGCGCATGTAGACGGCGGCGGCACCGAGGAACCACGCGGCGATCCAGATGGCGGCCATCAGCCAGTGCAGGACCTTGGCCGTCTTGGTGTAGTGCTGCTCGCTCATCGTTGGGTTCCGGGTTCGGGCGGTCGCGCGGGACATCGCGACCGCAGCGGAAGCATACCGGCCGCGCGGCGGCAACCCGCTTCCGCCGGTGCGCCCTGCCTCGCCGCGGCCGCAGGACGCCCCCGGGAAGCCGGATCTCGCCCCGTGCCCCGCGCATCGTCCCGGGAGACGGGCCCGGCTCTCGGGACATGCGATCCGGGCACAATAGGCTGGAGCATTCTCCCGGATCCGATATTCAGGACGATGCTCCCGGCACCGGCATGCCGCTCGCAGGATCCTCCCGATGATTTCCGCCTCCCCTGCCACGCCGACGGTCGATGCCGCCCTCCAGCGGCTCGACGTGGCCCTGTCCCGCCTGGAGGCGGGGGTGGCGCGCCGCGTCGCGGCGGATGCGGCGCCCGACGACCGCGACACGGAACTCGCGATCATGGCCGAGGACCGCGCCCGCCTCGCCGCCGCCCTGGACGCGGCGAGCGCCCGCCTCGTCGCGGTGGAATCCGCGGCCGCCGAGGTCGAGCGGCGCCTGGACCGGGCGATCGAGACCGTCTCGGACGCCATCGCCCGCGATCCCGAGGCCTGAACGCCGCCCCCCTTCCCCTCCCCTTCCCCTCCCCTTCCGCCCACGCCCCCTGAAACGATGCCCCAGATCCAGGTCACCATCGACGGCAAGAGCTACCGCATGGCCTGCGGCGAGGGCGAGGAGGGGCATCTGGCCGAACTCGCCGCCGGGCTCGGCGCCCGGGTCGGCGAGATGCGCAAGGCCTTCGGCGAGATCGGGGACATGCGCCTCCAGGTGATGGCCGCCCTCACCATCGCCGACGAGCTCGCCGAGGCGAAGCGGCGCCTCGCCGCCGCCGAGGCCGAGGCGGGCCGCCTGCGGGAGGCGGCCGCCAGCGCGGCGGAGATCCGCGCCGTGCAGGAGGCGGGCCTCGCGCAGGGGCTCGTCGCGGCGGCCGAGCGGATCGAGCGGATGGCGCAGGCGCTCGCCGGCACCGAGGCGCGGCCCGGCTGAAGGAGGAAGCTTGGCGGGGCACCGCCGCGTTGGTCGGGGACGAGGTTCTCTCCGGACAAGGCTGACACGATGCGCGCGACCAAGCTCCAGACCCCGATCGCGGCGGGGCCCCGCAAGGCGGCCGCCCTGGCCGCACTCCTCCTGGCCGGCGCGGCCTGGGGCGCCGAGGCCCAGGAGGCCGCGAGGGCCCCGGGCCCGGCCGCGGCGGGAAGCCCCGCCCTCACCGAGGTGGCCCGCTTCGGGCATCAGGTCACCGGCGTCACCGCGGCGCGGGACGGGCGCGTCTTCGTGAATTTCCCGCGCTGGAGCGAGGATGCCCCGGTCTCCGTGGCCGAGGTGAAGGACGGCAAGGCGGTGGCCTATCCGGACGCGGAGTGGAATTCCTGGCGCAACGCCCGCAAGGACGAGGTCGACCCGAAGAACCACTTCGTCTGCGTCCAGAGCGTGGTCGCCGACGGGCAGGACCGGCTCTGGGTGGTGGACGCCGCCGCCCCCGCCATGGGCGCCGTGGTGAAGGACGGGCCGAAGCTCGTCGGGATCGACCTGAAGACCAACCGGGTCATCAAGACGATCCCCTTCGACACCAGCACCGTGATGCAGGCCTCCTACCTCAACGACGTACGCATCGCGCCGGACGGCAAGACCGCCTACCTCACCGATTCCGGGGCCGAGGGCGCCCTGATCGTGGTCGATCTCGACAGCGGCAAGGCGCGGCGGGTGCTCTCGGGCCACGCCTCCACCATGCCCGACAGGAGCGTGACCGTGACCTATGACGGCAAGCCCCTGCGCCGGCCGGACGGGCGCGGCGTCGAGTTCGCCGCCGACGGCATCGCGCTCTCCCCGGACGGGAAGACGCTCTACTGGCAGGCGATCAAGGGCAAGACCCTCTACAGCCTGCCGACCGAGGCGCTGACCGGCTGGGCCACCGCCGCGGTGGTGCCCGAGATGCTGACCGACACGACCCTGGCCTCCAAGATCGTCACGGTGGGCGAGAACGGCCCGGCGGACGGCCTGCTCGTCGCCCGCAAGGACGGCCGGATGTACGTGACCTCGCCGCAGGACGATTCCGTGAAGGTCCGCGACCTCGCGGGCAGCGCGGGCGGCCTCACCGTCCTGCTGCGGGATGCCCGGCTGCGCTGGCCCGATACCCTCAGCGAGGGGCCGGACGGGACGATCTACCTGACCACCTCGCACATCCAGGATTCGGCCGACTACCGGCCGGACGCCCCGCGCAGCCTGCCGACCGAGCTCTGGAGCTTCCGGCCCGGCACCCCCGAGGCGACCGGCTCCACCGCCCCCTCGCCCGCCCGCTGAGGAACGCCGCCCGCGGCCGGAAGCGGTACGTCCCGGGGGGCGAACCGTTTCCGGCGCGGCGGATCGTTCCCGTTCACGCCGTGGAACGAAAAAACCCGGCTCCTGGCCGGGTTCGTCGTCTTCAGAGAGCGGAGCGTCCCGGGCTCAGCCCACGTAGGGGCTGCCGGTAGCGGCGGGGAAGCGCTCGGCCAGGGCGCGGCGCAGCTTCTCCAGGGCGCGGTTCTCGATCTGGCGGACGCGCTCCTTCGAGATGCCGAGGCGATGGCCCAGGGCCTCGAGGGTGGCCTGCTCCTCGGCCAGGCGCCGCTCGCGCAGGATGCGCAGCTCGCGCTCCGAGAGAACGCCGAGGGCCTGCTGCAGCCAGCTCAGGCGGCGCTCGCCGTCGACGGCGGCGCCCACGGTCTCGTCGGGCAGGGCCGCCCCGTCCACGAGGAAGTCCATGCGCTCGGAGGAGGCCTCGCTCTCCTCGCCCACGGGGGCGTTCAGCGACATGTCGGGGCCGGACAGGCGGGCGTCCATCAGGGCGACGTCCTCGCGGGAGACGCCGATGGCGGTGGCGATGCGGCGGTGGATCTCGTCGCCGACGCGCTCCTCGGTGGACTGCATCAGGCGGGCGCGCAGGCGGCGCAGGTTGAAGAACAGGGCCTTCTGGGCGGAGGAGGTGCCGCCGCGGACGATCGACCAGTTCCGGAGGATGTAGTCCTGGATCGAGGCGCGGATCCACCACGTGGCGTAGGTCGAGAAGCGCACGTCCCGCTCGGGCTCGAAGCGGGCGGCGGCCTCCATCAGGCCCACATGCCCCTCCTGGACGAGGTCGGCCATGGGCAGGCCATAATGGCGGAAGCGTCCGGCGAGGGCGATGACGAGGCGCATATGGGCCGAGATCAGGCGATGCAGGGCGCGCTCGTCGCGCTGCTCCTTCCAGCGGATGGCGAGGCCGCGCTCCTCTTCCCGTGCCAGGAAGGGCGCCTCCATCGCGGTTCGTATGAACTGCCGCCGGATCCCTGCGATTTCCGCCATCCCCGCCTGCCTCTTTCTGTCGAGCGCTCTGCGGCGTCGGTCGCCTGCGGCGGCGCATGGGCACACCGCCCGGACCTCGGCCAAGCGCCGGGGCAACGGTGCAGCGCACACGAAGGTTCCCGCCGCGCGGCGGGTTTCGCGCAAGGATGGGACGATGGCTTGAGACGAGCGGATTCGGGCGGAGCGCACACGGGCAGATGTGTCAGTTCCGCGCGGCGGCCAGCCCCGGCCGCGCACTGGGCTGTGGACAAAAGAAAAGGCCCGGCGGAAACCGCGCCGGGCCTCGATCCGTGGAAGGGGCGTGGCCCCGGCCTCAGGCGGCCTCTTCCTGGATGTCGTCGCCCTCGGCATCGGCCTCGGCTTCCGCCTCGGCCTTGGCGCGGCGGGGGGACTTGGCGAGGCTCTGCTCGATGAGCTTGAGCGCCTCGGTCTCGGTGATGCGGTTCACCGAGGAGATCTCGCGCACGATCCGGTCGAGGGCCGCCTCGTAGAGCTGGCGCTCGCTGTAGGACTGCTCGGGCTGCGCCTCGGAGCGGAAGAGGTCCCGCACCACCTCGGTCACCGAGAGCAGGTCGCCGGAATTGATCTTGGCCTCGTATTCCTGGGCGCGGCGCGACCACATGGTGCGCTTCACCCGGGCGCGGCCGGTGAGCACGTCGAGGGCCTTCTTGACGACGTCCGGCTCGGAGAGCTTGCGCATGCCGACGCTGTTGGCCTTCGCGGTGGGCACGCGCAGGACCATCTTGTCCTTCTCGAACGAGACGACGAACAGCTCCAGTTTGAAGCCGGCGACTTCCTGCTCCTCGATCGCGACGATACGACCGACACCGTGCGCCGGGTATACGACGGACTCGCCGGTCTTGAACCCCTGGCGGCCTGCCGTGGTCTTCTTGGCTGTCGTCATGCGAGAAGGGCCTCCGAACATCGTGCGGGCTTTGCGCACCCGCATCGAACCGTGTTCACCCGGGGCGGGACACCCGGCCTCAAACACCGGCCGCCGGACCGCCCGCCCCGCGGGACGGAGCCGGCAGCTCCCAGGTGCGGCCGTCGACATGCCATGTCCGAGCGACCGCAGGGGCGAGAGGCCCGCAACGGTCGTTCGGATGCAACCTCGTTCCATGGAGAGTGCGGAACTGCGTTTCGAAGCGCGGAGGGAGCACGTCAGGCACGAGCGACGGCAGACCGATCGTATAGCACGATCGACCCGGCAAATCAAAGGCGTGCGGGCTTGCGCGGCGCGGGCGCGGAGGACGCGATTCCCACTTGCGCACTGCGCGGCGGCGCCGTCTCCCCCATGCCGCGCAGGGCCGCTCCCCGCGCCGTGCATGGATTAACGTACCCCGTCTTCGGTCGCCCCGCGCCTGCGCGAGGGGTCCGGCGGGCCCCGGCGCGGCGGGATCAGTCGCCCGAGCCGGGCTTGGGCGAGAAATGCGCCTCCAGCTTGCCCGCCACGCCGTCCCAGGTCTTGGCGTCGGCGGGGGCGTCCTTCTTCTGCGTGATGTTCGGCCAGTTCTTGGCGTAGTCGGCGTTGAGCTTCAGCCACGCCTCGAGGCTCGGCTCCGTGTCGGGCTTGATCGCCTCGGCCGGGCATTCGGGCTCGCAGACGCCGCAATCGATGCACTCGTCGGGATGGATGACGAGCATGTTCTCGCCTTCGTAGAAGCAGTCCACCGGACAGACCTCCACGCAGTCCATGTACTTGCACTTGATGCAGTTGTCGGTGACGACGTAGGTCATGGGCGGATGTTCGTCCTCGATCCGCGCGCTCCGCGGAAGCGATGCCTTCGGCCCGGACGGCCCGCCTCGCGGCGTCTCGCGAAACGCCCGCCGCGCCGGGAGGGGTCCGCCCGGAACCGGGCGTTTCGCTCGAGAGCCACTGGGGCGGCCAGTCCCGGACGACCTCTCGGGCGGCCTTCCTACGCGCTTCAGTGCTGGTCGGGCCGAACCCGGCCCGGGTCGGAAGCGTCTAGCCGCTGCCCGGAGGGCTGACAAGCGCGCGGTGGCGGACTCGCGCGGCCGGCGCATGGCTGTGACCCCTTTACAATGATTCCAGGCTGGGACCGGGACCGGACAGGTCGGCGTAGAGGCCGCGCGCCTCGGGCGCCGGCCCGCGGCGCTGGCCGAGATCCAGCACCCGGACGCTGGCGGTGACGTGGGCGGCGGCCACCGTGACCACGTCGCCGACGGCGACGCCCTTGGCGGGCGCCTCGGCCCGCTTGCCGTTCACGCGGACATGCCCCTCGCTCACCAGCCGCGCGGCGAGGGAGCGCGTGCGGGCGAAGCGCGCGAACCACAGCCACTTGTCGAGGCGCTGCTGCCCGTCCTTCATCGGGCGGCCCGCGGGCCGGCCCCGCGTCCGGACGCGGGCGAGGCGGACCGCCGCGCCCTCACCGCTTGTTCGGGTCGCCGCCCTCGAGCTGCGCCTTCAGGGCGGCGAGCTTGGCGAAGGGCGAATCCGGATCGGGAGCCCGCTCGCGCCGGGGCGGGCGCTGGTCGGGCCGGGGCCCGGCCTGGCGGTGCTCGTCGCGCCGCTCGGGGCGGAAGCCCTCGAAGCGCTCGCGCCGGGGACCGCGCGCCTCGTCGCGCCCGCGGCGGTCGCCCTCGGGGCGATCGGTCCTGGGGGGACGGCCCTCCTGGCTCCGGTTCTGCTCGGGCCGGTTGCGGTTCTGCGGCGGGCGGGCGTCGCGCGCGCCCTCGGCGCCGCCCTCGCGGCCGCGGCCGGCACCGCCGCGGGGACGGGGCCGCTGATGGGCCGGTCGCTGATGGCGCTGCAGGTGCCAGACCTCGACCAGGGCCGGCTCGGCCTCAGCGGCAGGCTCGGCCTCAGCGGCGGGCTCGGCGGCCCCGGCTTCCGCGGATTCCGCGGCGCCGTCCCGGGGCTCCGCCGCGGCGTCCTGCGCCGCGGTCTCGGGCTGCGCCTCGGCGGCGGCCTCAGGCACGGTCTCGGACGCGGGCTCGCCGGGGAGCGCGGCATCCGCCGGGTCGGCGACCGCCACGGGCTCGGACGGCGCCGCCTCCAGCTCGGAGGAGGCCGGCTCGGATTCGGGCTCGGATGGCGCTGCCTCGGACGTCTCGGGCGCCGCCGCGTCGGCCGCTTCGGTGGCGACGGGCTCGGCCTCAACCTCGGCGGCGACGACGGGCGCCTCCGCAGCGGCGTCCGCCGGGGCCTCGGCGGTCTCCGGGGCGGCCTGCGCGGCCTCCTCCGTCTCCGGGGCCGCCTCGGGCGCGGATCCGGCGGCGACCGGGCGGGCCGGCTCCGTCGCGGCGGCGGCCAACAGCGGCACGGTGATGGCCGGGCCCGGCCGGCTATCGGCCACGTAGCCGAGGGATTTCAGGATCGAGGCGAAATCCTCGCCCGAGCAGCCGACCAGCGAGGTCATGCCCACGGTCGCCACGAAGCCGTCGCCGTCGGCGGTGCCCGCCGGAGGCACGCCCGCCGTGGTGCCGGGGCGGTAGGCCACGGCCGGGCGGATCAGGTCGGCGAGCCGCTCCAGGATGTCCACGCGCACCGCGCGCTCGCCGCAGACGCGGAAGCCCGCCGCCCGGTAGAGGCCCTTGGCGATCTCGGGGTCCACCTTGATCGAGGTGCGGCCGGAGCTCGCCAGATGGGCGATCTCGTCGAGGCCGCGCTGGTCGAGGCCGCCGTTGCGCAGGGCCCAGAGCTGGGCGGCGAGCGTGCGCGGCGCCGGCTTCAGGAGCGCGGGCAGGAAGATGTGATAGGCGCCGAAGCGCACGCCGTGCCGGCGCAGGGCCCCGCGCCCGTCCTGATCGAGGGTGCGCATCTCGTGGGCGACCTTGGCGCGCTCCAGCACGCCCAGCGCCTCCACCACCTGGTAGCCGATGCCCTTGGCGAGCCCCGTGAGGTCGGCCGCGGTCTCGATCTCCATGAGGGGGCCGAGGAGCCGCACCACATGGGCCTTCAGCCAGGCGTCGAGCCGGGCCTCCACCCGCTCGCGGGCGGGGCCGGCGAGGCTCTCGTCGGCGAGAAGCCGCAGCTGGGGGGCGAAGAGCTTGTCGCCGGGGGCGAGCTTGGCCACCGGGGCCCCGGTCCAGCGGATGATGCCGTCATGGGCGAGCACCAGGGCCGCGTCGGCGGCGGAGGCGAAGCGCTCGGCCCGCGCCTCGATCTCGGGTCCGAGCGCCTTCTCGGCGGCGCTGCGCAGCGTCTTGGCCTCCTGGCCTTCGGCGCTGGCATCCGGCACGAACAGAAATCCGTGCAGGTGGCCGACGTGCTGACCCTCGACGGTGACGTCACCGTCGGCGGTGATCTGGGCTTCGAGCATCGTATTCTCTCTCAGGCGCCGCATCAGGACGCTGGTGCGCCTGTCCACGAAGCGGCTCGCGAGGCGTTCGTGCAGGGCGTCGGACAGCCTGTCCTC